>JALUAG010000071.1 GCA_027045875.1 Alphaproteobacteria bacterium | reverse complement strand
GAGGGGATGGCGCGGCCGACGATCGGGCCCCTGGACCCGGAGTTCGTGCGCATGATGGACGAGCTGAAGGCCATGCTGCAGGCGGCCTTCCGCACCGGGAACCGGCTGACGCTGCCGGTCTCGGCGCCGGGCTCGGCGGGCATGGAGTGCTGCTTCGTCAATCTCGTGGAGCCCGGCGACAAGGTGATCGTCTGCCGCAACGGCGTCTTCGGCGAGCGCATGCGCGAGAACGTGGTGCGCTGCGGCGGGGAGGCCGTGGTCGTGGACGATCCCTGGGGCGAGCCGGTGGACCCCCAGAAGCTGGCCGACGCCCTGAAGGCGCATCCGGACGCGAAGGTGGTGGCCTTCGTGCACGCGGAGACGTCGACGGGTGCCCGCTCCGACGCCGAGACGCTCGTCGGGCTCGCGCGCGAGCACGGCTGCCTGACGATCGTCGACACGGTGACGTCGCTCGGGGGCATCCCCGTGGAGGTGGACGCCTGGGGCGCGGACGCGGTGTATTCCGGCACGCAGAAGTGCCTCTCGTGCGCGCCGGGTCTCGCGCCCGTGACCTTCAGCGAGCGGGCGGCCGAGCGCGTGCGCGCACGCAAGAGCCCGGTGCAGAGCTGGTTCCTGGACCTGAACCTGGTCATGGGCTACTGGGGCGAGGGGGCGAAGCGGACCTATCACCACACCGCGCCGGTCAACGCGCTCTACGGGCTGCACGAGGCGCTGCGCGTCCTGCTCGAGGAGGGCCTGGAGAAGGCCTGGGCGCGCCACCGCCGCCACCACGAGGCCCTGAAGGCGGGGCTGGAGGCGATGGGGCTGGAGCTCGCGGTGCGGCCGGAGGCGCGGCTGCCGCAGCTCAATGCGGTGCGCGTCCCCGAGGGCGTGGACGAGGCGGCGGTGCGCCGCGCGCTGCTGGAGCGCTTCGGCTTGGAGATCGGGGCGGGCCTGGGGACACTGGCGGGCAAGGTCTGGCGCATCGGGCTCATGGGCGCGAGCTGCACGGAGCGGCACGTGCTGCTGTGCCTCTCGGCGCTGGAGGCGGTGCTGGCGGACATGGGCGTGCGCGTCCCGCGCGGGGAGGCCGTGGAGGCGGCGCGCGCGGCCTGGGCGGCCTGAGGCCGGCCGCGATACCCATCCCCCTCCGACTCGGCTTCCAGCCACGCCGAAGCGGTGGACGGTGAACGGCGGACGGGAGTAGCAAGTAGCAAGTAGCAAGTAGCAAGGAAAGAGGGGGCGTGACTGCCGTTTGTGATGGTCCGTGAGCCGTTTACTGTTCACCGTCCACCATCCATGTGGCTTCCGGCCGCACCGGGGCCGGCTGGAAGCCGGCTCTACGGAGGGGATCTTGGAGGCGACCGGAAGGCGGCTCCCCGGAAGGGGCCATGCCCGTGCCGGCCGCCGGCAATTAGCCTCCACGGAAGGCTAGAAGCTGTCTCAAAAATCCCGCGCGGGCCGCGTTGCGGCCGGACCGCGTTCCAGACCCGTAGCCATAGTGACTGGCATCGGTCTCCTGCCTAAAGGCGGACGAGCGCGGTCCGACCGCAACCCCTTCGGGGACCGGGCGCTTTCGGCCCATGACGGCGTTGCGCCTCCCTCACGTGGCGCCCGGCCACGCTCGGTCGGCGCGCCTTGTCCTGGACCGAAATCGCCACGGTCGCGACCCACGGGGGTTTCTGAGACAGCTTCTAGGCCGGTATTCAGCCGTCCGAGAAGGCTAATCCGGCCCCGGTCAGCCGGCGCCGAGGCGGGTGACGTCCACGTGCACCTTGAGGCGCTGGCCCGGGCGCAGGTAGTCGTCGACCGAGATCCCGTTCCAGCGCACGAGGTCGCTCACGCGCACGCGGAAGCGCTTGGCGATACGTGAGAGCGAGTCGCCGCGGCGCACCACGTAGTGGATGGTGCGCCGGGCCTCACCGGGGAGCACCGTGGCGAGGCCGGCGGGCGCGGTGGTGGCTGGCGCACGCCCCGCGGGCAGCCACACGACCAGGGTGTCGCCGGGGCGCAGGGGATCGCGCAGCGCGAGGCCGTTCCAGCGGGCGAGCCGGCGCATGGAGACGCCGTACCGGCGCGCGATGCCCCACAGGGTGTCGCCGCGCTGGACGCGGTGCACGACCTTGCGGTCGCCCCGGGGCGTGGCGCGCAGGCGCGCGCGCCGGGCCTCGGCGCTGAGGCTATAGGTGCCGTGGTGGTGGCTCGCCACGGGGATGAGCAGGCTCTGGCCGGCACGGATGAGGTGACCGCGGATGCGGTTCACGCGACGGATGTCGGCGACGGTCACGCGGTAGCGGCGTGCGATGTGCCCCAGGGTCTCGCCCCGGCGCACGCGGTGGCGCGTCCAGCGCACGCGGGCCTGGGGCGGCACCTCAGCGAGGCGGGTCCGGAAGCGCTCGGCATGCTCGATGGGCAGGACCAGCCGGTGGGGGCCCCGCGGGTCGGTGGCCCAGCGGTTGAGGCCCGGGTTGTAGCGGTACAGGATCTCGATGTCGATGCCGGCCAGCTGGGCAGCGAGCGCCAGGTCGATCTGGCCACCGGTGTCGACCACGGCCAGGTGGGGCCGGTCGGGGATGGGCGGCAGGCGCACGCCGTAGCGCTCCGGCTCGCGGACCACGGCGGCCAGCGCGAGCAGGCGCGGGACGTAGCTGCGGGTCTCGCGCGGCAGGCGCAGGTGCCAGAAGTCGGTGGGGCGGCCGCGCCGACGGTTGTGGCGGACCGCCTTCTGCACCGTGCCTTCGCCGGAGTTGTAGGCCGCCAGCGCCAGCAGCCAGTCACCGTCGAATTCCTCGTGGAGAAACTGCAGATAGTCGAGCGCGGCCCGGGTCGAGGCGATCACGTCGCGGCGACCGTCGTACCACCAGTCCTGCACCAGGCCGAAGCGCTTGCCGGTGCCG
>JALUAG010000070.1 GCA_027045875.1 Alphaproteobacteria bacterium | reverse complement strand
ACCAGCGCCGCGCCGGCCCCGAGAACGGGGATGAGGATCGCCGTCTTCATTTCTCCCCTCGCATGGCCAGGTAGGTGGCCAGAGCCAGCAGGCCCACCCCCGCCACGGCCACGACGGAGCCCCGGAGGGCGTTGGCCGTCTGGTAGCCGTAGTAGGCGCGCGTCTTGTCCACGTCGCCGCCGATCCAGCCCAGGGCGGTGTCTCGGCGGTAAGCGCCCCGCGCCGCCCGCTCCTGAGCCAGCACGCTTTGCAGCCAGGCCTCGAAGTAACTCTGTTTCGCCTGGAGATCGGCCGTGATTTGTGTTTCGGCCACACGCGCCTGCCGGTCGGCGCCCAGGAACTTGAACAAGCCCCCGACGGCGCCGCCGGCGAATTGCAGGATGGCGGTCAGCGGATCCACGGACGCTCCTTATTGCCGCAAGAGCGCGAAGACGAGCGCCCCGCCGCCCAGCCCGATCAGCCCCCAACCCCACGGGGGAATCTGGTCGTACCACTTGGGCGTGATCACCTCAGGGGCGGGCTGCACCACGATGCCGCCCGGCTGCGGCTGCGCGGGAGGCATGGGTTGCCCGGCGTCCTGCCCGGGAACGAGACCGTACGCCTCGAAGACGGGGAAGAGGTCCCCGAAGAGGTCGCCAGCCTGCGACAGGGCGTTCATCCACTCGTAGCCGTACTGGGTGGTGGCCTCGGGCATTAGAGACCTCCCCTCCACTCGATCTCGGCGAGGCGCCGCAGGGCGGCCTTGTCCTGCACGGCCACCTGGAGCACGTAGGCCTCCAGCTGGAAGACGTGCTCGGCCTCGTCGTTCCAGTCGATGCGGATCCCGGTTCGCACTTCCAGCACCAGGCGGTTGCTCTGGATCAGGGTCGTGAGCCGCGGCCAGGTGGGCGCTTCCTCGTCGTCGATCTGGCTGACGGTGTGGATCGCCCCGAAGGCGCCGTCCATGAGCAGGGCGGCCGCGGTGTCCGCGTTGCCCAGCTCGCGCTGCGCGCGGATGCGGAACTCGCCGTCGCCGTGGACGTAGTACACCGTGATGTCGGTCCAGCTTTCACCGGCGGGGACGCTGAGGGTGACGGTCTCGGCCGCATAGTCGATGGCCTGGACGGGCACCTTCTGGCGAGCGCCGCCGACGGTCGCCCACGCCACCACCTCGGGGTGGTTGATGGTTGGCAGGGTCACCGCGCGCATCTTGGTCTGGACGATGCCGGGAGTGTTGACGGTGGCGGTTACTGCTGACGCGCCGCCGCTGTTGTCCACGTCAGCCGCAGTGGCCTGAGCCTTGAGGTAGAGCCGTACGGGCTCACCTTCGGGAAGACGGTAGATCGTGCCCTGCGGGATCTTGAAGTACGCGATAGGGCGCCACTCGTTCGCTTTCCAGTCCACCCCCGCGTCCATGTCGCGCCGGTCGATCAGGGCGCGCTGGGGCAGGCCGAGGGGGATGGCCGCGCTCGTAGGCTTCGGGCCGGCCACCGGCTTGACCGGGCGGCCGCGGATGGGCTGCACCGCCGCCTTCACGCCACCCGTGACGGGCAGGGTGCGGATGCGGCGCAACCGGCCAGCGATGAGGTCGATCAGCTTCATGTCGCCTCCTTACTCCAGCCCGACGGTGAGCTCGAAGCGGGTGTTGGCGTGGGTGAGGTCCACGACCGCGGGCGACTCGACCCACACCTGGATGGCGTCTCCCTCGGTGAAGCGCGCTCCAGGGGCGACGCCGAGGTCCACCCGGGTGCGCTTGGCGAACTTGTCGTTGCGCTGCTCGCCGGGGGTGAGGTCGAAGAAGGGGCCGTAGCTCATCTTGGTGAGGAAGACCTCGCCGTCCTCGCCCTTGCGCTTCTTGTAGAAGTAGACGAAGGAGCTGGGCGGGATCTCGTTGCCCGAGCCGTCGAAGAGCTTCATGACCAGCTCGGCCGCGTTCTTGAGCAGGTAGGTCGCGCCCTCGGGCACGACGAACTCCAGCACGCTCACCTTGCGGTTCGCGACACCGGTTCCCAGGATCTTGGCCTCTTCCGAGGTGTGCAGCAGTTTCCGTTCACGCATGTGTTGCCTCCTTAGAGCTCGACGCCCACGAGCGCGAGCAGGTCTTCGGCGACGTGGAAGCCGGCGACGGCCATGGTGCCGAGACCGGCGAACTTCGCCATCTTGTCCTTCGAGCCGATGTAGACGGACGCTCCCGCGAGGGCCAGGCCCGTCTTTGCCAGTAGCCGCATGATCGGGGCGATCTCCAGCGGGTTCTCAGGGTCGGGGTTGCCGTTCTCGTCCACAGCCACGTAGACGGTGCGGCCGTCCTTCTTGACGGCGTACCCGAAGAGGCCGCGCATCGAGCTGAAGAGCAGCTTCTCCAGCGCCACGGCGGCGCCCGCCCCGAGCACCGCCCCGTAGCCTTCCGGCTTGGAGAACTCGCCCGCGGCTTTCTGGACGGTCTGCGTAGAGATCCCGCCCAGCGCTAACGTTTGTGCCATAACGCCTCCTTCGCGCCCCCAGCGTTAACGAGGCGAGGTCGGAGGCGCTACAGTAAACCCCGCGCGGGGTTTACGCGCGGGGTTCAAGAGTGCGGACTGATCAGGCGGTTTTTGTGGTGTAAGCGAGGCGCAGAATCCTCTCGGGCAGCTTCAATTCCCCGCCCTTCATGTACTTGCTGACGCCCAGAACCTCGATCCCGATCGGGTTTCCGAGGCGGTTGTAATCGACGAAGACGCCCTGCTGAACCTCGCGGGTTTCCGCGACCTGGCCGTCCTTGAGGCGCAGGTAAAGCGCATCGGCTTCTTGGTCGAACTCAAGCTTCATCGCTTCATTCTACCCTTTCCCCAGCGCCGCGTGCGGTAGACGGTAATCACCAGAACGACCGTCTCCACGCCGTTTTCCTCGCGAAAATACACCCTGAGGATGTTCCCGCGGTCGGTCTTTCGC
>JALUAG010000069.1 GCA_027045875.1 Alphaproteobacteria bacterium | reverse complement strand
CGGCGCCGGCACGAGGCGCAGGCAGGCGGCGGTGATCACGCCCAGGGTACCCTCGGCGCCGATGAACAGCTGCTTGAGATCGTAGCCGGTGTTGTCCTTGAGGAGGGGGCGGAGCCCGTTCCACACCCGCCCGTCGGCGAGCACCACCTCGAGCCCGAGCACGAGCTGGCGGGCCATGCCGTAGCGCAAGACGTTCACCCCGCCGGCGTTGGTCGCGAGATTGCCGCCGATGCGGCAGGATCCTTCGGCGCCGAGGCTCAGCGGGAACATGCGCCCGACCCGCTCCGCCTCCTCCTGGATGCGGGCCAGCACGCAGCCGGCCTCGGCCACGAGGTACTCCCCCGCCGGGTCGATCTCGCGGATGCGCTCCATGCGGGCGAGGCTGAGCACCACCTGCGCGCCGCTCGCATCGGGGATGCCGCCGGCCACGAGTCCCGTGTTGCCGCCCTGGGGCACGATCGGCACCCGGTGGGCGCTCGCGGCGGCGAGGATGCCGGCCACCTGTGCGGTGTCGCGCGGCAGCAGCACGAGCTCCGTCCGACCGCGGTACTGGCCCCAGAAATCCACCGTGTAGGGGGCGATCGCGTCCTCCTCGGCGAGCAGCCCGCCCTCTCCGAGAAGGCGTCTGCAGGCTTCGACGAAGGCGGCCGGCGGCATGGTCTCGGGGCGCTCCGCGGAAGGTGGTCGAGTTGACAGGGTCCGGTCGCGCAGTACCTTACGCCGGCCGCAAGCGGGAGGAAAAGGGCGATGGAGGTCGAGGCGCTCAGGGGGGCCGTGGAGAGGGCCTGGGAGAGGCGCGACGAACTCGGTCCGCAGACGCGGGGCGAGGCCCGCGAGGCGGTGGACGCGGCTCTCGAAGGGCTCGATGCCGGAAGGTTCCGGGTGGCGGAGAGGACGGAGGGCGGCTGGACCGTCCACCAGTGGCTCAAGAAGGCGGTGCTGCTGTCCTTCCGCCTCAACGACATGGAGCTCGTGCCGGGCGGTCCCGGCGGCGCCGTCTGGTGGGACAAGATCCCTTCCAAGTTCGCGGGTTGGGACGCCGAGCGCTTCCGCGCCGCCGGCTTCCGTGCCGTGCCGGGCTGCATCGTCCGCCGTTCGGCCTACATCGCCCCCGGCGTCGTGCTCATGCCCTGCTTCGTCAACATCGGCGCCCGGGTCGAATCGGGGACCATGATCGATACCTGGGCGACCGTCGGTTCCTGCGCCCAGATCGGCCGCAACTGCCACATCTCCGGCGGTGCCGGGATCGGCGGCGTGCTCGAGCCCCTGCAGGCCAACCCGGTGATCGTCGAGGACGACTGCTTCATCGGCGCGCGCAGCGAGATCGCCGAAGGGGTGGTGGTGGAGCAGGGCGCGGTGATCTCGATGGGGGTCTACATCGGCGCCTCCACCAAGATCGTCGATCGCGCCACCGGCGAGATCTTCACCGGCCGGGTGCCCGCCTATTCGGTGGTGGTCCCGGGCACGCTACCGGGCAGACCGCTCGCCGACGGCCGTCCCGGGCCGGGCCTCTACTGCGCGGTGATCGTCAAGCGGGTGGACGCGGGTACGCGGGCCAAGACCTCGATCAACGATCTCCTGCGCGATTGATGGCACCGCCCGATCCGGTGCGGCTCACCCGGGATCTGGTGCGCTGCCCGAGCGTCACCCCCGAGGAGGCCGGCACCCTCGCGATCCTCGAGAGGGTGCTCGGGGAGATGGGCTTCGTCTGTCACCGGCTGCGCTTCGGCGAGGGGGATGAAGCGGTCGACAACCTCTACGCGCGCCTCGGCGAAGGGCGCCCCCTGTTGGCTTTCGCCGGCCATGTGGACGTGGTGCCCCCGGGCGACCCCTCGGCCTGGAGCGTCGATCCCTTCGCCGCCGAGATCCGCGACGGCCGTCTCTACGGGCGGGGGGCCGCGGACATGAAGAGCGGGATCGCCGCCTTCGTGGCCGCGGTCGGTCGCTGGCTCCGCGGCGGGGCGCGGCCGCGCGGTGCGATCGCGCTCCTGATCACCGCCGACGAGGAGGGGGCGGCGGTCAACGGTACCCGCCGGCTGCTGGAATGGGCGGCGGCCCGCGGCGAGCGGCTCGATGCCTGTCTCGTGGGCGAGCCGACCTCGGTCGAGGAGGTGGGGGATCTCGCCAAGATCGGCCGTCGCGGCTCGCTGACCGGCCGGCTCGTCGTCCACGGGCGCGCCGGCCACGTCGCCTATCCGCAGCGCGCGGACAACGCCGCCCATCGGCTGGTGGCGATGCTCCGCCACCTCGTTGCGGAGCCGCTCGACGAGGGCAGCGCCCATTTCGAGCCCTCGAGCCTGCAGGTGACGACGATCGACGTCGGCAATCCGGCGAGCAACGTGATCCCCGGGCGGGCCGAGGCGGTCTTCAACGTCCGCTTCAACGACCGCCACGATCGGGCCGGGCTCGAACGGCTCCTCCGGCGGCGCCTCGACGCCTGCGGCGGGCGCTACGAGCTCGAGACGAGCTGCAGCGGCGAGGCCTTCCTGACGCCCCCCGGACCGCTCAACGAGATCCTGTGCGAGGCGGTGGCCGAGGTGCGCGGCCGGCCGCCGCGGCTCGATACCTCGGGCGGCACCTCGGATGCCCGCTTCATTCGCCGCTATTGTCCCGTCGTGGAATTGGGTATCGTGGGCCGCACCATGCACCAGGCCGACGAGGCGGTGAAGGTGGACGACATCGAACGGCTGACCCGCATCTATCTCGCCTTCGTCGAGCGCTTCTTCCTGCGGTGGACGTGATGCCCGGGCGCGAGGAGATCGCGCGGGCCCTCACGGGCGCCTGGCTGCTGTGGCGCACCGATCCGATGGCGATGCGCTGGTTCGATCTCACCGTCGAGGGTTTCTGGCGCTCCTTCTTCGCGGCCGTCCTGGTGGCGCCCTTCTACGTCTTCATGCTGACGACCGACTACATGGCGAACGGGTTGCCGGCGAGCCTGCCGCTGGTGGTGCTGGTGCGGAGCCTCGCCTATGTGGTGGACTGGGCCGCCTTTCCGCTGGTCGCCATCCTGCTGGTGCGGCTGTTCGGGCTCGAACACCGCTACGTGGCGCTGATCGTCGCCGACAACTGGGCCTCGGTGCTGCAGGCGGCGGCACTGACCACGGCGGTGGCGGTGAGCCTGGTGCTGCCGATCGCGGTGGCGGCGCTCGTCGTGCTCGGCACCTTCATCACCGTCGTCTTCTACCAGTGGCTGGTCGCCCGCCAGGCGCTGGAGACCACGGGCGGCATCGCCGGCGGCTTCGTGGCCGCCGACCTCCTCACCGGCATTCTCGTCGACCGGATGGTGACCTCGCTGCTCTACGCGTCGTAACCGACGCCCGCGAAGTAGAGACCTTCGGCCGGTGCCGTCGGCCCGGCCCGGCTGCGATCGCGCGCCGCCAGGACCTCCGCCACCCAGGCGATCGGTCGCCTGCCGCCGCCCACCAGCACCAGGGTGCCGACCATGTTGCGCACCTGGTGATGGAGGAAGGAGCGGGCGGCGGCGTGGATCTCGACGATCTCGCCGCAGCGGCGGACGTGGAGCCGACGCAGGGTCTTTAGCGGCGAGGCCGCCTGACACTGGCTGTCGCGGAAGCTCGTGAAGTCGTGTCGGCCCACCAGCAGCGAGGCGGCCTCCTGCATGCGTTCGGCATCGAGGGGCCGGATCACGTGCCACACGCGCCCGCGCTCGAGGGCGGGCGGCGCCCGGCGGTTGAGGATGCGGTAGAGATAGCGGCGTTCGGTGGCGGAGAAGCGGGCGTGGAACCCGGGCCCGGCTCGCCGCGCTTCGAGCACCGCCACCGGATGCGGGCGCAGATGGGCGTTGAGCGCCCCCATCACCCGCTCGGGCGGAAAGTCGCGGGCGAGATCGACATGGGCCACCTGGGCAAGGGCGTGGACGCCGGCGTCGGTGCGGCCGGCCGCGACGGCCGTCACCCGTTCGCCGCAGAAGGCGGCCACCGCCTCCTCGAGCGCCTGCTGGACGGACAGGCCGGAGGCCTGGCGTTGCCAGCCGACGAAGCCGCGCCCGTCGTATTCGAGGGTCAGGCGGTAGCGGGGCACCCCGGAGCCTCCGGCTCAGGTCAGCCGGGCGCCGAGGGGGATCGGAAACCCGCGCTGGAGTTCGTCGGCGGTCATCGGCCTGCGTCCCTCCCGCTGCACCCGGGTGACGGCGAGCGCGCCCTCCCCGCAGGCCACGGTCAGCGGCAGGGCGATCACGGTTCCGGGTGCGCCGCCGCCCGTCATCACCTCGGCCTCCAGGAGCTTGATGCGGACATCCCGCCAGAAGCACCAGCAGCCGGGCCAGGGATCGAAGGCGCGGATCCGCCGCTCGAGGAGCGCCGCCGGGGCGGTGAAATCGAGATGGCCTTCCTCCTTGCGCAGCTTCTTCGCGTAGGTGGCCCCTTCGGCGGGCTGCGGGCGCGGTCGCAGCCGTCCCCCGAGATAGCCCTCGACCACTTCCACGAGATGTTCGGCCGCGAGCGCCGCCAGCCGGTCGTGGAGGACACCCGCCCGCATCTTCGGTTCGATGGGGATCTCGTACATCGCCAGCACCGGGCCGGTATCGAGCCCCTCGTCCATGACGAAGAAGGAGACCCCGGTCCTCTCGTCCCCCGCCTCGATCGCCCGCTGGATGGGGGCCGCCCCCCGCCAGCGGGGCAGCAGCGAGGCGTGGATGTTGACGCAGCCCGCGCGCGGCGCTTCGAGGACGGGCCGCGGCAGGATCAGCCCGTAGGAGGCGACGATCGCGAGATCGGCCGCGAGGGCGGCGAACGCCACCTGCACCTCCGGCGATTTCAGGGAAGGGGGGGTGCGGATCTCGCCGATGCCCAGCCGCAACGCCGCCTCGTGCACCGCCGAACGGCGCTCGCCGTGGCCGCGGCCGGCGGGCCGCGGCGGCTGGGTGTAGACGGCGGGCACCTCGTATTCGCGGGCGAGACGCTCCAGCGCCGGCACCCCGAAGGCGCCCGTGCCCATGAACAGGATGCGCGGCATCGCGGTCTCAGGCGCTGGCCTTGAGGCGGCGGGCCTTGGCCAGCTTGCGCAGGATCATGTTGCGCTTGAGGGCCGAGATGTGGTCGATGAAGAGGATACCGTCGAGATGGTCGATCTCGTGCTGGATGCAGCGGGCCAGCAGGCCGTCGGCCCGGAGCTTCCGCTCCTCGCCCTGCTCGTCGAGATACACCACCTCCACCGCATCGGGCCGCGTCACCTCGGCGTACTGGTCGGGCAGGCTGAGGCAGCCCTCCTCGGCGCTCGCGAGGTTCTCCGACCGCCAGGTGATGCGCGGATTGACGAGGCACAGCGGCGCGTTCTTCTCCTCGCTGACGTCGATCACGCACAGCCGCCTGCCGACCCCCACCTGCGGCGCGGCGAGGCCGATGCCCGGCGCCTCGTACATGGTCTCGAACATGTCCCGCACCAGACGACGGATCTCCTCGTCGACCCGCTCCACCGGAGCGGCCCGTCGCTTGAGCATGGGGTGCGGGACTTCGAGAATGCGCAGGATCGCCATGTCCGATTCCGAATCCGACGCCGTTTCGCCTCAGCCCACCGGCTCCCGGGCGCGCAGCGCCGCGTCGAGTGTTCCCTCGTCGAGATAGTTGAGTTCGCCGCCGATCGGAACCCCCTGGCCCAGCCGGGTGACGGTCACGCCCAGCGGCCGCAGGCGTTCGGCGAGATAGTGGGCGGTGGTTTGCCCTTCCACCGTGGCGCTCAGCCCGAGGATGACCTCGCGTATCGGCGTGTCGCCGACGCGCGCCAGCAGGCGGCCGATGCCGAGCTCGTCCGGCCCCACCTCGTCGAGGGCCGAGAGCGTGCCGCCCAGTACGTGATAGCGGCCGCGGAAGCTGGACGCCCGCTCCATCGCCCAGAGATCCTCGACCTCCTCCACCACGCAGACGAGGCCGGCGTCCCGCGTCTCGTCGCGGCAGATGGTGCAGGGATCGCGGCTGTCGAGATTGCCGCACAGCGCGCAGCGGGCGATGCGGCTCGCGCATTCGAGCAACGCCTGGGCGAGGGGGGTCATCAGCACCTCGGGGCGCTTGAGCATCGCCAGCGCCGCCCGCTGGGCGGAGCGCGGACCGAGACCCGGCAGCCGGGCGAGGAGGCGGATCAGCCGATCGATTTCGGCGGCGGCCATCTGGGCTCAGAACGGCAGCTTCATTCCCGGCGGCAGGGGCAGACCGCCCGTGAGCTTGGCCATCTCTTCCTGCACCCGCACCTCGATCTTGCTCTTGGCGTCGTTGGCGGCGGCGAGGATCAGATCCTCCAGGATCTCCACCTCCTCGGGATCGACCAGCGACCTGTCGATGCTGATCTTCCGCATCTGTCCCTTGCCGTCCATGGTGACCCGCACCATGCCGCCGCCGGCGCTGCCTTCGATCTCGAGCTCGGCCAGCCGCGCCTGCATCTCGTTCATGCGCTCCTGGAGCTTCTGCGCTTCCTTGAACATGTTGGCGAGGTTCTTCATTTCCCCCCCGTCTTCCGCTGATCGGTGGATGCCCCGCGATCGTCGACCGTGCGCACATCGAGGATCCGGGCACCGGGAAAGGTTTCGAGCGCGGTGCGCACCAGCGGATCCTGCCGCACCGCCTCGATCCGCCGGCGCCGTTCCTCGGCCCGCCGCTCGGCGAGAGTCGGCGCCCCCTCCTCGCGGCCGAGGGCGACCACCCAGCCGCGGCCGGTCAGCCGCCCGAGCGCGCGCGAGAGCTGGTTCGGGAGATCGCTCGACACGCCCGGCTCGAGGCGCAGCACGATGCGCCCGGTCTCGAAGCTGATGAGATGCGCGCCCTCGAAGAGAGCGGCGCCCAGCAGCGGCTCGCCGTGCCTCTTCAGCAGCTCGACCAGGGTCGGAAAGTCGGGGATCTCCAGCGGTCGCGGCGGTGTCGCGGCGGTGGCGCCGTCCGCCGGGACGGTCGGCCGCGCCTCGCGCCGGGGCGCGGATGCGGCGGTCTCGCCGCGCTGCGAGCGCAGCAGCCGGGCGAGCTCGCCGGGTGGCGGCAGCTCGCTCACGCAGGTCAGGCGCACGAGCAGCATCTCGGCGGCCGCCCAAGCGTCCGGGGCGAGGCGTACCTCCTCGAGTCCCTTGAGCAGCATCTGCCACAGCCGCTGCAGCACCGGGTGCGAGACCCCTTCCGCCATCTTCCGCGCGCGTGCCACGCTCGCCGTGTCGAAGGCGGTCTCCATGGTATCGCCGGCGTCGAGCCTGATGCGGGTCAGCCAGTGCGTGATCTCCAGGAGATCGCGGATCACCGCCGCCGGATCGGCGCCCAGCCCGTAGAGCTCGGCGAAACGGGCGATCGCTTCGCGGGTCCGGCCGGCGAGCACGTCCTCGTAGAGATCGAGCAATCGCGTGCGGTCGGCGAGGCCGAGCATCGCCTCGATCTCGGCCGCCGTCACCGTCCCGTCCCCCGTCGCCACCGCCTGGTCGAGGAGCGACAGGGCGTCCCGCACCGAGCCCTCGGCGGCGCGCGCCACGAGGGCCAGCGCCCGCGGCTCGGCGGTCACCTTCTCGCGGGCGCAGATGCGTTCCAGATGGGCCACCAGCCGCTCGCCGTCGACGCGCCGCAGATCGAAACGCTGGCAGCGCGAGAGCACCGTCACCGGCACCTTGCGGATCTCGGTGGTGGCGAAGATGAACTTGACGTGGGGGGGCGGCTCCTCGACCGTCTTGAGGAGGGAGTTCCAGGCCTTGTCCGAGAGCATGTGCACTTCGTCGAAGATGTAGATCTTGAAGCGCGATGCGCTCGGCGCGTACTTCACCCCCTCGATGATCTCCCGCACGTCCTCCTTGCCGGTGTGGGAGGCGGCGTCGGTCTCGATCACGTCCAGCGAGCGTTCCTCGAGGATCGCGCGGCAGCTCTCGCATTCGCCGCAGGGCTCGGTGGTCGGCCCGCCGCTGCCGTCGGGGCCCGTGCAGTTGAGCCCGCGGGCGAGGATGCGGGCGGTGGTCGTCTTGCCGACGCCGCGGATGCCGGAGAGCAGGAAGGCGTGGGCGATGCGTCCCGAACGGAAGGCGTGTTCGAGGGTGCGCACCATGGCGTCCTGACCGACGAGTTCGGACAGGCGTCGCGGGCGGTAGGCGCGGGCGAAGACGCGGTAAGCTTGCGGGGATGCGGTTGCGGAAGCCATCCGATCGGGCGCATGAATGGAGGGGGGAAGACTGGAGTGCGACCCGACACCGACCTCGTTACGGCTGCTTCCTTCCGGACCTGACCGGGTTGGCGAGCGTGCCGTCCGCATCCAGCCTTCCGGGCTGCAATATCGGGCGGAACGGACCCTCGTGCAAGGGGCCAGTACGGGGAGGCAGGGAATGGCGGCAGGAGCGGACAGGGGTGGCGAACGGCCGCTGAACCCGCCGCCGCACGTCTATTCCACGACCGGTCTCGACCGCTGCACCGAGCGCCGCGGCGATGCCGAATGGCTGGCCGCGCGCCGCCGCGATCCGGCCACGCTGGTGCTGCCGATGGCGGGCCTGCGGGTCCCGGTCGAGGAGGGACCGGACGGCCCGAAGGCGCGCCTCGTGCCGCTCGCCGGACTGGCCCCGCAATTGTCCGAAGACGGCGTCTTCCTCGGGCTTCTCGGGGGGCGTCCGGTGTTCGCTTGGTCGCGGGAGAGCGAGGCGCCGGGCCGGGTGGCCACGGTCGAGCTGCGCAGCGTGGGCAGCCTGCTGCCGCGGCGCGACGCCGGCCTCCTCGCCTATGCGCGCGCCTTGATGTACTGGCACGCCCGCCACCGCTTCTGCGGCGCCTGTGGCGGCGCGACGCGGGCCACCCAGGGCGGCCATGTCCGGATGTGCCGTGCCTGCGGCCTCGAGGTGTTCCCGCGCACGGATCCCGCGGTGATCGTGCTCGTGACCTCGGGCGATCGCTGTCTGCTCGGGCGCTCCGCGCGCTTTCCGCCGGGCATGTATTCGACCCTCGCGGGCTTCGTGGAGCCGGCCGAAGGGCTCGAGGACGCGGTGCGGCGCGAGGTGACCGAGGAGGTGGGGCTCGAGCTCCTCCAGGTCCGCTACCGCTCCTCCCAGCCCTGGCCCTTTCCCCGGTCGCTGATGCTCGGGTTCCGGGCCGAGGCGGCGGGGCGGGAGCTGCGCATCGATCGGGACGAGCTCGAGGACGCGGCCTGGTTCACCCGCAGGGAGCTGGGCGCCGCGGAGCCGCCGGTGCGCCTACCCGGGGCCGACAGCATCGCCCGTTTCCTGATCGAGGAATGGCTGCTCGAGGGCTGAACTCAGCCCGGCGGCGGATCGGTCAGCAGGGCGAGGCGGCTGGCCGCCGTGCGGGCGAAATCCAGGATCAGCCGCCGGCGCCGGGCGGCGGCGAGCGGCCGTTCGACGGCCTCCCGCAGGATGGCACCCTCGAACCGGTCGGCCAGGATCAGGCCCTCCTCGGCGGGCAGCAGGTGACGGGGAAAGGCGTCCGCCACCGCGAAATAGAAGCGGTCGGCATAGGCCAGGTATTCCTGCCATTTGCGATCGGCGCGGAAGTCGGCGGGCGAGCTCTTGATCTCCACGATCACGCAGCGGCCGTCGCGGCCGAGGGCGAAGAGGTCGGCCCGGCGGCCGTTGGCGAGCGGGAACTCGGTCAGCGAGACGAAATCCAGGGCCAAGAGCAGCCGCGCCGTGCCGCGCGCGATCCCGGCCGCGTCGGGGGCTGTGCTCATGATCCGCCGGACAGGCCCTATACGCTTTGTTAACCCGGCGTCCGTTAGCATGACCGGTGCGGGCGACGGAAGGTCCGTGCGGAGCGGAGAGCCCTTCCTTCCTTGTTCGGGATTGCACGGCGGGAACCGGTGACGGCGGCCACACCAGCACCCACGAGTCGGCGACGGCAGGCCCTCCTCCGGCAGGGCGCCGTCTTCGCCGAGCAGCAGAAGCTCGCCATGGCCGATGTGGAGGAGCTCCGTCGCACCCGCTCGCCGCAGGCCCGCGCCACCATCGCCGCCAAGTTCGGGGCCCAGTACGGCGAACTCGCCACCACCGACAACGCCGGCCTCGCCAAGGCCGTCCTGATGCTGCTGGTGAAGGACGTCGAGAAGGAGGTGCGCCGCTCTCTCGCCGAGGCGATCGCCGACTGCGAGGAACTGCCGCCCGACGTCGCCTCCAGACTCGCCCGCGACGACATCGAGGTGGCCCGGCCGGTGCTCGAACGGAGCCCCGTGCTCAGCGACGAGGAGCTGATCGAGATCGTCCGCACCAACAGCATGCAGTACGCCCTCGCGGTGGCCGGTCGCGAGCGCATCTCGGAGGCGGTCTCCGAGGCGCTCGTGGACAGCGGCGACGAGCAGGTGGTGGTGCGGCTCACCGGCAACGTCGGCGCCGAGCTGTCGCGCCGTACCCTCCAGCGCATCGCCGAGGAGTTCCGGGAAAGCCGCCCGGTGCAGGACCGGCTCGTCAAGCGGCCGGCCCTGCCGTACGAACTCGTGGAGCAGCTCGTCGGCGTCATCGGCGACCGCCTGCAATGGGAACTGCTGCGCGACCGCCGCATTTCGCCGGAGAAGGCCCGCCAGCTCATGGAGGCGATCCGCGATCGGGTGAGCATCGCGCTGGTCGCCCGTGAACACGGCGACCACGGCCTCGAACGGCATCTGCGGGAGCGCTGGGTGGCCGGCGAGCTCGACGGCGAGGACGTGCTCCGTTTCCTGCGCGACGGCGACATCGCCGCCTTCGAGACCGCCTTCACGGTGATGACCCGTCTCGGCCTCCGCACGGTGCGGCGTCTTCTCTACAACAGCGACCGGCGTTGCCTCGCCGCCCTCTGCATCAAGGCGGGTATCGCCACCCCGCACTATGTGGGCATCCGCATGGCGCTCGAGCTCGCGGAACAGTGCCTCGAGCCCGCGGGCGAGCAGAAGGCCTATTCCAGCGAGACGCTGATGTTCGTGCAGGCCCAGTACGAGCGCATGCGCCTGCAGCCCGAGAAGGTGGAGGAACTGATCGCCCAGGCCGAGGCCTCGACGGGCGAGCGCAGGGCGCAAGCCCCGGAGGAACGGGCCGCGGAGCCGCCGCTGATCGAGGGGTAGACTGGCCCGCAGGTGGCGGGCACGCCGTCGGGGCCTCGTCGCGGCGAGCCGACGGAACCGCCCCGGCCGCCTGCGGGACGCCCGCCGGTATCGGCGCACGGAAGTCTTGCTCCCGCTCCGGTTTTGCGCTGCAAAGGGCTCGCCAGCCCGTCGCTTCATGCTAGGTTGGGGGCCATGTCGAGCTCGTTCCCGGAACCGGTGGCCGCGCCGCAGGCGGCCGAGCCGCTGCGGACCATGCCGCACAATCTGCGGGCCGAACTGGCCGTGCTCGGGGCCATTCTGGTCAACAACGACACCTATCACCGGGTGGGCGATTTCCTGCGTGCGGATGATTTCTTCGAGCCCGTCCACCGCCGCATCTTCGAGGCCTGCGCCGAGCGCATCGCGCGCGGTCAGCTCGCCGACCACAACACCCTCTTCCATCTGTTCGACACCGACGACACGCTGCGGGAGCTCGACGGCGGCGAATACCTCGCGCGGATCGCCCGCGCCGCCGAGACCATCGTCAACGCCACCGAATACGCCCGCGTCGTCCACGATCTGGCGATCAAGCGCCGCCTGATCGAGATCGGTGAGGAGGTGGTCAACGAGACCTACGACCCGGCCAACCGGGCGAGCGGTCTCGAGCAGATCGAGCGCACCGAGCAGAAGCTGTTCGAGCTCGCCCAGCGGGGCGAGGTGCGGGGCGAGTTCCGCACCTTCCCCGAGGTGCTGGAGAGCGCCGTCCGCCTCATCCACTCCGCCTACAACAAGACCGGCCACGTGATCGGCGTGCCCACCGGCCTCAAGGGGCTGGACGAGAAGCTCGGGGGCCTCCAGCGCTCCGATCTCGTCATCCTCGCCGGCCGCCCCAGCATGGGCAAGACCGCGCTCGCGGTGACCATCGCCGCCAATGCGGCGGCCACCAAGGCCAGCGGGCCCGACGCCGAGGAGCTGAAGCACGAGAATTTCGTGGTCGCCCTCTTCTCCCTCGAGATGTCGGCCGAGCAGCTCGCCACCCGCCTGCTGTCGGCGGAGGCGGGGATCGGCTCCGACGAGCTGCGCCGCGGCCAGCTCCAGGAGGAGGACTTCCACCGCATCGTCCGCGCCACCCAGGATCTCGCCGCCCGCCCCCTGTTCATCGACGACACGCCGGCGCTCTCCATCGCCGCCATCCGCAGCCGCGCCCGCCGGCTCAAGCGCACCCACGGGCTGTCGCTCGTGGTGGTCGACTATCTGCAGCTCGTACGGGGGGTGAGCGCCTACGCCCAGAGCAGCCGGGTGCAGGAGATCGGCGAGGTGACCCAGGGGCTCAAGGCCATCGCCAAGGAGCTCGACGTGCCGGTGCTGGCCCTCTCGCAGCTCTCGCGGGCCGTCGAGCAGCGGGAGGACAAGCGGCCGCAGCTCTCGGATCTGCGGGAGAGCGGCACCATCGAGCAGGACGCCGACGTGGTGATGTTCGTCTACCGCGACGAATACTACCAGTCGCGAGCGGAGCCCAAGCAGCGGCCCGAGGAGAGCGCCGAGAAGTTCAACGAACGCTACGCCCGCTGGCGCGAGCGGCTGGAGGAGAGCCACAACAAGGCCGAAGTCATCATCGCCAAGCAGCGCAACGGTCCCATCGGCATCGTCCATCTCCAGTTCGACGCCAACTTCGGGCGCTTCCGCAATCTCGAATCGGCGGACTATCCGGAAGGGTATTGATGGCCCGGGAGGTGCGCGGACCGGCGGCGGCGGAGCTCGAGATCGATCTCGGGGCGATCGCCGCCAACTACGGCCTGCTGCGCGAGCGGGCGCGGCCGGCGGCGACCGCGGCCGTGGTCAAGGCGGACGCCTACGGGCTGGGCCTCGCGCCGGTGGCGCGGACGCTCCACGCCGCCGGCTGTCGCCAGTTCTTCGTCGCCCGCCTGGACGAAGGAGTGGCGCTCCGACGCCTGCTCGCCGAGGCCGAGATCTTCGTGCTCGACGGCGTAGGCCGGGGGGAGGAGGAGACGGTCTTCGCCCATCGCCTGGTGCCGGTACTGAACCATCCGGGCGAGCTCGAGCTCTGGTCGGGCTACGCGCGGCGGCTCGCACGCCGGCTCCCGGCGGCGATCCACCTCGATACGGGGATGACCCGCCTCGGCTTCTCCGTGGCGGCGGCCACCGCCGTGGACGTCGAGGCGCTCGCGCCGCTCGAGCTGCGCCTGGTGATGAGCCATCTCGCCTGTGCCGACGAACCGGACCATCCGTTGAACGCTGCCCAGCTCCGGCGCTTCCTCGATGCCGCCGCGCGTTTTCCGGGGATCCCGCGCAGCCTCGCCGCCTCCTCCGGCATCTTCCTCGGCGACGCGTACCGTTTCGATCTCTGCCGCCCCGGCGTGGCGCTCTACGGCGTCAATCCGGTGCCCGGGCGTCCCAACCCCGTGCGTCCGGTGGTGCGGCTCGTAGCACCGGTGCTGCAGGTCCACGAGGTCGACGCCCCGGGCACGGTGGGCTACGGGGCAACATATCCGGTGCGGCCGGGGATGCGCATCGCCACCGTGCCGGTGGGGTACGCCGACGGCATCTTACGCTCGGCCAGCAATCGTGCTACCGCGCGCGTCGGCGGCATCGAGGTACCCTATGCGGGGCGCGTGTCCATGGATCTGATCGGTCTCGACGTGACGGCGTTGCCCGCTTCGGCGGTGGCGCCCGGGACGCCGGTCGAACTGCTCGGCGGGCCGGACAGCGTCGATCGCCTCGCCGCCCAGGCGGGAACCATCGGCTACGAGGTGCTGACGCGGCTCGGCCACCGCTTCCGGCGTCGCTATCTCGCCTCCGAGGAGCCGGCATGAACCCGCTGGCCGCCACCGGCCGGGTGACCATCACCGTGTCGCGCACGGTCGGGGAGATCGTCTTCTTCGCCCTCGACGGCATGGTCCGCGGCCTGCGCGGTCCCTGGTATCCGCGCCAGATCCTCCGCCAGATGATCGAGATCGGCTACTATTCGCTGCCGGTCGTGGGCCTCACGGCGATCTTCACCGGCATGGTGCTGGCACTGCAGAGCTACATCGGTTTCTCCCGCTTCGAGGCCCCCGACGCCATCCCCACCATCGTCGTGCTGTCGATGACCCGCGAGCTCGGGCCGGTGCTGGCGGGGCTGATGGTGGCCGGCCGGGTCGGGGCGGCGATGGCCGCCGAGCTCGGCACCATGCGGGTCACCGAACAGATCGACGCGCTGCACACGCTGGCCACCGACCCCTTGCGCTACCTCGTCTTTCCCCGTCTGGTCGCCGGCCTCCTGATGCTGCCGCTGCTGGTGCTGGTGGCGGACGTGATCGGCGTCATGGGCGGCTATCTCGTGAGCGTCTACAAGCTCGGCTTCGGTCCCATCGAATACATCAACCGCACCTTCGATCATCTCGAGGCCCAGGACGTGATCTCGGGTCTCGTCAAGGCGGCGGTGTTCGGCTTCATCGTGGCGCTCATGGGCTGCTATCAGGGCTACCATTCCCGAGGCGGCGCCCAGGGGGTGGGTGCGGCCACCACCCGGGCCGTGGTCTCGGCCTCGATCCTCATCCTCACCGCCGACTACATGCTGACGGAGATCTTCTTCAGCCGATGAACCGCCCGCCGGCCAAGATCCGCATCCGCGACCTGCGGAAGAGCTTCGGCGACAACCATGTGCTGCGCGGCCTCGATCTCGACGTCCCGGCCGGCCGGTCGTTGGTGGTAATCGGCGGCTCCGGGACCGGCAAGTCGGTGCTCCTCAAATGCATCCTCGGGCTGCTGCGGGCCGACGGCGGATCCATCGAGGTGGACGGCGAGGAGGTGGTGGGGGCGCGCGGCGCCACCCTCGAGCGCATCCGTCTCAAGTTCGGCATGCTGTTCCAGGGGGCGGCCCTGTTCGACAGCCTGCCGGTATGGGAGAACGTCGCCTTCGGTCTGCTCGCCCGCCGGCTGGTGGGGCGGGCCGAGGCGCGCGAGCGGGCGCTCGCCACCCTGGCCAAGGTGGGCCTCGGCGCCGAGGTGCTCGATCTCTATCCGGCCGAGCTTTCGGGCGGCATGCAGAAGCGGGTGGGGCTCGCCCGGGCGATCGCCACCGAACCCGAGATCCTGTTCTTCGACGAGCCCACGACGGGCCTCGATCCCATCATGGCCGACGTCATCAACGAGCTGGTGCGGCGCTCGGTCAAGAAGCTCGGAGCCACCGCCGTCTCCATCACCCACGACATGGCGAGCGTGCGCAAGATCGCCGATCGGGTGGCGATGCTGTTCGAGGGCCGTATCATCTGGGAGGGGGCGATCGAGGAGATCGACGACAGCGGCAACCCCTACGTCGACCAGTTCATCCACGGCCGCGCGGAGGGGCCGATCCGGGTGCTGCAGGACATGCCCGCGGACTGAGGCGAGGGGACGCGATGGCGCGCGAGCGACGGACCTACGTCTGCCAGAGCTGCGGGGCGACCCAGCCCCGCTGGACCGGGCGCTGCGACGCCTGCGGGGCCTGGAACAGCGTGACCGAGGAGGTGGTGACGACGCGGAGCGGCGCCGCGCGCCGGGCCGCCGGTCGGATCGAGCTCGTACCGCTCGCCGGCGAGGTGGCACCGCCACCGCGCACCGCCACCGGCATCGAGGAGTTCGATCGCGTCCTGGGCGGCGGCATCGTGCGCGGTTCGGCGGTGCTGATCGGCGGCGATCCGGGGATCGGCAAGTCCACCCTCATGCTGCAGGTGGCCGCCACCCTCGCCGGGGCCGGCCGCGACGGCATCTACGTGAGCGGCGAGGAATCCATCGAGCAGGTGCAGCTCCGGGCGCGGCGCCTCGGTCTCGCCGGATCGCCGCTCCGGCTCGCTTCCGCCACCGTGGTCGAGGAGGTGCTGGCGGTTCTCGAAGGCCGCGAGGCGCCGGCCCTGCTGGTGATCGATTCGATCCAGACCATGGCCTCGACCGAGCTCGAGGCGGCGCCCGGCACCGTCTCCCAGATCCGTTTCGCCGCCGACCGGCTGATCCGCTTCGCCAAGCGCAGCGGTACCGCCCTCTTCCTGATCGGTCACGTCACCAAGGACGGGCAGATCGCCGGCCCCCGCGTGCTCGAGCACATGGTGGACACGGTGCTCTACTTCGAGGGCGAGCGGGGCCACCAGTACCGCCTGCTGCGGGCGATCAAGAACCGCTTCGGGCCCGCCAACGAGCTCGGGGTGTTCGAGATGCGCGAGGCCGGCCTGCTGCCGGTGGCCAACCCGTCGGAGCTGTTCGTGGGCGACCGCAGCAAGCGGGTGCCGGGAAGCTGCGTGTTCGCCGGCATGGAGGGCTCGCGGCCGGTGCTGGTCGAGATCCAGGCGCTGGTGGCGCCCTCGGTCCTCGCCACGCCGCGCCGCGCGGTGGTGGGCTGGGACGGCAACCGCCTCGCCATGGTGCTGGCGGTGCTCGAGACCCGCTGCGGCCTTGTCACCGCCGGGCGCGACATTTATCTCAACGTCGCCGGCGGCCTGCGCGTGCAGGAGCCGGCCGCCGATCTGGCGGTGGCGGCGGCCCTCGTCTCCTCTATCGAGAACCGGCCCCTGCCGCCCGAATCGGTGGTGTTCGGCGAGATCGGCTTGGCCGGAGAGGTGCGGGCAGTGGGACAGGCCGAGGCACGTCTGCGTGAGGCGCGGAAGCTGGGTTTCGGCCTCGCCATCCTGCCGCCCACCAAGGCGCCGCCCGCAGGGATCGCGCTGCGGGAAGTGCGGCGGCTCAACGAACTGATCGCCCTGCTGGCCGCCGACGGCCGGTCACGGCCCGCGGCGCGGGCGGCAGTGGAGTGAGCGAACTGCCTCTCACCGCCTTCGATCTTATCGTGCTCGTGGTGCTGCTGCTGTCGGCGGTGGTCTCCCTCGCCCGCGGCGCCGTGCGGGAGATCTTGGGCCTTCTGAGCTGGGTCGGCGCCTTCGCCGCCGCCTACTACGGCTTCGGGGAGATGCGGCCGATCGTCGGGGAGGCGGTGGGCAACGATCTCCTCACCGATCTCCTGACCGCGGCCCTCGTGTTCCTCGTGCCCTTCATCGTTCTCCGGCTGCTGGCCTCGATGGTGGCGCGGCGGGTGGAGCACAGCGGTGCCGGTGCCTTCGACCGGCTGATGGGGCTCCTGTTCGGTCTCGCACGCGGCGCCTTCCTGGTCGCCGCCGGCTACCTCGTGGCGGTGATCCTGCTCGATGCCCGCAACATGCCGTCCTGGGTGGTCCGCGGCTATACCCACCCCTATGTGAGCGAGGGCGCGCGCTGGCTCGGCGAGCTCCTGCCCGAACGGCTCGCCGAACAGGCGAAATCCACCGCCGAGGAGGCGGTGGAACGCGCCCGGACGATCCGCGAACGCAGCGGCTATCCGGAGGATGCCAACCGGGCCCTCGAGAAGATCATCGAAGGCGAGCGCTGACCAGTGACGGGGTGCGCCATGCGCCACGGGATCCACGAAACGGACGACCGCTTCCGCGAGGAATGCGGGGTGTTCGCGATCTACGGCCACCAGGATGCGGCCGCCCACGCCGCCCTCGGTCTGCACGCGCTGCAGCATCGCGGCCAGGAGGCGGCGGGCATCGTCACCTTCGACGGCGAGCATTTCCACGTCCACCGCGCGCTCGGGCTGGTGGGCGACAATTTCGGCAAGCAGTCGGTGATCGACGGCCTGCCGGGGCACGCCGCCATCGGCCACAACCGCTATTCCACCACCGGCGCCAGCATGCTGCGCAACGTGCAGCCGCTTTTCGCCGAATTCGCCTTCGGCGGCCTCGCCATCGCCCACAACGGCAATCTCACCA
The DNA here is from genome assembly GCA_027045875.1 of Alphaproteobacteria bacterium. GTDB lineage: Bacteria > Pseudomonadota > Alphaproteobacteria > Geminicoccales > Geminicoccaceae > JALSRW01. The sequence continues at coordinate 27,943 of JALUAG010000069.1, read as the reverse complement.
ACGCCCTCGGGCTGCGCCGCCGCCTGGTCGAAGAGGGGTCCATCTTCCAGTCCACCACCGACACCGAGGTGCTGGTCCATCTGATCGCCCGCAGCCGGCGGCCGACCATCGTCGACCGGCTGACCGAGGCCATGGCCGAGGTGGAGGGGGCCTGGTCGCTGGTGGCTCTCTTCGACGATGCGGTGGTGGCGGCCCGCGATCCGCTGGGCATCCGCCCGCTCGTCCTGGGGCGTCTCGGCCGGGCCTGGATCTTCGCCTCCGAGAGTTGCGCGCTGGACATCATCGGCGCCGAGTTCCTGCGCGACCTCGAACCGGGAGAAATCGTCGTCGCCGGTCCCGAGGGGCTGCGCAGCCTCTTTCCCTTCGGACCGCGGCGTTCGCGCTTCTGCATCTTCGAATACGTCTACTTCGCCCGCCCGGACAGCATCGTCGAGGGGCGCGGGGTGTACGAGACCCGAAAACGCATCGGGGCCGAGCTCGCCCGCGAGGCGCCGGCGCCGGCCGACCTCGTGGTGCCGGTGCCCGACAGCGGCGTGCCGGCGGCCATCGGCTATGCCCGCGAGGCCGGACTGCCCTTCGAGCTCGGCATCATCCGCAATCACTACGTGGGCCGCACCTTCATCGAGCCCTCCGACCACATCCGCCATCTCGGGGTGCGCCTCAAGCACAACGCCAACCGCCCGACCCTGGCCGGCAAGCGGGTGGTCCTGGTGGACGACAGCATCGTCCGTGGCACCACCTCCACCAAGATCGTGGCCATGGTCCGCCAGGCCGGGGCGCGCGAGGTGCACATGCGGATCGCGAGCCCGCCCACCACCCACAGCTGCTTCTACGGGGTGGATACACCCGAGCGCGGCAAGCTGATGGCGGCCCGCTTCCCGGTCTCCGAGATGGCCCGCATCATCGGCGTCGACAGCCTCGCCTTCCTTTCCCTCGACGGTCTCTACCGGGCGGTCGGCGAGGCGGGGCGGGATGCCGAGCGACCGCGCTTCTGCGATGCCTGCTTCAGCGGCGACTATCCGGTGCGCCTGCGGGACTGCGAGGAGGGCCGCCGCGAGGCCCAGCTCTCCTTTCTCCAGGACGAGGTCGTCACATGAGCGCGCTCGCCGACCATGTCGTCCTGATCACCGGCGCCAGCCGAGGGCTCGGAGCCGCGGTGGCGCCGCTGCTCGCGCGCGAAGGCGCCCATCTCGTGCTGCTGGCCCGCACCCAAGGCGGTCTCGAGGAGACCGACGACCGGGTGCGCGAAGTGGGCGGCCAGGCCACGCTGCTGCCCATGGACCTCGCCGACGGCGATGCGGTCGATCGCCTGGGCCCCAGCATCTACCGCCGGTTCGGACGCCTCGACGGGCTCGTTTCCTGTGCCGCCCAGCTCGGCCAGCTCACCCCCGTCGCCCATGCCGATCCGGACCGCTTCCACGGTCTCCTGACGGTCAACCTGCTGGCCGCCCAGCGGCTGCTGCGCACCCTCGATCCGCTGCTGCGGGCGGCTCCCGCCGGTCGCGCGGTGTTCGTCACCGACGGCATCGCCACCGCGCCCCGCGCCTACTGGGGACCCTACGCGGCCTCCAAGGCCGGCCTCGAGGCGCTCGTGACATCCTACGCCGCCGAGGTGCGCAAGACGCCGCTGCGGGTCAATCTCTTCGATCCCGGGCCGATGGCCACCCGCCTGCGTGCCGACGCCTTTCCCGGCGAGCCGGAGGGAGCGCGGCCCTCGCCCGCCGAGGTGGCGCCGGCACTTCTGCCCCTGCTGCTGCCTTCCTGCGAACACCACGGCGAGCGCATCAGCCGGTGTGCGGGCGAGCCTCCGTCCGGGCGGTAGCGCCCGGGGCATAGGGATTGTCGCCCACGCGGAAGGCGAGGCGAACGGGCACGCCGGCGAGATCGAAGCGGCTCTTGAGATCGCTCAGGAGATAGCGCCGGTAGCTCGCCGGCAGTTCCTGCGCCGGCCGGTTGCCGAACAGCAGGATCTGGGGCGGGCGCGTGCCCACCTGGGTGGCGTAGCGGATCTTACTGCGCCGGCCGCCGGTCGTGGGCGGGGGATGGCGGGCCACCGCCTCCGCCAGCCAGCGGTTGAGCCGGCCGGTGGCGATGCGCCGGCTCCAGCGATCGAACACCGCGCAGACGGTGGCCATCAGCCGGTCGAGATTGCGGCCGGTGAGGACCGAGAGGGTGACCACCGGCACGTCGCCGATCTGTCCCAGCCGGTGGGTGACGCGGTGGCGGATCTCCGCCAGACAGGCCCGTGGATCCTCCACCAGGTCCCATTTGTTGGCAGCGATCACGAGCGCCCGCCCGCGTTCGAGGGCGAGGTTGGCGATGGTGGTGTCCTGCTTTTCCAGCGCCGCGGTGGCGTCCACCATGAGCACCACCACGTCCGCCCGCTCGATCGCCCGCACGGTGGCCGAGGCGGAGGCCCGTTCGAGGCGATGGTCGATGCGGGCCCGGCGGCGCAGCCCGGCGGTGTCCACGAGGGTGAATTCGCGGCCCCGCCAGGACCAGTCGAGATCCACCGCGTCGCGGGTGAGGCCGGGTTCCGGTCCGGTCAGCAGCCGCTCCTCGCCGAGCAGCCGGTTGACGAGCGAGGACTTGCCGGTATTGGGGCGGCCGACCACGGCGAGACGGATGCGGCCCTCTCCGTCCCGCTCCGGGGGCGGGGCCACGTCCCGCGCCTCCGCGAGATGCGGGCGCAGCGCATCGGCCAGCTCGTCGAGGCCGAGACCGTGTTCGGCCGAGAGCCGCACGGGCTCGCCGAGACCGAGGGCGCAGGCCTCGAGGGCCTGGGCCTCGGCCGCCCGCCCCTCGCATTTGTTGGCCGCCAGCACCACGGGTTTCCGCTGGCGGCGGAGGAGATCCGCGATCTCCTCATCCAGCGGCGTGAGGCCGGTGCGGGCGTCGACCAGGAACAGGCCGACGTCGGCCTCTTCGAGCGCCTTCAGGCTCTGGCGGGCGAGCCTGCGGGCGAGATCGTCGCGGCCGTCGGGCTCGAGGCCGGCGGTGTCCAGCAGCCGGAATTCGAGATCGAACAGCCGCGCCCGCCCCTCGAGGCGGTCGCGGGTGACCCCCGGCGTGTCGTCGACCAGCGCCCGCCGCCTCCCGACGAGGCGGTTGAACAGGGTCGACTTGCCGACGTTCGGTCGGCCGATGATGGCGACGGTTGGCGACATGGCGAACGTGAAGGACTCGTCAGCGGTATGCGAGGAGATCGCCGCTCTCGGTCAGGAACAGGAGCGTGGCGTCGACGACGACGGGCGCGATCCGCACCGGCGCCGGCAGCCGGATCCTGCCGAGCACCTCGCCGGTGTAGGGCGACACGCTGACCGCCTCGGCCGTCGAGCCGGCCACCACCAGCCGGTCTCCCGCCAGCACCGGGGCGCCCCAGATGATCCGCCTCGAGGTCGGATCGTCGGGGTCGACCAGCCGCGCGAAGGGACTGACCCAGCGCACCCGGCCGCCACGCCGGAGGAGGCAGACGATCTCGTTGCGATCGGTCAGGAGATAGATGAATTCGCCGGCAATCCAAGGGGTTTCGCGGGAGGTGAGATCGCTGTCCCAGAAACGGCTGCCGCGATCGAGGGCGAAGGCCGCCATCTCGCCGCCGTTGCCCACCACATAGACCCGGTCGCCGTCGATCACCGGGGCGCCGGTGATGTCGCTGATGGCCCCGAGGCCCAGTGTGCGGCGCGGCCGCAGCACGCTGTCGGACCAGATGGCGCGGCCGTCCCGGAAGCGCAGTGCGAACACCTCGCCCGAAGAATAGGCCACCACCACCGTGCGGCCGTCGGTGGCGACCGGTGCGCCGCCGAGGATCCCCGCCTGCTCGAACAGGCCGGCGTGCTGCCAGACCGGTGCGCCGTCGGTGGTGTTCATGGCCAGCAGCCGGTTGTCGGCGGTGACGATAAACACGAGCCCGCCGAACACCGCGGGCGGCGCGAGGATCGGCGCCAGCAGCGGTCGGTGCCAGAGCACCGAGCCGTCGGCGACGGCGAGCCCGAACACCTCGCCGCTGGTGGTGGTGAGGAACAGCCGGTCACCGGCGATGGCGAGCCCGCCGGCGCTCAGGCGGTCGACACTCTCGACGAGCTCCGGCGCCGATTTCCAGACCAGCCGACCGCTCGCCAGATCGAAGGCCCGGACCTCGAGGGAGGTGTCGACGGTGAACACCCGCCCCCCGGCGGCGACCGGTTGCGACAGCAGCTTGCGTTCCTCGCTGGAGCCGCTGCCGATATCCGCCCGCCAGGCGAGGGTGGGGTTCTCGCCGAGGGCGAGATGGTGCATGGCGTGCACCGCGTTGCCGCCGGTCTGCGTCCAGTCGCTGTTGCGGCGCGGGGGCGGCAGCACCACCTGGAGCTGGGCCAGGCGCGGATCCGCCTCGACCCCTTCGTCGATCAACATCACCGGAATGCGCTTGCCGGGCAGCGGCGGTTCCTCGGGATCGCCGAGCCAGCCCAGGCTCTCGCAGCCGCTGAGACCGACGGCGGCGAGACCGTAGGCGATGCACTGCCGGCGCCGGAGCTTCATGACGCGACGCGCTCCTCCGAACCGCCCAGCGCGTCGAAGAGTTCGCGCACCCGCTGCTGCTGGCCGAGCGGCGTCGTGGCATCGTCGAGGATTTCCTTGAGCACTGCTCGTGCCCGTTCGCGATCGCCGGCCCGCAGGGAGGCGATGGCCAGCAGCTCGCGGGCGCTGTGGCGAAACGGCCGGTCCGGCGCCGTCAACGGCTCGAGATCGGCGATGAGGGCGCCCGGATCGTCCTCGTCGATGCGATACTGGGCGAGGAACAGGGTGGCGAGATCCCGCACCAGCGGATCCTCCGCGTTCGCCGCGGTCTCGCGCAGCGCCGCCAGCGCCCGTTCGTGGTTGCCGGTACTATCGAAGGCGGCGGCGGCCCGCAGCCGTGCGAGGGCGGCGAAACCGTCGTCACCCTCGCGTACCAGCTCCAGCCATTTCTCGGCTGCCGCCACCGGATCCTCGGCGACCAGCCGCTCCGCGGCGGCGAAGATGCGGGCCTGATCCTGGAGCCGCTTGTCGTACCAGCTCTCGTACCCCACCTTGCCCGCGGTAGCGAGGACCACGAGGACGGCGAGGCCGATCACATAGGGGCCGAAACGCCGCCAGAGCTTGGCGAGCCGTTCCCGCTGGAGCTCCTCGTTGACCTCGCGGATGAACTGTTCGGATTTCACGCGCGCTATCCCGGTGGTAGAACGGTTGCGACCAAGCTCGCTCAAGCGGCAAGTCGAGCATCGATCCGATGGGCGATCTGGTACGGGACCGGGCGGCGTTTTGCAAGCGCGCCCGCCCCAGCGGAGGCGCAGATGACCTGCTGGTGGGAGGACTCGCCATGCCGAGACTGTTCGTTGCCCTCGCCATGCCCGAGCCGGTGGCGGAAGAGTTGGACCGCCTCTGCAACGGTCTGCCCGGCGTGCGCTGGACCTACGCCGAGCAGTTCCATCTGACCCTGCGCTTCATCGGCGAGGTGGATCCCACCACCTTCTGCGAGATCGGCGAGGCGCTGGCTTCGATAAGCCTGCCGCCGTTCGAGCTGCGTCTCAAGGGGATCGGCCAGTTCCCGCCGCGCGGGATGCCCCACACGCTGTGGGCGGGGGTCGAGGAAGCCGAACCGGTCACGCGGCTGCGACGGCGGATCGAGCGGGTGCTGAACGACCTCGGGATCGCACCCGAGCGCCGGAAGTTCGTGCCTCATGTGACGCTGGGACGGGTCAAGGAACCGCTGCCGCAGGACCGCTTCGGCAGCTTCCTCGCGCGGCGGGCGCTCTTTCGCTCGAGCCCGTTCCCGGTCTCCCGCTTCGGCCTCTATTCGAGCGTGCTCCGCCCCGAGGGGGCGGAACATCTGCTGGAGGCGGAATACGACTTCGTCACCGGGGTGATGGAGCGGGCCTGAGCCCGAGCTTCCCCGGGGACGGCGCCCGCCGCCCCGCGGCGCTGCGGGACGGCGGCCCCGTCCGGGCTTCCTGGATCCGCGATGCTACTGGATCGCGATGTCCTCGGTCGCCGCGACCGCTTCGCTCTCGGGAGCCGGTTCGTCCTCGGGGAGCTCGTCGATCCCGAGCGCCGCGAGATCGGCCTTGTCGACGATGCCGTCGCCGTTGACGTCGAGATCGGCACTGCGCCAGTCGGTACTGCCGACGGGTTCCGCCTCACCATTCTCGAACAGCGCGGCATTGGCCTGCAGCGCACCGACGTCGGCGGGATAGCCGAGGGCCCGGGCGATCGCCACGTAGGTGCGCACCTTCTCGCCGTGATTGCGGAACCCCTCTTCCTTGGCGAGCTGGTCGCGGTCCTTCGTCCGCTCCCCGGCCCTCGCGCGGGCCGCCGTCTCGTCGCCGCCGCCGAACCATTCGGCGATATAGTCGCTCAGATAGGCCTTCTCGCCGCGGGACGCGGCATCCGCTCGTCCGGGCGGGCCGCCCGCGGCATCACCGCCGAAGGCCGCGCGTTCGCCGCCGCCACCGCCACCGGCACCCGCTCCGGCTCCGGCTCCGGCACCGCCGCCTCCGCCTCCGCCTCCGCCGCTACCGCCGCCGCCTCCTCCGCCGCCGTGGTTGCCGGCCTCGGCGGGAAGGGTGAAGCCGATCCAGGCCTGATCGGTGCCGGTCGGCAGGGGGTTCGCGAAATAGACGGCCACGCCCGCCGCCAGGGCAAGGGAGGCGAGGCGCACGGAGGTGCGGGCCGGGAATCCGTGGCTGGTCTTCACGAGGCGTTCTCCCGAATTGTTCGTTCGCCCCCATTGGAGCAGAGGAGATTTAACGAACGGTGAAGCGGAAGGGTGAACTTCCGCTCACCGCGACCGGCGGTCGCTCGGCGCGACGCCGAAGCGGTTCCGTCCGTCCCCGTGCGACTCCCGGCCGTCCTCGCCGAGGATCGCGTGTGCGACATGGTAGGAAAAGCCGGCTCGGGCGAAGGCGGCGAGATCCCGCTGCCGCATGGCGTCGCGCTCCTCGGGCGGCCGGTAGGGACCGATCCTGCGCCGGCGGGCGAAGGCGCGGGCGGCCTCATGGGAGGGATCGCCGATCTCGTCCGCGAGCTCCTCGAGCGCCCGTTCGATCGTCTCCACCGGCACTCCCTTCTCGCGCAGGCGCACGCGCAGGCTGCGCGGCGAGACCCCCCGTTCCAGGAGCCTGCGCGCCCGGGCGAGGGCGAAGGCGGCATCGTCGACGAGCCCCGCCTCGACGGCGCGCGCCACCACCCGCTCCACCCGGGCCTCGATCCCGCGGGCGTCGAGACCGAGCGCCCGTGCCTCGCGCAATGCCCGCCGCCGCAGCACCTCCCGCAGATGCGCGCGGGTGGTGGCGAAGCGCTGCAGATAGAAGAGCGCCCGACGCCACAGCCGCTCCTCGGTGGGCGGCTTCGCCCGGCGGATCGGGGCATCCCCGGACCCGTCAGACCCGGCCGGCGGCAACGACCGCCTCCGCGGGCTCGACCCGGCAGGCGCAGAACTTGAACTCGGGGATCTTGCCGAAGGGATCGAGCTGCGGGTTGGTCAGGATGTTGGCGGCGGCCTCGCGGTAGCAGAAGGGGATGAAGACGACCCCCTGCGGCACCGCCGGATCCTGCCGCGCCATCAGGGTGATGGCACCGCGTCGGGTGGCCACCCGCACCTCGGCGCCCGGCGCGATGCCCAGCCGTTCGAGGTCGCCGCGGTTCATGGCGCAGAAGGGCGTCGGCTCGAGGCTGTCGAGCACTTCGGCATGACGGGTGATGGCGCCGGTGTGCCAGTGCACGAGGGTGCGGCCGGTGGTGAGGATCATCGGAAACGCCTCGTCCGGGGTCTCGGCCGGCGGTTGGACCTCGGCCGGCACCAGCCGCGCGCGTCCGCTCGGGGTGGGGAAGTGCTCCTCGAACACCACCCCCTTTCCCGGGTGGTCGGGCGCCGGACAGGGATAGGCCACCGCATGCTCGCGCTGCAGCCGCTGCCAGGTGATGTTGTCGAGGGAGCCCATCACCTCCTTCATCTCGGCGAATACCTCGGCCGGTCCCCCGTAGTCCCAGTCGAGGCCCATCCGGCGGGCGATCTCCTGGACGATCCACCAGTCGGGACGGGCGTCCCCCGGCAGCGGCAGGGCGATGCGTCCCATCTGCACCTGCCGGTTGGTGTTGGTGACCGTGCCCTCCTTTTCCGGCCAGGCCGAGGCCGGCAGGATCACGTCGGCGTGGAACGCCGTCTCGGTGAGGAAGATGTCCTGCACCACGAGATGCTCGAGCCGGGCGAGGCCCTCGCGGGCGTGCTGGGCATCGGGATCCGACATCGCCGGATTCTCGCCCATGATGTACATGCCGCGGATCCGTCCTTCGCGGGCGGCGTCGACGATCTCGACCACGGTGAGGCCGGGCTCGGGGTCGAGCTCCGCCCCCCAGAGGGTCTCGAGACGGGCGCGGAAGCCGTCCTCGCCCGTGGGGTGATAGTCCGGGAAGACCATGGGGATGAGGCCGGCGTCGGAGGCGCCCTGCACGTTGTTCTGCCCGCGCAGCGGATGGAGGCCGGTGCCCGGCCGGCCGACATGGCCGCAGATGGTGGCGAGCGAGATCAGGCAGCGGACGTTGTCGGTGCCGTGGACGTGCTGCGACACGCCCATGCCCCAGAAGATGATGGCCCGCTCGGCCCGCGCGTAGGCCCGTGCCACCTCGCGGATGGTCGCGGCGGGAACGCCGCAGAGATCGGCCATCTTCTCGGGCGGGAAGTGGGCCAGATGGGCTTTCAGACGTTCGAAATTCTCGGTGCGGGCCTGGACGAACTGCGAATCGAACAGCTCTTCGCTGACGATCACATGCATTATCGCGTTCAGCAGGGCGACGTCGCTGCCGGGCCGGAACTGGAGCATCCAGGTCGCGTGGCGTCGCAGCGCCTGGCCGCGCGGATCGGCGACCACGAGTTTGGCGCCGCGTGCGGCCGCCTGCTTGAAGTAGGTGGCGGCCACCGGATGGTTCTCGGTGGGGTTGGCGCCGATGACGAAGACGAGATCGGCGTTCAGCGCCTCGGTGAAGGGGGCGGTGACGGCGCCGCTGCCGATGCCCTCCATGAGTGCCGCCACCGAGGAGGCGTGGCAGAGGCGGGTGCAGTGGTCCACGTAGTTGGAGCCGAACCCGGTACGCACCAGCTTCTGGAACAGATAGGCCTCCTCGTTGGTACATTTGGCCGAGCCGAAGCCGGCCAGCGCCCGGCTGCCGTGACGCTCGCGGATGCGTCGCAGCCCGGCCGCCGCCAGATCCAGCGCCTCCTCCCAGCTCGCCTCCCGGAAATGGGTCCAGGGATTGGCCGGATCGACCACGTCGTCGGCGCGCTTCGGCACCCCCGGCCTGCGCACCAGCGGCACCGTCAGCCGGTGCGGGTGGTGGACGTAGTCGAAGCCGAAGCGGCCCTTGACGCAGAGGCGGCTCTCGTTGGCCGGACCGGGCGCGCCGGTGACCCAGGCGATGCGGTCGTCACGGATGTGGTAGACGAGCTGGCAGCCGACGCCGCAGTAGGGGCAGACGCTGCGGACCTCCCGATCGGCCCGGAAATCGGCGCGGCCGCTCTCCCGGTCGACGACGCTCGCGGGCAGCAGGGCGCCGGTGGGGCAGGCCTGGACGCACTCCCCGCAGGCGACGCAGGTCGAGGCCCCCATCGGATCGTCCATGTCGAACACGATCCTGCTGCCGTGCCCACGGTAGGCCATGCCGATCACGTCGTTCACCTGCACCTCGCGGCAGGCGCGGACGCAGAGGGTGCACTGGATGCAGGCGTCGAGCTGCACCACCATCGCCGGATGCGACCGGTCGGCCGGCGGCGGCTCGCGGGCCGGAAAGCGGCTTTCCCGCACCCCCATGCGCGCCGCCCACTGCCAGAGGCGGGAATCCGGATCGTGGGCGTCGTCCTCCCGCGGCTGATCGGCGAGCAGCAGCTCCATCACCATCGCCCGTGCCCGCCGGGCGCGCTCGCTCGCCGAACGCACCACCATGCCCGGCTGCGGCCGGCGGATACAGGAGGCGGCCAGCGTCCGCTCGCCCTCGATCTCCACCATGCAGGCACGGCAGTTGCCGTCCGCGCGGTAGCCGGGTTCGGGCAGCCAGCAGAGATGCGGGATCTCGATGCCCTCCCGCGCCGCCACCTGCCAGATGGTCTCGTCGGATCGGGCCTCCACATGGCGCCCGTCGAGCAGAAAGCGGATGGTCTCGGACATCGCCGTCACTCCGCGCCTTCGAAGATCTCGGGGAAATGGCGGAACAGGCACAGCAGCGGGTTGCCCGCCGCCTGGCCGAGCCCGCAGATCGAGGCCTCGGCCATCACCTGCGCGAGCTCCCCGAGCAGGCTGGGATCCCAGCGCCCCGCCTCCATGAGCCGCACCGCCTTCTCGGTCCCCGCCCGGCAGGGGGTGCACTGCCCGCAGGATTCCTCGGTGAAGAAGCGCAAAAGGTTGAGTGCCACCGCCCGGAGATCGTCGCGTTCGGACAGCACCACCACCGCATGGGAGCCGACGAAGCAGCCGTATGGCTCGAGGGTACCGAAATCGAGCGGAACGTCCGCGAGCGAGGCGGGGAGGATTCCGCCCGAGGCGCCGCCCGGCAGATAGGCCCGCAGGCGGTGCCCCTCGGCCATGCCGCCGCAGAACTCCTCGATCAGCTCGCGGGCGGTGATGCCGGCGGGGGCGAGCTTGACCCCGGGCTCCCGCACCCGCCCGGATACCGAAAAGGAGCGGAACCCCTTGTGTCCGCGCCTTCCCTGGGAGGCGAACCAGTCGGCACCCTTTTCGAGGATGTCGCGCACCCAGAACAGGGTCTCGACGTTGTTGACCAGGGTCGGCCGGCCGAAGAGGCCGACGCTCGCCACGTAGGGTGGACGATGACGAGGGAGTCCCCGTTTCCCCTCGATGCTCTCGATCATCGCCGATTCCTCGCCGCAGATGTAGGCGCCGGCACCGCGGCGGAGCTCGAGGAAGCCGGGTGCCACGAGGCCCACCCGTTCGAGCTCGGCGATCTCGGCGGCGAGCATGGCGTGGATCTCGGGATACTCGTCGCGCAGATAGAAATAGATCCGGTCGATGCCCACCACATGGGCGGCGATCAGCGCGCCCTCCAGTACCCGATGGGGATCGCTCGCGAGGCAGTGGCGGTCCTTGAAGGTACCGGGCTCGCCCTCGTCGGCGTTGATACAGAGATAACGGGGGGCGGGCTGGGCGGCGACGATCTCCCATTTGCGGCCGGTGGGAAAGCCGGCTCCGCCGAGGCCGCGCAGCTCGGCCGCGGAGAGCCGGGCGATCACATCGTCGCGGGCACCTCCGCGGACCGCTTCCAGCAGCCGGTAGCCGCCCATGTTGCGATAGGCGGCGAGGCCGATGTGCGCCGGCGGTTCGGGATCGAGCTCGTCGGCGGCGACGGCGTCCATCACCGCCTCGGGCGTGGCGGGGGCGATCAATCGTCTGCCGGCCGTGCAGGCGGGTGCCCGGTCGCAGGCGCCCATACAGGGCGCGCGCCGCACGCGCACCTCCTTCGGATCGAGACCGCGACGCAGTTCGGTGAGCAGGGTCTCGGCGCCCGCCAGCATGCAGGAGATGCTGTCGCACACCCGGACGGTCACCGGTGGCGGGGGCGTCCCGTCCTCCTTCACGACGTCGAAATGGGCGTAGAAGGTGGCCACCTCGAACACCGCCGCCTGCGGCAGGCGCATCTCCTCGGCGAGGGCCGCCAGATGGCGGGCCGAAAGATGGCCGCATTCGTCCTGCAGGAGATGGAGATGCTCGATCAGCAGATCGGCGCGTCTGGGCCGGTCGCCGAGCAGGGCGCGCACCTCGGCCAGCGCCCCGGGCTCCACCTGCCGTCCGCGCGGCGTCGCCCGCCCGCGCCGCTCTCCGCCACCCAAGCGCCCGCCGTCGCCCTTCATCGCTTCCCCCGAACCGTTCGATCGTCGCCGCTGCCCCGCGTTCCGGATGCGGCGTTTCCCTCTCCCGCCGACAGGCGATGCGCGGTTTCCGCGCGCGCCGCAAGGGAGAAAATGCGGCCCGCGGCTACCAGGCCGGCGAGGGCAGATCCCCCGGCGACAGCCGCACGTTGGGCTCGCTCAGCACCACCGCGCTGTTCCAACGGGGTGCCATCCACTGGAAAGTGAAGTGGACGGTGACGGCGATCACCACCGTGGCGAGAAGGGCGGTCAGAAACGCTTTCATGGGCGGTTTCCTGTCTCGTTCGGGCCGTTCCTGGGCCGCGTGACGCGGGCGATGTAGGCGACCAGCTCGGCCCGGTCCTGGGCGTCGGGCATGCGCTGGAAGGGCATCCGGGTACCGGGCAGATAGTTCTCCGGCCCGAGTTCGAACAGCCGCGCCAGCGTCTCCTCGGTCCACACGATACCACTTTCGGCCAGCGCCCGGCTGTAGGGATAACCGGGCACCGATCCCGCACGACGGCCGATCAGCCCGTAGAAGGTGGGGCCGGATTTGTTCTCGTCGTCCGGTGTCACCGAATGGCACTTGCTGCAAGTGCGGAACAGCCTGGCGCCCCGGTCGTGGCCCGAGAGCCGGTCGGTGGCGGTGAGATAGACCTCCCGCGGCCCGGCGAGCTGACGGCCGGTGGCGAGCTCCCAGAGACGCATGGCCCCGTCGTTGTGCACCGAATAGAGGATCGTGCCGTCGGGGGCGAAGGCGAGCCCCCAGACCGGGCCGCGGGCGGTGCGGAGGATGCGTTCGGCGCGTCCCTCGGCGGTGTCCCAGAGATAGATGGTGCCGGCGGCGGTGCCGCTCGCGAGACGTCTCCCGTCCGCCGCCGCGGCGAGGCTCAGGACGGGCTTTTCCTGCCCTTCGAAGCGGAACAGTTCCCGCCCGTCCTCGACCGCATAGCCGCGGATGGTGCCGTCGATGGAGCCCGTGACCAGCCGGTCGCGGGCGGTGACGAGGCGGGTGAGGGGGAACCCGTTGCCCTTCCGCAGCCACAGCGGGACGCCGTCCGCGAGGCGCCACAGGCGGAGTGCACCGCTATGGTCGCCTGCCGCGAGCAGGGCGTTTCCGTCGACGAAGGCGACGGTGGTGAAGCGCCGCGACGGCTCGCGGAAGCGGCGGATCTCGCGATTCGAGGCGAGATCCCAGACCCGCACCGTGCCGTCCCAGCCGGCCGAGGCGGCCCACCGGCCGTCGGCGGAAAGCGTCACCGCCGCCACCTTGGCCTCGTGCCCGCGCAGCAGAGCCCGCAGCCTTCCGGTGGCGGGATCCCACACCCCCACCCTGCGGTCGTCGCTGGCCGAGACCGCGAGGCGTCCGTCCGGCGACAGGGCGACGTCGTTGAGGGGCGCATCGTGACCGAGCAGGCGCCGGAGGGCCTCGGGGCCGCGGAGATCCCAGACCACCAGACTGTAATCGAAGCCGGCGGTGACCGCGAGGCGGCCGTCGGCGGTCACCGCCACCGCCTTCGCCGGGCCGCCGTGCTGGACGAGCGGATCCTCGTCCGACGATGCCGGGCTCTCTACCGCCCACACCATCGCGGCGAGGAGAGCGGCCCATGCGAGCGGGTACGTCGACGGACGGCGGGATTCGGGGTTCATCTGCCACCACATGTCCGACCTCGTCCCAGTCAATGCCTCCCGAAGGTTCGTTCCCTCAGACGGTCGGCGGTGGGCTCCGGCACCGTGCCCGCGGGTGGCGGTGGCAGCTCGTAACCGTCGGGCCGGTGGCGCAGGCGCGGAACCGGCTCACCGGTCCCGGCGTCGACGGTCAGGGTGCCGACCTGGAAGGCATCGTTGCGGTTGCCGCCCGGCAGCATCACCGTGACGGCATAGAGACGCCTGCCGCCGTCCTCGACCTCCCGCACCCGCAGCACCTCGACGCCATAGGTCTCGGCGATCTTCCGCGCCGCCTCCTCCGGGGTCAGCGCCATCGCGGACACCGCCATCAGGGCGAGCAGCGGGAAGATCATCGGGATCGAGGCTCCGCGCACCATCTCGAGGCCTATTCCGCGGGTTGTCGGACGATGCCCTTGCGCGTCAGCTCCTCCACCCAGAGATCGTGATGTTCGCGGGCCCAGTTGAGATCCACCTCGCCTTCCCACATCGCCTCCACGGCACCCTCCAACCCGAGGGTCCCGATGTAGATGTGGCCGAGGATGACGCCGATCATCACCACGCCCGAGAGCCCGTGCCAGATGGCGGCGAGCTGTTGTTCCTGTAGGACCGTGAGCTCGGTGGGAAGGCCGAGGGCCAGCCAGGATTCGAGAAAGCGGAACACGCCCTGGAAGACGTGGAACTGGTAGGGGAACAGGAGCTGCAGCCCCGACAGGCTCAGCGACAGGCCGCCGAGAACGACGATCCAGAACATCAGCTTCTGGCCGGCGTTGAACTTCTTCGAGGGGGCATGGCCGCCGAACAGCCCGCCGCCCTTGAGGAGCCAGACGATGTCGTGACGATTGGGAAAGTTGAACCAGACCCATTGCAGGAACAGCAGGGTCAGCCCCGCCATGAAGCCGAAGGCCACGTAGTTGTGGGTGATCTTGCCGTAGAAGGTGAGGCTGGCGAACAGGCTGTCGCCGACGAGCGGCAGCAGGAGCTCGCGCCCGTAGAGCATGTTGAGCCCCGTCAGCGCCAGGATGACGAAGGAGGTGGCGGTCAGCCAGTGGGAGAAACGCTCGAAGAATCCGAACCGCCGCACGCGCACGCCGGAGCGTCCGCCCTCGATGCGGATGCGGCCCCGCGCGACGAAGAACACGGCGAGCGCGATCACCACCGTGAGCAGGAACAGGGCCGAATAGGTCCGGTACGGACCGTTTCTCAGGCTGCGCCACAGCTCCCCTTCGGACTGGATGAGGACACCGGCGAGCGGATCGGGGATCGAGACCTTTCCCTCCACGCCGCGGCGAATCTGCCGCCAGAGATCGGTGACCGCGGGTTGCGGAACGACGGTGACCATGTCCGGCCCGGGGTCGCCGGTCACCGCCTTGGCCGGCGGACGGACACTCTCGGGCACCACCGGCACCGGGGTCTGGGCGAGCGTCACGACGAGCGGCAGGAAGAGGAACAGGGTCAGCAGGAGGAACCGACCGGTGAATCGGCGAGCGGGCGATCTCATGCGTACCTCCAGCCGCTTCAGAAACGTTCCAACCGTGCTCGCTGCCGCGTGCGTTCCACCACCTCTTCGGCCAGCGGTGTCTCGACGGGGCCGACGTAGCGTCCCTTCTCGAGCGTCAGCGGCCGGTTGGCGAGAGGCCGATCCTTCATCCCCCACACCACCCAGAGCAGGAGGCCGAGCAGGGCCAGCGCCAGGATCACCCGGATCGCGATCCCCGACACGCCGTCACCATCTCCGGTCCGCGCCGCCGAATCCGCCATGTCTCGTGATTCCTCCGCGCATCATGCGTCGTCATACTGCAGGGTCGGTTCGAAAAAAAGCGGCGAGGCCGAGCCCCGCCGCTCCGGGAGCACGAGGGCGGGAGTCGGAGACGCACGCCTCCGACCCGCATCCGCCGTCAGATACCACCCTTGATCTGGTATGCGGTGCCCCAGCCCCAGGCCCCGGCACCGAAGCCACGGGCGACGATGCGCTCCCGGTAGATGTCCGAGATCACGTCGCCGTCACCGGCGAGCAGGGCCTTGGTGGCGCACATCTCCGCGCAGATCGGAAGCTTGCCCTCGGCCAGACGGTTGGCACCGTACATGCGATACTCCGCCTCGCTGTTGTCGGGCAGCGGGCCGCCGTTGCAGAAGGTGCACTTGTCCATCTTGCCCCGGGTGCCGAAATTGCCGGCCTGCGGGAACTGCGGCGCCCCGAAGGGGCAGGCATAGAAGCAGTAACCGCAGCCGATGCACAGCTCCTTGTTGTGCAGCACCACGCCCTCTTCCGTCTGGTAGAAGATGTCCACCGGGCAGACCGCCATGCAGGGCGGGTCGGAACAGTGCATGCAGGCCACCGAGATCGAGCGCTCGCCCGGCATGCCGTCGTTCAGGGTGACCACGCGCCGGCGGTTGATACCCCAGGGCACCTCGTTCTCGTTCTTGCAGGCGGTGACGCAGGCGTTGCATTCGATACAGCGGTCCGCGTCGACCAGGAACCTCATTCTTGCCATTGCCTCGCCTCCTTACGCCGGCTGAATGCGGCACAGGGTCGTCTTGGTTTCCTGCATCTGGGTCACCGAGTCGTAGCCGTAGGTCTGGGCCGTGTTGGTCGCCTCGCCCAGCACGTAGGGATCGGCGCCCTCGGGATACTTGTGGCGACGATCCTCCCCCTGGAACCAGCCGGCGAAGTGGAACGGCATGAAAGCGACGCCGCGTCCCACCCGTTCGGTGACCATCGCCATCACCAGGACCTTGCCGCCCTCCGGCCCCTCGACCCACACCATCTGCCCGTCGCGGATGCCGATGGTGTTGGCGTCGTAGGGATTGATCTCGACGAACATGTGCTGCTGGAGCTCCGCCAGCCACGCGCTGGAGCGGGTCTCGTCGCCACCGCCCGTGTATTCCACGAGCCGCCCCGAGGTGAGAATGATCGGGAAGTCCTTGGAGTAGTCCGTCTCCTGGATCGAGCGGTAGAGCGTCGGCAGCCGGTAGAACTTCCGGTCCTCGTAGGTGGGATAGTCCTTCACCAGATCCCGCCGCGGCGTGTACAGCGGCTCCCGATGGACCGGGATCGGATCGGGGAAGTTCCAGACGTAGCAGCGGGCCTTGGCGTTGCCGAAGGGAGCGCAGCCGTGCTTGAGGGCCACCCGCTGGATGCCGCCGGAGAGATCGATCTTCCAGTTGGTCTTGGGACCGGCGATGGCCTCGATGGTGGCCCGCTCTTCCTCGGTGAGATCGCGATCCCAGCCGAGCCGGGTCAGCATCTCCATGGTGAACTCGGGATAGCCGTCCTTGATCTCCGAGCCCACGGAATAGCTGCCCTCGGCCAGCAGGTTCTCGCCCTCGTACTCGACGCCGAAGCGGGCGCGGAAGGTGAGGCCGCCCTCCATCACGTGCTTGCTGGTGTCGTAGAGGATGGGGGTGCCGGGATGCTTGATCTCCGGCGTGCCCCAGCAGGGCCAGGGCAGCCCGTAGTACTCGCCGTCGGCGGGACCGCCGTTGGCCCTCAAGGTAGTGCGGTCGAACGTGTGCTGGTTGGCCATGTGCAACTTCAACCGCTCGGGCGACTGGCCGGTGTAGCCGATTGTCCACATGCCGCGATTGAACTCGCGGGTCACGTCCTCGATCAGCGGTTCGTTGCCGTTGACCCGGATGTTCTTGAACATCTCGTCCGCGAAGCCGAACTTCTTCGCGAACAGGTACATGATCTCGTGGTCGACCTTGGCTTCGAAGAAGGGCTCGAAGACCTTCTCCCGCCACTGAATGGAGCGGTTCGAGGCGGTCACCGAACCGTAGGTCTCGAACTGGGTCGCCGCCGGCAGCACGAACACGCCGTCGGTGCGATCGTGCAGCACCGCGGAGAAGGTCGGGTGCGGATCGATGATGACCAGCAGATCGAGCTTCTCCATCGCCCGCTTCATGTCCGGCAGGCGGGTCTGGGAATTCGGCGCGTGCCCCCAGAAGACCATCGCCCGGACGTTGTCCGGCTGGTCCATGTTGGCCTTGTCCTCCAGCACCCCGTCGAACCAGCGCGACACCGGGATGCCCTTGGATTCCATGAGCTCCTTGGAGGCGAAGCGGCCGAGCATGTACTCGTAGTCGACGTTCCACACCCGCGACCAGTGCTTCCAGGCGCCGGTGGACAGGCCGTAGTAGCCCGGCAGGGTGTGCGACAGCACGCCCAGATCGGTGGCCCCCTGCACGTTGTCGTGGCCGCGGAAGATGTTGGCGCCGCCGCCGCTCACCGCGATGTTGCCGAGCGCCAGCTGCAGGATGCAGTAGGCCCGGGTGTAGTTGTTGCCGATGGTGTGCTGGGTGCCGCCCATGCACCAGATCAGGGTCGCCGGCCGGTTGTTGGCGAGGAGACGGGCCACCCGCCGGAGCTGCGAGCCCGGCACGCCGGTGACGCGCTCGGTCTCCTCGGGGGTCCATTTCCGGACCTCCTCGCGCACCCGGTCCATGCCCCACACGCGACGGCGGATGTATTCCTTGTCCTCCCAGCCGTTCTCGAAGATGTGCCACAGAATGCCCCAGACGAGCGCGACGTCGGTGCCCGAACGGAAGCGCACGTATTCGTCGGCGTGGGCGGCGGTACGCGTGAAACGCGGATCACAGACGATGAGGGGCGCGTTGTTCTGCTCCTTGGCCTTGAGAATGTGCAGCATCGCCACCGGATGGGCCTCGGCGGCATTGGAGCCGAACATGATGATCGCCCGGGAGCGATGGATGTCGTTGAAGGAGTTGGTCATCGCCCCGTAGCCCCAGGTGTTGGCGACACCCGCGACCGTGGTGGAATGGCAGATCCGCGCCTGATGGTCGATGTTGTTCGTGCCCCAGAAGGCCGCGAACTTGCGCATCAGGTAGGCCTGCTCGTTGTTGTGCTTGGCCGATCCCAGCCAGTAGACGGAATCGGGGCCCGATTCCTCGCGGATCTTGAGCAGCGTGTCGCCGATCTCGTTGATCGCGTCCTCCCACGACACGCGCTGCCACTTGCCGCCGGTGAGGCGCATCGGATAGCGCAGGCGTCGTTCGCCGATGGCGAAGTCGCGCACCGCCGCCCCCTTGGCGCAGTAGGCGCCGAGGTTGATCGGGCTGTCGAAGCCGGGCTCCTGGCCGACCCAGACGCCCTTCTTGACCTCGGCGATCACCGTGCAGCCGACCGCGCAATGGTTGCAGATCGACTTTTTGATTTCTACCTCGGCGCTGCCACGGGTCGCCGACTGAGCCTCGGCCCGGCGCACCATGCCGCCCGACAGTGCCCCTGCCGCGGCGAGACCGCCGGCGGCGAGACCCGAGTTCCTGAGAAAGGCGCGGCGATCGACGGCGCCGGCGGCCAGTCCGGCCAGCGTGGCCGACAGCTTCGCCCCGCTGACACTCCCCGAAGTCCGTTTCCTGAGCATGGCCTACTCCAGATTGGCTCTTGTCGCCGCGGCTCAGAAGCGCGCGAGCTCGTAGACTTTCTTGACATGGTGCGTGAGGCGGTAGCCCGAGCCCTTCGCCTCCGCCTGCGCTTCGGCTTTCGCCTCCGGGCCCGTGACACCGGCCACGCCCGCGGCGACCGCGCCGACACTGGCGAGCTTCAGGAAGTCGCGGCGCCCCGGCTTCGTCTCGTTCGCGTCCTTGCGCATTGTTCCACCCTTCCCCGGCAGCCAGCCTCCTGCCTCAATCGCCGACAGACACCGCTGCCTCGTGTCCGTCGACCATCGCGAATGCCGTCTCCTCGATCTCCAGGAACCGCCGGCCGACGGTCCCGAGATGGCGATAGAGACGAGCCGAACGCGCCTCCTCGAGATCCGCGAAGAGGCGTCCCATCCACGTCGCGACGTGGGTCTCGAAGAACCGCTTCTGGGTGCCCAGGCGGCCGTCGCCGAAGGCGCCCGATATCAGCCCGGCCATCACCTCGCAGAGCGCCGCCGCGTGGTCCTCGGGCTCCGGGCAACCCTCGGCACGGGCCACGCCCAGCCGCTCGAGGTCGCCGCGCAGCTCGGCCAGCGGCCGTTCCTGCAGAAAACCCGTGAGATAGTACGAGGCGTACGGAAGGAGCTCGCCGCGTCCGAGACCGACGAACAGTGCGTGGTATTCGTCCTCTGCCGCCTCCGGAGTGGTGTCGGCGGCCGCCGTGGCGAGCCCCGCGACGGCGCGGCCGAACGGCGTGTCGTCGCCCTCGAGACCCTTCGTCAGATCCAGCAGCTCCCGATCGGGCGGTGCCGCCAGATATCGTGCCAGCAGCCTGTAGGGCAGCAGCCGCAGGCGCTCCTCGCTACCGATCGCACACTCGGATTCGACGACGGTGGTCTCCATCCGCTCCCTGACCTCCGGCCCCTGCCGCGCCGGAAAGCTTCCTCGTCAGCACGGGCGACTTTAGCCTCCCGGCAGGATCCGTGCAAGCTGCCCCCCGGGCGGTTCGCCGGTCCCTTTCACGAACTTTCCGCGCCCTCCCCCGGCGGTCGCGCGGGATCGGCCGTATCCCTTCCGCCGCTGCCGGGCTGCGGCGGCTCCTCCTCGCCGGCGGTCGCCACCGGTTGCTCGGGCGCGACCGCGGGCGCCGCCGCCCCGCGCCGCGCGCCGCCCGCCCGGCCGTCCCCTTCGGCGGCCTCCTCGAGCATCTTCCTGCCGGTCCGGAAGGCGGTCTCGAGCGCCGTCGCCGCCGTCGCCGCGTCGGTGAAGTCCTCGCAATAGTCGTCGAGCATGTCGACGTTGGCGATGATCGGGTTGCTGCGCCACAGCCGGCGCAGCGCCCTGCGCCGCAGCAGCTCCGGCACGTTCTCGCGCATGAAGACGCTGAAGTCGGCGTCCGGGGACAGCGTCTCGGGATCGGGCAGCTCCTCGGCCGCCACCGGTTCGGCGGCCCCTTGCGCCGCCGGCGGCCGTACCGTCTCGGTGGCCGGCTCCGGCTGCGACGGCCGTTCCCCGTCCCGCCGGCTGCGGCGCTTCAGTCGCGACCAGCGGGCCGCGAAGCCCTCCCGTTCCTCCGTCATCGCGGTTCCTCCCCGCTCACGGGCACGAACTCGGCGAGGTCGTGGGCGGCCTTGTCCCGCCCCTTGCGCCGCCGCTTGAGAAAGGGGCGGTCGACATGGTGGCGGTCGACGAAATCCTTGACCCAGGCGATCACCGGCTCCGGCATCGGCACCGCCTCGACCCGGTCCTCGGACACCTCGCCGTGGGCCTGGGCGTCCCAGGGCGAGGCCGAGAGTTCGGCCGGCGCCCAGGGGAACGCGTCGTCCCCGGTCTCCCGCATCACCACATAGACCGCGGGTCGGCCCGAGAGGTTGTACTTGTAGGCCTCGGTCTCCGTGCGGTGGATCTCGAGGGGCAGGGTGCCGGCGTGGAACTCGACCACCTCGCCCTCGCGCCTGAGCTCGCGCCAGCCGGCGACCGGCCCGGCGCCGGGAATGACCGACACCGCCCGCCATCGCCACTGCTGCCAGGGATGCGCGAGCGGGCGGCGTTCCACCACCACGCCCAGCATCATCACCGCGCTGCGTTCCCCGTCCCGGCTTCCGTCCTTCATGGACCGGCTTTATCCCCTGTAGGCGAGCGGCAAGTCTTGCTATGCAGGGGCGGGCAGTCAAGCTTTCTTCGAAAGGCGCCGGAGCACGCGCCGCCGCAGTGGGTGGAGGATCGAGGATGAAACTGGCCGGCAAGGCATGCCTGGTCTGTTCCTGCCAGGACACGATGCCGATCGCCGCCGACAGGCTGGCGAAGGCCCTCGGCGCCGGCGGCGAGGCGGCGATCTTCGGCCATCTCTGCCGCAGCCAGATCGAATCCTTCAAGAAGGCCCTCGACCGCCATTCCGGACTGATCGTCGCCTGCGAGCAGGAGGCTCCGCTGTTCCGGGAGCTGGCCGAGGAACGGGGCTTTGATGGGGATCTCCGCTTCGTCGACATCCGCGACCGCGCCGGCTGGTCGGAAGAGGCCCGCGCCGCCCTGCCCAAGATGGCGGCCCTCCTCGCGGAGGCGGCGGTGGCGCTGCCGCCGGCACCCGCCGTCACCCTGCGCTCGGAGGGCCGGGTCCTGGTCTACGGCCACGACGAGACGGCACTGGAGGCGGCCCGCCGGCTCGGCCAGGCGCTGGCGCCCACCCTGCTGCTGAGCGGCCGGCAGGAGGTGATGCCGCCCCGCCTGTTCGATCTGTCCGTCTTCCGCGGCCGTGTCCGGGGGGCGCGGGGTCATCTCGGCGCCTTCGAGGTGGAGATCGCGGGGCTCGCGCCGGCACGGGTCTCCTCGCGCGGCGTTCTCGCCTTCGAGCCCGACGCGCAGGACGCGTGCCGGACCTTCGATCTGCTGCTCGATCTCTCGGGGGAGGCGCCCTGGTTTCCGGCTCCGGAGAAGCGCGACGGCTATTTCCGCCCCGACCCGCGCGATCCGGCGGCGGTGGCGGGGGCGCTTCTGGAGCTCGCGGGCCTCGTCGGCGAGTTCGAGAAGCCCCGCTACATCGCCTTCGATGCCTCGCTCTGCGCCCATTCCCGGGCCGGTCTCGAGGGCTGCACCCGCTGCCTCGATCACTGTCCCACCGGCGCCGTCACTCCCGACGGCGACCATGTGGCCATCGATCCCCGGATCTGCGCCGGCTGCGGCAGCTGCGCGAGCCTCTGCCCGACAGGGGCCGCGAGCTATGCGGCGCCGACCGCCGATCGGCAACTCGAGCGGCTGCGGACGCTGCTTGCCACCTACCGGCGGGCGGGCGGCACCGCCCCCCGCGTCCTCCTTTACGAGGAACGCCACGGCGGCGAGCTGCTGACCGCGCTCGCGCGTTTCGGCGCCGGCCTGCCGGCCCGCGTGCTCCCCTTCCGGGTGGAGGAGATCACGCAGATCGGGCCGGAGCTGCTGGCCGCCGCCATGGCCTACGGAGTCGAGCGCGCCGACATCCTCGTACCGCCGCGAAAGCGGGCGGAAGCGGGAGCGCTCGTCGCCGCCGTCGAGCTCGTCGATGCGGTGCTGTCGGGCCTCGGCTACGAGGGCGAGCGGCTGCGGCTGCTGTTCGAGGAGGATCCCGACGCCCTGGGTGAGGCCCTGCGGGCGCCCGTCGAATTCGCGCCGGTGCCGCCGGCGGACTTCCTGCCGATGGGCGGCACGCGCCAGCTCCTGCGCCTCGCCCTCGATCATCTGCAGGCGGTGGCGCCGCGGCTGCAGGAGCTGCTGCCGCTGCCGGCGGGGGCGCCCTTCGGCAGGGTGGTGGTGGACACCGACGGCTGCACCCTGTGCTTTTCCTGCGTGGGCGCCTGTCCGGCCGGCGCGCTGCTCGATCATCCGGACCGGCCCGCGCTGCGCTTTCTCGAGGAGGCCTGCGTGCAGTGCGGCCTCTGCCGCACCACCTGCCCGGAGAAGGTGATCCGCCTCGAGCCGCGCCTCCATTTCGGCGCCGCGACCAGAGAGCCGCAGCTGATCAAGGAGGAGGAACCCTTCGAATGCGTGCGCTGTGGCAAGCCCTTCGGCACCCGCAGCTCCATCGAGCGCGTGGTGGCGCGGCTCGCCGGCAGCCATTCGATGTTCGCCGATCCCGCCCGCGTCGAGCTCCTGCGGATGTGCGAGGACTGCCGGGTGATCGTCGAGTTCGAGAAGGAGGACAATCCCTTCGCCCTCGGCAGACCGCACCGGCCTCGCGTGACCGAGGACTATCTGCGCGAACGCGAGGAGCTGGAGGCGATCAGGCGCCGGCTCGAGGTCGAGCGCAAGGACGGGGAAGGGAAGGGCTGAACCCTATTCGAGGGCGATCCGCCCCTCCACCTCGAGATCGAGGCCGACCTCGGGCAGGGTGACCCGCGCCTTGACCGGCAGCTCCTCTCGGCCCGTGAGGCGTCCGCTCGCCACCGCCTCGCGGATCCTCTGCTCGATCTCCCGCTGGGCGGTGATGCCGAGCTTCTTCAAGAACTTGCGCACGCTCATGTTGAAGGTCTCTTCGTTCATCGGCGGCTCCCCCGATCAGGCCGCTTCCGCCAGCGGCAGATTGACGAGCAGGTTCTGCGGCTTGAGACGCAGGCGGTTGCGGGCGTCCATGGCCATGCCGAGATAGACCGGCCGCCCCCGCAACGCCGCCGGCAGCACGCTGGGATCGCGGAATTCCATGCGGAACAGGGCGAGCAGGCGGGCCAGCCGCTCCTCCTCCACCTCGCGTCCCTCGTAGAGATCGTTGAGGATCCCCGTCGCCTCGGCGTCCAGCCCCACGTGCCAGCGCCAGCGCTCGTCGCGTACCTGCGCGAGCGGCTGGATGGACACCGCGATGTCGAGCAGGCGGGCGAGCCAGGCCTCGAGCACCCGGCAGAGGGCATCGAGGCCGGGCCGGGTGAAGGAAAGATCGAGCACGGTGTCGAACCGGTCGCTGCGCTGGAAATAGATCTCGGCGTTGTCCTCGCCGAGGACGTCGAGCTCCACCGTGCGCAGGCGGCCCGCCGCCTCGCGGACCAGCCGGCCGAGATCGCCGAAGCCGCCGGTCTCCACGAGCTGCTCCAGGGTGGCCTCGTCGGCGACCAGGACGGCTCCCTCCTCGATGCGCACCTTCTGCGGTCGGAAGAAGAGCTCCGCCGCCCGCAGCCGCAGCGGATCCGGTCGGTCCTCGTGGATCGCCTTCAGGACGAGCTGCGCCAGATGGTCGGCGAACAGGGGCGGCAGGCGCGGCAGCGGATCCAGGAACAGCGAGAGATAGGCATCCTCGATCGTGCCCCGCGCGAGGAGCCGGTCGCGGAAGGTGACGAACAGCTCCCAGTTCTCGACCGCGTCGCGGTCGCGGATGCGCAGCAGATTGACCGGCGTCACCGGGCGTCGGGGGTTCTCGAGCAGGGCCGCGTGCAGCGCCCGCTCGGCCGCACAGCTCTCGGCAACCGGCGCGAGTTCGGGCCGCTGCAGATAGAGCCGCAGGAAGTCGTCGGTCACCCGCAGCCGCCCCCGCCCGTCCCGGGTAAGGAGCTCGAAGCCGCAGTCCGGCCAGAAGGAACGAGCCTTCCCGGTCACGACCGGCCCTCCCCGGAACGGGCGCGTCGCCGCGCGGCTCCGTGGCCCGAGCTGGCGCGCCGCGCAGGCACGGCGGCGGTCATGCGAGCGCTTCCGGGGCCAGTTCGGCGAGGGCGATCGCGCGGCCACCGATCCGGAAACGGCCCTCGCCGTCCAGCCCCTCCACGACGCCGGCGGCCTCGATGCCGCCCAGCATCACGGTGGCCGTGCGTCCGGCCCCTTCGAGACGCTGGTTCCAGGCCCGGGCGATCGGCGCGAAGCCTTCCCGCTGCCAGCGGTCCATCCAGAGCAGGAACTGCCGCGCGATCTGCTCCACCACCCGGGCCTGGGGGACCGGCTCGCCCGCCGCCCCCTCGAGCGTGAGACGATCGGGCGTGCGTCCGGGCTCCGCCGGCTCGCGCGCGGCCGCCTCGACCCCGAGCACGAGCCAGCCGGGATCGCCCCCGGCGCCGTCGCCCCAGGCGCAGCGGATGCGGGCGAGCGCGACGCCGTCGACGAGCACCGTGTCCGGCCAGCGCAGGGCGAGAGGCAGGGCCGGAGCGGTGAAGCCGCCCAAGGCGTCGCCGACCGCCAGCACGAAGACATGGTGGGCCTTGAGGCTCTCCGCCAACGGCGCCTCGGGTTCGAGGACGACGGCGAGTTGCAGCCGGTCCGGCCGCTCGCTCCAGACCAGCAGCCCGTCCTCGACACGGGTGCGGGCCAGCTCGCACGCCCGGTCGAACGCGTCCCGCTCGCCTGCAATCACCACGAGGTCGTAGGCCGGCGGCAAAACGGGCTTGACCATTCCTCCCAAGGGTGTGTTTCCCAGAGCGCACCCCACCGTCCGTCACCATGGCTAGTGCCGACTGCATCCGATGTCCAGTTCCGCCCTCGCGGCGTCACCCGTCTACGAGCCCGAGCTTCACGATCGCAGCCGCCCGCCCGCCACCTACTGGCATCGCCGGGGCGGTCCGCTGCCGGTGGGCGTCGATCCTCTGGCCGGGGACGCGGCGGCCGACGTGGCCATCGTCGGCGGCGGCTTCACCGGCCTGTCGGCGGCCCTCCATCTCGCCCGCGATCACGGCATGTCGGTGCGGGTGCTGGAAGCGGGAGCCATCGGCTGGGGGGCCTCGGGCCGCAACGGCGGCTTCTGCTGCTTGGGCGGCGGGGGGCGCGGCTGGCGGGAGGTCTGGCGGCGGTTCGGCGAGCAGGAGGCACGCAGCTGGTTCGCGGCCCAGAAGGCGGCGATCGCGCTGGTCGCCGATCTCGCGAGGCGCCATCGCATCGATCTGCAGCGCACGGGCGAGGGCGAGCTGGTCGTCGCCCACCGGCCGCGACGCCGCGAGGCGCTCGAGCGGGAGGCGCTCGAGGTGGCCGAGCTGTTCGGCGAAAACTGGGAGATCCTGGAGCCCGGGGAGCTGGCCGAACAGGGGGTGCGGCTCGAGGAGAACCACGGGGCCCTGGTCGTCCCCTACGGATTCGGCCTTCACCCGCTCCGCTACGCGCGCGGGCTCGCCCGGGCGGCGGTCGAGCAGGGGGCACGCGTGCACGAGCGTTCGCCGGTGGTGGCCTGGGAGCGCGACGGCCGTCTCCACCGTCTGCACACCGAGGGCGGGACGGTGCGGGCGGCGCGGGTCCTCTTCGCCACCAACGGCCACACGCCCGAGGGTCTCGCGCCGGAGCTCGCCGGCCGCGTGCTGCCGGTGCTCTCCTGCATCCTGGTGACGCGGCCGCTGACCCTCTCGGAACGGGCCGCGCAGGGCTGGACCACGCCGGCGCTGGTATCGGACACCCGCCGCCTCCTCTTCTACATGCGCCTGCTGCCCGACGATCGCCTGCTGTTCGGAGCGCGCGGCGGCATCACCGGCCGGCCCGAGGCCTTCACCCGCCGGGTGGCCTGGATGCGCAGACGTCTCGCGGCCCGCTTTCCCGCCTGGCGACATGTGGCGGTCGATCATGCCTGGTGGGGGTTCGCCTGCCTCGCGCGGGACCGCCTGCCGCATCTGGCCGAGATCCCCGGCCGCCCGGGAGCCTGGGCGGCGCTGGCCTATCACGGCAACGGCGTGGCCATGGCCAGCTGGTTCGGGGCGGCGGCGGCCGCCCGGCTCGCGGGTCGCGGCTTCGACGGCCCGCTGCCCGCCTTCGTCGGTCGCCCGCCGCCACGTTTTCTCTTGCCGTCGCTACGGCCGGTGATGCTGGCCACCGCCTATGCCTTGTACGGGCTCCGCGATCGCTGGCCATAGTCCGGCGGACGTCAGCCACCGCTCCCGGCGGTATGCCGCCCGGGCCCGTCGGCGGCCAGCAGCAGCGCCGTGAGCTCGCGCTCCTCGGCGATCATCCGTTCGAGCCGGTCCGCCGTCGGCGGCCCGGCATCCGGGCCGTGGCCGTCGGCCGCCATCTCCTCGAGGAGATGGAAGAAGCCGGCGTGGCGATGCCCGCCGAATTGCCGCTGGTAGGCGAGGGCCGCCTGTCGCAGCAGTGTGCCGTAGAGATCCACCGCCGGGCCGTAGGCCAGCCGCAGATAGTCGCGGGAGATCTCGCCGCGACGGAGGAAGTGGTGGAGCTCCTCGAAGAAGCCCAGCAACAGCGCCTGCGGTCCGCCCGGACCCACCGGGCCGCGGGCGGCGAGTTCGCAGACGTGACGGCGCGCGATCAGCATCTCCCGCGAATTCCACATCGCCCGGAGCGCGCCGGCGTGCGGCAGATCGGCCGCCTCGGCGACGGCCTTGACCGTCCTGCGATCGCGGTAGAGGGCCGCCAGCTCCTTGCGATGGGCGAGGCGTCCCTGGCGCGGAAAAGGCAGCAGCCGGAGGCGGTAGAGGGCGACCGGCGGCCGCTGCCGGTCGTCGCGGCCGGCGCCGGATGCCTTCGGAAAGCCCACCTCCTCCATGCCCAGCACACGGCAGAGGCGTTCGCCCTCGAAGCCGTAGGCGGGAGCCACCATCTCGTCGAAGAAGATCCCGGCACCGGCGAGTTCGACCAGGCGGCGGACGAAGGAACGGAACAGCCGCACCCGGTTTTCCTCGCTGCGTGCCGGCTCGCGCAGGGTGAACATGAGAAAGGCGAGCTTGTAGGTGCCGGCCAGGGCGACATGGTCGAGATCCGCCGCCTCGAGGCGGTCGGGCGCGACTTCGCCCCGCAGCAGGCGTCGGAAGCCCCGCCGGCCGACCGGGACGGCCTGCCAGTAGCCGAGGATCTCCCGCGGCTCGCGGTAGAGGACGCGCCAGAAGCCCGGATAGCCGGCGCAGATCTCCCGCCGGCGGGCGAACGCTCCCTCCGTCTCGGCGGCGAGGCCCGCCACGGTCTCGCGGTCGATGTCCAGCAGGGCGCGCGTCACCTCTCCGCAGGTCCAGCCGCGGGTCCGCAATCCGTCGAGATCGAGAATCGCCATCTCGCCGCCGCGCGCGCTCCCGGGCACCCCGGCCGTCCCGTGCGACGTGCGGTGACGCCCTCCGACCCGGTGGCGATTGCGATACTCCACCGACTCCGCCTGGG
>JALUAG010000068.1 GCA_027045875.1 Alphaproteobacteria bacterium | reverse complement strand
CCCTCCAGCACCTCGAGGGTGGCATAGCGGTCGAAGGGGGCCACCTTGACCGCCACCACCCGGTCGAGGGCGAGGAACCGCCGCCAGAAGGAGGCGGAGAGGCGCACCCCGCCCACCGCCGGCTGCAGATAGAAGCCCACGAGCGGCAGCACCGCCGCCACCTCCCGGCAGTGGGCGACGAGATCCTCTTCGCCGGCATCGCGCAGCGCGGCCAGGGAGAGGAGACCCGCGTGATAGCCGAGATCCCGGGCCACCGCCGCCTCCGCCACCGCCTGCCGCGTGGGGCCGCACAACCCGGCGATCATCACCCGCGGAGTATCGGTCCAGTCGCGCACCGTGGCCATCACCTCGGCCAGCACCGGACGGTAGAGCCCCGCCTCGCGGATGGCGAACTGGGTGGTGTGGACGCCGACCGCGAGCCCGCCTGCGCCGGCGTCGAGATAGTAGCGGGTCAGGGCCCGCATGTGTCGGGGATCGAAGCGGCCCTCGGCGTCGAGGGCCAGGGGATGGGCCGGGATCACGGTGCCCGAGGCGAGCAGGCGGGCCACCGGCTCCGGCAGTTCAGGCGACGGGAACGGCACGGCGCGGCGCCTCCAGATAGGAGAGGACCATCTCGATCACGTGCTCGAGGCGGGTGGCGAGGGCTTCCTCGGCCATGAAGTCGCGGCGGAAGATCACCGACAGCGTGCGGTGGTTGGAGAAGTAGAAGAAGCAGAGGCCGGCGATGGAGAGATAGAGCTGCAGCGGATCCGCATCGCGGCGGAAGAGCCCGGCGGCGGCACCGCGGGCGAGCAGCCGCTCGATGCGGGCGATCAGCGGCGGCTGCAGCCCCGGGATCACCTTGGAGCGGACGATGTAGCGGGCGCGGCTCAGGTTCTCGTTGGCCAGCATGGACACGAATTCGGGATGCTCCAGGAAGTGCGACCAGATGGTGCGCACCAGCGCGCGCACCGCCTCCCGGGGCTCCATGCGCTCCACGTCCAGCGCCAGCTCGCGGGCGCGGATGGTCTCGTAGGCGCGCTCCAGCGCCGCCAGATAGAGCGCCTCCTTGTTGCCGAAGTAGTGATAGAGCATGCGCTTGTTGACCCCCGCCGCCTCGGCGATGCGGGAAACCCTGGCCCCACCGAAACCGTGGCGCGCGAACTCCGCCAGCGCCGCCTCCAGGATGGCGCGCCGGCTGCGCGCCGGCCGCGGCAGCTCAGTAGTGGCCATCGCGGACCTCGAAACGGGTGGGCTTGCCGAGGCTCGGCATGCCGCGCGCGATCCAGTCCGCCTGCCAGCGCACGAGCCGGCGCAGCGGCACCCGCGGATAGCCGAAGAGCTCGAAGGCGCGGGCGGCATCGCACAGCCAGGCGGAGCCCGTCTCCTCGCCGCGAAACCGCGCCTCGCAGCCGAACAGCCGCGCGAACTCCCCGGCCAGCCGCCGCACCGAGAGGAGTTCCGGGCCGGTGACGTTGAGGGCCGAGGTGGGGCTCGTGACGTGGCGCAGGCTCCTGAGCGCCATCGCGTTGGCGTCCCCCTGCCAGATCACGTTGACATGGCCCATGGCGAGGTCCACGGGCTCCCCGGCCCGTACCCTGGTGGCGATGTCGTGGAGCACGCCGTAGCGCATGTCGATGGCATAGGAGAGGCGGATGAGGCGGCCCGGCGTGCCCCAGCGCTCGGAGCCGAAGAGGAAGGCGCGCTCGCGCCCCACGCAGGACCAGGCATAGTGGCCGACCGGCGGCTCGGTGGGGGTCTCCTCGCCCGCCCCGCCGAGGATCACCGGCACGTAGGGGTAGACGCAGGCGGTGGAAAAGGCGACGATGCGGCTTTCGCGGAAGTGGGAGGCGATGCGGCCCGGCACCAGCACGTTCATCGCCCAGGTGAGGGCCTCGGCGCCGGCGGAGCCGAACTTGCGGCCGGCCATGTAGATCACGTTCTCGAGCTTCGGCAGGCGGGCCACCGCCTTCT
Organism: Alphaproteobacteria bacterium; assembly: GCA_027045875.1. Lineage (GTDB taxonomy): Bacteria > Pseudomonadota > Alphaproteobacteria > Geminicoccales > Geminicoccaceae > JALSRW01. The sequence continues at coordinate 11,440 of JALUAG010000068.1, read as the reverse complement.
CGTCCAGGAGATCGCAGACGAGGGTCTCCACATCCTGGCTCCGCAGCCGCTCGGCGAGGCCCGGCTCGGTGAAGCGGGCCACCGCCACGACCCGCTTTGCGGGCGCCGCCCGCTTGGCCATCCGGCAGAGGGTGGGCCCCATCTTGCCGCCCGCGCCCAGCACCAGGATGTCCCCCGGCACGGCCTCGAGATCGGCCACCAGACCGGGATCGGGTCGGGTCATGAACTCCTCGAGCGCCTCGACGTCGGGGAAGCTCTCGGGCAGTGCGGGCGAAGTCGCGGAGGGTTCGGGGAATGTCACGGCATGTCCTCTTCCGGCCGTTTTCAGCAATGGAGCGCGTGGCGTTCGATGCAGACGCGGATCACCTCTTCCGGCGGTCGCTTCCACCAGTCCCCGGCGGAGAAGATCTCGACCTCGTGCCAGCCGCGGTAGCCCTGCGCCTCGACGCGCCGGCGGATGGCGGGAAGGTCGATCACCCCGTCGCCCATCATGCCGCGGTCGAGCAGCAGATCGCGGGTGGGCACCAGCCAGTCGCAGAGGTGAAAACCGAGGATGCGGCTGCCCGCCCGCTCGATCTGGCGCGGAAGATCGGGATCCCACCAGACATGGTAGACGTCGAGCACGACGCCCACCGGGGCGCCGCCGCCGAGCCCGTCGCAGATGTCGAGCGCCTGGGCCAGGGTGACGATCACCGAACGGTCGGCCGCGTACATGGGGTGGAGCGGCTCGATGCCGAGTCGCACGCCGGCTGCCGCGGCATCGTCGAGGATCTCGGCGATGCCGTCCTCGACCATGTGGCGGGCCCCGTCGAGATCCCTGGATTCCGGCGGCAGGCCGCCGCATACCAGCACGAGACAGGGCGCGCCCAGGGTCGCCGCCTCCTCGATGGCCCGCCGGTTGTCGTCGATCCGCCGCCGCCGCTCGGCCCGTTCGACCGCCGGGAACATGCCGCCGCGGCACAGACCGCTCACCTCCAGCCCGTAGTCGCGCAGCAGGCGGCGGGTCTCGCGCAGCCCGGTAGCGGCGACCTGGTCGCGCCAGGGGGCCACCGCCCGGATGCCCATGCGCGCGCAGAGGGGGATCGCCTCCGCGAGCCCGCACTGTTCGCGGATGGTGGCGAGGTTGATGGCGAGGCGGGCGGTGTCAGCCATCCCCGCGCCCTCCCCCGGCGAGCGGCCGTATGGCGGCGAAGTCGGGCAGCGGCGCCGAGGCGTAGCCCGTGCAGGCGAGGGAGCCCGTGTGCAGCCGGCCGGTGTCGATCACGAGCCGCAGATCGTCGCCCTCGAGGCGGTAGAGATCGCCGTGCGCCTCGGCGAAGGCCCGCTTCTCGGCGGCCGTCGCCCCCTGCATGCCGCCGGCGAAATGATGGCCGTTCTTCTCGCTGTGGAGGCAGCCGCACAGCCCGGCCAGCGCCAGATCCTGCTGCAGCGCCACGCCGGGCTGGGTGGTGAGATCCTCCGAGCTCGTGAAGGCCACGATGCGCCCCACCTCCTCGTTGGCGAGATCGCAGCGCAGGCGGTTGGCGAGGGCACCGAAGAAGCCCTTGCAGGCCTTGACCGAGACCCCGCGATAGCCGCGCTCTCGCGCACGGAGGAAGGAATCCGGCCGGTCGTCCGCCTCGTCGATCAGGAACGGCACCCGTCCGGCCAGCGGGCCGAGATCGACCTCGAAGGTGAGCGCGCGCGGCAGCGGCTGCTCGATGTAGAGGATCGAGCCGCGCAGCCGCTCGAGCCGCCGGTCCGCCTCGAGCCCGTCGAGGAGCCGTTCGAGCCGGGCCGGATCGGTGTACTGCTCGTTGCCGTCGAGGGTCGCGTGATAGGGCTCGGCGAGACGGTCGAGGAGCCGCGCGATGTCCCGCAGACGCGCGAGATCGGCATCCACCTCGCCGCCCAGCTTGAGCTTGAAGAAGCGGACCGCATGGCGCCGGATCACCGCCTCGAGATCGACCGGCAGGCCGTCTCCGGGATCCTCGGCAATCTCCTCCGCCCGCAGGGGATCGAGCATCCCCACCGTGTGCCGAAGCCACAGAAAACGGGGCGGCGCGATGCCGGAAAGACGCGGCGCGATCTTGATGCCGGGCCGTTCGGGCAACAGCCTTCCGTCGATGCCGAGCGCGCCGCCGGCGACCGCTGCGAATACGCTGCGGCCGAGGTGCCGGCAGAGGGCGTCCACCATCGCCCGTTCGAGCTGGGCCACGGCGAAGGCGGCCACGAGGCCGGGCACGCCCTTCCGTCCGACGGCATCCCGGACGGCGTCGCCGAGGGCCAGCGCGTGGTCGAAGACGGCCGCGAACCCGTCCCGTTCGAGGGCGAGCGTCCGGGCGAGGAAGAGCGCGTCCGCGAGCTCCGCCACCGTTTCCGCGGGCGAGAGCTCGGGCCGCTTGTCGAACCATTTGGGCGCCAGGAGGTCGGCCGACACGCCGACCGCGGTGCCGCCGTCCCGGGCCTCGACCTCGATCCGCAGGAAGGCCTCGCGCGCCTCCTCGAGGGTCACCGTGCCGAAGCGGAAGGGCAGGCGAAAACGCACCGGCCGCTCGAACAGATCGACGGTACGGATGCGGATCTCCGGGGCGTTCATGGCAGGCTCTCCGAAAGGCCCTGCAGGTAACCGATGGCCCGGGCCGCGCAGGTGGGGCCGTCGGGCCGGTAGACGAAGGGCTCGATGCCGATCCAGCCCGGGTAGCGGTGACGGCGCAGCACCTCGAGGACGGGTGCGAAGCGGTCCTCCCCCTGCCCCGGCGCCCCCCTGTTCCGGTCGTTGAGATGGAGGTGGGCGATCATGCCGGTGGGCAGCCAGCGATCGAGCAGTGCGGCCGGTGTCACCGCCTCGCCGAGCGAGGCGGCGCGATGATCGAGCATGGTCCGCAGCGCCGGCGAGCCGATCTCCTCGACGACGGCGACCGCCTCGGCGATGCCGGTAACGAAGTTCGTCTCCCCCGGCGACAGCGGCTCGAGACAGTAGACGACGCCGGCCCGTTCGGCCGCCCGCGCGGCGCGGGCGAGACATTCGAGGGCATATCCGCGCCCCTCCGCCTCGCGGCCCGGTTCCAGCATGCGCTGGGCGGGGGAGCCGTGGACGAGATAGCCGCCGCCGAGTTCCGCACAGAGGTCCACCAGCCGTTCCATCACCGCCACCGTACGCGCCCGGATCTCCGGGTCGGCCGAGGTGATGGACAGCCCGGGCGGGGCGACGAGAAGCCAGTGCAGGCCCGAGATCGCGATCCCGGCGTCCCCGGCCGTCCGCCGCAGGGCGGCGGCTCTCGCCGGATCGAGACGGTCCGGCTCGTCGGCCAGGGTGAAGGGCGCGACCTCCAGCGCGTCGTAGCCGAGGGCGGCCGCCAGCGCACACTGCCGCGCGAAAGAGAGTTCCCGGACCACCTCGTTGCAGAGCGCAAGACGCATCCTCTCAGCTCCCCGGCTCGGGGGTGTCGCGCACGGCCGCCCGCCCGATGCGCAGGCGCGCGAGAAGCCGCAGCAGGCCCGCCCTCATCGAGGGGATGGCGGCGAGCACCGACAAGAGGGTGAGTGCGGCCAGGACGGCGCTCACCGGGCGGGTGAAGAAGGGTTCGAGGGAACCGTCGGAAAGCACCATGGCGCGGCGGAAGTTCTTGTCCAGGATGGGGCCGAGGACCACGCCGAGCACGAGCGGCGCCATCGGGAACTTCATCTCCCGCAGGACGAAGCCGAGGATGCCGAAGCCGACCATCACCCAGACGTCGAACAGGCGGCTGGCGATGGCGAAGGAGCCCACCGTGCAGAGCACGAAGATGACCGGCATCAGCCGCTCGCGCGGAACCGCCAGCACGTAGAGGAGCGGCCGGGTGAGGGCGAGGCCGAGGACGAGGATGGCGAGGCTCGCGAGCAGCACCATCGCCACCACCTCGTACACGAAGGAGGGGAACTCGATCATGATCAGGGGGCCGGGGCGGATGCCGTGGATGAACATGGCCGCGAGCAGTACCGCCGCCGGTGCCGATCCCGGAATGGCGAGGGTCAGCACCGGGATGATGGCCCCCGGCACGGCCGCATTGTTGCCCGTCTCCGCCGCCAGCAGCCCCTCGACCGACCCCTTGCCGAACGTCTCGCGCTCGCGGCTGGCCCGGCGCGCGGCCGCGTAGCTGCCCCAGGCGCCGATGTCCTCGCCCACCCCGGGCAGCAGGCCCATCAGCGTGCCGATCAGGCCCGAACGGAGGATGGTGCGCCAGTAGCGGACGAGCTCCGACAGCCGCGGCAGGATGCGGCCGCCGGCGTTGCGCACCACCTCGTAGGCGGGCTGCTTCATGACCTGGAGGATCTCGGCGAAGCCGAAGGCCCCGACCAGCACCGGCAGCAGGCCGAAGCCACCCGAGAGCTCGGTGATGCCATAGGAAAAGCGCTGATAGGCGTGGATCCCCTCCTGGCCGACCATGGCCACCAGCAGACCGAGAAAGCCGGCGATCCAGCCCTTGAGGGGATCGTCGATGGCGGTGAGCTGGCCGGAGATGACGATGCCGAACATCGCCAGCCAGAAGAACTCGTAGGAACCGAAGGCGAGGGCGAAATCGGCCAGCACCGGCGCCACCAATACCAGCATCAGCATGCCGATCAGCGAGCCGCAGAAGGAGCCGGCGGTGGCGATGCCCATCGCCCGCCCGGCCTGCCCCGCCCGGGCCAGGGGGAAGCCGTCGAGGGTGGTGGCGGCATTGGCCGGCGTGCCGGGGATGTTGAGGAGGATGGCGCTGCGGCTGCCGCCGTAGATCGCTCCCACGTACATGCAGATCAGCACCAGGATGGCGTCGCCGGCCGGCATCTTGAAGGTGAGGGTGGTGAGCAGCGCCACGCCGAGGGTGGCGGTGAGACCCGGCATCATGCCGACGACGATGCCGAGCAGCGTCGCCCAGAGCACGTTGGCGAGCGTCCACGGCGAGGCGAAGCCCCAGAGCGCCTCGAGGAACAGTTCGAGCCCACCCGGCATCGGATCTCACGGAAGGCGTACGTAGAAGAGACGCTCGAAGACGAAGCCGACGGCCAGGGCCACCAGCAGCGCCTCGAGGGCGGCCAAGGCGAGCTCGCGCAGCATCCGTCCGGGCGGCATCTCCCGCCGGATGCGGAACAGGGCGACGAAGGCCAGGACGAAGAGGAAGGTCGCGGTGCGGAAGGGCAGACGGCCGACGAGGCCGATCGCATAGCCCAGCGTGAGCAGCAGGGCGAGGAGGGTGCGCCGCCCCGTCTCGGCGTCGAAGCCGAGCTCGCGGGCGGCGCCCGCTCCCGGTGCCAGGGCGCCCTCGCGCAGCGCCCGGATCACGAGAAGGCCGCCCAGCAGCACCAGTACCAGCCCGATCAGCCCCGGCACCAGGCCCGGCACGCTCCAGGGGTTCACCTCGAGCTGCTCGAACCGGGGCATCCGCCAGGATTCGACGGCCGCCACCAGGCCGAGGGCGAGAAAGCCCGTCCCCGCCAGCAGATCGGCGCGCGGCATGGGCGTTCTCGCCACCGGACGGCCTCCCCTTCCCGCCTTTCCGTCGCCGCGGGCGCTCCCCGTCCCGATCAGGGACGCGGGATGCCCAGCTTCGCGGGATCGACCTTGGCCTTGCCGGCGTCCCAAAGGAGCCAGGCGTTGAGCCGGATCGCCGGCTGCACGGCCTCCTGCGCGGCCCCGCCCCAGAGATGGGCGGCGAACTGGGCACCGCGCTGGGCGGCGTACTTCCTGAGGGCCTCCGATTTGGACATCCGCTCCTGCCAGACGGCATCCAGGGTCCGGACCACCTCCTCGGGAACGCCCTTCGGGACGAAGATGCCGAAATAGTTGGGCGCCACCGGCACACCCTGCACGAAATCGGTGATCGGCGGGATGCTGCCGTAGCCTTCGAGCTCGAGCGGCTTGTCGGAGACCACGGCGAGCGGCCGCAGCCTGCCGGCGCGGATCATCTCCGCCTGTTCGGTGGCGAGCTGGGTCGTGACCTGGGTCTCGCCGGCCACGGTGGCGATCACCGCCGGGTTGCCGCCGTCGTAGGTGACGTGCTTGTACTCGACGCCGGTGGCCTTGCGGATCGCCTCCATGGTGTTGTGGCCGCCCGAATTGAGGCCGGCGGTGGCGACCGCGATCTCGCCGGGCCTGGCCTTCATCGCCTCGAGCAGCTGGGGCAGGGTCTCGTAGGGGGTGTCGGGGTTGACGCTCACCACCGAGACGTTGGCCACCGTCAGATAGAGGTGCCAGTCCTCGATGCTGGTATCGAGCATGCCCAGCACCTTGTAGGTGCCGAGATCCTGGGCGGCGCCGGCGGTCCAGGTGTAGCCGTCGCGCGGCGCGTCCAGCGCCCCCTTGGTCCCGATCGAGCCCGAGGCGCCGGGCTGGTTCACCACCACCACCTTCTGGCCGAGCAGCGGTTCGAGCTCGCCCGCCACCACCCGCGTCACCTGGTCGGTGGAACCGCCCGCCGCCCAGGGCACGATGACGGTGATCGGCTTTTCCGGCTTCCACGGATATTCGGCCGCGGCCGCGGTGCCCGCCAGGGCGAGTGCCGCGGCGGCGAGGATCACTGAACGCATGACCAACCTCCCTGTTTTCTGGGACCCCGCACGGCCTCGCACCCGCATCACCGGGCGCGACGGCATGCCGCCCCGCCGCGGGGATCACCGCTCAGGGTAACCATCCGGTTACCCCTTGTCCATACGGCGAATCGTTCCCTTCGTGAAGAAACCCCGGCGCGTCTTGCCTCGCCCCGGCATCCGGGGTATCCGAAGATGGGTAACCGGGCGGTTACCGGCCGGGCGCCCGGCTTTCGGGGAGGCAGGAAGAATGAGCACGAGACGGCTCGGCATCGTCATGTACGGTGTCACCGGGCGCATGGGTACCAACCAGCATCTGGTGCGCTCGATCCTCGCCATCCGCGAACAGGGCGGGGTGACGCTGGCGGACGGCCGGCACGTCGTTCCCGACCCGCTGCTGGTCGGCCGCGATCCGCGCAAGCTCGAGGATCTGTGCGAGCGCTACGGCCTCGAGCGCTGGACCACCGATCTCGAAGCCGCCCTCGCGAACCCCGAGGAGGAGGTCTTCTTCGACAGCGCCACCACCGCCGGCCGTGCCGGGCGGCTGGAGGCGGCGATCCGCGCCGGCAAGCACGTCTACTGCGAAAAGCCCACCGCCACACGGCTCGAGGACGCACTCGAGGTGGCCCGCCTCGCGCGGGAACGGGGCGTCGCCGCCGGCGTCGTGCAGGACAAGCTCTATCTTCCGGGCCCGCGCAAGCTCGCGAAGCTGGTGCGGGCGGGCTTCTTCGGCAGGATCCTCTCGGTCCGGGGCGACTTCGGTTACTGGATCTTCGACGGTCGCATCGATCCGCCGCAGCGCCCCTCCTGGAACTACCGGAAGGCGGACGGCGGCGGCATCCTGCTCGACATGCTGCCGCACTGGCGCTACCTGCTCGACCATCTGTTCGCACCCGTGCGCGCCGTCTTCTGTCTCACCGCCAACCAGCTCGACGAGCGGATGGACGAGGCCGGCCGCCCCTACCGGGCCGATGCCGAGGACGCGGTGTTCGCCCTGTTCGAGCTCGAGGGCGGCATCCTCGCCCGCATCGACAGCTCCTGGTGCGTGCGGGTGCGCCGCGACGATCTCGCGGTGTTCGAAGTCCACGGCACGAAAGGATCGGCGGTGGCGGGGCTGACCCGATGCTGGATCCAGCCCGAGGTCGCCACCCCGCGGCCGGTCTGGGATCCGGATTCGCCCCGGCGGCACGATTTCTTCGCCGACTGGCAGGAGGTTCCCGACACCGTTCCTTACGACAACGCCTTCAAGGTGGAGTGGGAGATGTTCATCCGGCACGTCTGCGAGGGTGCGCCCTTCCCCCACGATCTGCTCGAAGGCGCCCGCGGGGTCCAGCTCGCCGAACTCGGCTACCGGAGCGCGGAGCAGCGCCGGATGGTCGAGGTCCCCCCGCTGGCGCTCGCCTGAGATGCCGGAGATCCGCCTGCCGCGGCCCGACCGCAGCCTCGAGACCTGGCGCCTGGGCGAGCCGCGCCCCCTGCCCGAGCAGGCGGAAGGTCCCTTCGACCGGGTCGCCTTCGCGGCCGCCCATGTGGTCCACGATCCGCTGGCCGATCACGATCCCTGGGACGAGCCGGCGATCGACTTCGACGCCACCCTCGCCTGGCGCCACCGTCTCTGGGACCTTGGCCTGGGCGTCGCCGAGGCGATGGACACCGCCCAGCGGGGCAGCGGCCTCGACTGGGCGGCGGCGCAGGCGCTCATCGCCCGCAGCATCGCCGAGGCGCGCGCACGGGAGGGGGCGCTCCTGTTCAGCGGCGTCGGCACCGACCATCTCCTTCCGCATTCCGACCTCTCCCTGGTCGAGGTGCTGCGCGCCTACGAGGAACAGCTAGCCTTCGTCGAGGGGCTCGGCGGGCGGGTGATCCTGATGGCCAGCCGGGCGCTGGCGGCGGTGGCCCGCGGTCCCGAGGACTATCTCGCGGTCTACGGCCGGCTGCTCGAGCAGGTGCGCGAGCCGGTCATCATCCACTGGCTCGGCGAGATGTTCGACCCCACCCTCGCCGGCTACTGGGGGGACCGCGACCACTGGCGGGCGATGGAGACCCTGCTGCGGCTGGTGGAGACCCACGCCGCGAGGATCGACGGCATCAAGGTCTCGCTCCTCTCCAAGGAGAAGGAGATTGCCATGCGCCGCCGGCTGCCGGCGGGTGTGCGCATGTACACGGGCGACGACTTCGACTATGCGGAGCTGATCCTGGGCGACGGGGAGGGCCATTCGGATGCCCTGCTCGGCATCTTCGATGCCATCGCCCCGGTGGCCTCGGCGGCGCTCGCGGCGCTGGCGCGGCGTGATCGCGAGACCTGTCTCGCCCTCTTCGCCCCCACGGTGCCGCTGTCCCGCCACATCTTCCGGAGCCCCACCCGCTACTACAAGACGGGCATCGTCTTCCTCGCCTGGCTCAACGGCCACCAATCCCATTTCACCATGCTGGGCGGCCAGGAGAGCGCCCGCTCGCTCCTGCATCTGTGCGAGCTCTTCCGCCTTGCCGATCGCGCCGGACTGTTGCGTGACCCGGATCTCGCCGCCGCCCGCATGCGCCACTTCCTGGCCGTCCACGGGATCGACTAGGGGCGGGCGACCGGAACCCGCCTCCCCTCACGGGCGGCGGCCAGCAGCGCGTCGATCAGGGCGTGGACGCGCAGGGCCTCGGGGCCGGGCACGGCCGGCAGCCTTCCTTCCTCGAGGGCGTCCAGGAAATCGGCCAGGAGCGCCCGGTGCCACCGGTGCGGGAAATCCATCGGCCGCTCGCCGGCCCCGGTGGGCACGGACTCGCCGAAGCGCTCCTCCCGCCCGTCCCGCCAGTGGAGCCGCAGCCTCGCCCCTTCGAGCACCGCCGTCACCCGCTCGAAGACGAAATGGAGCGCTTCGGAAAATCCCGGCCGTTCGGCGGTGGTGGCGAGGATGCCGCCCGGGGCGCCGTTCGCGAACAGAAGGCCCGCGGCCACGAAATCCTCGACCTCGATGCGGTGCAGGCGGGTGGTTGTCGCGAGCGCCACCACCTCCCGCACCGGCCCCGCGATCCAGCCCAAAAGGTCCAGCGCGTGGATCGCCTGCCCCGCCAGCACGCCGCTTCCGTAATGGCCGCGCCGCCCCCGCCCGCCATGCTCGTAGTAGTCCTGCGGTCGCCACCAGGGAAGCTGCAGATGGGCGGCGACGAGGGGGCCGGTCCGTTCCGCCACCACGAGCTCCCGCAGCCGCCGCACCGCCTCGCGGAAGCGCTGCTGGAGGACGACGCCAAGGGTCACCCCGGCGCGCTCGCAAAGCGTCACAAGCTCCCGTGCCTCGGCGAGATCGCGCGCGAGCGGCTTTTCCACGAGCAGCTGCTTGCCGGCTGCGGCCGCCGCCTCGACATAGGTCCGCCGCGCCCCGGGCGGGGTCAGCAGGAGAAGGACATCGATCGCCGGATCCTCGAGGATGGCCGCGACCTCGGAAACGGCCGGAAAGCCCCAGTCGCGGGAGGCGCGCTGCCGCTCCTCGGCGACCGGGCTCCACACCGCCCGCACCCGCACCCGTTCCCGCAGCTCGCGAAGGGCCTTCGCATGCGGCGCCAGCGCCATGCCGAGCCCGATGATCCCCGCCTCGAACCTGCGCCTCGCCATCCCGCCTCCCCGCTCTTCCGGATGGGAGGATAGCACGCGGAACGCGGGGGTGCAGGCCGAGCCGACCCGTCGGTGATCAGGCCGGACATCGCGCAGCACCGGTCCCGCGCAGCGCTGTTTCACATCCCCGACCCGGCGCTGCGCAGGTCAAATTCTCCGAAGACGAGCGTTGCGCCTCTGGAAAGATCACATCTAGCCCTGTAACATGGCTCGAAAGCGCCCTGCTTGCTCAGCTTCTGGACGTCAGCTTGTTCCTTGTTCCCGGGATGTCGCCGCCTTCCATGATTCCCAAACACCACTTCCAGCGAGGATGCCGTGTTCAACCGCCCCAATTTGTTTTCCTACGCTACAAGCGAGCTTTCTCAAGATGCGTTTCTCTGCTGGTTGCTCGCTTGGGCCTCTCCGGAATACCGCCTCGCTGACGAGAAACTGCACAACTGCTCTACCAAGTTCATCGAGGCCCTTCTCCGCAAACACTCGCGTAAACTGCAGTCACCTATATATGCGGTAAAAGTAGAGAGACAATATAAGCATATAGACGTGCTATGCACTATCAATGAAGATTTGGTAATATTAATTGAAAGCAAGGTCGGCACTGCACAGCACTCTGGACAACTATCTAGGTACTTCGAAGATGTTCGGGCGATCGGGTTTGGGGACGAGAATATTATTGCGATATATCTTAAAACGATACCGGAGTCCAGTTGGGAAAATGTCGAAGAAGCTGGGTATAAATATTTTGGTATAGAAGATCTTGCGGGCGTGTTAAGTGGATATACGGGTCAAAACAGCATCATAAACGACTATCGAGAATATCTTGAACGCAACCTGAATGCCATGCGCGCTTATATGAGTATGCCCACAAATAAATGGGACCAGCTCCAGTGGATCGGATTTTACGCCGATCTTCGCAGGAAGTTCGCCATCGCCGGTGATTGGGGATATGTTCCAAACCAGCGCGGAGGATTCCAAGCCTTCTGGTGGCATCGACAGATCATGGAAGACTGCGCGATATACCTTCAGCTTGAGGAGGAGAGGCTTTGTTTCAAAGTGGAGGTCGAAGACAAAGAAGCAAGAAAACCCCTACGCTCCAAGTGGCATGAGATCATCTTGCGCAAAGCACGGGAGCTGGATGTGCCGGTATCGGCGCCCAAACGGTTTGGGTCTGGACAGTGCATGACAGTATGCATTCTGGACAAAGATTACAGGGAAGCGAGGCGCGGCGCGTTGGATTTGGAGCGCACAGTGCGTTGGCTTAAGAAGGCGGAGATGGTGCTAGATTTGGCACGGGAACAAGAAATAAATTCGTGC
>JALUAG010000067.1:1306-3024 GCA_027045875.1 Alphaproteobacteria bacterium | reverse complement strand
ACATCCGCGTCCCCATCTTCGTCGTCGGCACCGAGCGGGACCACATCGCCCCCTGGCAGTCGGTCTACAAGATCCGCCTGCTGACCGACACCGAGGTCACCTTCGTGCTGGCCTCGGGCGGCCACAATGCGGGCATCGTCTCCGAGCCCGGCCATCCGGGACGCCATTTCCGCATCCGCACCATGCCCGAGGACGCCCCCTACATCCCGCCCGACGACTGGCCGGCGCTGGCCGAGTACCGCGAGGGCTCCTGGTGGCCGGCCTGGTGGGACTGGCTGGCCGCGCGCAGCGGCGAGCCGGCGGCACCGCCACCCCTGGGGGCGCCCGAGGCGGGCCTGCCGCCCCTCATGCCGGCACCCGGCAGCTACGTGCTGATGCGCTGAGCATCCGGGGACGGCCTTTTCTCGCAAGCCGTTGACGCCTCCGCCACTTGCCGGCAGCACTGCCGGCGGCGGATCGTGCCGCCGCTTCCGGGAACCAGCACGACAGGGGAGGAGGGACCGTGGGCGAAGTCAGGAGCGACATCGAGATCGCGCGCAGCGCCGCCATGCGACCGATCGCGGAGGTCGCCGCCGGCCTCGGCATTCCGGTGGAGGCGCTCCATCATTTCGGCCGCTGGATCGCCAAGATCGATTTCGGCTTCATCGACGGTCTGGCCGATCGCCCGGACGGCAGGCTGGTGCTGGTCACCGCCATCTCCCCCACCCCGGCGGGCGAGGGCAAGACCACCACCACGGTGGGGCTCGGCGACGCCCTCAACCGGATCGGCAGGAAGACCATGATCTGCCTGCGGGAGCCGAGCCTCGGCCCCTGCTTCGGCCTCAAGGGCGGCGCGGCCGGCGGCGGCTACGCCCAGGTGGTGCCGATGGAGAACATCAACCTCCACTTCACCGGCGATTTCCACGCCATCGGCGCCGCCAACAACCTGCTGGCGGCGATGGTCGACAACCATGTCTACTGGAGCAACCGCCTCGGCATCGATACCCGGCGCATCACCTGGCGCCGGGTGGTGGACATGAACGACCGGGCGCTGCGCCAGATCACCGTCGGCCTCGGCGGCGTCGCCAACGGTTTCGCCCGCGAGGACGGGTTCGACATCACCGTGGCCTCGGAGGTGATGGCGGTCTTCTGCCTCGCCCGCGACCTCGCCGATCTCGAGGCCCGCCTCGGGCGCATGATCGTGGCCCGCACCCGCGACCGCAAACCGGTGCTGGCGCGCGATCTCGGCGCCGCCGGGGCGATGACGGTGCTGCTGCGGGATGCGCTGATGCCCAATCTCGTGCAGACCCTCGAGAACAACCCGGCCTTCGTCCACGGCGGTCCCTTCGCCAACATCGCCCACGGCTGCAATTCGGTGATCGCCACCCGCACGGCCCTCAAGCTGGCCGACTTCGTGGTCACCGAGGCCGGGTTCGGTGCCGATCTCGGGGCCGAGAAGTTCTTCGACATCAAATGCCGCAAGGCCGGTCTCGAGCCCTCGGCGGCGGTCATCGTCGCCACCGTCCGCGCCCTCAAGATGCACGGCGGTGTCGACCGGGCCGATCTCGCTGCCGAGAACGTGGACGCCGTCCGAAGGGGCCTCGCCAACCTCGAACGGCACATCCTCAACGTCCGCAAGTTCGGCGTGCCGAGCGTGGTGGCCATCAACCGCTTCGCCACCGACACCGCGGCCGAGCACGAGGTGATCCGCCGCTACTGCCACGACGAGCTGGGGGTCG
>JALUAG010000067.1:0-1296 GCA_027045875.1 Alphaproteobacteria bacterium | reverse complement strand
ACGTGGCGGAGCTGTGCGAGGCGCCGCGGGCACGCGACGGCCTCGGCTTCCGCTTCCTCTATCCCGACGAGATGCCGCTCTGGGAGAAGATGCGGACCATCGCCACCGAGCTCTACGGCGCCGCCGACATCATCGCCGACAAGAAGGTGCGGGCCCAGTTCCGCGAGTTCGAGGCCGCCGGCTACGGCCATTTCCCGATCTGCGTGGCCAAGACCCAGTACAGTTTCTCGACCGATCCCGAACTGCGCGGCGCACCCACCGGCCATGTGGTGCCGATCCGCGAGCTGCGGCTTTCCGGCGGGGCCGAGTTCCTGGTGGTGATCTGCGGTGAGATCATGACCATGCCCGGCCTGCCGCGTCAGCCCGCCGCCGAACGCATCCACATCGACGGAGAGGGACGCATCGAGGGGCTGTTCTAGCCGGCCGGAAGGGACGGGGCGGCCGTCAGGCCGCCCGCCCCCGAGCGCTCGACGCTGCCCACTCCTGCTCCAGGAGGGCGGCGAGTTGCCGGGCGTTCTCCTGGAGGCCGTTCGCCACCCCCTCGAGATGGGCCCCGCCGGTCGCTTCCTCGGCGCTCCGGGTGACCGCCTCGTCGATGCGCCGGGTCGCGTCGGAGGCGCGCTGCAGTCGCTCGGCGATCTCGTCGATCACCGCATTCTGCTGTTCGACCGCCGCGGCGATCGCGCCCGCCGCCTGATCGGCTTCCTTGGCCGTGTCCATCACCGTCTCGATGCTGCCGGCGACCTTCGCCACCGCTTCCTTCATCTGCGCGATCCGCCGGTCGATGTCCTCGGTGGCCGACGCCGTCTGCTGAGCGAGTGCCTTCACCTCGCCGGCGACGACGGCGAAGCTGCGGCCGGCGGCACCGGCCCTCGCCGCCTCGATGGTGGCGTTGAGGGCGAGCAGGGTAGTCTGGTCGGCGATCTTGCGGATGGTCTCGACGATGCTCGCGATCCGGCCCGCCGCCTCGCCCAGACGATCGGCCTCCGAGCGGGATTGCTGCGTTTCGCCCACGCAGCGACGGGCCACCTCCGCCGACAGGCTGGTGTTGCGACCGATCTCCCCCACCGCCGCCGAGAGCTGCTCGACCGCGGCGGCGATGCTCTGCATGTCCTCGGCGCTTTCGCGGGTCGCCTCGCCGAGTTTCGTGCGCAGCGCGACCAGCGCCTCCGCGCCCTGCTCGAGCCTGTCGCAGATGGCCCGCAGACCCTCCAGTCGCCGGCCACCGTCCTCGTCACCGCCGGTGGGGGACGCGAGCTGCCCGAGAAGAGCCCGGATCCGCGGCCAGGCCGGGGG
>JALUAG010000066.1:100173-137191 GCA_027045875.1 Alphaproteobacteria bacterium | reverse complement strand
GAACCAGCGGCACAGCTCGACGGTGGCCCGACCGAGCCTGTCGCGCAGTTCGTCCACCAGTTCGTGCCCCTCGAGCGGGATTTCGACGACACGGTACACGGGACCGGCGTCGATTTCGGAGACCGCCTCGAAGAGGCTCAGGGGGAGGGTGCGGGCGCCTTCCAGGATCTGCCACACCCACGGTGACATGCCGCGGCCGTGCGGCAGTCGACTCGCGTGGACCACGAGATTGTGCCGGCTGCGCGCCAGAATCGTGTCCGGGATGCGCGAGTGGCAGTTGAGATAGAAGGTGATGCCGCCCGCCGGCACCGACCCGGGATCCTCGAGGAAACGGGCGTGATCGCCGCCCGCCGCGAGCTCCGCGACGAGCTGTCGGGCGAAGGGCGTCATCCAGTTGGGATTGTCGACCACCACGCTCACCCGACGCGGCTTCCGCCACCAATCGGGCACGTCATCCGAAGGCATGGCTCGCGGGTTCTCCACCTTCGATCAGCTCCGAAACCCGTTCCGCTCCCGTGCCGTCCACGAGGCGACGGCCGCGTTCCCGAAACTGAGCCCGCAGCTTCGCATCGGCAAGCAGGCGGCGAAGCGCCGCCCGCAGCTCCGAGCGGCCCTGCTCGCGGGCGAGATTCCCGATCACCAGAGCGACCCCGCGCTCGGCGAGCCCGCGTGCCGCCATGTCCTGGTTGTCGGCAATCGGGGAGACGATGCTGGGCAGACCGACGCAGCACCGTTCCCAGCTGCTCGAGCCGCCGGCGGCCAGGGCGAGATCGCAGCCCGCGAGAAGGCGGGCCATGGCCGCCGGCTCGAGGCCGACCCGAAGCCGGAAGTTCGGTTGTCGGGCGACGAAGGCCCGTATCCGTTCGAGGTGCGGGGCGGAGGGACCGAGCACGACGTCCACCGTACCGTCGTAGCCGAGCTCGGCGAGGGTCGAAAGCGCGACGCCGGTGGCGTCGGTGGGATCCGTCCCGCCCATCGCGACCAGCAGCCGCCGGACCTCGGGCCGCAGTCGGCTCCGCTGCCGCGCCGCGCGAAAGGCCGGGTGGAGGAAGGCGTAAGCGGGACCCAGCAGCAGTCGGCAGGAGGCCGGCACGCGGCCTCGATAGGCTTCGGCGCCACAGCCGAGATTGGGATTCACGAGCCAGTCGGCATCGTGGGTCCGGTCCGCCGGATCGTCCACCACGAGGATGCGTTCGGCCCAGTCGCGGCAACGCTCTTCGAGCCCGGCATCCCAGCCGTAATGGTCGACGACCAGCAGTCGGGCCCGACCGACCCGCTCGCCCAGGAGATCCGGCTCGGAGGTCCGGGAAATCCCGGGCGGCAGATCGAACACCTCGACCGCATCGAGGCGGGCCACCGCGTCGCGGGTCGGCGGCCGACAGGCGAACAGAACCCGCCAGCCGCGCGCCGCGAGGGCCTCCGCGAGCACCAAGCATCGCATCGCGTGACCGATTCCCGTGGCCGGCGAGGCGTCGCAGCGGAATACGGCGAGGCCGGGCGTCATCCCCGTATCCCGAGCGCTGCGGCGAGGTCGCGGACCACCCGCTCGACGTCCTCCTCCGACATGCCCACGAACAGCGGCAGGGAGAGGCAGCGCGCGTAGAAGGCTTCCGCGCCGGGAAGACGCAGATCGGGATTTCCGGCCCGGAAGAGCGGGTGGAAATGGAGCGGAACGTAGTGGACCTGGGTGCCGATGCCCCGATCGCGAAGCCGCCGCATCACCGTCGCCCGATCGGTCCCCGTCCGCTCGAACGCCACCTGCACGACGTAGAGATGCCATCCGGGCCGCGCTCCCGGAACTCTCCCGATGGGACGGACCGCCGGCGCCAGCGGAGCGAGCAGCCGGTCGTAGACTTCCACGAGACGCCGTCGCTCCGCGACGAAGCGATCGAGCCTGCGGAGCTGGCTGCATCCCAGTGCCGCGTGGATGTCGGAAAGCCGGTAGTTGAAGCCGGGCTCCTGGACCTCGTAGTACCAGGGTCCCGGGTCGCGTCCCGCATCCGGCGCGACGAAGCGGGCGGGATCCCGCTCGATGCCGTGGTTCCGGAGGCGCCGGATCCGCTCGGCCAGGGAGCGGTCCGCTGTGGTCACCATGCCGCCTTCCCCGCAGGCGATGGTCTTCACGGGATGGAAGGAGAAACAGGCGAGGTCCGCGCGGCTTCCGTCGCCCACCACGGCTTCGCCGGAACCGTCCCGGAAGCGGGTGCCGAGGGCGTGGCACGCGTCCTCGATCACCGCGGCGCCCCGTTTCATGGCCATCTCGCGGATCTCCGCCAGCGGCACGGGCTGGCCCGCATAGTGGACGGGAAGGACCGCGGCGATGCGACCGCCCCCCGCCCGCGCGATCGCCGCCTCCAGATCCTCGGGGCGCATCAGCCCCGTGTGCGGATCGACGTCGGTCAGGACCACCCGGCCGCCGCAGTGCCGCACCACGTTGGCGGTGGCGGCGAAGGTGAGGGCGGGCACGAGACAGACCGCCCCGGCCGGGATGTCGAGGGCCGCCAGCGCGAGATGGAGGGCCGCCGTGCCGCTCGAGCAGGAGACCGCGAAGGGCGCGCCGACGGCGGCGGCGAAGGCCCGCTCGAAGGCCGTGACGGCGGGGCCGGTGGTCAGGAAGTCGCTTTCCAGCACCGCCACCACCGCCTCGACGTCCTCCCGCGCGATCCGCTGCCGGCCGTAGGGGAGGAACGGCCGTTCGCGGCTCATGCCGGGGTCTCTCGGAGGAGCCGCTGGAGCCCCGCCCCGTCGAGCCATTCGTCGTTGGTGTCGCTGGCGTAGGCGAAACGGTCCGGCACCCGGGGGAACCCCTCGGCGGCGAAGGAGGTGCGCTCCCACTCGGCGAACACGGGCTCGATCACGAAGCGGTCGCCGAGATCGACGGTGCTGCGCGAATCGTCCTCGGAGATCATCATCTCGTGCAGCTTCTCGCCGGGGCGGACGCCCACCACTTCCTGCCGCGCCCAGGGCAGCATCGCCCGCGCCAGCTCGACGATGCGCATGCTCGGGATCTTGGGCACGAAGATCTCGCCGCCGCGCATCAGGGCGAAGCAGCTCTGGACGAAGTTCACCCCCTGATCGAGGGTGATCCAGAAGCGGGTCATGCGCGGGTCGGTGATGGGCACCGTCTCCGACCGCTGCTCGGCGAGCCGGCGGAAGAAGGGCACCACGCTGCCCCGCGAGCCCACCACGTTGCCGTAGCGGACCACCGAGAACCGGGTGCCGAGATCCCCCGAGAGATTGTTGGCGGCGACGAAGGTCTTGTCGGAGGCGAGCTTGGAGGCCCCGTAGAGGTTGATCGGGTTGCAGGCCTTGTCGGTGGAAAGGGCGATCACCTTGCGGACCTGGTTGCGCAGCGCCGCCCACACCACGTTCTCCGCCCCGCCGATGTTGGTGCGCAGGCACTCGTAGGGATTGTACTCGGCGGTCGGTACCTGCTTGAGGGCGGCGGCGTGGACCACGTAGTCCACCTCGCGCATGGCGAGCTCGAGGCGCGCCCGGTCGCGCACGTCGCCGATGAAGAAGCGCAGCCTCCGGAAGGTGTCGGCGTCGAGGACGGCCTGCAGGGCCTCCCGCATCTCGCTCTGCTTGAGCTCGTCGCGGGAGAAGACGACGAGGCGCCGCGGCCGGCAGCGCTCCAGCAGGAGGCGCACGAAGCGCCGCCCGAAGGAGCCGGTGCCGCCGGTGACCAGCACCGAGGCGTCGTCGAAATCCATGGCAGGCTCGAGGAAACTGCGATACATGGGAATCCGGATCCAGGAGGCGGGGCGGGCAGGGGCACGCCGCGTTGCCGATACGCGAACGGGGGACCAGCGTCAATGCGGCGACGGGTGGAGGGTTCGGTGGCCGCTCGCGAGGATCGCGGGACGGAAGCGATGGCGGTGGGCACCGGGGCAGGGGAAGGGAAGTCGTACCTTCGCGACGTCCTCGACAAGCGGGGCCTCGGATCGACCCGGAGACTGCTGCTGCGGATCCTCGAACGGCACCGTGACCTGTTCGGCGATGCCATCCTCGAGGTGGGCGCCGGCATGCCCGACTTCCTGCTGCGTGTGCCGGTGCCGCGACGCGCGGCCCTCGACGTCGAACCCTACTACGCCGACAGCTTCCGCGAGGCCGGCATCGCGTTCCATCTGCGCGATCTCGACCGACAGGATCTCGACGATCTCGGTCCCTTCGACATCGTGGTCTGCACCGACGTGTTCGAGCATCTGCTGCATCCCGAGAAGGCGCTCGCCCGCATCCAGCGCGTGATGAGCCCGAAGGGGGTGCTGTTCTCGCACGTGCCGAACGAGTTCCGCCTCGGTAAGATGCTGCGGGTGATGCTGGGACGGGAGGAGAGCGTCTACTGGCACGCGGATCAGCCGGAATGGGGGGATCCGCACCTGCGCCGCTTCACCGATCTCGGCTACCGGCGCTTCCTCTCCCTCGCCTTCCGCCACAACCTGCGCCTCAACGCCCTCAAGCCCTCCCGCTACGAGCGGCCGTTCAACCGCCTCGGCTTCCGGGCCCCCTACTGCCTGCAGGCGGGGCCCACCTATCTGAGCACCAACGACGCCGGGCTGGCGGCGGAGTTCCGCCGGCGGGCGGGGCACCGCGCCCGCTTCATGTGACGGCGGCGACGTCCCGCCGCGGTCAGCCGGCCGGGGGCGGCCGGCCCCGGTGCCAGTGGGCGAGCCAGCCCTGGAAGGCGAGGACGTCCCACAGCGCGTGCCCCCAGTTGCGGCGGCCCTCGAGGTGCTCGCGCCAGCGGGCGCGGATCGGCCCGGGATCGAGATAGCCCTCCGCCCGCAGCCGGTCCTCGGCCAGCAGATCCTCCGCCCAGTCGCGCAGCGGCCCACGCAGCCAGGCGGCGAGGGGCACGTTGAAGCCGCGCTTGGGGCGTTCGAACAGCTGCGGCGGCAGGTGCCGGCCGAGGATCCGCCGCAGGATGCGCTTGCCGGTACCATCCAGGATGCGGAGGGAGGTCGGCAGGCGCCAGGCGAACTCCACTACCCGATGATCGAGCAGTGGCGAGCGGATTTCGAGGCTGGCCGCCATGCTGGCCCGATCGACCTTCACCAGCACGTCGCCCGGGAGATAGCTTTCCGTGTCGGCCCACATCATGAACTGGGCGGGCTCGGCGAAGGCCGGCGGCGGGCTGGCGAAGACGGGCATCTCCGGCCTCCCGGCACCGACCACGAGACGCTCGGCCCGTTCCCAGTGGGAGACCCGGGCGCGGTAGAGGGCGGCGAAATCCGGATGGCGGAGGCGCTCCGCCCGCTTGCCGAGCCCCTTGGCGCGCAGGCCCAGACGCGGCGCGGTCGCCGCGAGGAGCTCGAGGCCGGCGGCGGCGGGGCGGCGGATCCACGGCGGCAGGGCGAGCGCGCGCGCTTCCCGGAGGGCCCGGAAGTAGCGGTTGTAGCCGCCGAAGGTCTCGTCCCCGCCGTCACCCGAGAGCGCCACGGTGACGTGGCGGCGGGCGAGCCGGCAGACGAGGGCGGTGGGGATGACGGAGGCGTCGCCGAGGGGTTCGTCGAACATCGCCGGCAGCGAGGGGACGAGCTCCAGGGCGTCGGCGGCGGTCACCCGCAGCTCCCGGTGCTCGGTCCCGAGATGGCGGGCGATGTCGCGGGCGAAGGCGGATTCGTCGTAGGCCGGATCGTCGAAGGCGATGGTGAAGCTGCGCACCGGTTCGGGGCTGCGGCGCTGCATCAGCGCCACCACGAGCGTGCTGTCGATGCCGCCCGAAAGGAGCGCCCCGAGCGGCACGTCGGCCACCATGCGGCAGGCCACCGCCTCCTCGAGCAGGGCCTCCAGCGTCTCCTCCGCCCGTCGTTCGTCCCGCACCGGCCGATGGCATCCGGCGAGGGCCACCTCGCGCGCCGACCAGTAGCGCCGGCAGGAGGCGAGCAGGGATGCCGGCGTCGTTGCGGCGAGGGCGTCGGCCTCCACCGACAGAAGGCAGGCCGGCGGCAGTTTCACCACTTCGCGGTATATGGTCCGGGGATCGGGCAGATAGCGGTAGCGGAGGAGGAGGGCGAGGCCGTCGCGATCGATCCCGGGGCGGAAGAGGGAGAAGGCGTGCAGCGCCTTGAGCTCGGAAGCGAACAGCAGGGTGTCGCCGAAGAGGGCGAGGTAGAGGGGCTTTTTTCCCAGGCGGTCGCGCACCAGCCACAGCCGCCGCGCCGCCCGGTCCCAGAGGGCGAAGGCGAACATGCCGACGAAGCGCGGCACGGCCTCCTCGACCCCCCAGCGCTCGACCGCGGCCAGGATCACCTCGGTGTCGGAATGGCCCCGGAAGGGGTGACCGGAGGCCTTGAGCTCCCGCCGCAGCTCGCGGAAATTGTACACCTCGCCATTGTAGCCGATGACGTAGCGGCCGCTCGCCGAACGCATGGGCTGGGCGCCGGCCTCGGAGAGATCGAGGATCGAAAGCCGCCGATGTCCGAGCAGGACGCCCGCCTCCGGCTCGACGAACACGCCCTCCGCATCGGGTCCGCGATGGGCGATGGCGCGGAGTCCCCGTGACAGCTCCTCCCGGGTGACGGCGCCGGGCGGGCCGAGGGCGCCTAGGATGCCGCACATGGTGCCGGTCGGGCGGAAGATCCGCCGTCGAGACGGTGTTGGAGCCAGCGGCGGAACGCCCGCCATTCGGCTGCATCCCGCCCGTCCTCCGGGAAGAGGCCCAATCGCACGAGCAGTCGCGGACGCCACTCCGGCCGGGTGTAGAAGGCTCGCAGCCGATCGAGCTCGATCTCCTCGACCCGCCGGACACCGAACACGAGATCCTCGGCCACGAAGCCGCAGTGATCGAAGGCGAGGGCGTCGAGACCGTCGAGATGGACCACCGGCACCCCGAGACCCAGGAGATCGAGCTGGGCGACGCTGTTGCCGGCGAGGGCGAACGCGATCCCGGCCGCGAACTCCGCGAGGGGACGCTCGGGCGGGTCCGTTTCGACGCCCGCCGGAAGTCGCTCGGGGTCGCGCCGGCTCCGGGGATGCCGGCGAAGGCGGATGCGGGCTTCCGGGAAGTGCCTGCGGACCGCGGCGAGAGTCGGTCCCAGCCGCTCGGGATCGAGGTAGTAGTTGAGGACGACGCCGATACTCCGCGGGCGGTCGTCCGGAAGCCGCAGCTCCGGCACCTCGCGACGCAGGACCCGCCGCACCGTCGGAATGCCGGCGGCGGCGAGCGTGCGCTCCGCCGCCAGGTTGACGATCAGCGCCCGGCTCGGGCGGAAGGGCGGCAGGTAGGTGTTGAAGAGGCTGAGCTGCAGGTAGAGGCAGGGTACCCCCTCACGTTCGGCGGCGGCGCCGGCGGCGATGCGGCGCGGAGAGAGATCGCAGGGCACCAGCACGAGCCCGGGCGGGCGGCGGGCGAACAGGCGTCGCAGGGCCGCGTATTCGAGCAGCATCTCGACCAGCGCCCTCTGCACGTGACGGTCGAGGCGGCGGGCCCTGTGGCCCACCGTGCGCGCGATCCTGAGCGTCAGCGCCGGCGACACGAGCCCGGTGCGCCATACCCGCCGCCGTGGCGGAGCCGTCGCCACGAGCTCGAGGCCGAGCTCGCGGCCGAGACGGTGGAGGTCGGCCTCGACCCTGGGTGAGCGATGGCCGAGCCAGAGCCGGCCGGCGCTCCCGGGCGGGCGGGCCGAGACGCGACAGCCCGCGGCCGCCATCAGGGGAAAGAGGGCGGGGATGCGGTCGAACAGGGGGGCGAGCCGCGCCGGCCCGCGGTCGAGGGTGTCCGCGGGCTGCTTCAGGACCCAGCGGTACTGGAAGTCCACGAGGAACCGCCAGGCCCGCAGCAGCACCGTGTCCATCGCCGCCGGCGGACCTCACACGACCACGAATTCCGGGCCCTCCCGCTCGACCACGAAACGGTCGTCGGGATGCGGCCAGGGCTCGTGGATGTCCGAATAGTAGAGATGGCGGTTGTTGTAGCCGAAGGTGCGGTCGGCCTCCGGCACCAGGGCGGGGCGGGCCGCCTCCAGCATGTTGGAGGTGACGCTGTCGCTCTTCCAGATGGCGTGCTTGGCCCGCCATCTGCCGTCGGGCCCCTTCTCCCACACCTCGGGATCCCGCTGGTCCTCGATCGCCGCCTCGAACTCCTCCTCGGAAATGCCGAGGAAATCGAGATAGAGGTCGAGGGAGGAGGGACGCACGGCATCGTAGCGCCGCACGAGCGCGATGCCCTCCTCGCGGGTCATGCGGCCGGCGCGGATCTCCTCGGCGGTGTGATCGGTGGCCCGGCCGTAGCCGAACTTGAGGTACTTGAGATAGTCGTGCACCTCGTTCGCATGGTCGTCGATCTTGTGGTAGAGGTTGAAGGTCTTTTCCCGCGGCCCCGGGTGGACGGCGAAGCCCCAGTCCTTCATCAGCATCTTGGTGGTCTGCAGCGCGTCCCAGCGGATGTAGACGCCCATGTAGACCCCGCGCACCCCGATCTCGTCCATCAGGTCCATGTCGGGGAAGGTGAAGGGGGCGAGTTCGTGACGCTCGAGGCCGCTCTCCGGATCGGCCACGATGTCGTCGATCTCGATGCCGCGCATATCGTACTGCTGCCGGCACCAGTTGGTGAACTCCGGCATGTCCTCCAGCCGGAACTGGCCGGAGAGTTCGCTGCGGGCGTGATCGCCCCAGAGTACGAGGGGAATGCGCTTCTCCACCGCCACCTGGAAAGGAACGGTGAAGATGCCGGCGTGATAGTGCCAGGTGACGTCGCCGCAGCGGCGCAGCATGTAGCGGCTCAGCCGCCGCACCGTATCGAGGCCCGAGGACACCCGCAGGAGATCGCAGTTGAAGCTGCGCACCAGATTGCGGAGGTTGCGCAGTCCGAGGCGGGTGTTGAAGCCGTGATTGTAGGTCACGAGCAGCGGTCGCAGACCGTACACCTGCGTCGCCAGATAGACCTGATAATGGCTGTCCTTGCCGCCCGAGACGGGGATGATGCAGTCGTAGGGCTGGCCCTTCTCCCGCGCCTTGGCCTTGTATTCCGCGATCAGCTCGCGGAACATCTTCTCGCGGGAATCCCAGTCGAGCCGCTGCTTCGATTCGACCACACGGCAGCCGCTGCAGACGCCCTCCTCGTCGAAGATGATGGTCGGGCGGGCGTTCTCGGGAAAGGTGCAACGGGCACAGTAACGCATCCTGTCTCCTCCGTCCGGCGAACGGGCTGGCCCGCGGTGCGGCCGCGGGCCGGATCAGCGGCGGACGTGAATGCCCATCGCCCGCAGCGCCCGTTTCATCTTGCGCATGCTGTTTTCACTGTAGTGGAACACGTTGGCGGCCGACACCGCCTCCACCCCGCCCTGCCGCAGGCCCTCGGCCATGTGCTCGGCGCTCGAGGCGCCGCCGAAGGCGATCACCGGCACCGACACCGCGTCCACCACCTTGCGCAGCAGGGGCAGGTCGTAGCCGCAGCGCATGCCGTCGTTGTCGATGGAGCAGAGGAAGATCTCGCCGGCGCCCCGGGCCACCGCCTCGCGGGCCCAGGCCTCGGCGCGCCATCCCGTGGGTTCGCGCCCGCGGTCGACATGGACCATGTGCTCGCCCCGGTCGTCCCGCCGACAGTCGATGCCCACCACGATGCACTGGGATCCGAAGCGCCTCGCCGCCTCCTCGAGGAAGACCGGCCGGTGCAGCGCCTCGGTGTTGATCACCGCCTTGTCGGCGCCGCGGGAGAGGACGCCGTCGATGTCCGCACAGCTGCGCAGCCAGCCGCCGGCGCTGATCGGCACGAAGCAGGTGCGCGACAGACGCTCCAGGGTATCGAGGAAGCGCGCCCGGTGCTCGTCGGTGCGGGTGACGTCGAGGATGACGAGCTCGTCGGCGTCCCACTTGCTGAAGTATTCGACGGCGAAGCGGGGATCCTTGTGGATCACGTTGGTGTGGCGGAACTGCACGCTCTGCACCACCTCGCCCTGGCGCAGGATGAGCACCGCGATGACCCGCTTCTTCAGCATCGGCGGGCGAACTCGCAGAAGTTGCGGAGCAGCGCGATGCCGTCGCGCTGGCTCTTCTCGGGGTGGAACTGCACCCCGGTCACCGGACCCGAGGCCACCGCCGCCACGAAGCGCTGGCCGTGGTCGCAGTAGGCGGCGGCGTCAGCCTCGCGTTCCGGCACGAAATGCCAGCTGTGGACGAAATAGTAGTCGGGCATCTCCGCGATTCCGCGGAACAGCGGATCGGGCCGGACCACCTCGAGGTCGTTCCAGCCGATATGGGGCACCTTGCAGGCCGGATCGGCGGGGGCGAGCCGCTTCACCCGCCCCGGGATCAGCCCGAGGCCCCGATGGGAACCGTACTCCTCGCTGCCGTCGGCGAGAAGCTGCATGCCGAGGCAGATGCCGAGCAGGGGGCGACCCTCCTCGCCGGCGAGGCGCAGCAGCGGCTCCAGGAGACCGAAGCCGCGGATGTGTTCCATGCCGGCACCGAAGGCGCCCACGCCCGGCAGCACCAGCGCCGCGGCATCGGCGAGCTCCTGCGGGCGGCGGGCCAGCCGCACCTCGACGCCGACGAACTCGAGGGCGTTGGCCACCGAACGCAGATTGCCCATGCCGAAGTCGACGATCGCCACTCTCACGGCCGGAACATCCCTCGGGCGAGCAGACGGGCGAAGGCCAGATCCTCCTCGGTGTCGATGTCGATCGCCCGGTGATAGGGGATCTCGTGACCGGCCAGGCGCTCGACGTAGAAGGACGGCCGTTCGAGGAACGAGCGGCTGCGCGCCCAGTAGAAGGTGCCGTTGCTGGCGAGGTAGCGGGGACATTCCTCGCCCTTGCGGAGCACCCGCTCGGGATCCACCGGCCGCAGGTAGCCGTCGCGCGGCTCCATCGCCTTGAAGGGATGGAGGGGGAAGGCGGAGACCCCCATCACCACCTCGGGTTCCGGCGGCTCGTGGAAGCGGCGCTCGGAGGCCAGGAGATCCCCGGGCTCGAGGAAGATGGCGGTGGCGTAGAGGCAGCAGAAGAGATCCGGCAGCCGGCCCGCCGCCTCGAGCCGCGCGAGGAGCTCGCGGCATACCTCGACCACTCCGGTGCGATCGTCGGCGAGGGCCGGATCGCGGCGATCGGTCTCCGCCCCTTCGGCCTCGGCGAGGCGGCGGATCTCCTCGTCCTCGGTCGAGACCACCACCCGCTCGAAGAGGCCCGAGCGGCGGGCGCAGGCGATGGGGTAGGCGAGCATCGGCCGGCCCTCGACCGGAAGCAGGTTCTTGCGGGGCAGACGCTTCGAGCCGCCCCGGGCGGGAATGATGGCGAGCCGCTTCATGCCCCTTCCGCGGACCCGGCGAGATCGGCGAGGGAGAGACGGTGTCCGGCCGGCAGGTCGCGGGCGAGGCGGAAGTCCAGCAGCCGCTCGTAGAGATCCGGTCCGATGCCGTGGCCCGGGCGGCGGAATTCCACCCGCAGATCGCCCAGCCGGGCCCCCGAGGGGGAGTCCTCGAGGAGATGGACGCTGCGCCGGATGGCGTCGCGCGCCCGCCGCTCCTCCGGCGTCAGCACGTGGCGGGGGACGCCGAGCGCCCGCTCGAGATCGCGGATCGCACGCACGAAGGCACGCATCTCGCCGGGCTCGATGGACATGATGTGCTCGACGCTGCGGGTGGTGCGGTCGAAGGTGATGGTCTTCTCGACGAGATCGGCGCCCAGCGCCACCGCGGCGATGTCCATCTCCCAGCCCGGGGTGTGGTCGGAATAGGCGACCGGCAGCTCGAACATCCGCTTGAGGGTGGGGATGATCCGCAGGTTGATGGAATCGACCCGCGCCGGATAGCCGGAGGGGCACTGGTGGACGATGATCTGGTCGTTGCCTTCCTCGAGGATGGTGTCGATCGCGGTCTCGATCTCGCCCAGGGTGGAGCGGCCGGTGTCGAGCTGGATGCACATGCCGGAGCGGGCCGCCCGACGGATCAGCGGCAGATGGTTGACGTCGGCCGAGGCGATCTTGATCGAGGCGCAGCCCAGCTCCTCGAGGAAGGCGATCTCGTCCTCGAAGCCCACGGTGGCGAAGAAGGCGAGGCCCCGCCGGTCGGCGTGCGCCTTCACCTCCCGCCACTGGGCGGGTTCCAGCGCTCGGCGGCGGAGGATGTCGTAGAGGGGTTCCTCGACCGTCTCGGTGGCGCCGGTCTCGCGGTCGAGGAGGACGTCGTAGCGGAACATCTGGCGCCGGTCGGCGACCAGCCGGTCGGGGTCGAGGATCTGGAACTTGATGGCGTCGGCACCGGCCTCGGCGGCGGCGTCGATCAGCCGCTTGGCGCTCTCCACGCCGTCATGTGTCGGTCCCGCCTCGAAGGTGACGAAGCAGGGATGGTCCTCGCCGATCTCGCGCGAGCCGAAGCGAACCGTGCGTGCAGCCTTCTTCATTCCGGTTCCGGATCACCCAGCAGTATCCGCTCGTAGGCGTCGATGGCGGCGTCGTAGCCGAAGACCCCGGCGCGGCTTCTCAGATAGGCCGGGTCCGGCGGGCTGTCGAGCGTCTCCAGCATGGCCTCGGCGAGGCGTTCCTCGTCGGCCACCGGCACCAGCCGGCCGTAGCGGCCGCCGTCGAGAATCTCCCTCGGACCGTGGGGACAGTCGGTGGCCACCACCGGCGTCCCGCAGGCCAGCGCCTCGAGGAGCACGTTCGGGAACCCCTCGTAGCGCGAGGACAGCACGAACAGGTCGGCGCGCGCCACGTAGGCGACCGGATTGGCCCGATAGCCCAGGAGCGCCACCTCCTCGCGCACCCCGAGACGCCCGGCGAGCTCGAGGAAGGGCGCGGGCTTCTTCGCCCCGCCGACGATCGCGAGCCGCATCGGACGGCGGCGGCGGGCACGGGCGAACGCCCGCAGCAGGGTCTCGAAATCCTTCTGGTAGCCGAGATGGCCCACGCCGACGACGAGCGGCGCCGGCTTGTCGAGGAACCAGGGATGATCCACCGGCGCCGCCATCCGCTCGGCGAAATCCGGACCGATCGTCGGGTTGTGGAGGACGCGGATGCGCGCGCGGGGGATGTCCAGGCTGGCGGCGAGGTCGTCGGCCACGCCCGCCGACACCGCCGTCACCGCATCGGCCTCGAGATAGGCGCGGCGCATGGCCGGGGCGAGCCTGCGGGCACGCCAGCGCTTGATCGGCTTGCCGCTTGAGAAGTGGTTGCGCTCGCTCAGGACGATGCGCAGCGGCACACCGGCGAGACGGCGCGCGAGCACCGCTTCGACGTTCTGGTGAATGTCGGCGGAAAACAGGGTGGCCGGGCGTTCCGAGCGCAGATATTCGGCCAGTGCCGGCAGATGGGGGGCGGTGCGGGATGTCCGGAGCTTGCGCCCGAGGAAGAAGGGAAGGAGCAGGCGGAAGCCGCCGGGATCGGCGCGGAAGGCGGCCGCCGCCGCGGCGAGGCGCGAACTCGCCGGGAGGGGCACGATGCGCACGCCCTCCCGGACCGCCTCCAGCAGCTCGCCGCGGGCCTCGCAGGTCACGATGTCCACCCGGTGACCGCGGGCCAGGAGCGCCGCGCTCAGCACCGTGACCACCCGCTGCACGCCGCGCCCCTTGAGATTGGGCAGCAGGAAGGCGAGGTGCCGCGGTGCCGGGGCGGCGGCCGCGCGGGCGGGGGAGGTCGTGCTCGGAGCGGATCGCATCGAGGATGGAGGGTCCCGGAAGGTCGCTGGGGTGCGGCGCGTCGTCCGCCGCCACCGACGTTGTCGTGCCGGCGGCACGGAAAATCAACGGCGGGCAGCGTAATCGCCGCCCGCGGGATGCGACGCGAGGCCGCACCCCGGACCCCGGGGGCGGGCGCCATCTTCCGGGGCCGTACGGCACGCCTGCGCGCCGGGGCGAACTGTGCTACGACATGCGCGCACGGCTCGGGATTTCGGATGCGTTCGACGCCTTTCTCGCCCAAACGCCTGCCCGCCGCGATCCGGGGTATCTTCACCCTGCCCGGATCCCGGCCCTTCCTGGTGATCGCCTGCCTGCTCCTCGCCAGCGCCCTCGAGGGGATCGGCATCGCGACCCTGCTGCCGGTGCTGGCCATGGCGGCCGGGCAGGAGCCGGGCGGATCGGCCCTCCAGGCCTTTCTCGTGCAGGCGCTGGGCACCGTCGGCCTCGCCCCCTCGCTCGGCGTCCTCACCCTGGTGATGGCCGTCCTGCTCACCTCCAAGGCGGCGCTCATGGTGCTGGTCCAGCGCATCGTCGCCTTCCGCGCGGCGGCGGTGACGGCGGCGCTGCGCCGGCGGCTGGTGGAACGCATCCTGGCCGCCCGCTGGTCCTGCTTCGTGAGCCAGCCGATCGGCCGCTTCACCAACGTGCTCGTCAACGAGATCGCGCGGGTGTCGCAGGGCTATCTCGCCGCCGCCGACAGCATCGCCTTCGCCATCCAGGGGGTGGCCTATTTCGCCCTCTCCTTCCTGGTGTCGTGGAAGATCGCGCTGTTCGGGATCGCCGTCAGCACCGTGATCGCGGTGCTGCTCAGGGTGTTCATCGACCGCGCCCGCGTCTCGGGGCGGCGACAGACTCGCCACGCCGAGGCCATGGGGGTGGTGTTCAACGAGACCGTCGCCAACATGAAGCCCATCAAGGCGATGGGCCGCGAGCAGCACTTCCTCGCCTTCATCGACGACCGCATCCGCCGGATGAAGCGGGCGCTGCGACGCCAGACCAGCGACGCCCAGGCCCTGAGCTACATCCAGGAGGGGGCGCTCGTGCTCCTGCTGGCCGGCGGCTTCTACGTCGCCCATGTGCTGTGGCGGGTCCCCATCGCCGAACTCATCGTCAGCGCCATCGTGCT
Organism: Alphaproteobacteria bacterium; assembly: GCA_027045875.1. Taxonomy (GTDB): domain Bacteria; phylum Pseudomonadota; class Alphaproteobacteria; order Geminicoccales; family Geminicoccaceae; genus JALSRW01. Next base: position 122,452 of record JALUAG010000066.1, on the reverse strand, counting down.
GCGCCGGACCGTCTCCAGCTTCACCAAGGTGCAGAAGGCCTACGTGCGGGCGGTGCAGCTGGAACCCAGCTATCTCGCCGTGGCCCAGCTCATGGAGGACACCGAGCGGGAGGCGGAGGAGCTTCCCGCCGGCGGGCGGACGCCCACGCTGCGGCGGTCGATCCGTTTCGAGGCGGTGAGCTTCGCCTACGACGAGGTGCCGATCCTGCGCGACGCCGAGCTCGAGATCCCGGCCCGCGCGGTGACCGTGCTCGCCGGTCCCTCGGGCACCGGCAAGACCACCCTGCTCGATCTCATCCTCGGCCTGATCGAGCCCGACCGCGGGGTCATCCGCATCGACGGTGTGCCCCTCGGGGAGCTCGATCTGCGCGCCTGGCGGCGGATGGTGGGCTACGCGCCGCAGGACCTGACGCTGCTGCACGCGAGCCTCCGGGACAACATCCGCCTCGGCGATCCCGCCGTCGACGATGCGACCATCGAGGAGGCGCTGGAGATCGCCGAAGCCCGCGATTTCGTGCGCCGGCTGCCGGAGGGGCTGGACACCGTGGTGGGGGCGCGCGGCATGCGCTTTTCGGGCGGGCAACGCCAGCGCATCGCCCTCGCCCGGGCGCTCGTCGGCCGGCCCGCGCTGCTGGTGCTCGACGAGGTGACGAGCGCCCTCGATCCGGCGGTCGAACGCCGGGTCTGCGCGAACCTGCGGGCCCTCGCCGATCGCATGACCATTCTTTCCGTCACCCACCGTCCGGCCTGGTTCGACATCGCCGACCGGATCGTCGAGCTCGACGGGGGCGTGCCGCGCGTCCGCGACGGCCGGGTGCCGGGTCCTCCGGCGGCGGGCGGCACCGCCACCCTGCAGACTTCGCGCTCCTAGATGGGCGCATCGCCCGCGGCTGCCGGCAGGCGTGTGGACGGTGTTCGCCGGTGACCGGTTTCCGCCGGGTCCGCGAGCCGGGCGACGTCATCGGCGGCTCCTGGCGGGATTTCGCCGAATCTCCTCGTATCGGTTCGATCGTGCGACGAGGTTCACGCTACCGGGTGGCCATCGTTCCGCTAGGGACGGGAGGGCGGTCGACGGAACGCCCGGTTCGACGTCGCGGCCGGCACGGCAGGAAGGGAGATCCACCCGCCGGCGCTGATGGGATATCGGGAAAACCTCGGGGGAGGCACCAGATGGCACATGCGCACGACAGGCGGGAGGCGATGGGGCGGGCCGAGATCACGCCCGCCGGGGCCTTCGAGGCGGGATCGTTCGTCTCCTTCACCCTGACCTACACCGCCGGCATCTACGGCATCGACGACACCGGCAGCCTGAAGATCGTCCACCGCTTCGCGAGCGACATGGGCCGACCCCAGTTCGACGATCCGGCAGCGCCCAACTACGTGACCGTGGAGGCCTCGAACGGCGCCACGCTTGAGGTGCGCTACGACGTCAAGCAGAACGTGAGGCCCTGGGACAAGACCCTGTATATCAAGGTGGTACGGGGTTTCCTTCGCGAAGGAGACAAGATCGTCGTGCGCTTCGGCGACCCGCGCGGCGGCTCGCCCGGGATGCGCCTGCAGACCTTCTGCGAGGAGCGTTTCGAATTCCGCGTGCTGGTGGACGCCTTCGCCACCTACCGCTACCAGGCGCTCGCCGAGCAGCCGACGATAGCCATCGTGCCGGGGCCGCCCGTCACCTGGAAGGCGGTACTGCCCACCCTGCGCCGGCCGGGCCAGCCCTTCGCCCTCTTCGTCCGGGGCGAGGACCGCTGGGGCAATCCCTCCGATCGTTGCGACGCCGTCTTCACGCTGCGCGCGAGCCGCCCGGTGCGCGGTCTGCCGGAACGCGTCGCCCTCGCGCCCGGCCGCTTCGCCGCCCGTATCGAGGGGCTCGTGGCCGACGAGCCCGGCGATCTCTTCGTCGAGCTCCTCGACACCGAGGGCAGGGTGGTCGCGGCCAGCAACCCGCTGCGCATCGCCGATCGCGAGCGAATCGCCTGGTGGGCCGACATCCACGGCCAGTCGGAGGAGACCATCGGCACCAACTCCGCCCGCGCCTACTTCACCTTCGCCCGCGACCGTGCCTTTCTCGACGTCACCGGCCATCAGGGCAACGACTTCCAGATCACGCGGGAATTCTGGCGCGAGCTCAACGAACTCACGGCCGAGTTCGACGAACCGGGCCGGTTCGTCGCCCTGCCGGGCTACGAATGGTCGGGCAATACCGGGCTGGGCGGCGATCGCAACGTCTTCTTCGCCCGCGAGGGCCGCCCCATCCGCCGCTCCTCCCACGCCCTCGTCGACGATCTCTCCGACCTGGACACGGACGTCACCACGGCGGAGGAACTGTTCGCCGCCCTCGCCGGCGAGGACTGTCTCGTGATCGCCCATGTGGGCGGGCGCTACGCCGACATCCGTCGGGCCCACGACGGCCGTCTGGAGCGCTCGGTGGAGATCCATTCGGCCTGGGGGACCTTCGAATGGCTGCTCGAGGACGCCTTCGCCCTCGGCTATCGGGTCGGCATCGTCTGCAACTCGGACGGCCACAAGGGGCGGCCGGGGGCGAGCCACCCCGGCGCCAGCATGTTCGGCGCCTACGGCGGTCTCACCTGCCTGCTGGCGCCCGAGCTCACGCGGCCGGCCATTCTCGACGCCTACCGCCGGCGCCGCCACTACGGTACGACGGGCAGCCGCATCGTCCTCGACCTGCGGCTCGCCTTCGATCGTCCAGCGGAGCTGTTCGACGAGGATCCCGCGCTCGGACCCACCTCGTCGCGCGCCGTGCGCGAGGCCGGCATGGGCGACATCCTCCGCACCGCCGACCCGGAGGTGACCGTGTCCCTCGACGTTCACGCGCCGGCGCCGGTGGAGCGGGTCGAGATCCGCAACGGCACCGAGACGCTGGAGGTGTTCCGCCCCTACCGGGAGGAGGAGCTCGGGGCGCGGATCCGTGTCCTCTGGGAGGGCGCCGCCTACCGCGGTCGCGGCCGAGAGACTGTGTGGGACGGTCGCGCATGGCTCGAGGGCAACGCGTTCCGCCGCCTCGCGCCGATCAATTTCTGGAACCTCGACCGCCGTTTCGCCCGCACGGGGCCCGACGGCGTCGAATGGAGTTCGCTGACCACCGGCAATGTCGCGGGCTTCGACGCCTGGCTCGAGGAGGCCGATGCCGGCCGGCTGTACATCGAGACGCCCCTCGTGAGCTGCGCGCTGCCGGTGGCCGAGATCGGCCTCGAGGACATCGTGTTCGAGGCCGGGGGATTGGATCGTCGGCTGCGGGTCTTCCGGCTGCCCGAGGAGAACCCGCATCGCAGGATCGTGCTCGAACGGCGCATCCCCCTTCGTGAGCGGGGCGACAACGCCGTTTACGTGCGGGTCACCACCGAGGACGGCCACCGGGCCTGGTCGAGTCCGGTCTACATCTTCCGTTGAGACGCCCGTACCGCGGCCGCCGCGGGTTACGGCGGCAACCCGCCGTGGAAATCGCGGTCGGCGACCACGATATGGGGAGCGCGAAGCCTGGAGGAGAGGACGAGGGAAGGGAGATGTCGATCGTGAAACCGGGACGCCGCGCGCCCGAGTGCGCGGCCATCGGCGGCGTCGGCGGCAGCCGCGCATCGCGACCCCCCACCGGATCCGGGATGCCGGCGTTCCGGCGATCGCCGAAGCGGGCGGGTCCCGCTCCGGCCCCCGAGGACGGGATCGTCTCCGCCGATCTCTTCCGGGCCGGTGACCACGGCGACCCCGCCCGTGGGCCGGCCTTCGGTGACGGCCGGGGGATCGCGCTTGCCCTCGAAGGCCTCTGAGGCGCGCCTGCGCCGCCTAGCCGCCCGTCTGGGCTACCGGCTGGAGCGCGTCGACAAGCCGCGCGAGCCCGCGGCCCAGCTGGTCGCCACCCTCCGGCATTTCGGCGTCGACGCGGTGCTCGATGTCGGTGCCAATACCGGCCAGTACGCAAGGGCCCTGCGGGGTGCGGGCTACGACGGACCGATCCTCTCCTTCGAGCCACTGCCGGAGGTGCATGCGGTGCTCGAGGCGGGGGCGCGCGGCGATCCCTCCTGGCGGGTGGCGCCGCCGATGGCCCTGGGCGCCGCCGACGGCGAGGTCGCGATCGCCCGCTCGGCCGAGAGCGACATGAGTTCCATCCTGCCCCAGAACCGTCTGCTGCGGGCGATTTCGCCGAGCTCGGCGGTGCGGGAGCGGATCACGGTGACGCTGCGACGGCTGGATTCGATCCCCGAGATCGATCCCGCCTGGCGGCGCCTGTTCCTCAAGATCGACGTCCAGGGCTACGAGCCGCAGGTGCTGGCGGGGGTCGGAAGCCTGTGGCCGCGCATTCTCGGCGTGCAACTGGAAATGGCGCTGGTTCCGCTCTATGAGGGCGAACGGGAGTTCCGTGCCACCATCGCCGCCATGGAGGCCCGGGGCTATGACCTGCACCTGCTGATCCCCGGCTATTTCGAGCGCAAGCTCGGGCGGCAGTTGCAGGTGGACGGGGTCTTCTACCGGCGGGATGCCGCGGAGGAGAGAGACGGGTGAGCAACGTCCGACCGCCGATCGGCCTGTTCGACCGCCTGCTGGTGCCCGTCCATCGCGAGGGCTGGCCCTTCCTGGCGCTGTTCTTCGCGGTGGCGGTGATCCTCGGGTTTCTTTGGGAACCCCTTTTCTGGCTCGGCCTCCTCGCCACCGCCTGGTGCGCCTTCTTCTTCCGCGATCCGCCGCGGGTGACGCCGCTCGATCCCGGGCTCGTGACCAGTCCCGCCGACGGCGTCGTGCAGAGTGTGGCGAGCCGGGTGCCGCCGCCGGAGCTGGAACTCGGGAATGCGCCGCTTCCCTGCGTCAGCGTGTTCATGAACGTGTTCGACGTCCATGTGAACCGCACGCCGGTGCCCGGCCGCCTCGTCCGCAAGGCCTATCACGCCGGCAGCTTCCTCAACGCGTCCCTCGACAAGGCCAGCGAGGTGAACGAGCGCCAGAGCTTCCGGATCCTCTCGGACGGCGGCAAGGAGGTGGGGCTGGTGCAGATCGCCGGTCTCGTCGCCCGCCGCATCAAGGCGTTCGTCGAGGAGGGGGCGCGGCTCGCGCCGGGCGATCGCATCGGTCTCATCCGCTTCGGCAGCCGCTGCGACGTCTACCTGCCGGCGGGGACCGCGCCGCTCGTCTGTGTCGGACAGCGGGCGATCGCCGGGGAGACGGTGCTGGCCTCCCTCGAGGGACCGCAGGTGCCGCGCGAGGGGAGGGTGTCGTGAAACCATCCGGTCGACAGATGCTGCTGGCGCGGGAACGCCGTCGCCGGCTGCGGGCACGGCCGCTCCTGCACCTGCTGCCCAATCTCTTCACCATCCTCGGTCTCGGGGCGGGGCTCACCGGCATGCGCTACGCCTTCGATTCCCGCTACGAGCTGGCGGTGGCGCTGATCGGCGTGGCCATCCTGTTCGACGGGCTCGACGGCCGTTCGGCGCGGATGCTGCGCATCACGAGCAAGCTCGGCGCGCAGCTCGACAGCCTGGCCGACTTCCTGAGCTTCGGCGTGGCGCCGGCGATCATCGTCTATCTCTGGAGCCTGCATGAGGTACGCGGTGTCGGCTGGGCGCTGGCGATGCTCTTCGCCACCTGCTGCGCCATGCGGCTCGCCCGCTTCAACGTCGAGCTGGAGGATCCGGAAAAGCCGCGCTGGACCCTCTACTTTTTCTCGGGCATCCCGGCACCGGCGGCGGCCGGTCTCGCGCTCCTGCCGCTCATCGCCTCCTTCGTGCTGGGCGATACGGTGATGCGCGCCTGGACCCTGAACGCCGCCATGTTCCTGTTCGTGGCGCTGATGATGGTGAGCCGGGTCCCGACCTTCTCCATCAAGCGCATCCGCGTGGCGCCCCAGTACATCGTGCCGCTCCTGGTGGTGGCGATGCTGGTGGTGGTGTTCCTGGTCACCGAACCCTGGGCCACCCTGTCGGTGATGGGCGTCCTCTATCTGCTCTCGATCCCGGTGAGCGTGATGGTCGCCCAGCGCATGCAGCGGCGGGAGCCGGAACCGCGTCCGCGCGAGGAGGCGCCCGAGGATTCGGCCTCGGTACGCGTCCTTCCCCTCGACCAGCGCCATCCCCGGGGCTGAGGCCGGATGTCGTGCTCGACGCCCGCCTGCGCCCGCTCGTCGATCCCCACCTCGACCGTCTGGCAGCGGCGCTCGACCACCGGGGGATCACCGCCGACGGGATCACCCTGCTGGCCTTCGCCTTCGGGCTGGCGGCCATCTGCGCGGTGGCCCTCGAGGCCTACGGCACCGCGCTGCTGCTGTTCCTGATCAACCGCCTCGGTGACGGCATCGACGGCGCCCTCGCGCGGCGGCACCGCATCACCGATCTCGGCGGCTTTCTCGACATCGTGCTCGATTTCCTGATCTACGCCGGCCTCGTGTTCGGCTTCGCCCTCGCCGATCCGGCGGCGAACGCCCTGGTGGCGGCCTTCCTGCTGTTCGCCTTCATGGGCACCGGCTCCTCCTTCCTCGCCTTCGCCGTCATGGCCGCCCGGCGCGGGCTCGAGACCCGCGCGCGGGGGCCGAAGTCGCTCTACTATCTGGGCGGCCTCACCGAGGGCACCGAGACCATCCTGTTCTTCGTCCTCGCCATGCTGATGCCCGCGCGCTTTCCGCTGCTGGCCCTCCTGTTCGGGGCGATGTGCTGGATCACCACCGCCGCCCGCATCGCCACCGCCTGGCGCGTCCTGCGGCTGCCGCGTCCTTCGTGAACTTGCCGCCGCCCGCGCGAGCCGTCATAGACGGATTCCGCCTGCAGCCGGAGTGCCCGCCATGAGCTATCGCACCATCCTCGTCCTGGTCACCGAAGATCCGAGGCTCGACGAGCGGCTGACCACCGCCCGCATGCTCGCCCAGCGCTTCGGCGCCCATGTGCTCGGGCTGCACGTGATGCCGCTGCCGGTGGTGCCCCTCGGCTACGGCGAGGCGGCGGCCTACGTCGGTCCCGAGCTCATCGAGGCCCAGCGCACCGCCGCCGCCGAGCTGGCGGACCGGCTGCGGCAGCGCTTCGAGGCGGCGATGGCCGAGCTCGCGCCGGATTTCGCCTGGCGGGCGATCGAGGGCGACGCCGCCGCGGTGGCCGTGAGCCAGGCCCGCCTCGCCGATCTGGTGCTGGCGCCGCAGAGCGATCTCCGCGGGATCGACCTCCTGGAGCCGGACATCGCCGAGCATCTGGCCATGGGAGGCGGGGTGCCGGTGCTGATCCTGCCGCGCGTCGGCTGGAAGCCGGATCCGGGGCGCCGCGTGCTGGTGGCCTGGAACGGCTCGCGGCAGGCCACCCGCGCCCTGCACGATGCCCTGCCGCTCCTGGCCCACGCCGATCGGGTGACGTTGCTGGCGGCCGGCGAGGAGGCGCTGGAGAGCGCCGACGACGCCGTGGCCCTTCTGGGACGGCACGGGATCGAGGTGGAGGCGGAGAAGCTGGCCGAGGCCGGGCAGCCGATCGGGGCGCTGCTGCTGGCGCGGGCGGCGGCGCGCGACTGCGACACCCTGGTGATGGGCGCCTACGGCCATTCGCGGCTGCGCGAGCTGGTGCTCGGCGGCACCACCCGCCACGTCTTCGCCGCGGCCGAGCTGGTGGTGCTCGCGAGCTCCTGATCGCCTCCCGCCGTCTGGCCGGGACGCCGGATCTGTGCTAGCGCCGCCCGGGGGGAGCCAGAAAGAGCAAGGGAGGACCGTGCAATGCGCATCTTCAGGACGGCCGCGCTGGCCGTCGCCGTGGCGGTGGGCCTCGGCCAGACGGCCGGGGCCGAGACCCGGATCACCTACAAATCGGCCAAGGCCGGCACCTCCTACTATCAGATGGCGGTGGAACTGGCGGAGGCGGTCAAGAAGGCCTCCGACGGGGCGGTGATCGTCACCGTCGAGGAGAGCCAGGGCTCGGTGCAGAACGTCAAGGAGGCGGCGGTCCGCACCGGCAACTACGTGTTCACGAGCCCGCCCGGGCTGATCACGCGTGCGGTGGCCGGCAAGAAGCCCTTCGCGCCCAAGAACCCGGCCTTCGAGAACCTGCGGTCGCTGTTCCCGATCCCGAGCCTGACCATGCATTTCGTGGTGCGGGCCGATCGCGGCATCGAGAGCTTCGCCGATCTCTCCGGCAAGACCTTCCTCATCGGCAAGGGCAGCTTCGGTGCCCGCGAGGCCAAGCGCACCCTCGAGCTGTTCGGGGTCGAGGGCGTGGAGCTGATCGACAGCGAGCTCTCGAACGCGGTGGCGGCCCTCAAGAACGGCCAGATCGACGGCTTCGCCACCGCCGGCTCCTGGCCGGCGCCCAACGTCGTCGAGGCGGCCGCCTCGGTGCCCGTGCGCATCCTCTCGATGACCGACGCGCAGGTGGAGAAGACCGGCCGCACCCGCCTCGTGATCCCCGCCGGTACCTATCCCGGCGTCGACTACGACGTGGTCACCACCTCGCTGCCGGTGGGTGCCTACACCGTGGCCTCGATGGAGGAGGAGGCGGCCTATCTCTTCACCCGCTACTTCTGGGAGACCCGCGAGCAGCGGGCGGCCGGTTCGCCCTGGTGGAAGGGGGTGACGGCGGAGGGTCTCGCGACCCTGGCGGCACCGCTCCACCCGGGCGCCAGACGCTACTACGAGGAGGCCGGCTTCGCGCTGCCCGCCAGTCTCCAGTAGGCGGCCCGGCATGACGGGGGTGCGGCGCTGGGCCGAGCGCGTCCTCGCCGCCCTCACCGTCGGTTTCCATCTCTGGCTGCTGTTCGAGGGGCTGGTTTCGAACCTCGTGAGCCGGCCCATCCACATGGCTCTGGCGGTGCCCTGGGTGCTGCTGCTGGCGCCCTGCGCCAACCGCCTGGCGCTGTGGTTCGGGCGGGTGCTGGGCCTCGCCGCCATCGCCGCCGCCCTGTGGATCGTCTGGAACTACCGCCTGCTGGACGAGCAGTACGGCATGCTCGTCGGCACCTTCCAGTACGGGCTCGCGGTGGTGCTCGTCCTCGCCGTTCTCGAGATGGCGCGGCGGGTGGTGCGGCTCGCCCTGCCGACGGTGGCCGTGGCGGCGCTCCTCTACGGCATGTTCGGCCAGTACGTGCCGGGCGAGTTCGGCCACCCGGGCATCCCCTGGGCCAGTCTGTTCGGCAATCTGACCATCGCCGAGACGGGCATCTGGGGACCGCTCACCGGCGTTTCGGTGAACATCGTCGCCATCTTCGTCATCCTCGGGGCGGTCCTTTCGGCGGGCGAGGCGGGCACCGGCTTCATGGCGCTCGCCATGCGCATCGCCGGCAGGCTGCGGGGCGGCGCCGCCAAGGTGGCGGTGCTGGCCTCGGCCCTGTTCGGTTCGCTTTCGGGCTCCGCCAGTGCCAACGTCGCCTCCACCGGCGCGGTGACCCTGCCGATGATGAAGCGCCTCGGATATCCGCCGCCACTGGCCGCGGCGGTGGAGGCGGTGGCCTCCACCGGCGGCCAGATCATGCCACCGCTCATGGGGGCCGGCGCCTTCGTCATGGTGGAGCTGCTGCAGATCCCCTACAGCCGGGTGATGAGCGCCGCGCTGCTGCCGGCGCTGCTGTTCTTTCTCGCCTGCTGGGTGGGCATCGACCTCGCCGCCCGGCGCCACGATCTCGGGGCGGTGAGCCGGCGCGAGCTGCCCTCCACCGAGCTGCTGCTGCGCACGGTGCCCTTCTTTCTGCTGCCCCTGGGGCTCCTTCTCTGGCTGCTCCTGGGACGCGGCACGACCGCCCAGCTCGCCGCCGCCTGGGCGGTCTTTCTCGCCCTCGCGCTGCTGCTCACCGACCGCGAACTGCGGTTCGATCTCGCCGCCGCGCTGCGCCGGTACGAGAAGGCGCTCCTGGACGCCGCCCGCCAGATCGCCGCCATCGCCTCCATCATCATCTGCGCCGGGCTGGTGATCGGCGTGCTCAATCTGACGGGGCTCGGGGTGAAGGTGACGAGCGTCATCGTCGGTCTGTCCGGCGGGCACCTGCTGCCGGCGTTGCTGCTGACGGCGCTCGCCTGCCTCGTCCTCGGCATGGAGGTGCCGACCACCGCCGCCTACGTGATCGCCGTCTCGGTGGCCGGCCCGGCGCTCCAGCAGCTGGGGCTCGAGGGGCTCATGGCCCATCTCTTCGTCTTCTGGTACGCGCTCCTCTCCACCATCACGCCGCCCGTCTGCGGCACCGTATTCATCGCCTCGGGCATGCTCGGCGCTCCCTGGTTCGCCACCGCCCTGCACGCCATGCGGCTGGGGCTCGGTCTCTACCTCGTTCCCCTGGGCTTCGTCGTCGAGCCGGCGCTGATCGATCCCCTGGGCGCGCCGCTGGCGGCGCTGCTCGCCTTCGTGAAGATCGGCCTCGTGCTCGCGGCCCTCGCCTGGGCGCTCGGCGAGCTCCGTGCCCGACCCGCACTGGGTGGGCTGGTGGCGGGGCTGGCGCTGCTGCTCCTCGCGCTGCCGCTCGCGGGTCCGAGCCCGTCCTGACCCGGGGCGGGGGCTCGTTTCTCACCGGCCGCGCCTCTATATCCGGGCATCATCGGGCGAGGGAGGACGAGCGATGGAGGAACGGGTCGCGGCCCACTACACGCGCGAGGATCTGGCGACACGGCTGCTGAGCCTTCTGGAAGCGCAGGGACGCGATCCCGCCCGTCTGCGGCCCGAGGATCTGGTCGGTGTCGAGGACATGCACGTGGGCGGCCGTGCGGCCACCGAGCGCTTCGCCCGGTCCCTGCCGCTCCAGCCGGGGATGGAGATCCTCGACATCGGCAGCGGGCTCGGCGGCGCGGCCCGCTATCTGGCGCTCGCCTACGGCTGCCGGGTCACCGGCATCGACCTCACCCCGGCGCTCGTAGCCGCTGCCCGTACCCTGTCGGAGCGCGTGGGCATGGGCGACCGGGTGCGGTTCGAGGAAGGGAGCGCCCTCGATCTGTCCTTTCCCGACGGGAGCTTCGACGGCGCCTACACGATCCACGTCGGCATGAACGTCGCCGACAAGCGCCGCTTCTACGGCGAGGCCTTCCGGGTGGTGAAGCCCGGAGGATTCTTCGCCCTCTACGACGTGGTGCGGCTCACGGGGGAGCCCGACTATCCGGTGCCCTGGGCGGAGAGCCCGGCGACGAGCCATCTGGCGACGCCGGACATGCTCGAAGAGCTGCTGCGGGAGCTCGGTTTCGAGGTGCGGGAGGTGATCGATCGCACCGCGGAGGGGGCCGCCGCCATGGCGGAGAGCGCGCGCCGCATCGCCGATCCCGAGGCCGCCGCCCGGGCGTCGGCCCCGGTGGTGATGGGCGGCGATTTCCGGGCCAAGATCGCCAACACCGCCGCCGCTCTCGGCGAGCGGCGCCTGGGCGCGTTCGAAATCCACTGCCGGCGGCCGTGAGCGCGATCTGTGGCAAATGCCACAGATCGCGGGCCGCCCCGGCGCTAGCCTCGCGACCGATAGCTCTGGTCCTGTCCATACTCCTCCACCGGCGCAGTCCGGGGACTGGTCGGCACATCGTCTCACCCCTGCCCAAAGCTCGCACGTGATCGGCGGACCCGTCCAGGGTCCGTCTTTACGTTTCGGTCGGCGAGAGATTGTCGACGGGCGCCGAACGATCCGTGGCGGTGTCGCGGCATGTTACCGGCATCGCGGGACCTGTACATGGCCGGGACGGAAAACCGTCCGGGCCAATCGACAGGGAGGATCGATCATGGCGCACCCGACCGCCGAGGATCGCCCGCAGCCCGTCGTCCTTGCGCCGGGCCGCCTCTACCGGGCGCTCGATCCCTACATGGCCGCGCTCGTGCGCGTCACCGTCGGGCTGTCGCAGGCGCCGCACGGCACGCGGAAGCTGTCCGGCACGCTGGGCGGCTGACTCGCCGGCACCGCCAAGTTCCTCGAGGGCGTCGGCTACACGCCGAGGCCGTGGTGGGCGTTCGTCGTCGGCAGCCTCGAGTTCTTCGGCGGCATCGCCATCGCCCTCGGTTTCCTTTCCCGGCCCCTGGCGGCGCTGGTGTTCGTCCTCGTCCGGGGCGGCGGGCGCTACTCCACCGACCACCGTCTCGGGGGCGAGCTCTGGGCCGGCGCCGGCCGCGTCACCCGGCGCAGGGTCAGGTTGATCCGGCCCTCGCCGGGAACCGGCTCGCCCGTGCCCGGCAGGATGCGGTCGATGCCGTGATAGATCAGGCGGGAGGGGCCGCCCATGATCAGCACGTCGCCGGGCTCCAAGAGCAGCCGGCGGGCGGGATCGCGGCGCCGCAGGCCGCCGATGCGGAACCAGGCGGCGCAGCCGAGGGACACCGAGAGGATGGGCGCCGCCAGCTCCTCCTCGTCGCGGTCCTGATGGAGGCCGAGCCTGGCTCCCGGGCGGTAGTGGTTGACGAGACAGCATTCCGGCGGATGCGGATAGGCGGCGAGCTCCCGCCAGAGCTCCAGCAGCGGGGCGGGGATCGAGGGCCAGGGGCGGCCGCTGTCGGGATGGGTGGCGCTGTAGCGGTAGCCGCGAACGTCGCTGATCCAGCCCAGCCGGCCGAAATTGCACATCCGCACGGAGAACGGGCGGCCGCTCTTCGGCATCACCGGCTGGAACCAGCCGGCCCGTTCGACGCGCGCCATCACCTCCGCCAGCAGAAGGCGGCGGGTGCGCGCGTCGAGATGGCCCGGGAGATGGCGCAGCCCCGGCGGCAGATCGACCGTATCGCCTGCGTGGCCTTTCCTCATGGGGCGGATATGGCGGCGACCGGCGGACCGACAAGCCGCCCCTTGTCAGGCACCCCCGCATTCGCCATTTTCCCGGCGCAACCGAGGGAACGAGGATGACCCGCGATCTTTGGCTGGACGATTTCCGTCCCGGCCAGCGCTTCACGACCGAAGGAGCCACGCTCAGCGAAGCCCAGATCATGGCCTTCGCCTTCGAATGGGATCCCCAGCCCTTCCACATCGACAAGCCGGCGGCGGCGCGGAGCCCCTACGGAGGCGTCATCGCCAGCGGCTTCCACACCCTCCTCGTCGCCTTCCGCCTGATCCTCCAGGAACGGATCTTCAACGCCGCCTCCATGGGTTCGCCGGGGATGGAGGAGATCCGCTGGCTGCTGCCGGTGCGCCCCGACGACACCCTGCGGGTCGAGGCGGAGGTGCTGGAAGTGCGCCCCTCGAAGAGCCGCCCCGATCGGGGAACGGCGCGCATCGCCTATACCGTCACCAATCAGCATGGCGAAGCCGTGATGACCTTCACCGTCACGCACATCCTGAAGCGGGCGGCGGGCCGGAGCGACTGAGACCATCACCATGCTCGATCTCCTGTTCAGTTTCGAGGCGTGGGCGAGTCTGCTCACCCTGACCGCCCTCGAGATCGTCCTCGGCATCGACAACATCATCTTCATCTCCATCGTCACCGCCCGGCTGCCGATGCATCAGCAGCCCTTCGCCCGGCGCCTCGGCCTCGGTCTCGCGCTCCTCATGCGGCTGATGCTGCTGTTCTCCATCAGCTGGATCGTCGGCCTCACCCAGCCCGCCTTCTCCATCTTCGGCTGGGTGGTCTCCTGGCGGGACATCGTGCTGGGCCTCGGCGGCCTCTTCCTGCTCGCCAAGGCGACCATCGAGATCTTCGAGATGACCGAGGGGCGCGTCGAGACCTCCCGCCCCGGCAGCACCACCATGGCCGCGGCGGTGGTCCAGATCGCGCTGCTCGACGTGGTGTTTTCGCTCGATTCGGTGATCACCGCCGTGGGCATGGCGGAGCACATCGAGATCATGGTGACCGCGGTGGTGATCGCCATGATCGTGATGCTGGTGGCGGCCGAGCCCACCGCCCGCTTCGTCAACAATCACCCCTCGGTGAAGATGCTGGCGCTGGCCTTCCTGCTGCTCATCGGCATGGCGCTCGTCGGCGACGCGCTGCAGTACCACATCCCGCGCGGCTACCTCTATTTCGCCATCGCCTTCTCGGCGATGGTGGAGGCCCTCAATCTGATGGCCGCGCGGGCGCGCGAGCGGCACCGCCAGGCGCAGACGGCGAAGGCCGGGCAGGCCGCGTCCGATCCCGCGGGCGAGGCGGCGGCCGGGGAAGGAGAGGCGTCCGCCGCCGATGCCGGCGACCCCGCACCGCCCGCGGGCGGGACCGGGACCGCAGGCGCCGCCTCCGCCGCCGAGGAGGAGCGGGAGACCGCCGGCCGCTGATGTCGCCTCGCCGACGGCCGGTGTCGCGCAGGCTCCCGAGGCCCGGTGGCGGCCATGATAGAGGCGGTGCGGCTCCGTCGGCGGAGCCGGTCGGTGATCCTGGAGAGGCGGCATGGCACGCGAGGGACGCAGAGGGGGTCGGGCGGCGCGGCGGCAGGCGCGATCGCGACCGGAAAGCGCCATGCTGCCGCCCCTCGAACGCGGCATTCCGGTCTACGAGATCCTCGACGGGGAAGGCGTCGAACGCCTGCACGAGGCCTCGATGCGGATCCTGGAGGAGACCGGCATCGCCTTCCAGGACGGCGAGGCGCTGGCCCTGTGGCGGGCGGCCGGGGCGCGGGTCGAGGAGACGCGGGTGCGGATCCCCCGCGAGCTGCTGCTCGATCTCGTCGCCAGGGCGCCCGCGCGGTTCACCATCCGGGCCCGCAATTCCGCGCGATCGCTCGCGATCGGCGGCGAGCACACGGTGTTCTTCCCCAGCTACGGCTCGCCCTTCGTGCGCATGTTCGACGGCGAGCGGCGCTACGGCACGCTCGAGGATCTGACCGTCTTCCACAGGCTGGCCCATCTGAGTCCCGCCCTCCACGGCACCGGGGCCGTCACCTGCGAACCGGTCGACGTGCCGGTGCCGCGCCGGCATCTGCACGTCACGCTGTCGGCCATCCGCCATTCCGACAAGGTGTTCATGGGGCCGGTGACGGCGCCCGAGCGGGCCGAGGACGCGGTCCGCATGGCGGCGATCCTGTTCGGGGAGGAGGTGGTCGGCCGCCAGCCGGTGATGGTCTCGCTCGTCAACTGCAACTCGCCCCTCGTCTGGGACGCCACCATGCTGGGGGCGCTCAAGGTCTACGCCCGCGCCGGTCAGCCGGTGATCGTGAGCCCCTTCACCATGGCCGGCGCCAACACTCCGGCCTCGGCACCGGCCACCGTGGCCCAGCTCAACGCCGAGGCGCTCGCCGGCATCGCCTTCGCCCAGCTCTGCCGGCCCGGCTGTCCGATGATCTACGGCAACTTCCTGGCCGCGGTGTCGATGAAGTCGGGGGCGCCGATGGCCGGCACCGGCGAGCTCGCCGCCATGAACCTGATGATCGGCCAGCTCGCCCGCCGCTACGGCCTGCCCTGGCGTTCCTCGGGCATGCTCACCGGCAGCAAGATCACCGACGCCCAGGCCGGTTACGAGAGCGCCTTCAACATGCTGCCCATCCTGCTCGCAGGCTGCAATCTCGTCATGCATTGCGCCGGCTGGACGGAGGCCGGGCTCACCGCGAGCCTCGCCAAGTTCGTGCTGGACGCCGAGCAGATGGCGATGCTGTATCGCTTCGGGCAGGGCCCCCGCTTCGCCGATTTCGAGGAGGCGATGGCGGCCATCGCCGAGGTCGGCCCGGGTGGCCACTTCTTCGGCACCGCCCATACCCAGGCGCAATTCCGGGCCGCCTTCTTCATGGCCGAGCTGTTCGACAACAACAGTTTCGAACAGTGGCAGGCGGAGGGCGGCCGGGACGCGGCGGCCCGCGCCCTCGAGGCGGCCCGCTCCCTGCTCGAGGACTACGAGGCGCCGCCCCTCGATCCCGCTGTCGCCGAGGCCCTCGAAGCCTATGTCCGGAAACGCGAGGAGAGGCTGCCCGAGAGCGGCGAATAGGCGCCCCCGCGGACGGTTGCGCGGCGTCGAGGCCTTGGCTATAAGGCGCGGGCTCTCGCCGCGCTCCGATGCGCCGCGGCGGCGGACTTCCGGAGAGTTCCCGACCATGACGAAGATGAAAACCAAGCGCGCGGCCGCGAAGCGCTTCTCCTTGACCGGCACCGGCAAGGTGCGCCGGGCGCACGCGTTCCACAGCCACAATTTCTCCCATCTCTCGCGCAAGACCAAGCGCCGGACGCGAGGCACCACCATCGCCTCGCCCTCGGACGCGAAGCTGATCAAGCGCATGCTGCCCTACGGCGCCTGACGGACGCGCGCAGAAGGATCGACCATCATGGCAAGAGTGAAGCGGGGCGTGACCTCCCACGCCAGGCACAAGAAGGTTCTCAAGCTCGCCAAGGGTTACCGCGGGCGGCGCAAGAACTGCATCAAGACCGCCAAGCAGGCGGTCGAGCGCGCCATGCAGTACGCCTACCGCGATCGCCGCCAGCGCAAGCGGGACTTCCGCAGCCTGTGGATCCAGCGCATCAACGCCGCCGCCCGCGAGCGGGGCATGACCTACGGCCGACTGGTGCACGGTCTCAAGCTCGCCGGCGTCGAGGTGGACCGCAAGGTGCTGGCCGATCTCGCGGTGCGGGACGCGGGCGCGTTCGCGCGTCTGGTCGAGGAAGCGCAGGCCGCTCTCCAGGCGTGAGACCGGGGGGCCGGCGGCGCCGGCCCCCGAGCGAGGACCGCCGCGAGAGGGGCCTTGTCGGCCCCTTTGCTTTTTGCCACAGGCGGACGGGGGCGCAGCGGCGAGGGGGACGAGCATGGAGGAACAGCGGGAACGGCTGGAAGGCGAGCTGCTGGCGGCCATCGCCGCCGCCGCCGATCTGCGGGCGCTCGAGGAGATCCGGGTGCGGGCGCTCGGGCGCAGGGGCGAGGTGACGGCGCTGGCGAAGGCGGTCGGCCGGCTGCCGCCGGAGGAGCGGCGGGCGGCGGGCCAGGCGGTGAACGCCCTCAAGCGCACCGTCGAGGAGGCGATCGCCCGCCGGCGCGCCGAACTGGAGCGGATCGAGCTCGAACGCCGGCTCGCCCGCGAGCGCATCGACGTCACCCTGCCGCCGCGCCCGCGCCCCGAAGGGCGCGTCCATCCCGTGAGCCAGGTCACCGAGGAGATCGTCGCCATCCTCGCCGACATGGGCTTCGCCGTCGCCGAGGGGCCGGACGTGGAGGACGACTACCACAATTTCACCGCTCTCAACATTCCGCCCGAGCATCCCGCCCGCCAGATGCAGGACACCTTCTTCCTCGAGGCCGAGGAGGAGGGCGCCCCGCTGCTGCTGCGCACCCACACGAGCCCGGTGCAGATCCGCACCATGCTGGCCGGCAGGCCGCCCTTCCGCATCATCGCCCCGGGGCGGGTCTATCGCCGCGACTACGACATGACCCACACGCCCATGTTCCACCAGGTCGAGGGGCTGCTGATCGACCGCCGCACCCACATGGGCCATCTCAAGGGCTGCCTGATCGATTTCGTGCGGGCCTTCTTCGAACGCGACGACATTCCGGTCCGCTTCCGCCCGAGCTTCTTCCCCTTCACCGAGCCCTCGGCGGAGATGGACATCGGCTGCCGGCGGGGCAAGGGCCAGCTCGTGGTGGGGGCCGGCGACGACTGGCTCGAGATCCTGGGCTGCGGGATGGTCCACCCGCGGGTGCTCGAAGGCGTCGGTCTCGAGCCGGACGTGTGGCAGGGCTTCGCCTTCGGCCTCGGCATCGACCGTCTGGCGATGCTCAAATACGGCATTCCCGATCTGCGGACCTTCTTCGAAGGCGACCTGCGCTGGCTACGTCATTACGGCTTCGTGCCGCTCGACATACCGACGACCTACGGCGGGCTGTCGCGATGAAGTTCACCCTTCCCTGGCTGCGCGAACATCTGGAGACCGAGGCCGGCGCCGAGGCGCTGGCCGAGAGGCTCACCGGTCTGGGGCTCGAGGTGGAGGAGGTGGCCGACCCGGCGGCCAGGCTCGCCGGCTTCACCGTCGCCCGCGTGCGCGAGGCGCGCCCCCATCCCAACGCCGACAAGCTCAAGCTGTGCGAGGTGGAGACGCGCTCGGGGGTGGTGCAGGTGGTGTGCGGCGCGCCCAACGCCCGGAGCGGCATGTACGGCATCTTCGCCCCCGAAGGGACGGTCATTCCGGCCACCGGCCAGCCCCTCAAGCGGGCGGTGATCCGCGGCGTCGAGAGCCGCGGCATGCTGTGTTCGGCCTGGGAACTGGGCATCGGCGAGGACCACGAGGGCATCATCGACCTCGAGGGCGGCTGGGAGATCGGCACCCCGGCCGCCGAGGTGCTGGGGCTCGAGGGGCCGGTGATCGACCTCGCCGTCACCCCCAACCGCGCCGACTGCTTCGGGGTTTCCGGGATCGCCCGCGATCTCGCCGCCGCCGGCGCCGGCAGCTTCCGGCCCCGCACCATCACCGCCGTGCCCTCGACTGGCACCCCGGGCCCCGACATCCGCCTCGCCTTCCCGGCCGGGGCGGAGAACGCCTGCCCGGCCTTCCTCGGGCGCATCATCCGCGGGGTGAGGAACGGGCCGAGCCCGCCCTGGCTGCAGCGCCGGCTGCGCGCCATCGGCCTGCGTCCCATCTCGGCTCTCGTGGACATCACCAACTACGTGATGTTCGACCTCAACCGCCCGCTCCACGTCTACGACGCGGCGAAGATCCGGGGGGATCTCGTGCTGCGGTTCGCGCGTCCCGGCGAACGGCTGCTCGCCCTCGACGAGCGGGAGTACGAGCTCGACGAGACGATGGTGGTGATCGCCGACGATACGGGTCCCGTGGCGCTGGGCGGCATCATGGGCGGCGAGAGCACGGGGGTTACCGAGGAGACCACCGACGTGCTCCTCGAGGTGGCGCTGTTCGATCCCCCGAGGGTGGCCGCCACCGGTCGCCGGCTCGGCATCGAGAGCGACGCCCGCACGCGTTTCGAGCGCGGTCTCGACCCGGCCATGCTGCTGCCCGGCGCCGAGTACGCGACCCGCCTCATTCTCGATCTCTGCGGCGGCGAGGCGGGGCCGGCGGTGCTCGCCGGGCGCGTTCCCGAGACGCGCCGGGAGATCCGCTTCCGGGCCGAGCAGCTGCCGCGCCTTGCGGGCATCCGCC
The DNA here is from genome assembly GCA_027045875.1 of Alphaproteobacteria bacterium. Classification (GTDB taxonomy): domain Bacteria; phylum Pseudomonadota; class Alphaproteobacteria; order Geminicoccales; family Geminicoccaceae; genus JALSRW01. The sequence continues at coordinate 103,549 of JALUAG010000066.1, read as the reverse complement.
TCGAGCCCGAGGAGATGGTGCGCATCCTCGAAGCGCTGGGCTTCGGTGTCGCCGGCGGCCCCGAGACCTACGATCTCACGGTGCCGAGCTGGCGCCACGACATCACCACCGAGGCCTGCATCGTCGAGGAGCTGACGCGGCTGCACGGCTACGACCGGGTGCCGCCGGTGCCGGTCACGCGCACCGAAGCGGTGGGCAGGGGCGTACTGACGCCGGACCAGCGGCGACGTGTCCAGGCCCGCCGCAGGGCGGCGACGCTGGGCTATCTGGAGGCGGTGACCTGGTCCTTCGTCGGCGAGGAGCAGGCGCGGCTGTTCTCGGACGGGGAACCGATCCGGCTGCGCAACCCCCTTTCCTCCGATCTCTCGGTGCTGCGGCCGTCGCTGCTGCCGGGGCTGCTCGCCGCCGCCGCCCGCAACATCGCCCGCAAGCAGGAGACGGGCGCCCTGTTCGAGGTGGGGCCGCGTTTTCTGGGGGCCGGACCGGGCGAGCAGCGGACCGCGGTGGCGGGGCTGCGCTTCGGCGCCTTCGCGCCCCGCCACTGGGACGTCCCCAGGCGTCCCGTGGACGCCATCGACGCCAAGAGCGATCTCTACGCCCTGCTCGCCGATCTCGGCGTGCGGGTGGAGGCCCTGCAGATCGCCGGGCCGCCCTCCTGGTACCACCCAGGACGGGCCGCCACCGTGACCCTCGGTCCCAATCCGCTGGCGAGCTTCGGCGAGCTGCATCCCGGCGTTCTCGAGGCCTTCGACATCGAGCTCCCGGTGGTGGCCTTCGAGTTCGACCTCGAGGCGCTGCCGCGCCCCAAGGCGAAGGCGAGCAAGACGCGACCGCCGCTCGAGGCCTGGCCCTTCCCGCCCGCCGACCGCGACTTCGCCTTCCTGGTGGACGCCGATCTGCCGGCCGAGGATCTCCTGAAGGTGATCCGCTCGGCCGACCGCAGGCTCGTGCGCGAGGTGCGGCTGTTCGACGTCTACACGGGACCCGGCGTGCCCGAGGGCAAGAAGTCGCTCGCCGTCACGGTGCGTCTCCAGGCGCAGGATCACACCCTTTCGGAGGGTGAGATCGAGCGCGTGGCGCACCATATCATCGAGGCGGCACGCAGCCGGCTCGGTGCCGAGCTGCGGGGATGATCCGGGCCGCGACCGGCAGTCGGGAGACTCCATGGAAGAGCTTTCGCGGATCCGCAATTTCGCGATCGTCGCCCATATCGACCACGGCAAATCGACCCTCGCCGATCGCCTGATCGAGCGCTGCGGGGCGCTGCAGGCGCGCGAGATGACCTCGCAGGTGCTCGATTCGATGGACATCGAGCGCGAACGCGGCATCACCATCAAGGCCCAGACCGTGCGTCTCGAATACGAGGCGCGGGACGGCCGGCGCTACCTCTTCAACCTCGTCGACACGCCGGGTCACGTCGATTTCTCCTACGAGGTCAGCCGCTCCATGCGGGCCTGCGAAGGCGCGCTGCTGCTGGTGGACGCCACCCAGGGCGTCGAGGCCCAGACGCTCGCCAACGCCTACCAGGCGATCGACGCCGATCTCGAGATCCTGCCGGTTCTGAACAAGATCGACCTGCCGGCCGCCGATCCCGACCGCGTCCGGGAGCAGATCGAGGACATCATCGGGCTGGATGCCTCCGAGGCGCTCATGATCTCCGCCAAGACCGGCGAGGGCATCGACGATCTCCTGGAGGCCATCGTCACCCGCCTGCCGCCGCCCGAGGGGAGGGCCGAGGAGCCCCTGCAGGCGCTCGTGGTCGATTCCTGGTACGATCCCTACGTGGGGGTCGTCACCCTGATCCGGGTGCGCAACGGGACGGTCCGCAAGGGCCAGAAGATCCTCTTCATGGGCACCCGGGCGGTGCACCAGATCGACCGCGTCGGGGTGTTCACCCCGAAGCCGGTGCTGGTGGAGGCCCTGGGGCCCGGCGAGATCGGCTTCGTCACCGCCGGCATCAAGGAGATCGCCGACGCCCGGGTGGGCGACACCATCACCGAGGAACGGCGCCCCGCCGCCGCCCCGCTGCCGGGATTCCGGCCCAGCCAGCCGGTGGTGTTCTGCGGCATCTTCCCGGTCGATTCCAACGACTACGACCATCTGCGCGAGAGCCTCGCCAAGCTGCGCCTCAACGACGCCAGCTTCGAGTACGAGCCGGAGACCTCGACGGCGCTCGGCCTCGGCTTCCGCTGCGGCTTCCTCGGCCTCCTGCATCTCGAGATCGTGCAGGAGCGGCTGGAGCGGGAGTTCGGTCTCGAGCTCGTGGTCACCGCGCCCTCGGTGGTCTACCGCGTCCATCGCACGGACGGCACGGTGCAGGAGCTGCACAACCCCGCCGACTATCCCGATCCCACCAAGATCGTGAAGGTCGAGGAGCCCTGGATCCGGGCCACCATCCTGGTGCCCGACGCCCATCTCGGCTCGGTGCTCCGGCTCTGTCAGGAGCGGCGCGGCGAGCAGCTCGACCTCACCTATGTCGGCAACCGGGCGATGGTGGTCTACCGGCTGCCCCTCAACGAGGTGGTCTACGACTTCTACGACCGTCTGAAGTCGATCAGCCGCGGCTATGCGAGCTTCGACTACCAGCTCGACGGCTACGGGGAATCGGATCTCGTCAAGCTATCGATCCTGGTCAACGGCGAGCCGGTGGAGAGCCTGGCGCTCATCGTCCATCGCTCGATGGCCGAATCCCGGGGGCGGGCGATCTGCGAGAAGCTCAAGGAACTGATCCCCCGCCAGATGTTCCAGATCGCCATCCAGGCCGCCATCGGCGGTCGCATCGTCGCCCGCGAGACGGTCCGCGCCTACCGCAAGGACGTCACCGCCAAATGCTACGGCGGCGATGTCAGTCGCAAGCGCAAGCTCCTCGAAAGGCAGAAGGAAGGCAAGAAGCGCATGCGCCAGGTGGGGCGCGTGGAAATCCCCCAGGAGGCGTTCCTCGCGGCTCTCAAGGTCTCCGGCTGATCAGCCCTCGGCAGCCGTCGGCAGCCAGCGCAGGAACCAGTCGCGGGCGAGTTCGACCACCTGCTCCAGGGTTCCCGGCTCCTCGAACAGATGCCCGGCCCCGGGCACGATCCGCAGCTCCACCGGACCGTGCATCTGCCGCCGCGCGAGCTCGTTGAGCTCGATCACCACATGGTCGAGACCGCCGACGATGAGGAGGGTCGGGGCCTCGACCCGGGCGAGGGCGGCACCGGCGAGATCGGGACGGCCGCCGCGCGAGACCACCGCCGCCACCGACGCCGGTCGCTCCGCCGCCGCCACCAGCGCCGCCGCCGCCCCGGTGCTGGCGCCGAAGAGGCCGAGGGGCAGCGCTTCGAGGCCGGGCCGGCCGCGCGCCCAGTCGGCAGCTTCGAGGAGGCGCCCGGCCTCGAAG
>JALUAG010000066.1:0-100163 GCA_027045875.1 Alphaproteobacteria bacterium | reverse complement strand
CTCCTGACCCCAGAGGAGGGCGAGGAGCGGGATGTCGAACACCTTGCGCCGGTCCTCGCCCTCCTCTGGGGTCAGGAGGTCGAACAGCAGGGTGGCGAGGCCCGCCTTCGCGAGCTCGCGGGCGACGAAATTGTTGCGCGGACTGAAGCGCGAGGAGCCGCTGCCGTGGGCGAAGACGACGAGCCCCCTTGCGTCTTCGGGCAGCCGAAGGAAGCCGCCCAGACGGCGCGGCCCGACGGTCACCTCCCGGACATCCGGATCGATCGGCGACATGCTCTCCTCCCCCTCGCTGTCTTTCCCTCATGTGGGGGGTGGCGGGGGCGCGGGCCAGCCCCGTTCAGGGCCGGAACGGCCAGATCAGGGGAATGAGCAGCGAGGCGGCGACCCAGAACAGGAGGTCGAGGGGCACCCCGACCCGGATGAAGTCGCGGAAGCGGTAGTTGCCGGCGGCATAGACGAAGGTGTTGGTCTGGTAGCCGATGGGCGTGGCGTAGCCGTTGCTCGCGGCGACCATCACCGCCACCACGAAGGGCCGCGGATCGACCCCGAGCTGTTCGGCGATGCCGATGACGATGGGGGTCATCAGGATGCCGGTGGCGTTGTGGCTGATGACCTCGGTGAGCGCCACGGTCACGAGATAGAGCAGCGCCAGCATCCAATACGGTCCGAGATCGCCGGCGATGCCGAGGATGAAATCCACGAGGAGCGCCGCCGCCCCGGTCTTCTGCATGGCCACGCCCACCGCCAGCATGCCGTAGATCAGGATCAGGATCGACCAGCGCACCGACTGGAACACGTCCTCGGGCTCGAGGCAGCCGGCCAGCACGACGAGGGTGGCGGCGAGGAGGGCGAGGGCGGGGATGGGCAGGATGCCGAAGGTGGCGCCCAGCACCACCCCGACCACCGCGGCGATGGCGATCCCGCGGCGGTCGCGCCGGAAGGGGCGGACGGTGGGGGCGGTGAGACCGATCAGGAACTGGTCGTCGAACAGCTGCTTGAAGGCCTCGGGCGGCCCCTCGAGCAGCAGCGTGTCGCCGAACCGCAGCCGGGTATCGTCGAAATTGCCGCGCAGGTTCTCGTTCTGGCGATGGATGGCGACGATGGAGACGCCGAAGCGTCTGAGCAGGTTGAGGCTCGCCACCTTGCGTCCCACCCAGCGGGAATTGGGGCCGACGATCCCCTCCATCAGGATGGTGCGGCGGGCGGCGATGGGCTCCAAGGCATGCGCCTCCTCGCCGCCGAAGACGAGATCGCCGGCGGCGCGCAGGGCCATCAGATCCTGGGCCCGGGTGCGCAGCAGGATGCGGTCGCCGGCGGCGAGCGGCGTCGTCTCCGCCGCCTCGCCCAGGGAGACGTTGTCGCGCACGAGGTCGATCACCCGCACCTCGAGCTTGCTCGCGAGCCCGATCTCCTCGAGGGTCTTGCCGATGAGCGGCGAGCCCAGCGGCACCAGCACCTCGGCCAGGAACTGGCGCTTGCCGGGGTCGGGAAGCAGCTCGGAGAGGGTGTCGCGGGCGGGCAGCAGGCGGCGGCCGACGACGGCCATGTAGAGGATGCCGAGGGCGGTCAGCGGCAGGCCGATGGCGGTCACCTCGAACAGGGTGAAGGGCGCGAGCCCGGAGGCCTGCGCCACGCCGTCCACCACGAGGTTGGTGGAGGTGCCGATCAGGGTCGCGGTGCCGCCCATGATGGCGGCGTAGGAGAGCGGGATGAGAAAGCGGGAGGAGGGCTCGCCCACCTTGTGGGCGAGGGCGATGACCAGCGGGGTGAGGGCGACCACCACCGGGGTGTTGTTGACGAAGGCGGAGAGCCCGGCCACCGCCGCCATCATCACCACCAGCGTGCGGACCGGCGAGACGTTGCCGATGCGGGCCATGCGGTTGCCGAGATCCTCGATCATGCCGGTGCGTTCGAGGGCGGCCGAGAGGACGAACATGCAGGCCACCGTGAAGGGGGCGGGGTTGGCGAAGGCGGCGAGCACCTCGCCGATGTCGAGCACACCGGACAGGACGAGGAAGGCGGCGGCGCCGAGGGCCACGAACTCGACCCGCGTGCGCTCGGCCACGAAGGCGGCGACGACGCCGGCCAGGACCAGCAGCACCAGATAGGGAGCGAATTCGGCGGGCAAGGGCGCGTATCTCCTCGGGCGGCAACCCCACGGTGAACAGGCGAGGCCCGTCGGCGACCGCGCGGATCATAGGCGAGACGCCGGCCACGGCAAGCGAGCCGGCGCCGGAGCGGGCGTAGCCGGCTATTTCTTCGCCGGCAGAAGGCGGAGCGCGAGGGAATTGATGCAGTAGCGGAGACCCGTGGGCGGCGGGCCGTCCTCGAAGACGTGGCCGAGATGGGCGTCGCAGGCGGCGCAGAGCACCTCGGTGCGGACCATGCCGGCACTCCTGTCCTCGCGCAGGGCGATGCGCTCCTCCTCGACCGGCTGCCGGAAGGAGGGCCAGCCGGTACCGCTGTCGAACTTGGCCTCGCTCGAGAAGAGCGGCTGCCCGCAGCAGGCGCAGAGATAGATCCCCGGCGTGCGGCAGGCGTGATAGGCGCCGCTGAAGGGCGGTTCGGTGGCCCCGCGACGGGTCACGTAGTAGGTCTCGAGCGGCAGACGGCGGCGCCATTCGGCGTCGCTTCTGACGATCTTCCTCGTCATGCGCTTTCCTCTCGACCGGCCCGGTTCTCCGCCGCAAGATAGCGTCGGATCGACCGCCCGCCCAGCGCCGGCGGCAGGGGAGTGGAGGAGAGATGCGCAGGCTCTACGGCTACTGGCGGAGCTCGGCGGCGTACCGGGTGCGGATCGCCCTCAACATCAAGGGTCTCGACTACGAGCAGGTGGCCATCGACCTGCGCGCCGGCCAGCAGAAGACCCCGGAGTATCTGCGACACAACTCCCACGGTCTCGTGCCCTGGTACGAGGAGGACGGGGTGGGTCTCGCGCAGTCGGCGGCGATCGTCGAATATCTCGAGGAGCGGTACCCGGAGCCGCCGCTGCTGCCCACGGACCCCGCCGAACGGGCCGCGGTGCGCGCCATCTGCCAGCTCGTCGCCTGCGAGATCCATCCGCTCAACAACCTGCGCGTGCTCAACTATCTCAGGAGCGACTGGAACTGCGACGAGGAGCAGGTGCTGATCTGGTACCGCCACTGGATCGCCGAGGGGATGGCTATGCTCGAGCGCCAGCTCGAACGCACCGCCGGCCGCTACTGCTTCGGCGACCGGGTGACGATGGCGGACGTCTTCCTGGTGCCGCAGGTCTACAACGCACGCCGCTACCGGTGCCCGCTCGCCGCCTATCCCAAGGTCTGCTGGGTGGAGGCCAACTGCAACGCGCTCAGGCCCTTCGAGCTGGCGATGCCGGAGCGCCAGCCGGACGCGGCCCTCTAGGCTCGCTCGGCGCGCCCGCGGGCGAGGGCTTCCGCCGCCGCCTCGAAGGGCAGCAGCACGCATTCGTGCCGGCTCTTCACCCCCGCCACCGGACGGAACATCGCGAGTTCGGGCCACACCGGCTCGCCGGCCTCGCCGGCCAGCAGCCGCCGCAGATCCTCCTGCGCCCGCCAGAGCTCCCGCGGCGTCGCGCCGACCCCCCGCTCGGCGAGCAGCGTCGCCGCCGCCTCGGTCAGGAGACAGCCGCGCACCCGGAGGCCGAGGGCGGCGATCCGCTCCCCCTCGAAGCGCAGATCGAGGGTGATGCGGTCGCCGCAGAGCGGATTGTCGCGTGTCACGCTGACGTCGGCGTCGGCGAGCCGTCCCCGCTCTCGCGCCCGCTTCGCCGCCTCCACGATCCGCCGGTTGTAGAGATCCATCGTCATCGCAGGATCCGGATCACCTGTTCGAGCCCTTCGAGGAGGGCGTCGATGTCGTCCGCGTCGTTGTAGGGGGCGAGGCTCGCGCGCACGGTGGCCACCGTACCGAAGGCGTCCATCAGCGGCTGGGCGCAGTGATGACCGCCGCGGGTGCAGACCCCGAAGCCGTCGAGGAGCTGGCAGACGTCGTGGGCGTGCACCCCCGCCACCTCGAAGGCCACGACCCCGTAGCGGTCGTCGAGATCGCGGGGGCCGATCAGGCGCAGGCCGGGAAGCGCCTCGAGACCGGCGATCAGCCGCGCCGTCAGGCGCTTCTCGTGGGCGAGGATCGCCTGCCAGTCGAGTCCGGCGAGCCAGTCGGCCGCCGCGCCCATGGCGAGGACCGGGCCGATCGGCGGCGTCCCCGCTTCGAAACGGTGCGGCGGCGGGGCGTAGCGGCTCTCCTCGATGGTCACCCGGCTGATCATCTCGCCGCCGCCCAGGAAGGGCGGCAGCGTCTCGAGCAGATCGTGACGGATCCAGAGGGCGCCGGCGCCGGTGGCCCCGAACATCTTGTGGCCGGAGAGGGCGTAGATGTCGCAGCCGAGGCTCGCCACCTCAAGCGGGCCGTGGGGAACACGCTGGGCGCCGTCCACCACGACGAGCGCCCCCACCGCCCGCGCCCGCGCGACCAAGGGCGCGAGATCGGTGACGGCGCCGGTGACGTTGGAGCAGTGGGTCACGGCGACGATCCGGGTGCGGCGGTCGATCGCCGCTTCCAGATCGCGGAGATCGAGACGGCCCTCCTCGGTCACCCCGAGGGCGCGGATGCGGGCGCCGCGGCGCTCTGCCAGCATCTGCCAGGGGACGATGTTGCTGTGATGCTCGAGGCGGCTCACGAGGATGGCATCGCCGGGGCCGACCCGCGCCTCCAGCACATGGGCGGCGAGATTGAGGCCGAAGGTGGTGCCGGAGGTGAGGATCACCTCCTCGGGGCGGGTCGCGCCCAGATAGGCCGCCATGCGTTCCCGTGCCTCGGCGAAGGCCTGGGTGGCGCGGTCGGCGAGACGGTAGACGCCCCGCTTGACGTTGGCCCGGCCGGCGGTCTCGAAGGTCGTGAGCGCTTCGGCGGCGGCGGCGCAGATCTGGCCGGTGGCGGCGTTGTCGAGATAGTGGAAGGGGGGTGGCTGGTGGGCAAAGATGGGAAAGTTGCGGCGCATGGCCGCCACGTCGAGGGCCATCACGCGCGCTCCGTCTCGGCCCGGAAGCTTTCCGGCGTGTCGAGATCGAGCAGCACCGCCGGATCGCCGGTCTCCACCTCCACCAGCTGGTCGGCGAAGCTGCCCAGAAGATGGCGGGCCCCCACATCGCCCTCGATCTCCCGCATGGAGGCGAAGAAGGCGCGGCCGAACAGCACCGGATTGCCCCGCTTGCCGCCGCAGGTGGGCACGACGATGGCCCGGCCCCGGGCGGGATCGAAGGCCGCGATCAGCCGGTCGATCAGCGGTGCCGTGACGCGCGGCATGTCGGCGAGACAGACGAGCACCCCGTCCACCTCCTCGGGCAGCGCGTCGAGACCGGCCCGCAGCGAGGTGCTCAGCCCCTCGGCATGGTGCGGGTTGGTGACGAGCTCCACCGGCAGATGGGCGAGGGCGGCCGCCACCCGTTCTCCCTCGTGGCCGGTGACCACCACCACCGGCCGCGCCCGGGAGGCCAGGAGCGCCTCCACCACATGGCGCACCATCGGCTTGCCGCCGATCTCGAGCAGCAGCTTGTTGGGGCCGCCCATGCGCCGGGAACGGCCGGCCGCCAGCACCAGCGCCGCCACCCGCGGTTCCGCCGCCGGCGGACGCGCCTCGCGCGGCTGGGGACGATCGGGAATCTCGGCCAGCAGGCCGCCCACGCCCATGCGCATGATGTCCTCGGGCGTCACCGCGATGCCGGCCACCAGCCGCTCGAGAACCCAGTCGAGGCCGTTGCGCCGGGGCGAACGGCAGCAGCCGGGAAGGCCGAGGACGGGCCGCCCGTCGAGCTCGGCCAGCAGCAGCAGGTTGCCGGGATCCACGGGCATGCCGAAATGGCGGATGCGCCCGCCCGCCGCCTCGATCGCCATCGGGACGACGTCGCGGCGGTCGGTGATGGCCGAGGCGCCGGCGAGGAGCAGGAGATCGAAGCCCTGGCTGCGGGCGGCGGCGATGGCCGCGGTCAGCGCCTCGGGCTCGTGGGGGCAGCGGTTCTCCGACAGCAGGGCGCCGCCCAGACGCTCGATCCGCTCGCGCGTCACCCGCGCGGTCTTGGCGAGGAGCTTGTCCGGGGTGCCGGGGAGGCGGGTCTGAACGAGCCGTGCCCCGAACGGCCGGAAGGGGGCGAGGGCGAGCGGCGCCCGCTCGTCGAGGAGGGCGAGACAGGCGGCCAGCGAACGCTCCGGCACGGCGAAGGGGATGATCTTGACGGTCGCCACCATGTCGCGGGGAGCGACCCGGGAGAAGGGCGGCAGGGTGGCGAGGGTGATCGCTTCGTCCACCATGTTGAAGCGATCGACCGCCTCGCGATCGACCCTGAGCAACCCGGCGCCGGCGGCGTGGAGGTTGACCCGGCCGGTGGCCGCGGCACCGGCGCGGAGACCCGGCGAGGCGAGGGCGGCGCCGAGGCGGGCCGCCGCCTCGTCCTCGTGCACGTCGCCGGGCTCGAGGCGGGCGACGGTCACCCGCTCGATGCCGGCGCGCGCCAGCGCATCGAGATCGCCGGCCGACAGCCGCCGGCCCTTGCGGAAATCGACGCCGGGGGCGCGTATGCCGTGCGCGAGGATCGCACCCCCGGCCTCGGCGAGCGGCACCGCGCCGAACTTCACGGCGACCTTCCTACTTCTCGAACGGCCGACGCTCGCCGTAGGCCACCGCCTCGATATCCTTGCTGCCCATCAGCAGCAGCATGGCGAGCGCCGAGCGGGCCTCGGGATTGGCCGCGAGGAAGTCCTTCGAGACCCCGAGCACGGCCGAGATGGCCAGCGTCTCGGGATCGCCGAAGGTGCTCAGATTGCCGTAGACCTCGTCGTCGAAGGTGACGATCTCGTAGATCTGTTTGCCGTCCACTTCGAAATCCTCGAGATCGCCGTTGTCGATCTCGGCGAAGTAGAGCTGGGCGCCGGTGCGCGGATTGTCGTTCAGGCTGCGCACGAGATCGGACTGCGGCGCGATGACGTCGAACACGCAGTCCGCCTTGCCCTCGAGGACGGCGAGCGCCCCCTCGAAGCCGTTGGCGGGATAGATCTCGATGTCGCCGTAGAGATCCGGGGCGATGGTCTTGAGAACGAGCATGGTGGCCAGCGAGCCGGAGCCCATGCTGCCGGCGGCGACGGTGCCGTCGCCCACCTCGTCGAGATCGTCGATCCCGGTACCGCGGCGGCAGAGCAGGAGACCGAGTTCCTTGTAGAGCTCCCCCATCACCTCGACCTTGTCGGCGACCGTCCTGTCCACCGCCGAGGCGAAGAAGGCGACGGCGTCGCCCTGGGCGATGAAGGCGTCGCATTCGCCGGCAAGCGTGCGGTTGAGATTGTCGATCGAGCCCTTGCTGGGCAGGACCTCGATCTCGAGCCCGCCCATGGTGAGCTGCTTCGCGAGTTCGGCCAGTTTCTCGCCGACCCGGATGTAGGTCTTGCCCGGGCTTCCGGTGCAGAGGCGCAGCTTCGCCGCCTCGGCCGGAGCCGCGAACAGCGGCAGGGCGGCGATGGCGAGCAGCAGGGCCAGCCGGAGGATGGTACTCTTCATGATGCGCTCTCTCCTTCGCGGGACGCGAGTTCCGCCTTGCCGCGGCGCAGGACCGCGGTCATTTCGGCGAGGATGGAAACGGCGATTTCGGCCGGGCTGACGGCGCCGATGTCGAGACCGGCGGGGCCGTGGATGCGGGCGAGTTCCGCCCCGGTGAAACCGGCCTCGCGCAGCCGTGCGAGCCGCTTTTGGTGGGTGCGTCTGCTGCCCAGGGCGGCGATGTAGAAGGCGTCCGAGCGCAACGCCACCTCGAGGGCGGGATCGTCGAGCTTGGGATCGTGGCTCAGGGTCACCACCGCCGTCCGGCGGTCGGGCGCGAGCGCCAGAAGGGCCTCGTCCGGCCAGTCGTCCAGGAGCGCGATGTCGGGAAAGCGGGAATCGGTGGCGAAGGCGCGTCTCGGATCCACCACGGTGACCGCGTAGCCGGCGAGCGCCGCCATCGGCGCCAGCGCCTGGGCGATGTGGACGGCACCCACCAGCACGAGCCGCAGCGGCGGATTGAAGACCTGCAGGAAGACCGGCCCCTGCGCGGTCTCGACCAGCCGGCAGCGGTCCTCCCGCAGCGCCGCGCGGGCGGCGGCGAGCACCTCCTCTCCGAGCGGCCCGCCGCAGCCGGGCTCGCCGTCGACGACGAGCGCCTCCTCGTGGGTGTCGAGAAAGCGCAGGAGACAGACCTCGCGCTTGCCGGCCCGGGCGCGATTGAGCGCTTCCAGGAGGGCGAGCCTCATTCGACCGCCTCGACATAGACCTGGACACGGCCGCCGCAGGCGAGGCCCACCTCCCAGGCCTGTTCGTCGGAGACGCCGAACTCGAGGAGACGGGGCGGCGCGCCCCGCATCACCTCCATCGCCTCCCTGATCACCGCCCCCTCGATGCAGCCGCCGGAAACGGAGCCCAGCATCTCTCCCCGCTCGTCGACCACGAGCTGGCTGCCGGCGGGGCGGGGGGAGGAGCCCCAGGTCGAGACCACGGTGGCGATCGCCACCCGGCGGCCTTCCCGCCGCCAGGCTTCGGCGACATCCAGAAGACGTGCGTCCTCGATCATGCGGCCTCCGGCGTGGCGCGCGCGATCCAGCGGTCGTGTCCTTCGGCCCGGCGGATGCCCTGCCGGGCCAGCACCTCGGCGAGCTGGCGCAGGCTCTCGAGATTGTGCACCGTGCGCAGCTCGTCCACGTGCCTGACCATGGCCCGCGCTCCGGCGGAAATGGGCGCGTAGGCGTCGAAGCGCAAGAGCGGGTTGAGCCAGATCAGCCGCCGGCAGCTCTTGTGCAGCCGTTCCATCTCCGCCTCGAGCCCGGCGCCCGCCTCGCGGTCGAGGCCGTCGGTGATCAGCAGCACCAGCGCGCCCTGCCCCAGCACGCGCCGCGACCATTCGAGGTTGAACTGGCGCAGGCAGTGGCCGATGCGGGTGCCGCCGCCCCAGTCCTCGACGGTCTCGGTGATCCGCGCGAGGGCGATGTCGATGTCGCGCCTGCGCAGATGGCGGGTGATGTTGGTGAGCCGCGTGCCGAAGAGGAAGCTGTGCACCCGGTCGCGGTCGTTGGTGAGAGTGTGCATGAACAGGAGCAGCATGCGCGAATAGCGGCTCATCGAGCCCGAGATGTCGCACAGGATCACGAGCGGCGGATGGCGGCGCAGCCGCTTCTTGCGGGCGAGATCGATGGCCGCCCCGCCACCGCGCATGCTCTGCCGCAGCGTGCGCCGGAGATCGATCCGCCGGCCGCGGGGATGGGGGGTGAAGCGGCGGATGGGGATCTGCATGAAGGGCAGCCGCATGCGGCGGATCTCGCGCCGGGCCGCCGCCAGCTCCTCGGCGCTCATCTGCTCGAAATCCTTGTGCTGGAGGAGCTCCCGCTCCGAATAGGTCATGAAGGCGTCGATCTCGACCTCGGGCGCCTCCGGTTCGTCCCCGTCCCCGCCGCGCCCCGGTTCGCGCTCCGGGGCGAAGGCCTCCGCCACGCGGCGGCTCGCCTCCTCGCCCTCCTCGGCGCCGCCGATATCCACCTGGGGCAGCAACAGGTGGCGCATGCGTTCGAGGAGCTTCGGGTCGCGCCAGAAGATGTGGAAGCACTGATCGAAGATCTCGCGCTGGTCCTGGCGGCTGACGAACACCGCGTGCAGGGTCCAGTAGAGATCGTCCCGGCGCTCGAAACCCACGGTCTCGATGGCCCGCAGCGCCTCCAGCACGCGGCCGGGGCCCACCGGCAGCCCGGCGGCCCGCAGCGCCCGGGCGAAGTGCACCAGGTTGCGGGCGAAGCGACCGCCGGTCGGAAGCAGCGGGAGGGTCTCGTTCACACCTGCTCCTGCGCCAGCTTGAGGTTGATCTCCTCGAGGATGCGCGCCGCCTCGGATCCGCGGATGCGGGCGATGTCGTCCTGGTACTTGAGCAGGGTGCCCAGCGTGTCGTTGACGATCTCGGGGGTGATCTCCAGCACGTCCAGGGTGGAGAGCGCCCGCGCCCAGTCGAGAGTCTCGGCGACGCCGGGCAGCTTGAACAGATCGCGCTCCCGCAGCGCCTGCACGAAGGCCACGATGCGGCGCGACAGCCGCTCCTCGATGCCCGGCACCCGCACGCGGACGATCTCGAGCTCCCGCTCCGCCGTCGGATAGTCGAGCCAGTGGTAGAAGCAGCGACGCTTGAGGGCGTCGTGGATCTCGCGGGTACGGTTGGAGGTGATGACCACGATCGGCGGCTGTTCGGCACGGATGGTGCCGATCTCGGGGATCGTGATCTGATAGTCCGACAGGACCTCCAGGAGGAAGGCCTCGAAGGGCTCGTCGGTACGGTCGAGTTCGTCGATCAGCAGCACCGGCGGTCCGCCCTCGTGGGGTTCCAGAGCCTGCAGCAGGGGACGACGGATCAGGAAGCGCTCGTCGAAGATGTCGCGGGAGAGGGTCTCGCGGTTGGCCTCGCCCGCCGCCTCGGCGAGGCGGATCTCCAGCATCTGGCGCTGGTAGTTCCACTCGTAGACGGCCGAGGCGACATCGAGACCCTCGTAGCACTGGAGGCGGATCAGCCGCCGTCCCAGGGTCTCGGAAAGGACCTTGGCGATCTCCGTCTTGCCGACCCCGGCCTCACCCTCGAGGAACAGCGGCCGCTCGAGCTCGAGGGAGAGGAAAAGCGTTGTCGCCAGCGGGCGGTCCGCCACATAGTCGCCGCGGCGCAGGAGCGCGAGCGTGTCGTCGATGGAGGCGGGCAGGGTGTCGTCCATGGTTTCGACCGGGTCCCGAATGCGGAAGGGGAAAGGGAATCGTCCGGACGGGCGCCGTCTTCATCCTAAAGATGGGGACACGGCGCCTGCGGTTCGAGAATGTCCGGGCGATCTGTCGCGTTTCTTAACGAAGTGAGCGGGCTCCGTCCACGATCCGCACTCGCCGTCGCCGGCCTCTCACTGCTGGCGGCGACCCTCCTGCTGTTCGCGTTCCTGCCGCGCTACGCGGTGCTGGACGGCCAGCGGCTCGTCAATCCGGATCTCGAGATGGCGGCGGGCGAGGAGGTGCCGCGCGGCTGGCGGCGGATCGGGGGCGGCGGGGAGATCGCGCGTAGCCCGCGCGGGCTCGAGATCCGGGCCCGCGACCGGCGGGCGAAGGTGGGGATCGCCCAGATCCTGGAGCGGCCGCCGCAGGCCGACGCGATGCGGCTCCGGGGACGGCTCGCGGTCCCCGAGCTCGACGCCCTGCCGGGCGAATATCGGGGGGCGCGCTTCTTCGCCGCCGCCGACCGTCCCTCGGGCCCCTACCGGTTCCGCGGGCGCGATCTGGTCCGGCTCTTCGCCCCGGCACCGGTGGCCGACTATGTGGCGGACGTGCGCCTGCCGAAAAAGCGTCGGCGGGTGGGGGCGGCCCTGCTGCTCGCGTCCGCCCGCGGCCGCATGATCGTGGAACGCGTGGAACTGTTCTGGCTGCGCGAGCGTCCGCTGTTCGCCGCCGCCCGCCTCGGGCTCCTCGGCGGCTGGGGGCTCTGGCTCGCCATGGCGGGGGCGCGCTTCTGGCGGACCGCTCATCGCCGCCTGCCGGCGGTCCTGCTGCTCGCCGGCGTGCTGGTGGCCATTCTCCTCGATCTGCTGCCGGAGAAGGCGGGCATCGCCCTCGAGGGCGCGCGCCTGCGCCTCCTTGCCGGCTTCGCGGTCGGTTTCCTGGCCGCGCTCGCCCGCGAGCGGGATCCCCTCTGGCGGCGGGTCCTTCTGGTGCTGGTGCTGGTGGCGGCGGTGGAATTCGCCCAGCTCTTCGGTCCCGGCCTCGGTAGCGACGATCTCGGGGATTTCGGGCGCGGGGCGGCGGGCGCGCTCGCCGGGATCACCGTGGCGGCGCTGCTGCGGCGGCTTCGGGCGTGAACGGGAACGGGCCGGCCCCGGGGGCCGGCCCGCTCGATCTGCGCAAGCGTCGGCCGTCAGCCGGCGGCGGCCACCGCCCGCTTGGCCATCACCTTGATGAGATGGGCACGGTATTCCGCGCTCGCGTGGATGTCCTCGTTGAGGCCGTCGGCGCTCACGGATACCCCCTCCACGGCCTCGGGCGCGAAATCGGCCGAAAGCGCGTTCTCGAGCTCGCGGGCCCGGAACACGCAGGGACCGGCGCCGGTGACCGCCACCCGCACCCCGCCGGCGGTCCTGGCCACGAACACGCCGACGATGGCGTAGCGCGAGGCGGGGTTGGGGAACTTGGCGTAGGCCGCCTTCTCCGGCTTCGGGAAATGCACCGCGGTGACGATTTCGTCCTCCGCGAGCGCGGTCTCGAACATGCCGGTGAAGAAGTCCTCGGCCGCGATCTCCCGCTTGCTCGTGCGCACGGTGGCCCCGAGCCCCACGAGCCCGGCCGGATAGTCGGCGGCCGGGTCGTTGTTGCTGATGGAGCCGCCGAGGGTGCCGAGATTGCGCACCTGCGTATCGCCGATGGTCTCGGCGAGATCGGCGAGGGCCGGAACGACCCGGCGCACGACCTCGGAAGCCGCCACCTCGGCGTGCGGGGTCGTGGCGCCGATGGTGAGCCCGCCGCCCTCCTCGCGGATCCCCCTGAGCTCGGCGATGGCCGAGAGATCTACGAGATCGCTCGGCTGGGCGAGACGCTGCTTGAGGGTGGGAATGAAGGTCTGGCCGCCGGCCAGCAGCTTGGCGTCCTCGTTGGCCGCCAGGAGCTGCGTCGCTTCGGCGAGGGTCCGGGGCCGGTGATAGGCGAAGTTGTACATCTGCGCTCCCCTTGTCTCTCTATTCGGCCGCCTGCGGCATGGAAGAGGTCCGGATCGCCCGCCAGACGCGCTCCGGCGTCGCCGGCATCTCCACCCGCTGGCCGATGGCATCGGTGAGGGCGTTGATCACGGCTGCCGGTGCTCCGATCGCGCCGGCCTCGCCGCAGCCCTTGACGCCCATGGAATTGGTGGCGGTGGGGGTTCCCGGCGAGGTGTGCACCTCGAAGCTCGGGAGATCGTCCGCCCGCGGCATGCAGTAGTCCATGTAGGAACCGGTCAGGAGCTGGCCGCTGTCGTCGTAGACGGCGCCTTCCAGGAGCGCCTGCCCGATACCCTGGGCGAGACCGCCGTGGACCTGCCCCTCCACCACCATCGGGTTGATGACCCGGCCGAAATCGTCCACCGCCACGAAGGTCTCGATCGAGACGGTGCCGGTCTCCGGGTCCACCTCCACCTCGCAGACGTAGGTGCCGGCGGGATAGGTGAAGTTGGGCGGATCGAAGAAGGCGCTCTCGTCCATCCCCGGCTCGACCCCTTCGGGATAGCTGGCCGGGACGTAGGCGGTGAAGATCACTTCCTGAATGGTCTTCTGCTTGTCGGTGCCCTTGACCCGGAACACCCCGGCCTCGAACTCGATGTCGGCCTCCGAGGCCTCGAGCAGATGGGCGGCGATCTTGGCTCCCTTGGCGATGATCTTGTCGCAGGCCCGCATGATCGCCTCGCCGCCCACCGCCAGCGAGCGGGAGCCGTAGGTCCCCATGCCGATCGGCGTGCTGGCGGTGTCGCCGTGGATCACCTCGACGTCCTCGTAGGGCACGCCGAGCTTTTCGGCGACGAGCTGGCTGAAGGTGGTCTCGTGCCCCTGGCCGTGGCTGTGGGCGCCGGTCAGCACCTGCACCTTGCCGGTGTGGGTGCAGCGGATGCGGGCGCTCTCCCAGAGCCCGACGCCGGCGCCGAGGGAGATCGCCACCTGCGAGGGGGCGATGCCGCAGGCCTCGATGTAGCAGGAGATACCGATGCCACGCAGCTTGCCGCGCCGCTCCGCCTCCGCCTTGCGGGCCGGGAAGCCCTTGTAATCGGCGAGTTCGAGCGCCCGGTCGAGAGTCGCCTCGTAGTCGCCGGTATCGTAGGTGAGGGCGACCGGCGTCTGGTAGGGGAAGGCGTCCTTGGGGATGAAGTTGCGGCGCCGGATCTCCGCCCGGTCGATGCCCATCTCGCGCGCCGCCTTGTCGATCAGCGTCTCGAGCAGGAAGCTCGCCTCCGGCCGGCCGGCCCCGCGATAGGCGTCCACCGGCGTGGTGTTGGTGTAGTAGGCCCTGACGTTGGCGTAGATGGCCGGGGTCCTGTATTGGCCGGCGAGCAGGGTGGCGTAGAGATAGGTGGGCACCGCCGAGCTGAAGGTGCTCATGTAGGCGCCGAGGTTGGCCTTGGTGGTGACGCGCAGGGCGAGGAAGTTGCCCTCGGCGTCGAGGGCGAGTTCGGCCTTCGTGACATGGTCGCGGCCGTGACAGTCGCACAGAAAGGCCTCGGAGCGCTCCTCCCGCCATTTGACGGGACGGCCGCCGATCTTCCTCGAGGCCCAGGTGACGACGCATTCCTCGTTGTAGATGAAGATCTTGGAGCCGAAGCCGCCGCCCACGTCGGGGGCCACCACGCGCAGCTTGTGTTCGGGCGCCACGGCGACGAAGGCGGACATCACGAGGCGGTGGACGTGCGGGTTCTGGCTCGTGAGGTAGAGGGTGAACTCCTCGCTGCCGGCATCGTAGCTGCCGATCGCCGCCCGCGGCTCGAGGGCGTTCGGCACGAGCCGGTTCTGGACGTGCTCCTGGGTCACCACGCGGGCGGCCTTGGCGAAGGCCGCATCCACCGCCGCGGCATCGCCCAGCTCCCAGTCGTAGATGAGATTGTTGGGGACGTCGTCGTGGACGAGGGGGCCGTCGTGTGCGCGATCCACCGAGGTGACCGCCGGCAGCTCCTCGTATTCCACCTCGAGCGCCTCGGCGCCGTCCCTCGCCTGCTGCAGGGTCTCGGCGATCACCACCGCCACCGGGTCGCCCACGTAGCGCACGCGATCGACGGCCAGCACCGGATGCGGCGCCGCCTTCATGTCCGAGCCGTCCCTGCTCCTGACCATCCAGCCGCAGATCAGCGAGCCGAGCCCGTCCGCCTGGGCATCGGCGCCGGTGAACACGGCGATCACCCCGGGAACGGCGAGGGCGCTCTCCTTGTCGATCCGCGTGATGCGCGCATGGGCGTGCGGCGAGCGCACGAACACGGCATGGGTCTGGTTGGGAAGATTGATGTCGTCGGTGTAGCGGCCGTGGCCGGTGACGAAACGATGGTCCTCCTTGCGGGGGACCGCCGCGCCTATGCCCTTCTCCGCCATGGTCTAGCCTCCCGTTCCCTCATTCCGCAGCCTGCGCCGTGCCCCGCATCGCCGCGGCGGCGGCGAGGATCGACTTGACGATGTTGTGATAGCCGGTGCAGCGGCAGAGGTTGCCCTCCAGCCATTCCCGTACCTCGGCCTCGGTGGGGTCCGGGTTGCGCTGCAGCAGCTCGAGGCTGCTCATGATCATGCCGGGGGTGCAGAAGCCGCACTGCAGCCCGTGGTTCTCGTGGAAGGCCTGCTGGAGGGGATGGAGCTGCCCGTCGGCGGCCAGTCCCTCGATGGTGGTCACCTCGGCGCCGTCCGCCTGGACCGCCAGCATGGTGCAGGACTTCACCGATTTGCCGTCGACGTGGACCACGCAGCAGCCGCACTGACTCGTGTCGCACCCCACATGGGTGCCGGTCAGACCGAGTCCTTCGCGCAGGAATTCGACCAGCAGCGTGCGCGGCTCGACCTCGCCGCTCACCTGCCGGCCGTTGACCGTCATCGTCACTGTCGGCATCGACGCTCCTCCCAGATTTCGGCCGCGGCGGGCCGTGACGCAGTTTCGACAAGCCGGCTCCGGTTCGGCCGTTCCGGTCCAATCTTTATACGACCGGACAGCCGACGGCAAAGCCCGATCGCGTGCGCCTCAGGGCGCCAGGAGCCAGGCCAGGAGGGCGAACAGCAGCAAGGTGGCGCCGACCCATACCCAGGGCTTCTGCAGCCATTCGGGAACCGCCGGGGCGGCCGGCGGCGTCGGTGGCGGGACCACCTCCGGGGCTTCGCGGGCAGTGACCACTTCCGAGAACTTGCCGAAGAACTCGTCGGCCATCTTCTTGGCCGTGCCCTGGACGAGACGCGAGCCGATCTGGGCCAGCTTGCCACCCACGTCGGCCCGGGCCTCGTAGCGCAGCACCGTGGCCCCGTCGACCTCCTCGAGGTGGACGGTGGCACTGCCGCGCGCGAAGCCCGCCGGACCACCCTTGCCCTCGCCCGAGATGACGTAGCTCTCGGGCGCGCGGATGTCGGAAAGCTCGACCTTCCCCTTGAAGCGCGCCTTGACCGGCCCGACCTTGGCCAGGACCCTGGCCTCGAACTCGGTGTCCGACTTCTTCTCCAGCTCCTCGCAGCCGGGGATGCACTGCTTCAGGATCTCGGGATCGTTGAGGGCCTCCCAGACCCGCTGGCGCGGTGCCGGGATGCGATATTCGCCGGTCATCTCCATGGCAGGGCCCCTTCGTTCCTGGAAGCCGCGATCGCGATGTCGCTCGGCCCGGCTCTTCTATTCGGTGCGCTGCAGCGTGTCGAGCCGGCCGCGGATGGCGGCGAGCTGCCGGCGGCCGTCGGGAAAGGGGCCGGTCCCGATCACCGCGTGTAGAAGCCGAGGAGCTCGTCGGCCTGGACCACGTGACAGTAGATCATGTTGATGACCTCGAGCTCGTGGCGATGGAGCTCCATGGTCGCCGCCGCGCAGGCATCCTCCACCACCACCACGTTGAAGCTCTCGTCGGCGAGACTGCGCACCGTGGAGGAGACGCACTGGTCGGTGAAGATACCCGTCGCCACCACGTTGCGGATGCCCATGTTGTGCAGCAGCAGCCGGAGGTTGGTGCCGGTGAGGGCGCTGTCGGTGGTCTTGAGGACGGTGATCTCGTCCTCCCGCGGCGCGAGCTCCGGCACGATCTGGCTCTCCTCGCTGTCCTTGGGCAGGAGGAGATAGTTGAAGCCCGGCTTCTTCTGGCTCAGCGAGCGGTCGCGTCCGTCCTTCTTGAGGCAGGCGATGCGGGCGAAGATCGGCTCCACCCCGCGGGCGCGGGCATCCTCGAGCAGGCGGGATATGGTGGGAATGACGGTCTCCCGCATGCGGGTGAAGAAGGGCTCCCACCGCGCCTGTTCGGCCGGGTCCTCCTTGGGCTGCATGTAGGTGTTCTGCACGTCGATCACGAGCAGTGCCGTCTCCGCCGGGTCGAGACGGATGTCCTCGGGCTCCTCGGCATTGGCGTAGTAGAAGGAGCGGTAGGCCGTCTTCCAGCTCATGGCGGGTCTCCCTTGTCCGGCTTGCGGCGCAGCAGCCAGGTGCCGATCTCGCGGGTCGCCACGAGACCGCCCGGCCGCAGCACGAGCACCCCGATCATCGCCAGGGCCAGCACCACCTCGGTCAGGCCGACCACCTGCTCGGCGAAGATCTGGGCGCGGTTCAGATAGGCCTCGAGGGCGCGCAGGCTCTCGAAGGCGAGGGTGACGATGTAGGTGCCCGCCACCGCGCCGGTCACGGTGCCGGGGCCGCCGATCACCAGCATCGCCAGGATCACGAAGGATTCCTTGAGATAGAAGGCCTTGGGCGAGAAGGAGGTGATGAAGTGCGCCCACAGCGCCCCGCCGATGCCGGCCATGAAGGCGGCCAGCACGAAGGCCTGCCAGCGGAGCACCGGAACCCGCGCGCCGAGCGCCGCCGCCGCTACCTCGTCGTCGCGGCTGCTGCGCAGCAGGAGACCGATGCGCGATTCCTTGAACAGCAGCGCCAGCGCCACGGCCAGGGCGGCGGCCACCGCCGCCAGGCGCAGATCGGTCGCCCGCGGCAGACCGAAGAGGGTGCGCGGGCCGTTGGTGACGGCGCTCCAATGCAGCATGATGGTGTGCAGCACGACGAGCAGCGCGAAGAGGGTGATCACCGCCGCCGCATCCGAGAGACGCATGAGCGGATAGGCGATCACCGCCGCCACCAGCGCGGCGACCAGCCCGCCGATCAGAATGCCCGCGAGCGGCGACAGCTCGAGCCCGGCCACCAGCGGATAGAGATCCGGCAGCGCCATGCCCTTCATCCGCACGGGGATGGTGAGCACGGCGGTGGTGTAGGCGCCGACCCCCATGAAGCCGACATGGGCGAAGGAGAGGATGCCCGAGTTGCCCATGAACACCTGGAGCCCGAGGACCAGCACCAGCATGATGAAGAGGTTGGTGACGATGCGCACGAACAGCCGCACCTCGAGGAATTCGGCCGCCACCGCGAGCAGCGCCACCGAGCCGGCCAGGAGCAGCAGGGTGAGGAGGTCGCGCGCGCTCACGGGCCGCCTCACGTGCGCTGGCCGGTGGCCGGGCCGCGCACCAGACCGGCCGGCCGCCAGAGGAGGATCAGGATGACGAGGCTGAAGGTGAAGGCGTCGCGGAACTTCAGGAGATCCTGCGGCAGGCTGTAGTTGAGGGCGGTGTCGATGAAGGCCAGGAGAAAGCCGCCCAGCACCGCGCCCTCGAGGCTGCGCATGCCGCCGATCACGGTGGCGATGAAGGCGATCAGCAGGGGTTCGAGGCCGACCCTGGGCACTACCGTGCCGATCCGCCCGAGCCACAGCAGCGCCACCGTGCCGGCCAGCAGCCCGCTGATGGCGAAGGCGGTGGAGATGACGAGATTGGCCGGCACCCCGAGCATGCGCGCCATGGTGAAATGGGTGGCGGCGGCGCGCATGGCGATGCCGAGGACGGTGCGGCGCATGGCGAGGGTGAAGAGGCTCAGCAGCACTGCCGCGGCGGCGATGGTGATGAGGTTGCGCGCCGGGGTGACGACGCCGAACAGCGTCACCGTGTCGGAGAACACCTCGGGCAGGGGAATGGAGCGCGGCCGCGGCGAGATGAGGAGCTGGGCCGCGTTCTGCAGCAGGGTGGAGAAGGCGAAGGAGGTGATGAGTACGGCGGTCACGGATTTCGCGCGCACGGGCCGGAAGGCGACATAGTCGGTGGCGATGCCGGTGACGACGGCGGCGCCCACCGCCAGCACCGCCATCACCAGCCAGGGCAGGGGCGAGGCGCTCACCAGATAGAGGGTGTAGCCGGCGGCCATGATGAGCTCGCCGTAGGCGAAGTTCACGAGGCGCAGGATGCCGTAGACGATGACGAGCCCCAGGGCCATCAGCGCGTAGGCGCCGCCCAGGCTGAGCACGTCGATGACGAACTGGATGGCGGCGGTCACCCTCTCATCCCCCGAGGTAGTGTTCCTTGAGATCGGCCGCCGCGGCCAGCTCGCGGGCCGGCCCGGCGGCGGCGATGCGGCCGAGCCGCATGACATAGGCGCGGTCGGCGACCGCCAGCGCCTTGCCCACGTTCTGCTCCACCAGCAGGATCGAGAGACCGGTGGCGGCGAGCCTGGCGATCATGGCGAAGATCTGCTCGACGATGGTCGGCGCGAGACCGAGCGAGGGTTCGTCCAGGAGCAGGAGGCGCGGCCGCGACATCATCGCCCGGGCGATCACCAGCATCTGCTGCTCGCCGCCGGAGAGGGTGCCGGCGGTCTGCTCGGCACGTTCGGCGAGGCGCGGGAAGAGCGCGAACATGGCCGCCCGGTCGGCCTCGACGTCGGCGCGGTCCCGGCGCCGCACGTAGGCGCCGAGACGCAGGTTCTCCTCCACCGTGAGATCGGGGAAGACGTCGCGGGTTTCGGGCACCATGGCGACGCCGGCGCGCACCATGCGCTCGGGAATGCTGCCGGTGACGTCGCGACCGTCGAGCCGCACGCGGCCGGCGTAGGGGCGGATGGCGCCGGCGATGGCCAGCAGGGTCGAGGACTTGCCGGCGCCGTTGGCACCGAGGAGGGCCACCACCTCGCCGTCGCCCACCTCGATGTCCACCCCGCGCACCGCGCGGATGCCGCCGTAGCGGACCTCGAGCGCCTCAACCGCGAGGGCCATCGGCCTCCGCCTCCGTTCCCAGATATGCGGCGATCACCTCGGGGTCGTTGCGCACGCTCTCGACATCGCCCTCGGCGATGGTCCGCCCCGAGGCCAGCACGTGCAGGCGATGGCACAGGCGCATGATGAGCGCCATGTCGTGGTCGATGATGAGGAGCCCGAGCCCGCGGCTGGCCGGCAATGCCGCCAGGATCTCCATGAGGGCCGCCGATTCCTCCTCGTTCATGCCGGCCGCCGGCTCGTCGAGCAGCAGGAAGCGGGGGCGGGCGGCGAGCGCCCGCGCGATCTCCACCCGCCGCTTGTCGCCGTAGCTGAGCTCGGCACCGAGATCGTCGGCGCGATCCCGAAGGCCGAATTCCTCCAGCAGCTCGCCCGCGCGCCGGCGGGCTTCGGCGCGCCCGCTGCCGGTGGCCAGCGCCCCGCTCACCACGTTCTCCATCACCGTGAGCTGGTCGAACAGACGGACGATCTGGAAGGATCGGATCACTCCCCGACGGGCGATCTGCGGCGGTGTGAGCCCGGTGACGGTTTCGCCCGCCACCCGCACCGTGCCGCCGGCGAGGGGCGCGTGTCCGGTGATGGCGTTGACGAGGGTCGTCTTGCCGGAGCCGTTGGGGCCGATCAGACCCAGGATCTCGCCGCCCTCGAGGGCGAGGCTCACGCCGTCGAGGGCGCGCAGCCCGGCGAAGACCACCGAAACGTCGCGGGCTTCGAGCACCGTGAGGCAGGTCCCGTGAGAGGGGGTCGCCGCCCGCTCGCGGGCGGCGACCCCGCGTTGGTCAGGGCTTGGGCGGATTCTCGGGACGGCGCCAGCCGAGGAAGACGGGCTTGCCGCCTTCGAGCGCCACCATCGCCGCCGCCTTGTCCGGCTCGTGCCCTTCCTCCGCGTTCTTGTAGCGGAGCTTGCCGGTCAGCAGGTTGAACTCGTTGCTCTCGAGCGCGCGCGCCACCGCGTCGCCGTCGGTGGTGCCGGCGATCTCGGCGGCCTGGGCCAGCAGCATGATGGTGTCCCAGCCGGTGGCGACGAAGGCGGTGTCCGGGGCCTCCCCGTACATCGCCCGGTAGAGCTCGAGGAACTTCGGCATGTCGGG
Organism: Alphaproteobacteria bacterium; assembly: GCA_027045875.1. Taxonomy (GTDB): domain Bacteria; phylum Pseudomonadota; class Alphaproteobacteria; order Geminicoccales; family Geminicoccaceae; genus JALSRW01. The sequence continues at coordinate 79,288 of JALUAG010000066.1, read as the reverse complement.
ATGCGCCTCGGGGCTCATGAAGGTGTGGGTGACGTAGTAGATGTCGTTGCCGAAGCGCTCGCCGAGGGCCTCGTGGAGGGCCGGATCGTCGTAGGAATCGCCACCCACCACCGGGCTGTCGATCCCCACCTCCCGGAGGGTGCGGATGATGAAGGCGATGTCGGAGCCGTAGGAGGAGATGAAGATCACCTCCGGCTTTTCCTCGAGCGCCTGCAGGCGGGCGAGCTGGGCGGAGAAATCGTTGTCGCCGTTGGTGTAGGTGTCCTCGAGCAGGATCCTGCCGCCGATGTTGGCGTAGTGCTCGACGAAGTACTTCGAGAGCGACTTGGTGTAGGCGATGAACTGGTCGGTGACCACGTAGGCCGTCTTCCAGCCCTTCTCGTTGAACGCGAACTCCGCCGCGGTGGCCCCCATGGTTGTGTTCCACATGGACAGGGTGAACTGCTTGTCACCCAGCGACCAGGAGCTGTAGAGGGGATCGGAGGCGCAGGTGGAGATGCCGACGAGCCCCGCCGCCTGGGCCTCGCGGCTGGCCGGGCCGCCGAAATCGAAGTCGCAGGGGGCGACGATGAAGTCCGCACCCTGGTCGATCAGCTCGACGGCGGCGTTGCCCACCGTCACCGGGTCCGACTTGCCGTCGATGTTGACGAAGCGCACCGGCTTGCCGAGCAGGCCGCCGTTGTCGTTGAGGAACTTGACGGCCACCTGGGCGCCCTTGAAGCCGGGCTCGTCGAGCGGCGCCTGCACGCCGGTCAGGCTGAGGGCACCGCCGATCAGGATCTCGTCCTCGCCCGCCCGGACGGCACCGGCGGCCAGCACCGCCGCCGTCGCCAGCGCCGAGAGCATGAGTGTCGCGCGTGTCATGTCGAGCCTCCCTGTGGCTGGGGGGCCGGTTCCTCTCCCCCGGCACCCGTTGTGGGGGCAGCCTATCCCGTCGGGAATCGATTTTCAAATGTGAAAATGGGGCTACGAGAAAACCAGCCGGCCGTCGTTGCGGGTGGCCGGCCCCCGCGTGGAGACGGAGAGGATGCGGGCGTTGCCCTCGCCGACGGCGACGAAGGCGTGGCGCAGGCCGCAATCGAAGCAGGCGCTGTCGCCCGCTTCGAGTCTGACCGGTGCATGGCCTTCGAGATGGAGCTCGATGGCACCCTCGAGGACGAAGATCACCTCCTCGCCGGCATGGATCGACCAGTCGCGGCGCTCCGGCACCCGGCGGGTGTGGATCTCCATCAGATAGGCGTTGAGCACCCCCTCCCGGCGGAAGGCCTGGGGAAAGTAGTTGTAGATGCTGGTCGCGTGCAGATCGGCGGGATCGTGGCGGTGGACGGCGAGGGGCTGGCTGTCGGCGCCCTCCGGCGGCACGATCTCGGTCACCAGCACGCCGAGCCCGCGGGCGATCTTGTAGACGGTCTCGAAGCCGCCCGAGATCTTGCCGTTCTCGATCTTGCTGATGGTGGCGATGGACACCCCGCTGCGCTCGGCGAGCTGCTTCAGGGTCAGCCCCTCCGCCCGGCGGAAGCGGCGGATGGTGCGGCCGATCTCGCCCGCACGCGGTTGCAGCACACCCGAGGACGTCCCCCTCAACGCCGCCTCCTCAAGCAGTCCCGGCCTCGTTCCGGGCGGGGAGAACTTAGCGGCAGCGGGTGCGACTTGTCATCCGCGGCCCGCGGAGCCGCCGCCGCGAGCACGACCGCGATGCGCCGTCCGGGTACCGGGAGAATGGTCGCGCCTCACGGACCCCGCCTGACGGTTTTTCGTGTCGCCATACGGGAATAGGACGGGCGGCTCTGGCATTCGAAAGGAAACCTGGCTATACTGCGTCCGAGCTACGGCCGTCGCCCGGCGGGGGAAGATGACGGACAACGGAGGAGGCTACCGCCCGGTGGTGGCGAGATTTCGACGGTGGGCCGGCTCGTTGCCGGTGCGGGTCTCGGTGAGCCTGCTGTTGCTCGGCTGGCTGCTCGTCGACCGCGTGGACCTCGCCCGTCTCCTGGAAGTGTCGGCGGCGCTCGCGCCGATGCCGTTGCTGATCGCCATGGCGGCGCTCGTGCTCGGCCGGATGTTCGTCGCCCTGCGCTGGCAGCTGGTGCTGGGTCGCAGCGCGCGGGACGTCTCCTTCCGCGAACTCCTGCGGGTGGTCTACGTCTCCGAAGGGGTGGGCGCCCTGGCACCCGGCAATCTTCTGATCGAGGGGATGCGCGTATTCGCCATCTCCTCGCGGACCGGCGCCGCGGCGGCGGTGGGCTCGGTGGTGGTGGAGCGGGTCTTCGCCCTGGCGGTGATGGCCGGGGCCGGGGGCATCGGCGTCCTGTTCGCGGAGCTGCCGCTGGGCACCGAACTGCGCTACGGGCTCGCCGCCCTGCTGCTGGCGCCGGCGCTGGCGATGCCCGGACTCCTGTTGCTGCGACTGCCCGCCTTCGAACCGGTGGAGAATATGCGCGGCATCGTCGGCCTGCTGCGGCGGATCGTGGTCGACTTGCTGCTCCTGGCCCGCCCCCCCCGGCTGCTGTTCGCGGTGCTCGGGCTGACCGTCGCCATGCAGGGGATCCGCATCCTGCAGACCTGGCTGCTGGCCCTCGCCCTCGGCCTGTCGCTCGACCCCTTCCTGATTCTGATCCTGGGGCCCGTGGGCTTCTTCATCGGTCTGCTGCCGGTGTCGATGATGGGGCTCGGGGTGCGGGAGGTCTCCTTCGTTTCCCTGCTCGCGCTCGTGGGTGTGGGCGAGGAGCTGGCGGTGCTGCTGGGACTCCTGCACGTGGCGGTGTTCCTGCCCGCCATCGTGCTGCCGGGGCTGGTGATCTACGTGCTGAGCGGCGTGCGCCTCGAGCAGCGGGCCCGACCGTCGCGGCCCGTGGTGCGGAAGTAGGCGGCTTGAACCTCAGTCGCCGGGAAAGAGCGGGCGGTAGCGCGGTCGCAGATGGGCGGCGAACCCTGCCGCCGGGACGAAGAGGCGGTAGCTGCCCTGGCCGTGAGGGCCGAGCGCACAGGGCGGGAAATGGAACAGGAGGCCGACCGCCCGGCCGGGACGCCGGTCCGGCACCAGGGTGAAGACGCTGCCCGCCTCCGCCCGCGGCCTGCCGAAGATGTCACGGTCGTCCCCGGTCGGGGAAAAGCCGCGGCGACGCTTCTCGCGCCGAAGCGCCTCCTCGAGTGCGCGGTCGAGGGCGGGCTTCGCCGCCGCGAGATCGAGCAGCGCATCCAGCTCCACCACCGCCTTCCGCTCCCGGTCCCAGAAGAGGGATTCGAAGGCGGTATTGCCGTGGGCGCCGCCCGTGTAGCCGGTGATCTCCCGCAACAGCAACAGGCAGCAGGGGGCGGCGAACCGGATCTCCACACGCGAGCGCCGATCCCAGGGAACGCCGGCGGTTTCGATCCCGTCTGCCAGCAGTGCCGCGCGCTGCGCCTCCGCCTCGGCGACGAAGGCCGCGAGCGCGGAGAGGGCGGTCTTCCGCAGCCGCGCGGCGAGCTCCGGATCGGCCGGAAGCCAGGGAAGGCGCGCCTCCCCCTCCACCACCGGCGAGCGCCAGGCGACCAGCACCTCGCCACCTTCGTCCGCGACCGGCGCGGCAAAGGGCACCAGCAGCGCCAGGAGGAGGAAGGCCCGCAGGCGGTGGATCGGCCGATGAGGGTGCAGGCCGGTTTCTTCCATGGCGCGCCGCCTCATCGCGGGCGCCCTTCGCCCAGCCCGAGCCGCCGTGCCACCAGATCGGCGATGGGTGCGGATGCGGTGAGGCCCGGGCTCTCGATGCCGAAGAGGTTGACGAGGCCGGGAACCCCGTGCGCCTCCGGTCCCTGGACCTGGAAATCGGCCGGCGGCGCGCCGGGCGGCACGATCTTGGGGCGGATGCCGGCATAGCCCGGCTCCAGCGCATCCTCGGGGAGATCCGGCCAGTAGCGGCGGATCGCTTCGGCGAAACGGGAAGCGCGGGCGGGATCGACGTGATAGTCGATGCGGTCCACCCATTCGGTGTCCGGGCCGAAGCGGCAGCGCCCGGCGAGATCGAGGGTGACGTGGATGCCGAGCCCGGCCTCTTCGGGCACCGGATAGACGAGATGCCGGAAGGGCGAGGGACCGGCGAGCACGAAATAGCTTCCCTTGCACAGCCAGCCGCGCGGCACCTTGGCCGGATCGAGGCCGGCGATCCTGCGGGCGAGATCGGGGGCGCGCAGCCCGGCGGCGTTGATCAGGTGCCGGCAATGGAGGGTGAGCGGTTCGGTGCCGCCCACTTCCAGCAGGAAACCGTCCTCCACCGCCCGCGCCGAGAGAAGCGGGCTGCGGAATGCGACGACCGCGCCGTGGGCTTCCGCCTCGCCCTGATAGCTCAGCATGAGGGCGTGGCTGTCGAGGATGCCGGTCGCGGGCGACCAGAGGGCGGCCACGGCGCGAAGCGCGGGCTCGGCCCGGGCGATCCGCGCACGGTCCCACCACTCGAGATCGCGTACCCCGCTCGCTTCGGCATTGGCGCGGATCGCCTCCAGTCTCGGCAGCTGCGCCTCGCGGGTGGCGACGACGAGCTTGCCGCAGCGGCGATGCGGGATCCCGCGTTCGGCGCAGTAGCGGTAGAGGAAATCGCGCCCTTCGATGCAGGTGCGGGCCTTGAGGCTGCCGGGGGGATAGTAGATGCCGGCGTGGATCACCTCGCTGCTTCTGGAGCTGGTGCCGGTGCCGATCGCGTCTTCCCTTTCCAGCACCAGCACCTCGAGGCCGGCCATGGCCAGCCGGCGGGCGACGGCGAGGCCGATCACCCCGGCTCCGACCACCACCGCTTCGATGCGCTCCATGCCCGCACCCCCGTCCGGCCCGCCGCCCGCTTAGCGCGAAGCGGCCCTCGATGCCAGCGGGGGACGGCGATCGCCGCCGAACCCGCGAGGGGCCGGCCGGTCGTCGCGACGCCGATGGGTCAGTCGTCCTCCCGCCGCCAGATGGGGCGGCCGGAGCCGGGCAGGCCGTAGCGCGGCCATTTCTCGCTGACGAGGCGCACGATCTCCTCGTCCATGACGATGCGGCGGCCCCATTCGCGTTTCGTCTCGGGCGGCCATTTGTCGGTGGCGTCGATGCCCAGCTTGGATCCGAGGCCGGGCTCGGGCGAGGCGAAGTCCAGGTAATCGATGGGCGTGTTCTCGAGGATCACGAGATCGCGGCCGGGATCGACCCGGGTCGAGATCGCCCAGATCACGTCCTTCCAGTCGCGACAGTCGATGTCGGGATCCACCACGATCACGAACTTGGTGTAGGTGAACTGGCGCAGGTACGACCAGACGCCCATCATGATGCGCCGGGCATGGCCGGGATAGGCCTTCTTGATGGAGACCACCGCTACCCGGTAGGAGCAGCCCTCGGGCGGCAGCCAGAAATCGACGATCTCGGGGAACTGCTGCTGCAGGAGCGGCACGAAGAGCTCGTTCAGGGCCTCGCCCAGCACCGAGGGCTCGTCCGGCGGCCTGCCGGTGAAGGTGGAAAGGTAGATCGGATCCCGGCGCATGGTGATGGCCGAGATGCGGAAGACCGGAAACCGCTCCACCGCGTTGTAGTAGCCGGTGTGGTCGCCGTAGGGACCCTCCTCGCCGTATTCCTCGAGATCGACGTGGCCCTCGAGCACGATCTCGGCCCGCGCCGGCACCTTCAGGGGCACGCTCACGCAGTCGGCGAGCTCCAGCCGGCTGCCACGGAGGAGCCCGGCGAAGCGGTATTCCGACATGGTGTCGGGCAGCGGGGTGACCGCCGCCAGGATGGTCCCGGGATCGGCGCCGATCACCGCGGCCGCCGGGAAGGGCTCGTGCCGCTCGCGCTTCCAGCGGCGGTAGTGCTGGGCGCCGCCGCGATGCCGGAGCCAGCGCATGAGCGTCGTGTCCCGCCCCGTCACCTGCATGCGGTATATTCCGAGGTTGAAGCCGTCCTCGGGCGTCTCCCCGGGCCCCCGAGTGACCACCAGCGGCCAGGTGATGAGCGGAGCGGGCTCGCCCGGCCAGCAGGTCTGGATCGGCAGCCGGCCGAGATCGATCTCCGCGCCCCGCAGCACCAACTCCTGACAGGGTGGCGCGCCCACCGTCTTCGGGCGCATGGCCATCGCCGCCTTGAACATGGGTGCCATGCCCCAGGCGTCGCGCAGGGATTCCGGCGGCTGGGGCTGGCGCAGGAAGGCCAGGGTACGGCCGAGCTCGCGGAGCTCGTGGGGTTCGCGGCCCATCCCCCAGGCGACCCGCTCGACGGTGCCGAAGAGGTTGACCAGGACCGGCATGTCGTGGCCTTCGACCCGCTCGAACAGCACCGCCGGCCCCCCTTCGGCCAGGAGGCGGGTCTGGATCTCGGTCATCTCGAGCACCGGGCTCACGGGCTCGCGCACGCGCACGAGCCGCCCCCGCTCCTCGAGGGCGGCCATGAAGGCGCGCAGATCGGGATAGGCCACCGGCCGGCTCAGGCGGCCTGCTTCCACTTGATGGAGCAGCCCATGGAGGGGATCTGCTCCTTCGGCCCCCGGCCCGTCTCGGCCACCATCTTCATCGCCTCGAACAGCTCGCGGCGGACGTCGGGCGGGGCCGGATTGCGACCCGAGGCGTCGAGCCGGCCGCGGTACTGGAGTTCGAGATCGGCGTTGTAGCCGAAGAAATCGGGCGTGCAGACGGCACCGTAGGCGCGCGCCACCTCCTGGGTCTCGTCGTGGAGATAGGGGAAGGGGAAGCCCTTCTCCTCGGCCCAGCGCTTCATGTTCTGGAAGCTGTCCTCGGGATAGGCCTCGGCGTCGTTGGAGCAGATGGCGACGGTGTGGACGCCGAGCTCCCGGAGCTCGCGGGCGTCGCGGATCAGCCGGTCGATGATCGCCTTCACGTAGGGGCAGTGGTTGCACATGAAGACGATCAGGGTGCCGCGCGGCCCCCTGAGTTCCTCGAGGTCGTACCACCTGCCGTCGGTACCCTTCAGCCGGAAGGGCCTGGCCTTCTCGCCGAAATTGCAGATCGGAGTTTCGACCGCCATGACACCTGGCTCCTCTCTCGCGTTCACTGCTCGCCACGTGTTCCGGAGATGGCCCGGGCAGGCGCCGGCCGCAAGAGCCGGCGCGGATCAGCGCGCCACCGGCGTGTCGGGAAGCGCCCCCCACTCGGCCCAGGAGCCGTCGTAGAGGGCGGCGTCGGGATGGCCGAGCCGATGGAGGGCGAGGTTGATCACCGCCGCCGACACGCCGGAACCGCAGCTCGTGACCACCGGCCGTTCGGGATCGACCCCGGCGCGGGCGAGGGCGGCCCGCAGCTCCGCGGGCGGCCTCAGGGTCCCGTCGGCGGCGATCAGCTCCTGATAGGGAAGGTTGAAGCTGCCCGGGATGTGGCCGCCGCGCAGCCCGGGACGGGGCTCCGGCTCGGTGCCGTGGAAGCGACCCGGGGAGCGGGCATCCACGATCTGCTCGCGGCGGCTCGTGAGATTGGCGCGGATCTGGTCCAGCTCGCGCAGCAGGAGGTTGTTCCGTCGGGCCGTGAAATGACGCTCGAGCGGTCGCACCGGGCGGTCGTCCACCGGCCGCCCTTCCGCCAGCCATTTGCCGAGCCCGCCGTCGAGGACCGCCACCTCCTCGTGGCCGAACAGCCGGAACATCCACCACACCCGGGCGCTGGCGCAGAAGTCGTTCGAATCGTAGACCACGATCCGCAGCCCGTCGCCGAGCCCCAGCCGGCGCACCCGGCTCGAGAAGCGGGCGGGATCCGGCACCCGGTGGGGGTGCACGCCGTCCTGCACGCAGACCTCGTCGAGATCGAAGAACACGGCGCCCGGGATGTGGCGCTCCCGGTATTCCTTGCTCGGATCGCGTCCGGCGGCGGGCAGGCACCAGGTGGCGTCCACCACCCGCACGTCGGGCGCCTCCAGATGGCGGGCCAGCCAGTCGGTGCCGACCAGCGCGCCGGCGAAGGCATCGGCCATGACGGAATCTCCTCCCTCAGTCGGCGAGCCAGGGCGGAACGGGCAGTCCCTTCTCGCGCAGGAAGGCGGGGTTGTAGAGCTTGCTCTGATAGCGCTGGCCGCCGTCGGCGAGAACGGTGACGATGGTGTGGCCGGGCCCCAGCATCTTCGCCACCCGGACCGCGCCGGCGATGTTGATGGCCGAGGAACCGCCCAGCAGCAGCCCTTCCTCCATCACCAGATCGAACAGATAGGGCAGCGCCTCCTCGTCGGGGATCTGCACCGCATCGTCCACCGGCGCACCCTCGAGATTGGCGGTGATGCGGCCCTGCCCGATGCCCTCGGTGATGGAGGAGCCCTCGGCCTTGAGCTCGCCGTGCTTGTAATAGTGGTAGAGCGCGGCGCCCATCGGATCGGCGAGGACGATGCGGATCCGCGGATCACGCTCCTTGAGGTACATCCCGACCCCGGCCAGAGTGCCGCCGGTGCCCACCGCGCAGGTGAAGGCGTCGATGCGGCCATCCGTCTGCCGCCAGATCTCGGGCGCGGTCATCCGGTAGTGGCCCTCGCGGTTGGCCACATTGTCGAACTGGTTGGCCCAGACGGCGCCATTGGGCTCCACCGCCGCCCGTTCCTCCGCCAGCCGCCGCGAATAGTGGACGTAGTTGTTGGGGTCGCGATAGGGGACGGCGGGTACCAGCACGAGCTCGGCCCCGAGGAGGCGCAGGAGATCCTTCTTCTCCTGGCTCTGGGTTTCGGGCATCACGATCACGGTGCGGTAGCCCTTGGCGTTGCCGATCACCGCGAGACCGATGCCGGTATTGCCGGCGGTGCCCTCGACGATCACCCCGCCGGGGCGCAGCTGGCCCTTCCGCTCGGCGTCCTCGATGATGGCCAGCGCCGCCCGGTCCTTGATGCTCCCGCCGGGATTGAGGAATTCGCACTTGCCGAGGATCTCGCAGCCGGTCATCTCCGAGACGCGCCGGAGGCGGAGAAGGGGCGTTTCGCCGACGATTTCGGGCACGCTCTGGCGGATGTCCATGTTCGGAGTGTCCTTAGAGGGAAACGACATGCTCCGGGGTTTAGTATCCATGCCCGCCCGCGGCAAGGCGCTTCGCCGCGCGCGGGGAGCGGGCGCACCGTGAACGCGAACCAGGAGGAGGTGCTGCGGTTCCTCCTGGGCACCGCGCTGCCGGGCCCGGTGGAGCGGATCGACACCCACGCCGCCGTGGTGCTGCTGGCCGGCGAGCGGGCCTACAAGATGAAGCGGGCGGTCCGCTACAGCTTTCTCGACTTCTCGACCCTCGACCGGCGCCGGCGTGCCCTCGAAGCGGAACTCGCCCTCAACCGGCGCACCGCGCCCGCGCTCTATCTGGGCCTCCTCCCCGTGGTCCGGCGTCCGGACGGCACGCTCGCTCTGGGCGGCGAGGGGGAGCCCGTGGAGTGGCTTCTCGAGATGCGCCGCTTCCCGCAGGAGGCGCGTCTCGATCGGGTGGCGGCGCGCGGCCGACTGACCGCCGATCTGATCGAGGCGCTGGCGCGGGAGATCGTCGCCTTCCACCGTGCCGCCCGGGTCCGCCCCGACAGGGGCGGGATCGCGGCGATGCGCGGGATCGTGACCGGTAATGCCGGGGATCTCGCCGCCCTCTGTCCCGCCATCTTCGATCCCGGGACCGTGGCGGCGCTCACCGCCGACACCGAGGCGGCGCTGGCGGCGGCCGGGCCACTTCTGGAAGAACGCCGGCGCATCGGCCGGGTGCGCCACTGCCACGGCGATCTCCATCTCGCCAACATCGTGCTGCTCGACGGCCGGCCGGTCCTCTTCGACTGCATCGAGTTCGACGAGGATCTGGCCAGCATCGACGTGCTCTACGATCTCGCCTTCCTGGTGATGGATCTCCTGGAGCGGGACCTGCGCCCCGAGGCCTGGCGGCTCCTCCAGAGCTACAACGATGCGGTGCGGGAGGACCGCGGACAGGCGCTCCTGCCGCTCTTCCTCGCGGTGCGGGCCACCATCCGCGCCAAGGTGGAGGGCCTCGCCGCGCGCATCGCCGAGGATCCCGCGGTACGCGAGGAAAAGGCCGCGGCGGCGCGGCGCTACCTCGAATTCGCGACGGTGGCCCTCGTTCCCGCGACGCCCCGGCTGGTGGCGATCGGCGGCCTCTCGGGAAGCGGCAAATCCTCGGTCGCGCGAGCGCTCGCGCCCCTCCTCGATCCCCTGCCCGGCGCGACGGTCCTGCGCAGCGACGTGATCCGCAAGCAGCTCTTCGGCCGCGCGCCGACGGATCGGCTGCCGTCCACGGCCTACCGGGCGGAGATCGGCCGGCGCGTGTTCGGCATCATGGAGCGGCGGGCCGCCCTCTTGCTGGAGGGGGGAAGGAGCGTCATCTGTGACGGGGTCTACGGCGATCCGGACCAGCGCGCCGGCATCGAGGCGGTGGCCGCCGCCCGCGGTGCCCGGTTTCTCGGCATCTGGCTCGAGGCGCCCGAGGAGGTGCTGGAGGCGCGGGTGTCGGCGCGCCGCGGCGACGCCTCGGACGCCGACGTCACGGTGCTGCGCCGGCAGCGGGCGACGGTGGACCTCGACGCGGTGGCCTGGCAGCGGATCGACGCCGCCCGGCCGGTGGAGGCGATCGCGGCCGACATCCGTCGTCGGATGGGCGCCTGAAGGATCGAACGGTCGAGCCATGTGCGGACGTTTCGCGCTTTCCGTCACGCCGGCCCGGTTTCCGGAGCTCTTCGGCTGCCCACCGCCCGCCGGTTACGCGGCCCGCTGGAACATCGCGCCCGACGGCGAGGTGGTGGCGATCCGCAGGCGCGCCGATGGCGGTCGCGAGGCGGCGTGGCTGCGCTGGGGTCTCCTCGCCCCGTGGATGCGCGATCCGCGCGACCCCGGCCGTCAGATCAACGCCCGCGCCGAGACGGCGGGGGAGAAACCCATGTTCCGCGCCGCCTTCCGGGCGCGGCGATGCCTCCTGCCGGCCGACGGCTTCTACGAATGGCGCAAACGAGGGCGCGGCGCGAGCCGGCCGTATTTCGTCCACCTCGACGGCGACCGGCCGATGGCCATGGCCGGAATATGGGAGCGCACCCGCCTGACCGGCGGCGGCATCCTCGACACGGTCGCCATCCTCACCCGCCCGGCCGTACCCGAGATCCGGGACATCCATCACCGCATGCCGGTCGTCCTTCCCGAGGAACGGTGGGATGCCTGGCTCGATCCGGAGCTCTCGGATCCCGCCCTCCTGCGCGAACTCCTCCTGTCGGAAGACGTGACGGTCGGGGCCTTCCCGGTGAGCCGGCGGGTCAACAGCCCCGCCAACGACGATCCGGGGCTCCTCGATCCCGAGCCGGAGGAAGCGGTCGAGGCGGTGCGGCGGCAGGGAAGCCTGTTCTGATCCTGCCGGAGCCTCAGATGGCGAAGGAGGTGCCGCAGCCGCAGGAAGCGGTGGCGTTGGGATTGTGGACGCGGAAATAGGCGCCCGTCAGATCCTCGACGAAATCGAGCTCGGCTCCCAGGAGGAACATGAGCGACATGCCGTCGATCACCACCCGGGCGCCATCCCGTTCCACCTCGACGTCGCCCGGCTCCTGCTTGTTGTCGAGGGCGAACTTGTACTGGAAGCCCGAACAGCCGCCACCGTCGACGCTGAGCCGGAGGCGCAAACCCGGGGTGTGTTCCTCGGCCAGGATCTGCCGTATACGGCGCGCGGCGGCCTCGGAAATGGTGAGGGGGGGCGGTCGTGCGCCCTCGGTCGTGTCTGCCACCACGGTTCCCCTTCACGGTTCCTGCCTTCCGCAATTTAGGGGCGACGGGCATACTGTCAAAGACTCCGCCGCGGAGGCCACGGGCGAGGAGCGGTGATCGGATGCAGCTTTCGAGCTTTGCCTGCCGGCCGGAGGACAGCGCCGGCCGTGCCCACGGGGAGCCGGAGAGCGGACTCCGCACGCCCCATCAGCGGGACCGCGACCGCATCGTCCACGCGACTTCCTTCCGCCGCCTCGAATACAAGACCCAGGTATTCGTCAACTTCGAGGGCGACCATTTCCGCACCCGCCTCACCCACTCCCTCGAGGTGGCGCAGATCACGCGCACCATCTGCCGCGCGCTCGCCCTCAACGAGGACCTCGGCGAGGCCATCGCGCTCGCCCACGATCTCGGCCACCCGCCCTTCGGCCACGCCGGCGAGGCGGCCCTCGACGAGGCGCTCCGCGACTTCGGCGGCTTCGACCACAATATCCAGACCTTCCGCGTCCTGACCGAGCTCGAACGGCGCTACGCCGCCTTCGACGGCCTCAACCTCACCGCCGAGACCCTGGAGGGCGTGGTCAAGCACAACGGCCCGCTGCGCAACGGGGTGCCGACGGTGATCGCCCGCCATCCGCTGGCCGAGCACTTCGCCCTCTCCATGGAGCCGCCGCTGGAGGCGCAGATCGCCGCCGTCAGCGACGACATCGCCTATTGCAGCCACGACGTGGACGACGGTCTGCGCGCCGGCTTCTTCGCCATCGACGAGCTGCTCGAGATCCCCCTCGCGGCGCCCGCCGCGCGCGAGGTCCTCGAGGTCTGCGGCCGCTGCGAGTCCGAACGCTTCGCCCACGAGACGGTGCGCCGGCTGATCGACCGGCTGGTGACCGATCTCCTGGCGGAGACCCGCCGCCGCCTCGAGCGGGCGGCGCCGCGCGATCCTGCCGAGGTACGGGCGGCCGGAAAGCTGGTGGCCTTCTCCGGGGAAGTGGCGGAAGAGCTCGCGGCACTGCGCGCCTTCTTGCACGAGCGCGTCTACCGCCACTACAAGGTCAACCGCATGGCGCTCAAGGCGCAGCGTCTCGTCCGCCAACTGTTCGAGGTGTTCCTCGAGGCGCCGCAATGTCTGCCCGACCGCTGGCGTCGGCAGGCCGGCGAGCCGGGCAGCCGGCGGACGGCGGAGACGGTGCGCGACTACATCGCCGGCATGACCGACCGCTACGCCCTCGACGAACACGATCGTCTCTTCAAGCTGGCACGCTATCGCCCATGAACCTTTTCGCCGACTTCAGGGACACCGTCGCGGCCGCCGTCGCGGCGCTGCAGGAGCGCGGCGAGCTGCCGCCGGATCTCGATCTCGAGCGGATCTCGGTGGAGCCGCCGCGCGACCCCGCCCACGGCCACATGGCCACCAACGCGGCCCTCGTGCTGGCCCGCGCGGCGCGGCGCCGGCCCATGGAACTGGCCGAGCTGCTGGCGGGCGAGATCACCGGCGCCGAAGGCATCATCGAGGTGCGGGTGGCGCCGCCGGGCTTCGTCAACGTGCGGCTCGCCGACGAGCTCTGGCGGCGACAGATCCCGGTGGTACTGCGCGCCGGTGCCGACTACGGGCGCTGCGATCTGGGCCGCGGGCGGCCGGTCAACGACGAGTACTGTTCCGCCAACCCGACCGGCCCCCTGCACGTCGGCCACGGCCGCGGCACCGTCTACGGCGACGCCCTGGCCAATCTCCTCGATTTCGCCGGCTACCGGGTGACCCGCGAATACTACATCAACGACGGCGGCGCCCAGATCGAGGCCATGGCCCGCTCGGTCCATCACCGCTACCGCGAGCTTTTGGGCGACGATCCGGGGCCGATGCCGGAGGGGCTCTACCCGCTCGAGGAGCTGGTGCCGGTCGCCAAGGCGATCGTGGAACGGGACGGCGACCGCTGGCTCGGCCGCCCCGAGGAGGAATGGCTCGAACCCTTCGGCCGCGCCGGGGTGGAGGCGATGATGGTACGCATCCGGGAGGATCTCGCCGCCCTCGGCGTGCGTCACGACGTCTTCACCTCCGAACGCGAGCTCATTGCCGCCGGGCGCATCGAGGAGGCCATCGCCTTCCTGGAGGAGAAGGGGCTCGTCTACACGGGCACCCTGCCGCCGCCCAAGGGGCGGACGATGGAGGACTGGGAGCCCACGCCGCAGCTTCTCTTCAGGTCCACCGCCTTCGGCGACGACGTCGATCGTCCCCTGCGGCGGTCGAACGGTGCCTGGACCTATTTCGCCGCCGATCTCGCCTACCATCTCGACAAGATCCGCCGCGGCGCGGACCTGCTGATCGACGTCTGGGGTGCCGACCACGGCGGCTACGTCAAGCGGATGCAGGCGGCGGTGCAGGCGCTGGGCGAGGGGCGGGCCGAGCTCGTCGTCAAGCTCTGCCAGCTCGTGCACCTCTACGCCGGCGGCGAGCCGCTCAAGATGTCGAAGCGGGCGGGACGCATCGTCTGGCTGCGCGACGTGGTGGAGGAGGTCGGGCGGGACGTCTTCCGCTTCATCATGCTCACCCGCAAGAACGACGCGCCCCTCGAGTTCGATCTCGAGAAGGTGGTGGAGCAGTCGAAGGACAACCCCGTCTTCTACGTCCAGTATGCCCACGCCCGGATCTGTTCGGTGTTCCGCAACGCCGAGGAGGCCGGCTGCGAGACGGATCCGGCGGCGCTGGCGGAAGTGCCCCTGGACGGGCTCCGGGATCCCGCCGAGCTCGATCTCCTGCGGCAGATGGCGGGCTGGCCGCGGCTGGTGGAGGGGGCGGCGCGCAGCTTCGAACCACACCGGATCGCTTTCTACCTGCACGATCTCGCGGGAGCTTTTCACGCGCTGTGGACGCGAGGTAAAGAAGAACCGGAGCTGCGTTTCCTCCTCGCCGGGAACCCCGGGCTGACCGCGGCGCGTCTCGCGATGCTGGCGGCGGTGCGCACGGTGATCGCCAACGGGCTGCGGCTGATGGGCGTGACCCCGGTCGAGGAGATGCACTGAGCGGTCGCGCGCGGCCGCGGCGCGAAAGGGGAAAAGCGTGTCAGCCAGTGAAGAGGAACCGGCCGGCGGACAGCCGGCACCCGTGGGCAGGCGACCGGTGGCGGAGGGCGGCCACGGGCGCTTGCTGATCGCCGGTGGGCTGGTGGCCATGTTCGGGCTGTTCGGGATGGTGGCCTTCTACGCCTATCGCGAGGCGCAGGATCTGCTGCGGGGCGAGCCGAGGCTGGTGCGGGCGCCCGAGGGTCCCTACCGGACGAAGCCCGAGGAGCCCGGGGGATTGCCGGTGCTCAACGAATCGGCGCCCATCGTCACCGTGCTCGAAGGGCGGGAGGAACCGGCGGAGACCGAACGCATCATCCCGCCCGAGGAACCGCCGGCACGCTCCGCCCGCGAGCTCCTGCCGCCGGCCGAGGAACCCTCGGCCGAACCGCCGTCGACGAGCGAATTCGCCTCCCCGCCGTCGCCGTCCGCCGTGGCGGCCACCGAGGCGCCCGCGCCTGCGGGCGGGGAGCCGGCCACGGTGCAGCCGCTGCTGCCCGGGACCGCGGGGGGGATCGCCACCGGCGACACGCCGCCGCCGCTGCCCGAACGGCTCCTCGCCGAGGAATTGCAGGACATGGAGGTGGCGCCCGACATCGCCGGCATCGAGCCGGCAGCAGGCGATGCCGCCGGCACGGCAGAAGAGGAGGAATCGCCGGTGCCGCCGGCCCTGCGCGACGAGCCGGAGCCGCCGACGCGGGTCGCGGCACGGCGGGAGCCGGAGCCGGCTCCGCCGCCGGCGAGCGGTCCCGTGTTCCGCATCCAGCTCGCGGCGCTCAGCGACGAGGCGGCGGCCGCACGCGCCTGGGACGGGTTCCGCCGCCGCTACGGCGCCCTGCTCGAGGGGCTGGAGCCGGTGGTGGAGCCGGCGCGCCGCGGTGAGCACACCCTCTACCGGGTGCAGGCCGGAGCGTTCGCGAGCCGCGAGGAGGCCCGCGCCCGCTGCACGCGCATCAAGCGGGCCGGCGGCGACTGTTTCGTGGTCGGGCCCGTGCGGTGACGCCGCGGCCGCGGCCTGCGATCCTGGGCGTCGCGGGCACCGCCGTCACCTCCGAGGAGCGGGCGCTTTTCCGGGAGATGCCGCCGCTGGGCTTCATCCTGTTCGCCCGCAACTGCGCGGAGCCGGAACAGCTGCGGGCCCTCACGACGGAACTCAGAGCCCTGTTTCCGGACCGTCGGGTGCCGATCCTGGTCGACCAGGAAGGGGGCAGGGTGCAGCGGCTGCGCCCGCCCCACTGGGGCGCGTTGCCGCCGGCCCGGCGGATCGGCGACCTCTTTCGGCGCGATCCCGCCCGCGGGGAGCGGGCGGCGGCGGCGCTCGCGACGGCGATCGCCGCCGATCTGCGGGCGGTGGGCATCGACGTCGACTGTGCCCCGGTCCTCGATCTCGCCTTTCCCGACACCACCGAGGCCATCGGCGACCGCAGTTTCGGCGGCGATCCGGAGATGGTGGGCCGGCTGGGCGCCCGTTTCTGCGGGGCCCTGCGGGCGGCCGGGGTGCTGCCGGTGATCAAGCATCTTCCCGGTCACGGACGGGCACGCGTCGACAGCCACCACCGGCTGCCCTATATCGAGGCCCCGCTGGCCGAGCTCGAACGGACCGACTTCCTGCCGTTCCGCCGCTGCCGTACCGCGCCGCTGGCGATGACGGCGCATGTGGTGGTGACGGCGGTCGACGGCGAGCGTCCGGCCACGCATTCGCCCGCCGTGCTGCGGCGACTGGTCCGCGAGCGGATCGGGTTTTCGGGGATTCTCTTGAGTGACGATCTGGCCATGAACGCCCTTTCCGGAGATCCCGCCTCGCGGGCGCGGCGGGCCCTCGCCGCGGGCTGCGATGTCGCCCTCTACTGTCCGGGCGATCCCGCCGCCAACGCCGCCGTCCTCGAGGCGCTGGCGCCGGCGGCGGAGGATCTGCTCGCCCGCCTGGATTCGGCCCTTGCGGGCCTGGCGGCGGCCGGGGCCGACGGCGCCGCCGCCCGGAGCGAGCTCCACGCCCTGCTGACGGCCGCCGATGCCTGATCTGGTCGAGTTCGGGCGCACCCTCTCGGTCTGGTTCCTGCCGGTCATCGTCGCCATCACCTTCCACGAGGCGGCGCACGGCTGGATGGCCGAGAAGCTGGGCGACGACACCGCGCGCCGGCTGGGGCGGGTGACCTTCAACCCGATCGCCCATGTCGATCCCTTCGGCACCCTCGTCCTGCCGGGTCTGCTCCTGGTGTTCGGCGCCCCCTTCATCTTCGGCTGGGCGAAGCCCGTACCCGTGGCCTTCCACCGCCTGCGCCACCCCAAGCGGGACATGATCTGGGTGGCGCTCGCCGGCCCCGGCATCAACATGCTGCTGGCGGTGGCGGCGGCGCTCCTCATGCACCTGACGAGCGGCCTGCCGCCTCCCTATGCCGCATGGGTGGGCGAGAACCTCGCCAATGCGGTGATCGTCAACGTCGTGCTGGCGGCCTTCAACATGCTGCCGATCCCGCCCCTCGACGGCGGTCGCGTGCTGACCGGCATTCTGCCGCTGCCGCTCGCCACCCGGTTCGCGCGCATCGAGCGCTACGGGCTGCTGCTGCTGATCCTCGTGCTCTTCGTGCTGCCGATGGCCGCCCGCGAGTTCGGCTACGCCTTCAACCCGCTCGCCTGGGTGCTGCTGCCGGTGGTCGGCACCCTCTACGACATCGTGCTGGCGGTCTCGGGATGGAACATCGGCTGAGCGGCGCCGGGGAGGGCGGGTTCGTCGTCGAGCTCGACGGCTTCAGCGGGCCGCTCGAGCTCCTGCTCGATCTCGCCCGCGCGCAAAAGGTCGATCTCGCCGCCATCTCGATCCTCGCCCTCGCCGACCAGTATCTCGCCTATCTTCGCCGGGCACGGCGGATGCAGCTCCGACTCGCGGCCGAGTACCTCGTGATCGCCGCCTGGCTCCTCTACCTCAAGAGCCAGCTGCTGCTGCCGCCCGAGGAACGCGACGAGCCCGACGCCGACGAGATGGCCCGCGATCTCGCCGAGCGTCTGCGGCTGCTGGACGCCGTCCGCCGCGGTGCCGCCTGGCTGGCCGGGCGACCGCGTCTCGGCAGCGCCCGCTTCCCCCGCGGCATGCCCGAGGATCTCCCGCGGCGCCGCGAGGGCGGGGCGGCGGCGACCCTGGCCGAGCTCCTGCGCGCCTGTGCGCGGCTCGGCGCGCGCCGCGGCGGCGAGGTGGTGCGGATGCCCCGGCCGCGGCTGATGACCGTGGAGGCGGCGCTGGAGCGGTTGTCGCGGCTGCTGGTCGGCCGCGAGTGGCGCGAGCTTTCCGCCTTCCTGCCGCCGGACTATATGGAGCTGTTGCCGCGCCGTTCGGCGTTGGCCGCCAGTTTCGTCGCCAGCCTCGAGCTGGCCCGGCGGGGAGAGATCGAGCTGCACCAGACCCGTCCCTTCGCACCGCTGATGATCCGCCGACGATGACCGCACCCGACCCGCTCTCCATCGTCGAGGCGCTGCTGTTCGCCGCCGCCGAGCCCCTGTCCGAGGGGGCGGTGCAGGAGGTCCTGGGCCAGCGCGGCGAGGCGGGGCCGCTGCTGCGGGAGCTGCAGCGGCAGTACGCGGGCCGGGGCGTACGGCTCGAATGCGGCGGCGGCCGCTGGGCGTTCCGCACGGCGCCCGAGCTCGCGCCCTTCCTGCAGCGCCCCGATCGGCGACCGCGTCGGCTGTCCGCCGCCGCTCTCGAGACCCTGGCGGTCATCGCCTACCGGCAGCCGGTGACGCGGGGGGAGATCGAGGCGGTGCGCGGGGTCGCGGTCAGCCGCGGCACCCTCGATCTGCTG
Organism: Alphaproteobacteria bacterium; assembly: GCA_027045875.1. Lineage (GTDB taxonomy): Bacteria > Pseudomonadota > Alphaproteobacteria > Geminicoccales > Geminicoccaceae > JALSRW01. Next base: position 60,801 of record JALUAG010000066.1, on the reverse strand, counting down.
GTGGAGACCGGGCTCGTCGCGCCCCGCGGCCGCAAGGAGGTGCCGGGACGGCCCGTGATGTGGGTGACCACGCCGCATTTTCTCGACCATTTCGGGCTCTCCTCGCTCGACGACCTGCCGCGGCTCGAGGAGCTGGAAGGGGCTTCCCTTTTCAAGCCGGCCGCCGATGGCTAGAAAGGCGCGGACCATCGCCAGCATGCTCCAGGAACCAGATCGGACGGGCGTGATTTCGGCCCCGAGGCAGAGGAAGGAGGAGCCGGCGGGCCTCGAGATCGAGGACCTGAGCCACGCCTTCGCGCAGCGGCGGGTGGTCGACCGCGTCTCTCTCGCGGTGAAGCGGGGCGAGGTCCACTGTCTCGTCGGCCCCTCGGGCTGCGGCAAGACCACCACCCTGCGGCTGGTCGCCGGGCTGGAGGCGATCCAGGAGGGCCGGATCCGGATCCGCGGCCGTCTCGTCGCCGAGCCCGGCTTCTCGATCCCGCCGGAACGCCGGCGCGTGGGCCTGATGTTCCAGGATTTCGCCCTCTTCCCCCATCTGACGGTGGCCGAGAACGTGGCCTTCGGCCTGCGCCATCTGGGTCGTGGCGCGCGCGATGACCGGGTGCGCGAGCTCCTCGCGCGGGTCGACATGACCGCCTACCGGGACGCCTATCCCCACACCCTCTCGGGCGGCGAACAGCAGCGGGTGGCACTCGCCCGGGCGCTGGCCCCGGACCCCGATCTGATGCTCCTGGACGAGGCCTTCTCGGCGCTCGACACGGCGCTCCGCACCCAGATCCGGGAAGAGACCCTGGCCATCCTGCGGGAGGCCGGCACCGCCACCCTGCTCGTCACCCACGACGCCGAGGAGGCCATCCGCGCCGGGGACGTGATCCACGCCATGCAGGAGGGGCGGATCGTGCAGAGCGGCGCCCCGGCCGAGCTCTACGCCCGCCCCGCCAACGCCTTCGTGGCCGGCTTCTTCGGGCCGGTGAACCGCTTCCGGGCGCGGGTGCGCGGCGGTGCGGTGGCGACGCCCTTGGGCGAGATCCGGGTGGCGCGGCTGGACGAGGGCGAGGATGTCGAGGTGGTGGTACGACCCGAGGGCATCCGCCTCACGCGCGCCGACGGCAGCAGCGGCTCGCGGGCGCGGCTCGAGGCGCGGCGCGATCTCGGACCCGTCCATGTGGTGTGGCTGCGGCTCCCCGACGGCAGCCGGGTCAAGGTCCGGGAGACCGGTGTCGTCGACGTCGCCATCGGCGAGGAGGTGACGGTGGCGCTGGACCCGCGGCACCTCTTCGTGTTCCCGGAGGAGTGACCGGGGGTCGTTGCGTCGCCCCCCGAATTCTGCCATTGTCCGCTGCAACTGCATGGCCGGAACGGTCACGATCGAAGACGTGCGCGAGGAGTTCCCATGAGCATCGGAATCTGGCAGGTCGTGTTGATCCTGCTCATCGTCCTCATCCTGTTCGGGGCCGGCAAGCTGCCCAAGGTGATGGGCGACGTCGCCAAGGGGGTGAAGAACTTCAAGAAGGGTCTCGCCGAGGACACGGACGACGACGAGACGGAGAAGCCCAAGCCGGTGACGGCCGAGAAGACCGAGAAGGCCACCGGGCCGGTGGTGGACGCCACCGTCCAGCAGCGCGACGAGGCGGCCAAGAGCTGACCCGCCGCGGGGCCCCCGGGAGCGCGGGCGATGTTCGACATCGGCTGGTCCGAGATGGCCATCATCCTGCTGGTGGCCCTGATCGTCATCGGACCCAAGGACCTGCCCAGGGTGGCGCGCACCGCCGGCCGCTGGATCGGCAAGGCGCGGGCGATGGCGCGCGACTTCCAGCGCTCCATCGAGGACATGGCCCGCGAAGCCGAGCTCGACGAGATCAAGAAGGGAATAGAGAAGGTCGGCAGCACCGATCTCAAGAGCAGCATCGCCAGGACCATCGACCCCGAGGGCGAGCTGGACCGGGCCTTCGATTTCTCGGACGCGGGCAAGGAGGACAGGCCGTCCGCGCGGCCGGAGCCGACCGCCGGCGGCATCGAGGGACCGGCGAAGCCGGGCGGGGCGGAGGAGGCGGGCGGCATCGCCACCGAACCGGCCGGCAAGAGCGCCTCCGCCGTGCCCGCCTCGCAGCCGGAAAAGAGCTGACCGCCCGTGCTCAAGGATATCGACGATCGTGAAATGCCGCTGCTCGATCATCTGATCGAGCTCAGGAACCGGCTGATGTATTCGGCGGCGGCGATCCTTCTCGGCTTCGTCGTCAGCTACTTCTTCGCCGACGAGATCTACCGCTTCCTCACCAAGCCCCTGGCCGACATCTGCCTCGCCAACAGCGGTCCCGACCAGCGTCCGCTGTGCACGCGCATGATCTACACCGGTCTCACCGAGGCCTTCTTCACCTATCTCAAGGTCGCCTTCTTCGCCGGCGCCTTCGTCACCTTTCCCTTCGTCGCCACCCAGCTCTGGCTGTTCATCGCCCCCGGCCTCTACCGCCACGAGAAGGAGGCACTGCTCCCCTTCCTGGTGGCCACCCCGGTGCTGTTTTTCATCGGCGGCGCCGTGGTCTACTATTTCATCTTTCCGCTCGCGTGGCGCTTCTTCCTGAGCTTCCAGACCCCCGGCGTCGAGGGCTCGCTGCCGATCCAGCTCGAGGCGCGGGTCGGCGAATACCTCGATCTCGTCATGAAGCTCATCTTCGCCTTCGGCATCTCCTTCCAGCTGCCTGTGGCGCTGACCCTGCTGGGCCGGGTCGGCCTCGTCTCCTCCGAGGGGCTCGCGCGAAACCGCAAGTACGCCATCGTCGCCGTCTTCGGCGTCGCCGCGGTCCTCACCCCGCCCGACATCATCAGTCAGGTGGGGCTGGCGCTGCCCATCATCCTCCTCTACGAGGTCTCCATCATCATGGTACGCATGGCGGAGAAGCGCCGCCGCGAACGGGAGGCCGCGGAAGAGGCCGAATAGCCGGACGGGCCGCCGCGGGCCGGACCCGGGCGTCGGTCGTTCTCCGGAGCCGAGGGAAAGACGTGTTCGATCTCAAATGGTTGCGCGAGCATCCTGAGGAATTCGATCGGAATCTGAGACGCCGCGGCCTGCCGCCGGCGGCGGCCGGGATCCTGGCCCTCGACGCCGAACGCCGGGCCCTGGAGACGCGGCTGCAGGAAGATCAGGCACGGCGCAACCGGCTGTCCCGGGAGATCGGCGAGCGCCGTCGCCGCGGCGAGGAGGTGGAGGCGCTGCTGGCCGAGGTCGCGGCCCTCAAGGAGCGGGTCAAGGAGGGGGAGGCGCGGCTGCGGGAGCTGAGCGAGACGCTGGAGGCGCGCCTCGCGGGCTTTCCCAACCTGCTCGCCGAGGACGTGCCGGACGGCGAGGACGAGAACGACAACCGCCTCGAGCGCAGCATCGGCGAGCCGCGGACGTTCCCGTTCCCGCCGCGGCCGCACGACGAGCTCGGGGCACGGCTCGGCATGGACTTCGCCCGCGCCGCCCGCATGTCGGGCGCCCGCTTCGTGGTGCTGGAGCGGGGGCTCGCACGGCTGGAGCGGGCGCTCGCCCAGTTCATGCTCGATCTGCACACCCGCGAGCACGGCTACACCGAGGTCTCGGTGCCGCTCCTGGTGCGCGACCGGGCCCTGTTCGGCACCGGCCAGCTGCCGAAATTCGGCGAGGATCTGTTCCGCACCACCGACGGCTACTGGCTCGTTCCCACCGCCGAGGTGCCGCTCACCAACCTCGTCGCCGGAGAGATCCTGGCCGAGGCGGACCTGCCGCTGCGGTTCACGGCCGGCACGCCCTGCTTCCGGGCCGAGGCGGGGGCGGCGGGGCGCGACACCAAGGGCATGATCCGCCAGCACCAGTTCGAGAAGGTGGAGCTCGTGAGCATCACCACGCCCGAACAGTCGGCGGCCGAGCACGAACGCATGACCGCCTGTGCCGAGAAGGTGCTGCGGGAGCTGGACTTGCCCTACCGGGTGATGACCCTGTGCTCGGGCGATACCGGCTTCGCCGCCATGAAGACCTACGACCTCGAGGTGTGGTTGCCGGGGCAGGGGCGCTATCGCGAGATCTCGAGCTGCTCCAACTGCGGCGAGTTCCAGGCCCGGCGCATGGCCGCCCGCTACCGCCCGGAGGGCGAGAAGCGCACCCGGCACGTCCATACCCTGAACGGTTCCGGCGTGGCCGTCGGGCGAGCGCTCGTGGCGGTGCTGGAGACCTACCAGGAGGCGGACGGTTCGGTGGTCGTGCCGCAGGTGCTCAGGCCCTACATGGGCGGTCTCGAGCGGCTCGAGCCCGATGGCTGACGCCGCCGGCGGCGGGCGCCGCATCCTGGTCACCAACGACGACGGCATCCACGCCCCCGGCCTCAAGGTGCTGGAGACCATCGCCCGTCGGCTCGGGGGGGAGGTCTGGGTGGTGGCGCCGGAGACCAACCAGAGCGGGGCCAGCCATTCCCTGACCCTGAGCCGCCCGCTGCGCATCCGCAGGATCTCCGCCCGCCACTACGCCGTCGACGGCACCCCCACCGACTGCGTGCTGCTGGCGCTGCAGAAGATCCTCGACGGCGCCGCCGATCTGGTCCTCTCGGGGGTCAACCACGGCAGCAATCTGGGCGAGGACGTGACCTATTCGGGGACCGTCGCGGCGGCCATGGAGGCCACCGTCCTCGGGGTGCGGGCGGTGGCCCTCTCCCAGAGCTGCCGCAACGGTCATCCGGTCAAATGGGGGACGGCGGAGCGCTTCGCGCCGGAGATCCTCGAACGGCTGTGCGCTGCCCCCTGGCCCGAAGGCGTGCTGGTCAACATCAACTTCCCCGACCGGGTGAGCGCGTCCGTCGAGGGCGTGCGGGTCACCCGGCAGGGCAAGCGCAAGGTGGGGGACGCGCTGGTGGAGCGCATCGATCCCCGCGGCGAGCCCTACTACTGGATCGGCGCGCTGCGCGAGGAGGAGCACTGGGCGGAGGGCACCGATCTCGCCGCCATAGCCGACGGTTACATTTCGGTCACTCCCGTGCATCTCGATCTGACGCATCACCAGAGCTTGGAATCCTTCCGCAAGATCCTCGCGGAGGACAGTCGGCAGGACGGCAGTTGAAGTAAAACATCACTTCAACATCATCACCGTGGGCGCGAAAGAGTCGTTTTCTCCCGATTGAACTTGATGTGCCTGTGACGGCGGTGATATTTTCCCGGCCATGAGTTGCCGGAGTGGACCGTTGCGTCGGCTGGTTCTGGCCGGCGTCCTTCTTCTCGCCGCCTGCACCAGCTACCAGCCCGCGAAATGGGGCAAGGGGGGGCCGGTGCCGGCGGCGCGTACGCCGCTGGCCGAGGCGCGTCCGGCGGGTGACGGCTACATCGTCATGCCCGGCGACACGCTGAGCGAGCTCGCCCTGCGGTTCGGCGTACCGATGAAGGAACTCGCGCGGCGGAACGGGCTGCGACCACCCTACCGGATCTACGTCGGCCAGGTCCTGCGCATCCCCGCACGGGACGGGGTGGCGGCGGCCCGGCCGGTTCCCCGCGCAGCGGCGCCGATCCGGCCCGCGACCGGCCTCGCCCGCACCCGGGAGGCGGCACGGGCGGAGCCGCCGCCGCTTTCCGGGAAGGGCTTTCTCTGGCCGGTGCAGGGCGAGGTGGTGGACGGCTTCGGACCCAAGCCCGACGGGCGGCGCAACGACGGCATCAACATCGCCGCCCGGGCGGGCACCCCGGTGCGGGCGGCGGAGAACGGCATCGTCGTCTATGCCGGCAGTGCCGTTCCGGCCTTCGGTCGCATGCTGATCATCCGCCATGCCGGCGGCTACCTCACCACCTACGCCCACAACGAGGCGCTGCTGGTCACCGTGGGCGATAGGGTGCGGCGCGGCCAGATCGTGGCCCGGGTGGGCGCCACCGGCAACGTCGCCCGGCCGCAGCTCCACTTCCAGCTGCGGGCCGGCCGCGATCCGGTGGATCCGCGGCGGCTGCTGGGCGGGATCGAGGTCGCGCGTTCCGACTAGGCGCCGGCCTCGGCCTCCAGCCGGCGGCCCATGCGACCGGCCAGATCCTGGATGAACTGCCAGGCCACGCGCCCGGAACGGGCACCGCGGGTGGTGGCCCATTCGAGGGCCTGGCGCCGCAGTTCGTCCTCGACGATGTCGAGCCCGTAGTGGCGGGCGTAGCGCGCGACCATCGCCAGATACGTCGGCTGGTCGCAGGGATGGAAGCCGAGCCACAGGCCGAAGCGGTCGGACAGCGACACCTTCTCCTCCACCGCCTCGCCGGGGTGGATGGCGGTGCCGCGTTCGTTCTCGATCATCTGCCGGGGCATCAGATGGCGCCGGTTGGAGGTGGCATAGAAGAGGACGTTGGCCGGCCGCCCCTCGAGCCCCCCCTCGAGCACCGCCTTCAGGGACTTGTAGGAGGTCTCGCCGGTATCGAAGCTGAGATCGTCGCAGAACAGGAGGCAGCGCCGCGGTTGTCCCGCCAGCAGTTGCAGCAGCCGCGGCAGGTGATCGATCTCCTCGCGGTGGATCTCGATCAGCGCCGGCGCCGGCCGCACCTCCCGCGCGACCGTCGCGTGGACCGCCTTGACGAGGCTGCTCTTGCCCATCCCCCGGGCGCCCCAGAGGAGCGCGTTGTTGGCCGGCAGACCGCGGGCGAAGCGGCGGGTGTTGGCGAGCAGGATGTCGGCCACCCGGTCGATGCCGCAGAGGAGCTCGAGAGGCGGCGCCGCCACCCTCGCGACCGGGCGCAGCCGGCCGCTCGCCGCCTCGAAGACGAAGGCGTCGGCGCGGGCGAGATCGGCGGCCGGCGGGGGCGGCGGGGCCAGCCGTTCGAGGGCGCTCGCGATGCGCTCGAGGAGATCGGCGAGGCGGGGGTCCTGCTGCATGCGGGGTCGTCCTGCGGTTGCCGCCGCCCGGCGGCGGGCGGGCCGAGCCTAGCAGCGGTGCCGAGGACGGCAAGAGGGGTGGGGCTGCGGCCTCGTGCCGATTGCAATCCGGGCCGAGAAGGCTATAGTCCGGCGCCGGTTCCAGGCCTCATCACTTTCGAGGACAACATGTGGATTTCCCCGGCCTATGCGCAGGCGGCGGGCGGGCAGGGCGGCGATTTCTTCGTCACTCTCCTGCCGTTGATCCTGATCTTCGTGGTGTTCTGGCTGCTGCTGATCCGTCCCCAGCAGCGGAAGGTCCGGGAACATCAGCAGATGATCCAGAACCTGAAGAAGGGGGACACCGTGGTCACCGGCGGCGGCATCGTCGGCAAGATCGTCAAGGTCGATGCCGGCGACAATCTGCTGCTGCTCGAGATCGCCCCCAACGTGCAGGTGCGGGTGGTCCGTCACACCATCGCCGAGCTGCTGACCAAGCCCAAGCCGGCCAACCAGAACCAGGCGCAGCAGCAGGGCGGCCAGGCCGGGGGCGGGCTCCTCGGTCGGCTGTTTCCCAAGAAATAGCCGGCCGTCATGTCCTATCTCACGCCCTGGCGGGTCGGTCTGGTACTCGGGGTCGTGCTGCTCGGCCTCGTGTTCAGCCTGCCCAACCTGTTCGACCAGAAGACGCTGGAGGGGCTTCCCGACTGGCTGCCCAAGCGCCAGATCACTCTCGGCCTCGATCTCCAGGGCGGATCCCACCTCCTCCTCGAGGTGGAGGTGGAGGCGCTCATGAAGGAGCGTCTCGAGAATCTCGTGAGCGACGTCCGCCGCACCCTGCGGCGGGCGCGCATCGGCTATCGCGGGCTCGGCGTCCAGGGGGATGCGGTGCATCTGACCCTGACCGATCCCGCCCAGCGCGAGGAGGCCCTCGCCCGGCTGGCCGAGCTCAACCCGCTGATGCAGCCGCTCGGCTTCACCGCCACCGTCGATCGTCAGTACGAGATCGACGCCGACGAGCGCGGGCGCATCACCATCACCTTCAGCGAGTTCGGCCGCAATCAGCTGGTGGATTCGGCCGTCCAGCAGTCCCTCGAGGTGGTGCGCCGGCGCATCGACGCCCTCGGGACCCGCGAACCCACGATCCAGCGCCAGGGGAGAACGCGCATCCTGGTCCAGGTGCCGGGCGAGCGCGATCCCGAACGCATCAAGCGCCTGCTCGGCAAGACGGCGCGCCTGACCTTCCATCTCGTCGACATGGAGAACAGCGTCCAGGACGCGCTCCAGGGCCGCATCCCCCCCGACGACATTCTGGTGCCCTCGGCCGAGCCCGACGGGCCGCGCTACTATCTCCTCAAGCGCAAGGTGATGCTGAGCGGCGAGAACCTGGTCGATGCCCAGCCCAGCTTCCAGAACAACGAGCCGGTGGTGAGCTTCCGGCTCGATTCGGTGGGGGCCCGCAAGTTCGGCAGGATCACCCAGGAGAACGTGGGCCGGCTGTTCGCCATCGTCCTCGACGGCAAGGTGATCAGCGCCCCGCGCATTCGCGAGCCCATTCTCGGCGGCTCGGGAATCATCCAGGGCAGCTTCACCGTCGAGACCGCCAACGAGCTCGCGGTGCTGCTGCGGGCCGGCGCCCTGCCGGCGCCCCTCAAGATCGTCGAGGAACGCTCGGTGGGGCCCGAACTCGGCGCCGATTCGATCCGCGCCGGCAAGATCGCGAGCGTGCTCGCGCTCGTGCTGGTGGCGGTGTTCATGGTCGTCTACTACCGGCTGTTCGGCCTGTTCTCGGATCTCGCGCTGCTGGCCAACATGGTGATGATCGTGGGCGCCCTCTCCGCGCTCGGCGCCACCCTCACCCTGCCGGGTATCGCCGGCATCGTGCTGACGATCGGCATGGCGGTGGATTCCAACGTGCTCATCTTCGAGCGCATCCGCGAGGAGCTGCGCGGGGGCAAATCGCCGATCGCGGCCATCGACAGCGGCTTCAAGCAGGCCCTGCGGGCGGTGGTCGACGCCAATCTGACCACCCTGATCGCGGCGCTGGTGCTGTTCCAGTTCGGCACAGGTCCGGTCAAGGGCTTCGCCGTCACCCTGTCGATCGGGGTGCTCACCACGCTGTTCACCGCCGTCATGCTGACGCGGGTGGTGGTGTGGTTCTGGTACAGCCGGACCCGCCCCAAGACCATCCCGCTCTGAAAGGGCTCTCGCGATGCGCCGCTTTCGGCTGATCCCGGACAGCACCTCCATCGCCTTCATGCGCCACCGGCTGCTGTTCCTCGGCGGCTCGATCCTGGCCATCCTGCTGTCGGTGATCGCGGTGCTGACGGTCGGGCTCAATTTCGGCATCGACTTCCGCGGCGGCACCCTGCTCGAGGTGCGGATGCCGGGGCCGGCCGATCTCGCCACCATGCGCAGGTCGCTCAATGATCTCGGCCTCGGCCAGGTGCAGCTCCAGAACTTCGGCGACGAGCGGGAGGTGCTGATCCGCATCGAGCGCCAGGAGGGGGAGGCCGAGCAGCAGCAGAAGGCGATCGAGATCGTCAAGCAGCGGCTGGTGGAGGACTTCGGCGACCGGATCGAGTTCCGCCGCGCCGAGTTCGTCGGCCCCAAGGTCAGCGAGGAGCTCCTCAGAAACGGCATCATGGCCGTGCTGCTCGCGGTCGCGTTGGTGCTCGTCTACATCTGGTTCCGCTTCGAATGGCAGTTCGGCGCCGGGGCGGTGTTCGCTCTCGTGCACGACGTCGCCACCACGATCGGCGTGTTCGCGGTGGTGGGGCTCGAATTCAACCTGTCGACCGTGGCCGCGATCCTGACCATCGTCGGCTACTCGCTCAACGACACCGTGGTGGTGTACGACCGCATCCGGGAGAACCTCCGCCGTTTCAAGACCCTGAAGCTGGAGGAGGTGATCGACCGCAGCATCAACGAGACCCTGTCGCGCACCCTCATGACCTCGCTGACCACCCTGCTCGCGCTGTTCGCCCTGTTCTTCTTCGGCGGCGCAGTGATCCGCGACTTCACATTCGCCATGATCTGGGGGGTGGTGGTGGGTACCTATTCCAGCATCTACATCGCCGCCCCGGTTCTGATATATTTCAACCTGCGGGCCGTACTGGCCAAGGAGGGCTCGGCGTCGGCCGCGGGGTGAGGCGATGCATCTGGTGGGCCATTCCCGGCATGCCGATCAGCAGGAGATCCAGCGCTATCATCCGGGAGGGTTCACCATCTCGGGGCGACGCTACCGGGGCTCGGTAGCGGTCTTCGCCGATCGCGTGCAACCGTGGGAGGTGGTCGATGCGGCGGCCCTCGAGAGCCGCCATCTGGCGCTCTTCCGGGCGTGCGAGCCGCCGCTCGATCTGCTGCTGCTGGGGCTCGGCGAGCGCTTCGCCCTGCCCCATCGCGAGGTCCTGCGCGCCCTTTCGACGTGGCGCCTGCCTTACGAACTCATGAGCACCGCCGCCGCTTGCCGGACCTTCAACCTGCTGCTTTCCGAGGGGAGGCGGGTGGCGGCGGCGCTCATCGTGCTGCCGGAATCGGGCGGGCGGTGACCGCCGCCCGCCGATGCGGGTTCGCCGGCGGCGGTCAGAGCATGTTGGACATGACCTGGGTGAGCCGCTCCACCAGCACGGGTGCCGCCTCCTCGTAGGTGAGGTTGGCCTTGTTGGCGGTCCCGACGATGCGGGTCCGGTAACGCCGCCATTCGGTGGTCGTGCTGCGCGACTGGGTAACGGTCCCGGCGCTGCCCTGAGGGATGTTCTGGGTCTCGCTCTGGCTCACGAGCTCGCCGTCGCGCACCCGCTCCGAAATCTGCACGTCGGTGATCACCGTGTAGGTGACGTTCTGCACCGCGGCGTTGGCGACGGTGGAGACGGCGGCGCCGGCGATGGCGCCGCCGATCGTCAGCAGTGCGTCGTGGCCACCGGCCTTGCCGAGGCCGTAGCCGACCGCGCCGCCGATCACGGCGCCTTCGATGGCGCTGCCGAAACCGCCGGCGAGCGCCTCGTCGGCCGCCGACTGGGCGCTGCGACCCACCTGCAGCACGTTCGCCTGCAGGATGATGTTGGCGGCGTCGGGATCCTCCACCACCCGGAATCCGCGGGCGGCGAGGCTCTGGCGCACGGCGGCGGCGAGCTCGAAATCGGGTCGGTCCGAGCTGTTGCGGACCTCGACGTAGACGGTGCGCGCCTGCGGCGGCAGGGGGTCGAGGAAGATGGTGTCGCTCATCTTCACCTGGACATCGAGATCACGCTTCTCGATGGAGGTGGTCACCGCGGCACAGCCGGCCAGGAACAGGGCCAGCACGACCGTCACGCCAATCCGTCTCGCGCCGCTTCGCATTTCGTCTCTCCCCGCGGGCCGGAAGACCGGGACCGCCGCCCGCGGTCCCGCTCCGTCCACCGTTCAGGCCAGCGCCTTTTCCAGCTCCTCCTCTACCACTTCCCAGTTGACCAGATGGTTGAGGAAGGCGGCGACATATTCGGGACGCCGGTTCTGATAATCGAGATAGTAGGCGTGCTCCCAGACGTCGATACCCAGGATCGGCACCATCCCGTGCACGATCGGGTTGACGCCGTTCGGGGTCTTGAGGACCTTGAGCTCGTCGCCGTCGACGGCGAGCCACCCCCAGCCGGAGCCGAACACGGTCACCGCCGCCTCCTTGAACTTCTCCTTGAAGCTCTCGAAGGAGCCGAAGGCGTCCTCGATCCGGCGCTGCAGCTCGCCGCCGGGGGCGCCGCCGCCGCCCTTGCGCATCACCCGCCAGAAAAGGGTGTGGTTCCAGTGCTGGCCGGCGTTGTTGAAGATGCCTTCCTTGGCGGGGTCCTTCCAGCAGGTGACGATGATGTCCTCGAGGCCCTTGCCCTCGAGGTCGGTGCCCTCGATCAGGTTGTTGAGATTGGTCACGTAGGCCTGATGGTGCTTGTCATGGTGCAGATGCATGGTCTGCGAGGAGATGTAGGGCTCGAGCGCGTCGTAGGCGTAAGGCAGATCGGGCAGTTCGAACGGCATGGCTCCCTCGTCGCTGTGCTGTGATCCCCGGGGTGTGCGATGCCCCGCCGCCGGGTGGGATCGGTTCCGGACGAACGATTGCGCCAGGAGGCCTTCGTCCGCACCGCCAGCGGTATGCTCGCTCTAATCCGGTGGCGCGGGTGGTGCAAGGCCCGAGCGGGGCGGGAAGCCCAGCGGGGAAGGCGATGAACGGGCATGTGAGGGGCGCGGATCCGGTCCTCGATCTGGCCCGCAGATACGACCGCGAGCGCCTGCTCGTCTGCCTCTTCGCGCCGCCCCGGATCCGCTCGCGACTGGCCGCGCTCGTGCTGCTCCACGCCGAGTTCGCCCGCATTCCCGAGCTCGTCCGGGAGCCCATGGCGGGGCTCGTGCGCTACCAGTGGTGGCGCGAGCGGATCCGGGCCACCGCCCGCGGCGCGGCGGCGGAGCATCCGGCGCTCGACGTGCTGGCGGCCGATCTCCGCGAGGGCAGGGTGGCCGCCGAGGCGCTGCTGGACCTGCTGGAAGCACAGGAGGCGTTGTTCGAAGCGGGGGGATTGGCCGGGACGGACGCCTTCGAGGACCATGCGCGGCGCACCTCCGGATGCCTCCAGGGGCTGCTCGCCGTGCTGTCGACGGAGGGGAGGGGGGAACCGGCAGCGGCCGAGGAGGTGGGCACCGCCTACGGGCTGGTGGGCCTGCTGCGGGCGGCGCCCCGTCTCGCCCGTTTCGGCATCGTCGTGCTGCCGGAGCCCGCGAGCAACGCGCGGCCGGTGCGGATCGCGGAGGTCCGTGAGCGCGCCCGACGACGGCTGTCCGCCCTCGCGCCCGCCGTCTGGCAGCGGCTCGATCCGCCGAGCCGGCTGCTCGCCCGGCTTACGCGGCGGCAGCTGCGGGCCCTGGCGGCGGTGGGCGACGAACCCGCGCGGCTCCCGCGCCACGGCGATCCGCTGCTGCCGCTGCGGCTGCTGCTCTGGCGGCGCCGGCAGGGCCGCCCGCCGCGGCTCTGAGGGGCTCAGTCCTCGCCCTGGCTCTTCTTGATCTGGTCGTAGACGAGACCGCCGGCGGCCCCGGCCGCGGCACCGATGAGGGTGTTGTTGATGAAGCCGCCGCTGATGGCGCCGACCACCGCGCCGCCGGCCGCACCCACCGCGGCGCCGGTCGCGACCCGCTGGCCGGTCGTGCTGTCGAGTGCGGCACAGCCGCCGACGGCGAGGACGAGGGCGAGGGAGAGCGGCAGGGCGAGGATGCGTGCGCGTGTCATGTGGAGGGCTCCACGATGGTTGGAGACGGCCGAACTCGCCCTTCAATATAGCCGCTGTGTCCCCGCTTGTCCCGCCTCCGCGCGGTCCCCGTCATGACAGGGCCGCGAGCGGCGCCTATAGTGGGGGCCGGCCCGGCCTCCATCTGGATCTCGATGCCGCATCGCCTGCTCGCGCGCACCCTCGCCCATCTCCAGCGGCTGATCGCCTTCGATACGGTGAGCAGCCGCTCCAATCTCGCTCTCATCGCCTATCTGGAGGAGACGCTGACCGCGGCCGGGCTCCGTTGCCTGCGGGTGCCCGCGGCGGAGGAGGGGAAGGCCGGGCTTCTCGCCTTTCTCGGTCCCCGCGACCGCCCGGGCCTCCTGCTCTCCGGCCATACCGACGTGGTACCGGTGGAGGGCCAGCGCTGGTCGAGCGACCCCTTCCGCGCGGTATGCCGCGAGGGTCGCGTCTTCGGGCGCGGCGCCACCGACATGAAGGGCTTTCTCGCCTGCATGACGGCGGTGGCGGAGGCGGCGGCGGGCGAGGTGCTGCCGCAGCCCCTGCTGCTCGCCTATTCCTGGGACGAGGAGGTGGGCTGCCGGGGCGTGCCGCTGCTGATCGAGGCCCTGCTCGAGGAAGCGGCGCCGCCTCTCGGCTGCCTCGTCGGCGAGCCCACCGGCATGCGGGTGGGCGACGCCCACAAGGGCAAGATCGGCCTGCGCTGTACGGTCCGCGGCAGGGAATCCCATTCCGGGCTGCCCCATCTCGGCGCCAACGCCGTCTTCGCCGCCGCCGAGCTGGTCGCCTGGCTGGCCGCGGAGGCGCGCAGGCTGGCCACCGAAGGGCGGCGCGAGGAGGGTTTCGAGCCCCCGCACACGACCGTCAACGTCGGCACCATCGAAGGCGGCAGCGCACTCAACATCGTCCCGGGCCATTGCCGCTTCGTCTGCGAGTTCCGCACGCTGCCGGGGGAGGATCCCGAAGATCACGCGGCCCGCCTGCGCCGGCAGGCGGAGGAAGGCGTGCTGCCGCGGCTGCGGGAAGGGGCGCCCGAGGCCACGATCACCTTCGAGACCCTGATGGTCTATCCGGGCCTGCGGGCCGATCTCGACGACCCCTTCGCCCGAGCCTGCCTGGAGCTGGCCGGGGGCGGGCCGGTGCGGCTCTCCTTCGGCACCGAAGCCGGGCATTTCGCCCGTGCCGGCATGCCGGCGCTGGTCTGCGGCCCCGGGGACATCGCCCGCGCCCACCGGCCGGACGAGTTCGTCACCCTCGACGAGCTCGCCCGCTGCCTGGCCTTCCTCGAGGGGCTCGTGCGGCGGGAGCTGCGGTGAACGGCCCCAGGATAGAGATCACGCCGCCCGACCTCCGCCCCTACCGGGAGGGGAATAGCGGCATCCCCTACGTCTGGAGCTTCGACAGCGGCCGCGCGGGGCCGCATGTCGGCATCAACGCGCTGATCCACGGCAACGAGCTCTCCGGCGCCTGGGCGCTCGTGCGCCTCCTGGAGCTGGGGCTGCGGCCTCAATGTGGGCGGCTCAGCCTGTCCTTCGCCAACATCGACGCCTTCTCCCGCTTCGATGCCGCCGATCCCACCGCCTCGCGCTTCGTCGAGGAGGACATGAACCGGCTGTGGCGGCCGGAGCTGCTCGACGGTCCCGCCACCACGGTGGAGCTGCGGCGGGCGCGGGAACTGCTGCCCCATTTCCGCGCGCTGGATTTCCTCCTCGATCTCCACTCCATGCAGACGGCATCGGCGCCGCTGCTGCTGTGCGGGCTCACACCCAAGGCCCGGCGCTTCGCCCGGCGCATGGGCTATCCGGCGGTGGTGGTGGCCGACGCCGGCCATCCCGGCGGGGTGCGGCTGATCGACTACGGCGCCTTCGGCGCGCCTCGGAAGAAGCCGGTGGCGGTGCTGCTGGAGGCGGGCCAGCACTGGGCGCGGAGCTCCATCGACGTGGCGCTCGCGGGATGCCTCCATTTCCTGCGGGCGACGGCGGTGCTGGATCCCGAACTGGCGATGCGGCTCGCTCCCACCCGGGCGGGCGGCCGGCAGCGCTTCATCGAGGTCACCCACGCGGTCACGGTGCGGCGCGGACCGTTCCTGTTCAAGGACGGTTTCCGCGGCCTCGAGGTGATCGACCGGGCGGGCACCACCATCGCCACCGACGGCGGCGAGCCCGTCCGCACGCCCTACGACCGCTGCGTGCTGGTGATGCCGTCGCGCCGCCTCGCACCCGGCCTCACCGCCGTCCGTCTCGGACGCGAGGTGCCGCCGCCGCGGATCTGAGGCGGGCGATCAGACGGCGGCCCGCCGTTCGAGATGCTCCGTCGGCAGTTCGACGTTGACCTCGAGGGTGGAGAAGCCGTTGCCGCGCTCGAGCTCCACCTTCACCCGGTCGAGGTCGATCTCCACGTATTTGCGGATCACCTCGAGGAGCTCCCGCTGCAGGAGCGGCAGGAAGTCGGGGCCGCCGCCACCGCTCCGGTCGAGGGCCACCAGCACCTGGAGCCTTTGGCGGGCGGTCTCGGCCGTGTTCCGGTTGCGTCGGTTCAGCCGGAAGAAGTCGAACAGCCTCACGCGCTTCTCCTCAGCAGCCAGTCGACGAGACCGCGTTTCTGCGGCTGGGTGAAGCGCAGCTCGATCTGCTCGCCGAGGAGTCGCCCGACCGAGTCCTTGTAGGCCTGACCCGCCTTGGACTTGGGTTCGAGGATGACCGGCATGCCGACGTTGGAGCACTGCAGCACGAGGGGATCGTTGGGAATGACGCCGAGCACCGGGATGGCGAGGATCTCGAGCACGTCGTCGAGCTTGAGCATGTCGCCCCGCTGCACGCGGTCGAGATCGTAGCGGGTGAGCAGCAGATGCTGCTTCATCGGCTCCTCGCCGATCTCGGCGCGGCGCGACTTGGAATTGAGGATGCCCAGGATGCGGTCGCTGTCGCGCACCGAGGACACCTCGGGATTGGTCACCACCACCGCCTCGTCGGCGTAGTAGAGGGCCATCTGCGCCCCCTTCTCGATGCCCGCCGGGCTGTCGCAGATGATGTAGGCGAACTCCTTCCGGAGTTCGGCGATGACCTTCTCCACCCCCTCGCGGGTGAGGGCCTCCTTGTCGCGGGTCTGGGAGGTGGGGAGGATGTACAGGTTCTCGACCCGCTTGTCCTTGATCAGCGCCTGGTGCAGGCGGATGCCGTCGTTGATGACGTTGACGAAATCGAACACGACGCGGCGCTCGCAACCCATGATGAGGTCGAGGTTTCTGAGGCCCACATCGAAATCGATGACCACCGTTCTGTGACCGCGTTGGGCGAGGCCCGTGGCCAGGGCAGCGGCGCTCGTTGTCTTGCCCACTCCACCCTTGCCGGAGGTGACGACAATGACTTTCGACAAAGGGAACCTCCTGTTGCGGTTGCGGTGAACCCGGTTGCTCCGACCCTCAGGACATCGGCGCGAGATGCAGGCGATCGCCCATGCAGGAGATGCGCACCCTCTTGCCGAGCAGCGTCGTGTCGATCTCCTCGTTGACCACGTAGACGCCGGCGATCGACACCAGCTCGGCATCGAGCTGGTCGCAGAAGATCATCGCGCTCTCGTCCCCCTCGATGCCGGCGTAGGCGCGGCCGCGCAAGGGGGCGTAGACGTGGATGTGGCCGGCGGCGGCGATCTCCGCCCCGTGCCCGACCGGCGCCAGCACGACGAGATCCCCTTCATGGGCCACCAGCTGCTGGCCGCCGCGCACCGGCTCCGTGACGACCATGGCCGAGGCCGGGCGCCGGGCGCCGCGTGGCGGCTGGACGCCCCGCCCCGACTGCGCCGCGCCGCCCGGACCGCCCGCCGCGAACACCGCGAGACCGGCCCGTTCCGCCTCCTCGAGCCAGGCCGGCCCGGCGTGCTGCACGCCCACCGGCACGAGGCGGTGCCGCCGCAGTTCCTCGGCGAAGCGGACGAGATCGATGGGCTCACGGTCGGTGACGGCGGCGAGGTCGAGAACGATCGGCGCATCCCGGTAGAAGTCGGGCGCGTAGGCGATCTTCTCCACCAGCTTGGTCAGGAACTCGGGATCGTCGGGTTCGAGGAGCCGGAGGGCGAGGACCGTCTGGAGGGAGCCGCGGACCTGGAACGGGAGACTTCGGCTGGTCTGGTCTGCGGTGGAAGCCACCTCTCGCTGCACCTCGTCGCTCCGCCGCCATCCGCGGATGTCCGGCCCGTGCGTCACTCCCTGTCTTGTAGCCATAACCGGTAGGCGAAACAAGATCTAGTATGCGCCTGCCCCGGCGCTCTTTTCCGGACGGGGGCGAGACCGCCCGCCCTCAGTCCGCGGCGGCGGCGTCGAGCGGCGAGACCTTTCGCGCCTCGGTTGCAATCCACCCTTCGAGCGCCGCCAGGGCCCGCTCGGCGTAGCGGGCCTTGCGGGCCTTCCTCGGGACCCGCTCGGCGAACGGCGGAAACAGCCCGAAGTTGACGTTCATGGGCTGGAAGCCGTCGGCCCGGGCGCCGCCGGTGACGTGGTGGAGGAGCGCGCCGTGAGCGGTCTCGGGCGGCGGCGGCGCGAGCGCGAGGCCGCGGCTCTCGGCGGCGGCGAAGAGGCCGGCGAGCAGGCCCGTGGCGGCACTCTCCACGTAACCCTCCACGCCGGTGATCTGGCCCGCGAAGCGGAGATGGGGGAGGCGGCGCAGGCGCAGCTCGCGGTCGAGCAGGCGCGGGCTGTTGATGAAGGTGTTGCGATGCAGGCCGCCGAGACGGGCGAAGCGCGCGTTCTCGAGGCCCGGGATCATGCGGAAGATCCGCACCTGCTCGCCGTGCCGGAGCTTGGTCTGGAAGCCGACCATGTTGAACAGCGTGCCGAGGGCGTTGTCCTGGCGCAGCTGGACCACCGCGTAGGGGCGCCGGCCGGTGCGCGGATCCACGAGCCCGACGGGCTTCATGGGGCCGAAGCGCAGGGTGTCGCGGCCGCGGGCGGCCATCACCTCGATGGGCAGGCAGCCCTCGAAATAGGGCGTATCGCGCTCCCATTCCCGGAACTCCGTGGTCTCGCCGGCGAGGAGCGCATCCACGAACGCCTCGTAGGTCTCGCGATCGAGCGGGCAGTTGACGTAGTCGGCGCCGGTGCCGGCCGGCCCCGCCTTGTCGTAGCGGGACTGGAACCAGGCCTTCGAGAAGTCGATGCTGTCCCGGTAGACGATGGGAGCGATGGCGTCGAAGAAGGCGAGGGATTCCTCGCCCGTCGCGGCGCGCACCGCCTCCGCGAGGGCGGGCGAGGTGAGGGGGCCGGTGGCGAGGATGGCGAGCCCCTGCGAGGCGGGCGGCAGCGCCCGCACCTCCTCGCGCCGGATCTCGATCGCCGGCTCCGCCTCGAGCGCCGCCTGCACCGCCGCCGCGAACCCCTCCCGGTCGACGGCGAGGGCGCCGCCCGCCGGCAGCCGGTGCCGGTCGGCGGCCCGCATCACCAGCGAGCCCAGCCGCCGCATCTCGGCATGCAGCAGGCCGACCGCGCTCGCGGTGGCATCGTCGGAGCGGAAGGAATTGGAGCAGACGAGCTCGGCGAGACGGTCGGTGCGATGGGCCTCGGTGCCTCGCACCGGCCGCATCTCGTGGAGGATCACCGGCACCCCCGCCCGTGCGAGCTGCCAGGCCGCCTCGCTGCCGGCGAGGCCGCCGCCGATCACGTGAACCGGTCGCACCACCCTTCTCCTCGCGTTCCGCGCCGGCTGCGCAGATAGGCACGGCGTGGGGGCGGCGCAAGGGCGGGAGAGGTCTCAACCGGAACATCAACGTCTCTAAGCCAGGACCATGATCCCAGGACCGTGCGCCTGTGGAAAACCGCCGGGAAAACCGGCTTGGGGATAACTGTGGAAAACCTCCCCGACCTTCCGCGGCCAGCAGCCGAAAAAAAAGGAGGCCCCGGGTCGCCCCGGGGCCCGAATGGAGGAGAATACAAGGAAGAACGTCCCGCTGCCCGACGGGACGCTATGCGCCCACCTAGCTGCAGCCCGTGGTGCCGCCGCAGGTGTCGCATTTCAGGCAGGTGCCGTTCCGCACCAGCGTGAAGTTGCCGCAGCTGGGACAGGGATCGCCGCTGTAGCCCTTCATGCGGGCGATCTGTGCCTGCTCCGCGCGGCTGTTGAAGGCGGACCCCGTTTCGGCGAGCTGCTTCTCGCCGCCGGCGGTGGCCCGCGCCGTCTCGCTCCCGGTCTCCGCCGCGCCGCCCGTCAACAGCCGCAGATTGCCGCGCACGAAGCCGGCGCTCGCGATCTGCGCCACCGCTTCCGAGGGAAGCTGCCCCTCGGCCACGCCGCCGCCCAGCGAATCGTGGCGGAGCTGGCTGGGGTCGACGTTGGCGAGGTCGGTGCGGCCGAGATAGGAGATGGCGAGCTCGCGGAAGATGTAGTCGAGCACCGAGGTCGCCATCTTGATGGAATCGTTGCCCTGGACGATGCCCGAGGGCTCGAAGCGGGTGTAGGCGAAGGCCTCCACGAACTCCTCGAGGGGCACGCCGTACTGCAGGCCGATGGAGATGGCGATGGCGAAGCAGTTCATCAGCGAGCGGAAGGCGGCGCCTTCCTTGTGCATGTCGATGAAGATCTCGCCCAGCTGCCCGTCCTCGTACTCGCCGGTCCGCAGATAGACCTTGTGGCCGCCCACCACCGCCTTCTGGGTGTAGCCCTTGCGGCGCGAGGGCAGCTTGCGCCGTTCGGCGAGATAGCGCTCGACGATGCGCTCGGTGACCTCCACCACCCGCTGGGTCTGCGGCCGGTCGAGCAGCTCCTCGGCGCCGTCCTCGTCCTCCTCCTCGTCGCCCAGGTGAATGGCCGACAGGGGCTGCGAGAGCTTGGAGCCGTCGCGATAGAGGGCGAGCGCCTTGAGCCCGAGCCGCCAGCCTTCCATGTAGGCTTCCTGGCAGTCGCGCACCGTCGCCCGCGCCGGCATGTTGATGGTCTTCGAGATGGCGCCGGTGATGAAGGGCTGGGCGGCGGCCATCATGCGGATGTGGCTCTCCACCGAGAGATAGCGCTTGCCGATGCGGCCGCAGGGATTGGCGCAATCGAACACCGGCAGATGCGCCTCCTTGAGGTGGGGCGCCCCCTCCACCGTCATGGTGCCGCAGCAGTAGGCGTTGGCGGCCTCGATCTGCTCCTTCGAGAAGCCGAGGGCGGTGAGGAGATCGAAGCGGGGATCGGCCAGCTGCTCATCGGAGATCCCGAGCTTCTCCTTGAGGAAGGCGTCGCCCAGGGTGAAGCGGTTGAAGGCGAAGCGGAGATCGAAGGTGCCCGGCAGCACGGCTTCGATCTTGCGGATCGCCTCTTCGGTGAAGCCCTTGGCGAGGAGGCTGTCGTGGTTGATGTGCGGCGCTCCCTTGAGGGTGCCGTGGCCGACCGCGTAGCGGCCGATGTCCTCGATCTCCGATTCGCCGTAGCCCAGCGTCCTCAGCGCCTGCGGCACCATCCGGTTGATGATCTTGAAGTAGCCGCCGCCGGCCAGCTTCTTGAACTTGACGAGGGCGAAATCGGGCTCGATGCCGGTGGTGTCGCAGTCCATCACGAGGCCGATGGTGCCGGTGGGGGCGATCACCGACACCTGGGCGTTCCTGAGGCCGTGCTTCTCGGCCGCCGCCACCGCCTCGTCCCAGCTCGCCCGCGCCGCCTCGACGAGCTCGGGATGGGGGCAGTTGGAGGCGTCGAAGGGAACGGGCGGGGTATTGAGCCCCTCATAGCCGGTGGTCTCGCTCCAGGCCGCCCGCCGGTGGTTGCGCAGCACCCGCAGGACGTTGTCGCGGTTCTCGGCGAAGCCGGCGAAGGGGCCGAGCTGCCCCGCCATCTCGGCCGAGGTGGCGTAGGCGGTGGCGGTCATGATCGCCGAAACGGCGGCGCAGTAGGCGCGGCCGCGATCGCTGTCGTAGGGGATGCCGGAGGCCATCAGCAGCCCGCCCAGATTGGCGAAGCCGAGGCCGAGGGTGCGGTACTTCCAGGAGAGCTCGGCGATCCGCGCGCTCGGGAACTGGGCCATCATGACCGAGATCTCGAGCACCACGGTCCACAGCCGCACCGCGTGGCGGAAGGCCTCGACGTCGAAGCCGTTGTCCTCGCGACGGAACATGACGAGGTTGAGGGAGGCCAGATTGCAGGCCGTGTCGTCGAGGAACATGTACTCCGAGCAGGGGTTGGAGGCGTTGATCCGCCCCTCCGCCGGGCAGGTGTGCCAGTCGTTGATGGTGGTATCGTACTGGATGCCGGGATCGGCGCTGAACCAGGCGGCGGTGCCGATGCGGTCCCACAGCGCGCGGGCCTTGACGGTCTTCGCCACGGCCCCGTCGGTACGCCGGATCAGCGGCCAGTCGCCGTCCTCCAGCACCGCCTTCATGAAGGCGTCGGTGACCCGCACCGAATTGTTGGAGTTCTGCCCCGAGACGGTGAGATAGGCCTCGCTGTCCCAGTCCGCCTCGTAGGTCGGCACCTCGATTTCGGTGTAGCCCTGGCTCGCGAAGAGGATGATCTGCTGGATGATGCCCTCGGGCAGCATCGCCCGCCGGGCCGCCCGCACCGCCTTCCGGAGGGCCGGGTTCTCGCGCGGATCGAAGCGGTCGGCGCCGGTGTAGGCGGGGTCGTGGCAGGCCTCCATGATGGCCCGGGCGTGGCGGGCGAGGAGCTTGGAACCGGCCACCAGCTCGGCCACCTTCTGCTCCTCGACCACCTTCCAGTCGATGAACGGCTCGATGTCGGGGTGGTCGATGTCGACGATCACCATCTTGGCCGCCCGCCGCGTGGTGCCGCCGGACTTGATGGCCGAGGCGGCGCGATCGCCGATCTTGAGGAAGCTCATGAGGCCGGAGGAGCGGCCGCCGCCGGACAGGGGCTCGCCCTCGCCGCGCAGGGAGGAGAAGTTGGTGCCGGTACCGGAGCCGTACTTGAACAGCCGGGCCTCGCGGATCCAGAGATCCATGATGCCGCCCGGATTGACGAGATCGTCCTTGATGCTCTGGATGAAGCAGGCGTGGGGCTGGGGCCGCTCGTACGCCGAGCGCGACGGCTGCACCCGGCCGGTCTCGTGGTCGGCGTAGAAATGCCCCTGCGCCGGCCCGTCGATGCCGTAGGCCCAGTGCAGGCCGGTGTTGAACCACTGCGGCGAATTGGGCGCGCCGTACTGCATCGCCATCATGTAGCGGAGCTCGTCGAAGAAGGCGCGGGCATCCTCCTCGCCGTCGAAGTAGCCGCCCTTCCAGCCCCAGTAGGTCCAGGTGCCGGCGAGGCGGTCGAACACCTCCTGGGCCCGATGCTCGCTCACGTAGCGCTTCTCGACCGGCAGCCGGGCGAGGGCCTGTTCGTCGGCCGTCTGGCGGGCGAGCCAGGAGGGCACGCCCTTCTCGCGCACGGGCTTGCGCCGGGCGGGCACGCCGGCCTTGCGGAAGTACTTCTGGGCCAGCACGTCCACCGCCACCTGCGACCAGTGGCTCGGCACCTCGATGTTCTCGAGCCGGAACACCACCGTGCCGTCCGGATTGCGGATCTCGCTGACCGCCGTCCGGAAGGAGATGTCCGCATAGGGGCTTTCACCGGCCCGCGTGAACCTGCGCTGGATCTTCATCGACCCCTGTTCTCCTCGTCGCGCGTTTTATCGATGTTCACGACCTGTTCCGTCAATACCCTTCCCACCACGCAAGCGATCTGCCGGGCCGTATCGCGATCAACGAGGATCAGCGCCGATTGATTGCGGACTCACTCAACGCCCAGTTTAGTGCCCTCGCGACCATCGCACAACCCGTTCCGCACCCTGCCGGGCGCCGCACCGCCCGGCGCGGGGCCGGGGGCCCCGAGGAGGCCCGCCAGTTCCCGCAGCGGCTGGCCCGATCTCCGCCGGGCTCGCCTCCCCAATACTACATATTGTGGGTCATTCGTAAAGCCCTTACGAGATCTGCGATTGTGGCCCAAAGGTCACAATAGTTCTCCGAAGCGGCCGGACGCTGCGCCGGACATCCGAGGAGGTTCGCCGGAGAGGGGCTGGAGACGGTCTCACGATCAGTTCGGGCGGAGCGAACGGGGTCTGTGGGGCTGAGGATCGGTCAGCGGATCTGAGGCGCTCTCACAATCCCAGGTTGCCCACAGCCCGGGGAAGTTCCGGGGCCGGCCGCCGCCGTGGCGTGGCGCCGCGGGCGGCTGGACGGCGGCCGGGCGAGGGGGCATAGTGCGCGCGACGCGACCTTCCGCGGAGGACATCGTGCTCTCCTGGCTCGCCTGGAACCGTCTCGGAACCCGCCTGCTCATCGGCCGCAAGGGCGAGTATGTGGGCGAGGACGAATTCGGAAACCGCTACTACCGGGAGCGGCGGGCCAGGGACTGGCGCCGGGAGCGCCGCTGGGTCGTCTACGCCGGCGAGGGGGAGATCGAGCCCAGCACCGTGCCGCCCGGATGGAACGCCTGGCTGCACCATACCGTCGAGAAGCCGCCGAGCGAACAGCCGCTGCCGGTGAAGTACTGGGAGAAGCCCCACAGGCCCAACCCCAGCGGCACCGCCGAGGCCTGGCTGCCGCCCGGCCACCAGCTCCGGGGCGGTCGGCGGCCGAAGGCCACGGGCGATTACGAGCCCTGGCGGCCGGACGGCGCCTGAGGCGCGCTGAGGCAACGCTGAGGGAAGGGCTCAGCGCCGCTCAGGGGCCGGGGAGGGCCTGTGGAAAACCCGGGAAAAAACCGGGTCTAGGCGAGGCCCCAGATGACCGGCGGGGCGAGTTCGACGCTGTTGCCCGCGGGATCGCGGAAATAGAGGGAACGGGCGCCGGCGGGCCAGCGCTGGACGTGCTCGATCGCGACGCCGTGGCGCGCGAGCCGCGCGCGCCAGGCCTCGAGCTCCGCCTCCGGGACGGCGAAGCAGACGTGGCCGGGACCGCGGGCGCCGTGCGCGGGCAGCTCCCGATTGTTCGCGGAGCCTTCGGGATCGAACAGCAGCAGCATCTGGCGGCCGATACGGAAGAAGACGAAGAGACCCGGTCGGCGGGCCGTGCACTCGAGGCCGAGGACGCCGCCGTAGAAGGCCTCGGCGGCCTCGAGATCGTCCACGTAGAGCACCGTTTCGAGGATGCGGTCGAGGGGCTGCACCTCCGGTCTCCGTCGTTCCGTCGTCACCGGGCGGTCCTCCTCAGCGCAGGGCGAGCCGGCCGACACCCGGCAGCTTGAGGGCGAGGTCCAGGGGGTCGATCCCGAGGTTGAGGCCGAGGAAAGTGAGCTCGAGCCCCTCCTCGCGGGCCAGCGTGAGGCCGAAAAGGCCCCAGAAGGAAAGCTGGACGCCGGTGCCGCTGGGTGTGCGGGCGAGCCAGCGGGTGGCACCGAGATAGTCCTTGCCGACCGCCTCGGGCGGCAGCTCGACGCCGAGTTCGGGCAGGCTGCGGAGGAGATGGGCGACGAAGGTGTTGGAATTGGGGCCGGGCCAGCTCCGGTAGCTGCGGCGGTAGGGGTAGCTCGCGATCGCCGCCTCGATGCGGGGAATGAGCGCCGCCGCCGCCGGGCCGCGGAGGTCGGCCAGGAGACGCGGCCGGTTGCCGGCCCAGTAGGCGTCGGCCGGGCGCATGTTGCGGCGCACCGCGGGAAGCCCGTGCTTCACCCCCCAGCCGACCACCTCGTAGCGCTCGTAGGCGGCCGCACCCTCGCGCTTGAAGGCGATCCAGCTGTGCACGGCGAACACGCCCTTCCATCCCCAGGCGCGGGCGGCGTAGATCTGGACCACCGCGCCCCGGAAGGCGGCGGGATCGGGGGCGAGCCCGGCGCTGTCCCAGCGCGCGTCCCGCCAGTGGGGCAGGCCGCGGGCGAACACCAGCACGGCCTGGGCCGACAGCGGCAGCAGCAGGAGCGTCGTGAGCAGCAGCGTGAGCTTCGACAGCCTCGGGCCCTCCGGCGAGGATGGGGCGGCGTCCGCCGTTCAAGATGTCCGGCCGGTGGCGGGCGGACAAGGGGCGGCGGACGCTTGTGCGGGCCGCGGGTGGTGGCCGAAGATAGGGACCGGTGGAGGAGCGGAGAGGAAATGGCGCTTCTGTTCTACAGCCGCGAGGACGATCCGGTGGCCTGGAAGGCGGCCCTCGAGGCGAGGCTGCCCGATCTCGAGGTGCGCATCTGGCCGGATCTCGGTGATCCCGAGGCGATCGACACCGCCCTCGTGTGGCGGCCACCGCCGGGTCTGCTCGCCGGGCTGCCCAATCTGCGCGCCGTCTTCTCCCTGGGCGCCGGCGTCGATGCGCTGCTCGCCGATCCCACCCTGCCGGCCGTGCCCCTCTGCCGCATGGTCGATCCCTCGCTCACCCGGAGCATGAGCGAATACGCCCTCGCTCTCGCGCTCTTCTACCACCGGCGCCTCGATCTCTACGAGGAGCGGCAGCGGCGGGCACGCTGGGAGATGGAGATGCCGCGGCCGGCGGCGAGCACCACCGTCGGGGTGATGGGGCTGGGCGAGCTCGGGGCCGACGCCGCCCGCTCCCTCGTCGCCCACGGTTTCCGCGTGCGCGGCTGGAGCAGGGGCCGCAAGGCGATCGAGGGGGTGGCGAGCTTCGCCGGCGGGGAGGAGCTCGGCGCCTTCCTCGAGGGCCTCGACATCGTGATCTGTCTGCTGCCGCTCACCCCCGAGACCGAGAACATCCTGGACGCGGATCTGTTCGCCCGGCTGCCGCGGGGCGCCTGCCTCGTGCACCTCGCCCGCGGTGCCCATCTCGTCGAACGGGACCTGCTCGACGCGGTGGAACGTGGGCATCTGCGGGGGGCGGTGATCGACGTCTTCCGGGAGGAGCCGCTGCCGGCGGACCATCCCTTCTGGCGTCATCCCCGCATCCGGGTGACGCCCCACACCGCCAGCTACAGCCTCCCCGAGACCGGGGCGGAAGTGGTGGCGGACAACATTCGCCGCTTGCGCGAAGGCCGGCCTTTGCGCCATGTGGTGCGGCGCGAGCGGGGGTACTGACCCCATTCCGTCGGGGAGCGGGCATGGCCAGGGTGATCTGTGTCGCACAGCAGAAGGGCGGGGCCGGCAAGACCACGCTGGTGGTGCAGCTGGCCACCGCCTTCGCCGAGGCGGGGCGGCGGGTGGCGATGGTCGACACCGACCCCCAGGCCAGTCTCGCCGGTTGGGCGGCGCTGCGGGAGAGGGCGGCGGGCCGGGTCGCGGAGCTGCCGCTCTCGGCGGTGGGCGGCTGGCGTCTCGGGGTGGAGCTGGAGCGGGTGCGCCGAGCGGCGGATCTGGTGCTGGTGGACACCCCGCCCCACGCCGAGGCGGAGGCCCGGACGGCGGTGCGGGAGGCGGACCTCGTGCTGGTGCCCAGCCAGCCGAGCCCCCTCGATCTCTGGGCCTCGCGGGGAACGCTCGAGCTGGCGGCCAGAGAGGGGCGGGCGGTGCGCCTGCTGCTCAACCGCGTACCGGCGCGGGGCCGCAGCATCGCCGAGGCGGAGGCGGCGATGGCCGAGGCCGGGATGGCCGCGCTCGAAAGCCGGCTCGGCAACCGGCAGGCCTTCGTGCGCGCCATCGCCCGCGGTCTCGGCGTCGTGGAGAGCGAGCCGCGCAGCCGGGCGGCCGCCGAATCCCGGGCCCTGGCCGCGGAGATCGCGGCTCTGCTCGGCTAGACCCGCCGCGGCGCGGAATGGCGTAGATGACGGGGGAGGAGGCATGTCGGGACCACCCGTGGAGGGCGGCGAGCCCGTTACCGACAGGCGGCAGCTGGTGGCCTATCTGGAAGCCGGCTGCAAGCCGGAAGCGGACTTCCGGATCGGCACCGAACACGAGAAGTTCGGCTTCCACAAGGACACGCTGCGGCCGCTCGCCTACGAGGAGCGGGGCGGCATCCGGGCGCTGCTCGAGGGGCTCGCGGCGCGCTTCGGCTGGGAGATCGTGCGCGAGGGCGACAATCCCGTCGCCCTCCGCCAGGGCGGCGCCTCGGTGACCCTGGAGCCGGGCGGCCAGCTCGAGCTCTCCGGGGCGCCGGTCGAGGACATCCACGCGACATGCTGCGAGGTCCATACCCATCTCGAACAGGTCCGCCAGGTCGCCGAGCCCCTGGGTGTGGGGATGCTGGGCATGGGCTTCCAGCCCAAATGGCGGCGGGAGGAGATCCCCTGGATGCCCAAGGGGCGCTACGCCATCATGCGCCGCTGGATGCCGAAGCGCGGCGGTCACGGTCTCGACATGATGCTGCGGACCTGCACGATCCAGGTCAATCTGGACTTCGCGGACGAGGCCGACATGGTGAAGAAGTTCCGCGTCGGCCTCGCGCTGCAGCCGGTGGCCACCGCGCTGTTCGCCAACTCGCCCTTCGCCGACGGCCGGCCGACCGGCTATCTCAGCTATCGCAGCCATGTGTGGAACGACACCGATCCCGATCGCTGCGGCATCCTGCCCTTCGTGTTCGAGGCGGGGATGGGCTTCGAGCGCTACGTGGACTACGTGCTCGACGTGCCCATGTATTTCGTCTACCGGCACGGCCGCTACATCGACGCCGCCGGCCAGTCCTTCCGCGACTTTCTCGCCGGCCGCCTGCCGGCGCTGCCGGGCGAGGTGCCGACCCTCGCCGACTGGGCGGACCACTTGACGACCGTGTTCACGGAAGTGCGGCTCAAGCGCTACATCGAGATGCGCGGCGCCGACGGCGGGCGGTGGCAGAAGCTGTGCGGCCTGCCGGCGCTGTGGACCGGCCTCCTCTATCACCGGCCGTCGCTCGACGCGGCCTGGGATCTCTGCCGCGACTGGACCCTCGAGGAGCACCAGTATCTCCGCCGCGAGGTGCCGCGCCTCGGCCTCAAGACCCCCTTCCGCGGCCGCACCCTGCGGGACATTGCACTCGAGGTGCTGGCGCTCGCCGATTCCGGTCTCTCGGCGCGCAACCGCGTGGGCGTCGCCGGTCACGACGAGACATATTATCTCGCCAACCTCTGGCGCATCGCCGGCACCGGCGTCACGCCGGCGGAGGAGAAGCTCGCGAAGTTCCACGGCCGCTGGGGCGGCAGCGTCGATCCGGTGTTCCGCGAGTACGCCTACTGAGCGTGGAGCGGGAAGGGGCGGGATCCGTCCTCGCCCCTCAGCCGCCGGCCAGCGCCTTGATCGTCTCGAGGTCGAACGCCTTGATGAGCGCGATCAGCGGTTCGCTGCCGTCGAGGTCCCGCCCCTCGAGCGAGATCATCGCCTGCCCGACGGCGAGCCGCACTTCGCCGGTGCGCGCCTCCTCGTCCCAGGTGAGAATGGCGGTGGCACGGCCCACCCGGATGCGCTTCGCTCCCGGCTCGGCGGCCATCATGGCGGCGTTCGACATCATCGCCGCGAAGGCCTGGATCATCGGGCTGTTGGCGACGATCTGGGCATCGATCTCGCCGGGTCCGTCGATCCGGCGGTAGCCGCGGGTTACCAGCAGGCCGCCGCCGAGCATGCCGGTGGGCTGGAGCTCCGCCGGCTCCGCCTCCCAGCCCTCGGGCGGATCGGGAAAGGCGGTGACGAAACGCTGGCCGAGCCTCTCCTGCAGGAGCTGGCGGGCGAAGTCGAGCTCCGTCATCGCGCCGGTGACATCGCCTTCCTCGTAGAGCTGGCGGGCGAGGTCCAGCTGGTCCAGGAACTCGTCGGCCCGGGCGCCGGACCCGCCGGCCAGGAGTACGGCGAGGACCAGGGGCAGAAGGCTTCTCATCGTTTCCTCTCCGTCGCTCGCGACAACGGGAGGCTAGGCTACCGCCGAAGGCCTCGCAAGCGGGTGCCTCAGTCGCCGCCCCGTGGCGGTGCGGCGGCCAGCAGCGCGGCGTGGCGCAGCAGATGGTCGGCCAGCACGCAGGCCATCATCGCCTCGCCGACGGGCACCGCCCGGATGCCCACGCAGGGATCGTGGCGCCCTTTGGTCACCACCTCCCGCTCGTGGCCGAGACGGTCGATGGTGCGCCGCGGAATGCGGATCGAGGAGGTGGGTTTGACGGCGAAGCGGACCACGACGGGCTGGCCGGTGGAGATGCCGCCGAGGACGCCGCCCGCGCGGTTCGAGAGGAAATGCGGCCGCCCGTCCCGCATCACGATCTCGTCGGCGTTCTCCTCGCCGTGGAGGCGCGCCGCCTCGAAGCCGGCGCCGATCTCCACCCCCTTGACGGCGTTGATGCTCATCATCGCCTTGGCGAGATCGGCATCCAGCCGGTCGTAGACCGGCTCGCCGAGCCCCGGCGGCACCCCTTCGGCCACCACTTCGATGACGGCGCCCAGCGAGGATCCCCGCTTGCGCACGGCGTCCAGGAGATCGGCCCAGCGGGCCGCCGCGGCGGCGTCCGGGCACCAGAAGGGATTGCGTTCGATCTCGGCCTCGTCGAACCGCGAGCGGTCGATGCAATCGGAGCCGATCCGAACCAGATAGCCGCGGATCCTGATGCCGTCGCCGAGGATCTTGCGGGCGATGGCGCCGGCCGCCACCCGGCAGGCGGTCTCCCGCGCCGAGGCCCGGCCGCCGCCCCGCCAGTCGCGGATGCCGTACTTCATCTCGTAGGTGAAGTCGGCGTGACCGGGACGATAGAGATCACGGATTTCGCCGTAATCCTTCGAGCGCTGGTCGAGATTGCGGATGACGAGGCTCACCGGCGCGCCGGTGGTGCGGCCGCCGAACACGCCCGAGAGGATCTCGACCCGGTCGGGTTCGCGGCGCTGGGTGGTGAAGCGGCTGCGACCGGGTCGCCGGCGGTCGAGCCAGTGCTGGATGTCGTCCTCGTGGAGCGGCAGGCGGGGCGGTACGCCGTCGACCACCACCCCGATCGCCGGCCCGTGGCTCTCGCCCCAGGTGGTGAAACGGAAGATCTCGCCGAAGCTCGAGCCGGCCATCGCCTCAGCCGTCGTTCTGCACCGTGGCGATGTCGGGAGCGTCCACCGCCTTCATGCCCACCACGTGATAGCCCGAATCGACGTGCAGGATCTCGCCGGTGGTGCCGGCACCGAGATCGGAGAGCAGGAACAGGGCGGCACCGCCCACGTCCTCGATGGTGGTGTTGCGCTTGAGGGGCGAATTGAGCTGGTTCCATTTGAGGATGTAGCGGAAGTCGCCGATGCCGCTCGCGGCCAGCGTGCGCACGGGTCCGGCCGAGATGGCGTTGACGCGGATGCCGGCGGGGCCGAGATCGGCGGCGAGGTAGCGCACCGAGGCCTCGAGGGCCGCCTTGGCGACGCCCATCACATTGTAGTGAGGCACCACGCGTTCGGCACCGATGTAGGTGAGGGTCAGGAGACTTCCGCCCTGCTCCTCCATGAGCGGCAGCGCGCGGCGGGCGAGTTCGGTGAAGGAATAGCAGGAGATCAGCATGCTGCGCTGGAAGTTCTCGCGCGTCGTGTCGACGTAGCGCCCCTTGAGCTGTTCCTTGTCCGACCAGGCGATGGCGTGCACCAGGAAGTCCAGTCGGCCCCAGCGGCCGGCGATCTCGTCGAACAGCGCATCCAGGCTGGCCGGATCGGTGACGTCGGCATCGGCGGTGATGGCGGCACCCAGCCGTTCGGCCAGCGGCCGCACCCGCTTCTTCAGGGTTTCTCCCTGCCAGGTGACGGCGAGCTCGGCCCCCTGTTCGGCCACCGCGCGCGCGATTCCCCAGGCGAGCGAGCGCTCGTTGGCGATGCCCATGATCAGGCCTCTCTTGCCGGCCATCAGGGGGCTCTGGATCGACATGGTTCGCTGATCTCCGTTCAGACTCCGGGTGCTTCGGAACCGCTTCCGCTCGCGTCCTCGCCGGCCGTCGCCCGGTCGCCGAGACGGCGCATGCGCTCGCGTCGGATGGCGCTGTTGAGCTGGGCGCCGAATATGAAGATGGCGGCCGAGATGTAGAAGAACAGCAGCGTCAGCACAATGCCGGCGAGGCTGCCGTAGATCAGGCTGTAGCGGGCGAAATTGCGCAGATACCAGGAGAAGGCGACGGCGATCAGGGTCCAGACGGTGACCGCGACGAGCGCACCGGGCACCACGTCGCGCAGCCGCAGGTCGATGTTGGGCAGCACCATGTAGAGGGTGACGGTGAGGCCAAAGAGCAGCCCCACGCCCAGCACGTAGCGCACCACCGAGTAGAGGTTGCGTTCGAAGAGTTCGCGCTCCGACAGCCAGGCGATCACCTCGCGGGCCACCGGCCAGCCCACGAGGGCCACGGTGGCGATCAGGATGACGATGGCCGAGAAGATGGTGAGCAGGATGCTCTCCAGGCGTCCGACCAGGAAATGCGGCAGCTCCGGCACCTGATAGGCGTGGTTCATGGCGTGGCGCAGGCTCTCGAGGCCGGAGGAGGCGAACCACAGGGAGACGAGGATGCTCACGGTGAGCACCCCGGCGCTCGCCTCCCGCAGCACCTCCTCCACCGCCGGCCGCAGCACGCTCGCCACCTCGGGCGGGATGAGCTCGAGGGCGAGCTCGATCGACTGCCGCACCGCCTCCGTCTGTCCGAACAGCCCGGCCAGGGTGAGGAGGAAGATGAGGAACGGAAAGGCGGCGAACAGGGTGGTGAAGGCGATGTTGCCGGCGAGGATCAGGCTGTCGCTGAAGAAGAAGTCGTGGAACGCCTCGCCGAGCACCCGGCGCAGCGGTGCGAGGCGGCGGCCGAGACGGTGGCGGGCGTGACGGAAATCGGCCCGGGCCCGCTTGCGCCGGCTCCTGAGCGGCACTACGGGCCCCGGCAGACCGGCGATCGGCTCGAGAGTGGGGAGCCCCCTGCGCCGGCGCGGGCGCGGCGGCGTCGTCATCGCCGCTCCCGTTCCGGCTCTCCTGCGCTCTGGTCAGACGGTCGGGGGCGCGGTAGTTTCGCGCCGCCCGAGCGACGGGGAGGGAGAGCCATGCCCACGATCACGATCTTCGACAAGTCCCGGCTGCCGAGCCGTCATGCGACCCTTGGTCCGGATCGCGCGCCGCACCGCTCATACTATTACGCGATGGGCCTGTCCAAGGAAGACATCGACCGGCCGTTCGTAGGCGTGGCCACGGCGTGGAACGAGGCCGCTCCCTGCAACATCGCCCTCCACCGACAGGCGCAGGCGGTCAAGACGGGCGTCTCGCGGGCCGGTGGCACGCCGCGCGAATTCACCACCATCACCGTCACCGACGGCATCGCCATGGGCCACCAGGGCATGAAGAGCTCGCTCGTCTCGCGCGAGGTGATCGCCGATTCGGTCGAGCTCACCATGCGCGGCCACGCCTACGACGCCCTCGTAGCGCTCGCCGGCTGCGACAAGTCGCTGCCGGGGATGATGATGGCCATGGTGCGCCTCAATGTCCCGGCGATCTTCATGTACGGCGGCTCGATCCTGCCGGGGCGCTGGCGCGGCCGCGACGTCACCGTGCAGGACGTGTTCGAGGCGGTGGGCAAGCATGCCGTGGGCGAGATGAGCGAGGAGGAGCTCTACGAGCTCGAACAGGCGGCCTGTCCCTCGGCCGGCGCCTGCGGCGGCCAGTTCACCGCCAACACCATGGCCTGCGTCTCGGAGGCGATCGGCCTGGCGTTGCCCGATTCGGCCGGCACGCCGGCGCCCATGGAGGCCCGCGACCGCTGGGGCGAGCGGTCGGGCGAGATGGTCATTAAGCTCCTGGAGCTCGGCATCCGCCCGCGCGACATCGTCACCCGCAAGAGCCTCGAGAACGCCGCCCGGGTGGTGGCGGCCTCCGGCGGCTCCACCAACGCCGCCCTGCATCTGCCGGCCATCGCCCACGAGGCGGGGATCGACTTCGATCTCCACGACGTGGCGCGCATCTTCCGCGAGACGCCCTACATCGCCGACCTCAAGCCGGCCGGACGCTTCGTCATGAAGGACCTGGCCGACGCCGGGGGGGTGCCGCTGCTGATGAAGGCGCTCCTGGACGGGGGCTATCTGCACGGCGACTGCCTCACCGTGACGGGTCGGACGATCGCCGAGAACCTGGCCGATGTCGCCTGGAACCCCGATCAGGAGGTGGTGCGGCCGGTCTCCGATCCCATCACCAGCTGGGGCGGGGTGGTGGGCCTGCGCGGCTCCCTCGCGCCCGAGGGAGCGATCGTCAAGGTGGCGGGCCTGCCTTCCCTCAAGTTCCGCGGGCCGGCACGGGTGTTCGACTGCGAGGAGGACGCCATGGCGGCGGTGCAGGCGCGTCGCTACGAGGCGGGCGAGGTGATCGTCATCCGCTACGAGGGACCCAAGGGCGGCCCCGGCATGCGCGAGATGCTGGGGGTCACGAGCGCCATCTACGGTCAGGGCATGGGGGACAAGGTGGCGCTCATCACCGACGGTCGCTTCTCGGGCGCCACCCGCGGCTTCTGCATCGGCCATGTCGGTCCCGAGGCGGCGGTGGGCGGTCCCATCGGCCTGCTGCGCGACGGCGACGTGATCGCCATCGACGCCGAGGCGGGAACCCTCGACGTCGAGCTCTCCGAGGCCGAGCTCGAGGCGCGGCGCCGCGAATGGACGCCGCGCGCCACCATGTACGGCTCGGGCGCGCTCTGGCGCTACGCCCAGAACGTGGGCCCGGCGGAGAAGGGGGCGGTCACGCACCCCGGCGCCAGGGGCGAGGTCGTGGCCTACGCCGATCTCTGAGCGGCGGGCGGCTCAGACGCGACCCTCGCGCCACCAGGCGAGGGCGGCGGTGGCCAGGAGGAGAAGGAGGGCCAGCGGCGCCGGCAGCAGGGGCGTGCGGCTCGTCGCCCGCACCACGTAGCGCTCGCGGTCGCGGAGCCCGATCCAGCCGCGGCCGAAGGCGCGCCGGCCGCTGCCGACGAGGCGGACATCCGGCGTGCCGGCGGCGGATAGACGGGTGACCGTGCCGCCGGTGGCCTCGGCGAGGGGCGCCAGGATCTCCGGCGTCGAGAGCATGTTCTCGAGCTCCCGGGCGGCGATCGGCCGCGGTGCGGCGAAGGCCATCCGTTCGCCGTCGCCGATGCGGTAGAGGCCCTCCTCCTCGGCGGCGACGCGCAGGCGGGCGATGCCGTCCTCGTCGGGCTCCAGGGTGACGGTGCGGCGCACGCCCGAGGGGCTCTCGATCACCACCTCCGCCGGCGCCTCGGCCAGCGAGCGGCGCTCGATCTCGATGCCGCCCTCGACCGGGCGGGCGACCAGCGCCTCCTCCTCGAGCTCGGGTTCGCGCATCAGCCAGTGGACGAGGCGGCGCAGCAGCAGGCTCTGCGGACCGCCGCCCTCGAAGCCGCGCGCCCACAGCCAGGCCTGGTCGGAGAGGAGCTGGGCCACGCGGCCCTCGCCGACCCGCTGGAGGATGAGGAGCGGCCGGCCGTCGACGCCGGTCATCACCACCTCCCCCGCCTGCGCCTCCACCTCAATCTGGCGGAACCAGCGGCCCCAACGGGGATCGTCGGGAGCGGCGCCGGCGAGGCCGCGGGTGACGGGATGGCGACGGCCGAGCTCGGTGAGCCGCGGGCGGAAACCCTGCTCCAGGACCTGGCCCGTGGGACGGCCGGGCAGGACGCGGGCGAGGGGCGTGCGGTAGAGGCTGAGGAGCGAGCCGAATTCCGGTCCCGCCGCTTCGAGCAGGGCGCCGCCCTCCTCCACGTAGCGGGCGATGTTGTCGAGATAGACGAGGGGCAGGAGCCCGCGGCGAGCGTAGCGGTCGAAGATGACGAGGTCGAACTCGCCGAGCTTGAGCTCGAACAGCTCTCGGGTGGGGAAGGCGATCAGCGCCAGCTCGCGGATCGGCGTGCCGTCCTGCTTCTCCGGCGGCCGCAGGATGGTGAAATGCACGAGGTCCACCGAGGGATCGGCCTTGAGCAGGTTGCGCCACACCCGGAGCCCGGGATAGGGCAGGCCCGAGACCAGGAGCACCCGCAGCCGGTCGCGCACGCCGCTCACGAAGAGCACCTGCCGGTTGTTGAGGGTGGTGAGCTCGCCCGGTCTCGTCTCCACCTCGGCTTCGAGCACCGTGCGGCCCGCCTTCTCCAGCGTGAAGGGAATCCGGACCGGATCGTCGGCGATGACGCGGGTATCGGCGATGACCTCGCCGTCGCGGCGGAGGAGGAGGCGGAGCGGCCGCCGCTCGGGGAGGGGTGGCTGCTCGATTACCCGCAGGACCAGTTCCTGCGGCTCGCCGACGACGGCGAAGCTCGGCGCCGCCTCGATCAACAGGGCCCGGTCGCTCTCGTCCGGGCGGCCGGTGAGCAGCACCTGGAGCGGCACCTCCTCGGGCCAGCCGGAGACCTCCTCCGGCAGATCGTGCACCTGCCCGTCGGTGATGGCGATCACCCCGGCGAGGCGGCTGCGGTCGACCTCTCCGAGGGCCTCGCGCAGGCGGGAGAAGAGGGGCGTGCCCTCGCGCCCGTCACCGCGCACGGTGACCTCGCGGAGCTCCAGCCCGGGCAGCCGGGAAAGGCGGGCACGCAGCGCCTCCAGGGCCTCCTCGGTCTGCTCCCCGCGCCGGTCGAGCCGCTGGCTCGGCGAACGGTCGGCCACCAGCAGCGCGATGTTGCCCAGGGGATCGCGCTCCTCGCGGTAGAGGGAGGGGCCGGCCAGGGCGAGCAGCAGCAGCCCGAGGAAGAGGGCGCGGAAGCCGATGCCGCGGGCCCGCCGCCAGAGGCCGAAGGCGACCAGCGCCGCGGCCAGGACCGCGAGCGGCAGGAGCAGCCAGAGGGGCAGCCAGGGTGCCCAGACGATGCTGCTGCCGTTCATTGGCTGAGCCTCTCGAGCAGGGCCGGGATGTGCACCTGGTCGGTCTTGTAGTTGCCGGTCAGCGCGTACATCACGAGGTTGACGCCGAAGCGCCGCGCCATCTCCCGCTGCCGTTCGCCCCCCGGCACCACCGGCAGCAGCGGCGCCCCGAGATCGTCGATGGCCCAGGCCGCCGCCCAGTCGTTGGCGCCGATGACCACGCTCGACACCCCGTCATTGATGCCGGCGGGCACCTCGTCGATCCAGACCGGCTGGCCGGTGAAGCGCCCCGGGAACTCCCGCAGCAGATAGAAGGAGCGGGTGAGAGCGTGGTTCTCGGGCACCGGCACGAGCGGCGGCAGATCGAGCCCCTCGAGGAGCTGGGCCAACCGCTGTTCGCCCGGCCCGCCGCTCTGGCCCGGCAGCAGGCGGCCGGCATCGCCGGTGTCGAACAGGATCATGCCGCCGTTCTTGAGATAGCCGTCCACCCGGGCGAGGGTGCCGGGCGCGAGATCGGGATGCTCGGGCGGGACCGGCCAGTAGAGCAGGGGATAGAGGGCGAGCTCGTCGGCGGCGGGATCGACCCCGACCGGATCGGCCGGCTCCACCGAGGTGCGGCGGGCGAGCACGAAGCCCAGCCCCTCGAGGCCGGCGGCGCTCAGGCGGTCCACCTCGGGGAGGCCTGTGCGCACGTAGGCGAGGCGGGTCTGGGCGAGGCGCTGGGCGAGGGCCGCGTCGTCCTCGGCGGCGCCCGCCGGGGCGGCGGCGAGCGCGACCAGGAGGAAGGCCGCCGCCACCGGCCGCAGAAGGCCGCGCAGCGCGAGGGCGATCAGGAGATCGGCGAGGGCCAGCAGCAGCGCGGCGGCGAGCAGCCAGGGGGCGAGGGGCGTCTCGCGGCCGCGCTCGTAGGGCCGTACTTCGGGAACCAGCGCCTCGAGATCGAGGGCGCGGCTGTCCCGGACCCCCTTCTGGAGGTTGAGGGCGACGCCCGGTGCCTCCGCCTCGGCGGCCACCGGCGCCCACAGACCGGGCGGTGTGTCGGGGCCGGGCAGGGCGGCGGCGAGCTCGCCCGCCGGCAGCGGCAGGAGATCGGCCGGCGGCGCTCCGAGGCGACCGAAGCCGTCGAGCACCCGGGTGGCGCGCAGCATGCCCTCCGGTCGACCGCCCACGCCCGGCGCCAGGGCCATGGTGCGCCGCATGATGTCGATGAACAGCCGCGAAAGGGGAAGACTCGTCCAGCTCGTGTTGGCGGTGGTGTGGACGAGCAGCAGCCATCCCTCACCCATGCGCCGGCCGGTGATGATCGGCGTGCCGTCCTCGAGGGTCGCCAGGGTGGCGGCGGCGAGTTCGGGTCCCGGCTCGGCCAGCACCTGGCGGTAGACGAGCGCCTCGGAGGTGGTCTCCAGCCCGGCGAAGGGACCCTCGTTCGGGAAGGGCGCGAAGGGCAGCGGTTTCGACCAGGACATGGCCCCGCCCAGGATGCGATCGCCCTGCCGCAGGCGGATGGGCAGGAGATCGTCGCCACCGGCGGCGAGCCGCGGGCCGGCGAAGCGCAGGAGCACCCCGCCGCGGCGGATCCAGTTCTCGAGGAGCTCCCGCTCGTCGTCGGCGAGGCGGCCGACATCGGCGAGCACGATCATCGACAGCGGCGCCGCGACCAGGTCGGCGATCCGCCCCTGGCGCAGCTCGGCGTAGGGTGCGAGGGCGCGGCTCACGAAGTAGAGCTCC
This sequence comes from Alphaproteobacteria bacterium, assembly GCA_027045875.1. GTDB lineage: Bacteria > Pseudomonadota > Alphaproteobacteria > Geminicoccales > Geminicoccaceae > JALSRW01. Next base: position 23,457 of record JALUAG010000066.1, on the reverse strand, counting down.
GAGAGCAGGGGCTGGGCCTCGGGATCGCGCTCGGCGCCGGTGAGGCCGACGATCCGGCGTCGCCAGCGCTCGTCGAACAGCACCACCGTGCCGGCGCCGGCAGTGGGGGTCTCGAGGCGGGCGATGCGGTTGCGGATTTCGAGGGGCAGGGTGATGCCACCGCGGCCGGTCCGCTCGCCCGCGGCGAAGCGGAGCTCGGTGCGGGCGAGGATCTCGCCGGCAGGACCGCGGGCCGTCACCGGCACCGCTTCCGGCGGTCCGGCCAGCGGCCGCAGGAGCTCGAGGCGCAGCGTGTCACCTTCGGCGACCGGCTCGCGCAGCAGCCGGGCCCGGTCGGCGCTCGGATCGGCGAACACGGTGAGGGGGCCGAGCCGTCGCAGCTCGCGGGCGAAATCGGCCGCCGTCTCCCGCCCCTCGGGATCGGCGTAGATGCCGTCCGCCAGCCAGAAGACGGTGAAGGCGGAACCCTCGAGCCGGGACAGCGTCTCGAGCGCGAGATCGTGGCGCACGGGCCAGGGCCGCGGCGCGAAATCGGCCACCCGCCGGGCGAGGCGCCCGGGATCGTCGGCCAGGAGCTCGGTTCCGCCGCGCCGGGGGGCGGTGCGCAGCAGATGGACGGGACGGTTCTCGCGCTGGGCGCGCGCCAGCAGGTCGCGCAGCGTGTCGATCCGCCCCTTCCAGCGCGGGGCGGCGGCCCAGCCGTCGTCGAGCACGATCAGCAGCGGCCCGTCGCCGGCGAGGCGCGGCCGTGGATCGAGGACCGGGCCGGCCATCGCCAGGATCAGGAGGGCCGCGATGACGAGGCGCAGGAGCAAAAGCCACCACGGGGTGCGAGCCGGCGTCCGCTCGCTGCTCAGCAGCCGGGCCAGGATGAGGAACGGCGGGAACACCACCCGGCGCGGCGCCGGCGGCGTCGCCCGCAGCAGCCACCAGATGGCGGGCAGGGCGGCGAGGGCGAGGAGCAGCCAGGGCTGGGCGAAGGCGAGGGGACCGAGGGACAGCATCGCTCAGTCGACGGCGCTCGGGGCCAGCATCTGGTAGAGAGTCAGCAGGCCGGATGCCGCGGCCCGATCGGTGCGATGGACGGCGAAGTTCCAGCCCCGCGACAGGCACAGCCGGCGCAACCGTTCCCGATGGGCCGCGAACAGACGGCGGTAGCGGGCGCGCACCTCGCGCACGTTGCCGATCAGGTGACGTCCCTCCTCCTCCGGCCCCTCGAACAGCACCCGCCCCTCGAAGGGAAGCTCCTCCTCCGCCGGGTCGGTGATCTGCAGCACCGCCGCCCGCAGGCCGAGGCCGGTGTAGCGGGCGAGCAACTCCTGCCAGCGCTCCACCGGGGCGAGGAAATCCGAGATCAGCACGAGGCGGGCGTGGCGCGGCAGCCGGACCACGGGCGGCAGGGTGTCGGAGGTGGCGCTGGCGGCCAGCCCCCGGCACAGGGCGTCGAGACCGAAACGGCCGCCGCGGGGCGGCTCGCCGGTGCCCAGCAGCGCCACCCGCTCCCCGGCCCGCACCAGCAGCACCGAGAGCGCGATCGCCAGCAGCAGCGCGCGCTCCTCCTTGGCCTCGGCCACCGGCGGCGAGCGGTAGCGCATGGACGGGGAACGGTCGCACCAGATCCAGACGCTTTCGGCCGCCTCCCATTCCTGCTCGCGCACGAAATGGTGCTGGGTGGCGCGCGCCGACTGCCGCCAGTCGATGCTGCGGGCGTCGTCGCCGGGCTGGTAGAGACGGAACTGCCAGAAGGTCTCGCCGGTGCCGGTGCGCCGCCGGCCGTGCACGCCCTGGGCCACGGTCGCCGCCACCCGTTCGGCCTCCACGAGCAGCGCCGGCAGCCGCTCTCCCAGCCGTTCCGCCCGCTCCCGCAGCCGCAGCAGCGGCGCCGGTGTGGCGGCGGTCTCAGGCGACATGCCGGCAGAGGCGGGTGATGACGTCGTCGACGGTGACGCCCTCGGCGCGGGCCGCGAAGGTCACCGCCATGCGATGGCGCAGCACCGGCGGCGCCAGCGCCAGCACGTCCTCGATCGAGGGCGCGAGGCGTCCGTCGAGCAGCGCCCGCACCCGCGCCGTGAGCAGGAGCGCCTGGCTGGCCCGCGGCCCCGGACCCCAGGCCACCTGCTCCTCGATTCCATCGAGCGCCCGGTTCTCCGGGCGACCGGCGCGCACCAGCTCGAGGATGGCCTCCACCACCCGATCGCCCACCGGCACCCGCCGCACGAGCCGCTGCAGTTCCTGCAGGCGGCGGGCGTCGAGCACCCGTGACGGCTCGGGCTGGTCGACGCCGGTGGTCACCACCATCATCCGGCGCTCCGCCTCCCGCGAGGGATAGCCGACGTCCACCTGCATCAGGAACCGGTCGAGCTGCGCCTCGGGCAGGGGATAGGTGCCCTCCTGCTCGATCGGGTTCTGGGTGGCCAGCACGTGGAAGGGCTCGGGCAGCGGATGGTCCTGGCCGGCCACCGTCACCCGCTTCTCCTGCATCGCCTGCAGCAGCGCCGCCTGGGTACGGGGGCTCGCGCGGTTGATCTCGTCGGCCATAAGCAGCTGGGCGAAGACCGGGCCGGGGAGGAAACGGAAATGGCGCGCGCCGCTCGCGCTCTCCTCGAGGACCTCCGAGCCCAGGATGTCGGCGGGCATCAGATCGGGGGTGAACTGCACCCGCTTCTGGATGAGGCCGAGCACGATGCCGAGGGTCTCGGCGAGCCGGGTCTTGGCGAGGCCCGGCACGCCCACGAGGAGCACGTGGCCGCCGGCCAGGATGGCGGTGAGGGTCTCCTCCACCACCCGTTCCTGGCCGTAGATGATGCGTCCGATTTCACTGCGCAGGCGGGCCAGATCCTCGATCGCCCGCTCGACCTCGCCCAGAACGTCGCTGTTCGTATCGTCCAAACCCGACTGCTCCCGCAACTGGTTCCACCACCACTGGATCGCGGCTCTCTTCGGCCATACATAACCCAAAACTGGAGCGATCGCAGAGGAAATAAAGGCGAGCGGGGAGCCGCGAATTGGCCGAGCGCAGATGGGATCCGGAGGCCGAGCTGGCCGCGCTCGCGGCCGGGGCGGGCGCCCGCTGTTCCGATATCGGCATGCGCATCGACCGCCACGGCACCTGGTACCACGAGGGCGCGCCCATCGGGCGCCTCGAGCTCGTGCGCCTCTTCGCCACCGCCCTCCGCCGTGCACCCGACGGCCGCTACTGGCTGCTCACCCCCTTCGAACAGATCCCGGTGGAGGTGGAGGACGCCCCTTTCCTCGCGGTCGAGCTCGATCGCGAAGGCGAGGGACGGCGGCAGCGCCTGCGCTTCCGTACCAATCTCGATCGCTGGGTGACCCTGGGCGAGGAGGCCGGGCTCCGTCTGCGCCCCGATGCGCACGGTGCCTGCGTGCCCTATCTCGGGCTCGAGCGGGGGCTCGAGGCGCGGATCGCGCGCCCGGTCTACTACGAGCTCGCGGAGCTGGCGGTGCCCGGCGAGGCGGACGGGGCGCTCGGTGTATGGAGTGCCGGCCGCTTCTTCCCCCTCGAGACCGACGGCGTACGGCCCGAGGAAGGGGAGGCATGATCCCGACCGACGGCCGTTTCGATCCCGAGGCCATCGCCGCTCGACTGGTTGCGGCCGGGAACGCGCCGCCGGGCGGGGACGGCGGGAAGGACCCCGCCGGCGGGGAGCCGGTGCCCGCCGCCGTGCTGGTGCCGCTGATCGGCCGCGAGGACCGGACCACCGTGCTGCTCACCCGCCGCAGCCCGCGGCTGCGCGATCATGCCGGGCAGATCAGCTTCCCCGGCGGGCGCATCGAGGGCTGCGATTCCGATCCCGCCTGCGCCGCTCTGAGGGAGGCCGAGGAGGAGGTGGGGATCGCCCGCGATCGCGTGCGCCTCCTGGGGCGGCTTCCGATCTACGATACCGCCACGGGGTTCCGCATCCATCCCTATGTGGGCTGGATCGAGCCGGCACCGACGCTGCGCCTCGATCCCCGCGAGGTGGAGGAGGTGTTCGAGGTGCCGCTACCCTTCGTCCTCGACCCCGCCAACCACCGGCGCGAGACCTACGAGGGCCGCGGCAGGCGTCGCCTCACCTGGGTGCTGCCCTACGACGACCGTCGCATCTGGGGTGCCACCGCGGGCATCCTCGTGGGCCTTTCGCGCCTGCTGACCGGCGACGCCGCCGGGCGGCGGTCCTGACCGATGGGCGGCGACGGCGGGGATCGGCCGCTGGCGGGCGCGCGCTGGCTGACGGCGCCGGAAACGCGACGGGTGCTGGAGGCACTGGCCGCGACCGGCAAGGAATCGCGCTTCGTCGGCGGCTGCGTGCGCGACACGCTGCTCGATCCGCGGATCGACATCGTCGATCTCGACATCGCCACCGCCGCCCGCCCCGAGGAGGTCATGGCCCGCCTCGAGGCCGCCGGCATCAAGGTGGTGCCCACCGGGCTCGCCCATGGCACGGTGACCGCGATTCCGGGCGATCGCCACTACGAGATCACCACCCTGCGGCGCGACGTGGAATGTTTCGGGCGCCATGCGGCGGTGGAATTCACCGAGGACTTCGAGGCCGACGCGGCACGCCGCGATTTCACCATCAACGCCATGAGCTGCGACGCCGAGGGGCGGCTCTTCGACTATTTCGGCGGTCGCGAGGACCTCGCCGCGGGGCGCATCCGCTTCGTCGGCGATCCCCGCCGGCGCATCCGCGAGGACTATCTCCGCATCCTGCGCTTCTTCCGCTTCTTCGCCCGCTTCGGCCGGCCGCCGGCGGATGCCGAAGCGCTCGCCGCCTGTGCGGCCGAAGCCGAAGGCCTGGACCGACTGTCGGGCGAGCGCATTCGCGAGGAGCTCCTGCGACTGCTGGCGGCACCCGGTGTGCTCGCGGCCCTCGACCTCATGGCTGAGACGGGAGGGCTGGCCCGCATCCTGCCGGTTCCGGTCCATCGCGATCGTCTCGCGCGGCTGCTCGAGCTGGCACCGGAGGCCGACCCCCTGCTCCGTCTCGCGGCACTCCTCAGGGGGCCCGAGGCGGATGCGTCCAAGGTGCTCACGATCGCCCACCGGCTGCGGCTTTCCCGGCGCGAGACGGAGCGGCTCCTGCGGCTGACCACCGCCCCGCTGCCCGATCCCGGGGCACCCGAGGGCCGGCACAAGGCGGGGATCTACAGGCTCGGTGCCCGCACCTATGCCGATCTCCTGCGGCTGGCGGCGGCCGAGGGGGCGATGGACCGCGCGCGGCTCGAGGCCCTGCTCGCGCTCGCCGCCCGATGGACTCCGCCCGCCTTTCCCCTGAGGGGGCGGGACCTCCTGGACCGCGGCGTGGCGCCCGGACCGGCGATGGGGCGTCTCCTGCGGGCGCTCGAGGCGTGGTGGCTCGAGGGCGGGCTCGCGGCCGACCGGGAGGCCCTGCTGGCCGAGCTCGAGCGACGGCTGCGCGCCTGATCCGCCGTGCGGCCGGCCGGTGCGCGGGCTTGTCATCGCAGGCAGCGACCATTAAGTAGGCGGCGACACCTCACGCAGGCTCCGGCACCATCGTGCCGACCCACTCCGGTGTCCGATCGCCGCGATCGGACCTCGCCTGCGGCGGAACAACCGGAAAAGGAAAAGACCGATGGCGTTCCCCACCTTCACGCTGCGCCAGCTCCTCGAAGCCGGCGTCCATTTCGGGCATCAGACGCGACGCTGGAACCCGGCCATGGCGCCGTACATCTACGGCGTGCGCAACGGCGTCCACATCATCGACCTCACCCAGACGGTGCCGATGCTCTACCGCGCCCTGCACGCGGTGCGCGAAGTGGTGGCCGGCGGCGGCCGCGTCCTGTTCGTGGGCACCAAGCGCCAGGCCCAGGAGCCCATCGCCCGCAGCGCCCGGCGCTGCGGCCAGTACTACGTCAACCACCGCTGGCTGGGCGGCACGCTGACCAACTGGCGGACCATCTCGAAGTCCATCCGCCGGCTGCGCGATCTCGAGGCCAAGCTCTCCGACGCCCAGGCCACCGCCGGCCTGACCAAGAAGGAGCTGCTCCATCTCGAGCGGGAGCGCAACAAGCTCGAACGGGCGCTGGGCGGCATCAAGGACATGGCCGGGCTGCCGGACATCCTGTTCGTGATCGACACCAACAAGGAGGCCATCGCCGTCGCCGAGGCGAGGAAGCTCGGTCTGCCGGTGGTGGCGATCTGCGATACCAACAGCGATCCGCGCGGCATCCGCTATCCGGTGCCCGGCAACGACGACGCCAGCCGCGCCATCAACCTCTACTGCGATCTGATGGTGCAGGCGGTGCTCGACGGCATCCAGGCGGAGATGGCGGCCACCGGCGTCGATGTCGGCGAGATGGAGGAGGTGGTCGAGGAACTGCCCGAGGTGGCGGCCGAAGAGACGGCGGAGGCGCCTGCGGAGAGCGTGGCGGCGGCCTCCGAAGCCGTGGAAGAGACCGCCGACGCCGCGGCCGCAGAGCGCGGCGGCGAAGCCGGGGCCGAAGCGCAGGCGGACGAGGACACCGGGAAGGCGGCCGCGGCCGCCGAGGGCGAGGGCGAGACGGAGCCGCAGCAGGCGTCCTGAAGCCGCCCCCATCGCGAGAGAGATACGGAAACCATGACCCAGATCAGTGCAGCATTGGTGAAGCAGCTCCGGGAGCGGACCGGAGCCGGCATGATGGATTGCAAGCGCGCCCTCGCCGAAAGCGGCGGCGACCTCGAGGCGGCCTCCGACTGGCTGCGCAAGAAGGGCCTCGCGGCGGCCGCCAAGAAGGCCGGCCGGGCCACCTCGGAAGGTCTCATCGGCCTCAAGGCCGAGGGCCGCGTCGGGGTGATGGTGGAGGTCAATTCGGAGACCGATTTCGTCGCCCGCAACGAGGTGTTCCAGGACCTGGTGCGGCGCATCCTCGAGGTGGCGCCGGCGGCCCGGGGCGATGTGGAGGCCCTGAAGTCCCTCACCCTGCCGGACAGCGGCCGCACCGTGGCCGAGGAGATCACCCAGGCGGTGGCGGTGATCGGCGAGAACCTCAACCTGCGCCGGACCGCCCATCTCGAGGTCGACGAGGGGCTGGTGGCGGGCTACGTCCACGCCCAGGTGGCGCCCGGACTCGGCAAGATCGGGGTGCTCGTGGGCCTGCGCTCCAAGGCCGATCCGGCGAGGCTCGCCGAGCTCGGCAAGCAGCTCGCCATGCACGTCGCGGCGAGCGGCCCGCAGGCGGTGGCGGTGGCCGGGCTCGATCCGGCGGTGGTGGAACGCGAGCGGGCGATCCTGGCGGAGCAGGCCCGCGCCTCCGGCAAGCCCGAGAACATCATCGAGAAGATGGTCGAGGGCCGTCTGCGCAAGTTCTATCAGGAGGTGGTGCTGCTCGAGCAGCCCTTCGTCATGGACCCCGACAAGCGGGTGCAGAAGGTGCTCGAGGAGTTCGCCGGGGAGACCGGCGAGCCGGTCGAGGTGGTGGCCTTCGTGCGCATGGTCCTCGGCGAGGGGGTGGAGAAGCGCGAGGAGGACTTCGCCGCCGAGGTGGCCCAGCTCGGGGGCGGCTGAGGCGGGCCACCGCCGGCGGGCAGGGCGCGGCGCGGGGCCGCGCCCGACACAGCGGAGAACGGAACGGCATGCAGGATCGCCCGGCAGCGCCTCCGAGGTACCGTCGCGTTCTTCTCAAGATGTCGGGCGAGGCGCTGATGGGTGACCGCGATTTCGGTCACGACAGCGAGGTGCTGCGCCATCTCGCCGAGGATGTGCGGGCGGCCCGCGAGATGGGCATCGAGCTGTGCATCGTCATCGGCGGCGGCAACATCGTGCGCGGCAGCACCCTCGCCGCCGCCGGGGTCGAGCGCACCAGCGCCGACTACATGGGCATGCTGGGCACGGTCATCAACGCGCTCGCCATCCAGAGCGTGATCGAGAAGACCGGCACCCACACCCGGGTGATGTCGGCCATTCCCATGTCGGCGGTCTGCGAGCCCTACATCCGCCGCCGCGCCCTGCGTCATCTCGAGAAGGGCCGGGTGGTGATCTTCGCCGCCGGCACCGGCAACCCCTTCTTCACCACCGACACGGCGGCGGCGCTGCGGGCGGCGGAGATGAACTGCGACGGGCTGTTCAAGGGCACCCAGGTGGACGGGGTCTATTCGAGCGATCCGATGCGCGATCCGCAGGCCGTGCGCTACGACCGGTTGACCTATCTCGAGGTGTTGTCCAAGGATCTCCGGGTGATGGACGCTTCGGCCATCGCCCTCGCGCGGGAGAGCCGGATCCCGATCATCGTCTTCTCGGTCCGGGAACCCGGCAGCTTTCCGAGGGTGCTGCGGGGCGAGGCGCCGCACACGGTCATCGAGGAGGCGGAGGCATGAGCCAGGGCGAAATCGACCTCAAGGACATCAACAAGCGGATGGACGGTGCGGTCGAAGTGCTGCGGCGCGAGTTCGCCGGGCTGCGTGCCGGACGCGCCTCGGCGCGACTCCTCGATCCCATCACCGTCGAGGCCTACGGGACCGAGATGCCGCTTTCCCAGGTGGGGACGGTGGGGGTGCCGGATCCGCGGATGCTCACCGTCCAGGTCTGGGACAAGGGGCTCGTCAAGGCGGTGGAGAAGGCGATCCGCAGCGCCGATCTCGGTCTCAACCCGCAGACTGAGGGCAATCTCATCCGCATCCCGCTGCCCGAGCTCAGCGAGGAGCGGCGCACCGAGCTCGTGAAGGTGGCGCACCGCTATGCCGAGCAGGCGCGGATCGCGGTGCGCAACGTGCGCCGCGACGGCATGGACCAGCTCAAGCGTCTCGAGCGCGAGGGGCGGATCTCCCAGGACGAGCATCGCCATCTCGCCGACGAGATCCAGAAGCTCACGGACCGGCACATCGCCGCCATCAACGGCCTGCTCGAGCAGAAGGAAAAGGACATCATGACGGTATGAGGAGCGCATCGTATTGAACGTGCGCCCAGCTCCCGCCGCCGGCTTCGAGTCCGGGCTGCCGGTCCACATCGCCATCATCATGGACGGCAACCGCCGCTGGGCGCGGGCCCACGGCAAGCCGGCCATCTACGGCCACCGTCGCGGTGCCGAGACGGTACGGCGGACGGTCGAGGCCTGCGCCCGGCTCGGTGTCCGCTATCTCACCCTCTACGCCTTCTCCTCGGAGAACTGGCGCCGCCCCCGCCAGGAGGTGGGGGAACTCATGAACCTGCTGCGCTACTATCTCCGGCGGGAGATCGACAGTCTCGACCGCAACGGCATCCGGGTGCGGGTCATCGGCGAGCGGACCGGCCTCGCCGAGGACATCGTCGAGCTCATCGCGCATGCCGAGCGGCGCACCGCCGGCAACCGCCGCATGGATCTGGTGGTCGCCCTCAACTACGGCGGCCGCCGGGAGATCCTCCTCGCCGTGCGCCGGCTGGCGGCCAGGGCCGCCCGCGGCGAGCTGTGCCCCGAAACGATCGAGGAGCGCGACGTCGCCGCCGCCCTGTTCACCGCCGACATTCCGGATCCCGATCTGCTCATTCGCACCAGCGGCGAACAGCGCATCAGCAATTTCCTCCTCTGGCAGCTCGCCTACACCGAGCTCGTGTTCGTGCCCGTGACCTGGCCGGAATTCGAGGAATGCCACCTGTTCGAGGCCATCGCCGAGTTCGGACGGCGTGAACGGCGCTATGGGGCGTCCGCTGGCTGACACCTTCGACCGTGCCCTGCGCCGACGTCTGCTCACGGGTTCGGTGCTGGCGGTCCTGGTGGTGGCGGCGATCCTCGCCGGGGGGCCGGTCTACACCATCTTTCTGATCGCCATGGCGGCGGCCATGGCGCGCGAGCTCGCCCGCCTTCTCGAGACCGACCGCCGTCTGCGGCTGCTGCTCAGCTCCGGCATCCTCGCTGCCGCCCTGCTGGGTCTGCCGGCGCTGCACATCTTCGGCTGGCGCACGGGAGGAACGGCCGTTCTCGCCCTGGCCGTGGCGGTGGCGGCCCTCGGGGGCGCCGCCGGCCGCCGGCCGCTCGCCTGGCTGGCCGGCACCCTCTATCTGCTGGTCCCCCTGGCGTCGCTTTTGTGGCTGCGCCGCGAGCATCCGGAAGGCGCGCTCCTGGTGCTGTGGCTGTTCCTCGTCATCGTGGCCACCGATACCGGCGCCTATTTCGTCGGCCGCACGCTGGGCGGACCGCGGCTCGCGCCCCATATCAGCCCCGGCAAGACATGGTCCGGGCTGGCGGGTGGCGTGGTGCTGGCGGGAGCCGTCGGCGGGATCGCGGTGTGGCTGCACGGCGACGGGGTGACCGGAGCGCTGGTGGCGGTGCCGGTGGCCATGCTGCTGGCGGTGGTGGCGCAAGGTGGGGATCTCGTGGAGTCCTGGCTCAAGCGGCGTTCCGGCGTGAAGGACAGCGGGACCCTGCTGCCCGGCCACGGGGGCGTGCTCGACCGCTTCGACGGGGTGCTCTTCGCCGCCCCCTGCTTCGCCGCGCTGGTCGCCCTCGCACGCCTTTCCGGAGGCGGCACGTGAGCGGGGCGCGCGGGCGCCGGCCACGCCGAGTCACCGTGCTCGGGGCCACCGGCTCCATCGGTCGTTCCACCCTGGCGGTGATCGCCGAGCATCCCGGGCGTTTCGAGATCGAGGCCCTGACCGCCCGCACCAACACGGCCGAACTCGCCCGGCTCGCCCGCCGGCACCGGGCGCGCCTCGCGGTCATCGCCGATCCCTCCCGCTACCGCGAGCTCCGGGAGGCGCTCGCCGGCAGCGGCATCGAGACCGGGGCCGGAAAGGAGGCCCTCGTGGAGGCGGCCGAACGCCCGGCCGAGTTCGTGATGGCCGCCATCGTCGGTGCCGCCGGTCTCGCGCCGACCCTGGCCGCGGTGCGCCGCGGCGCCATCGTGGGGCTGGCCAACAAGGAGTGCCTGGTCTCCGCGGGCCCCCTGTTCATGGCCGAGGTCCGCCGTCACGGCGCCACCCTGCTGCCGGTCGATTCGGAGCACAACGCCGTCTTCCAGGCGCTGCTCGGCGGCGATCCCGCCGATGTCGAGAAGATCGTCCTGACCGCCTCCGGCGGCCCCTTCCTGCACGCCAGCATCGAGGAGATGGCCGCCGTCACCCCGGCACGGGCGACGGCTCATCCCAACTGGCGCATGGGCGCCAAGATCAGCGTCGACAGCGCCACCATGATGAACAAGGGCTTCGAGGTGATCGAGGCCCACCATCTGTTCGGTCTCCCGGAACCGGCGATCGAGGTGATGGTCCATCCCCAGTCGGCGGTGCACGGGCTCGTGCTCTACCGCGATGGCTCGATGCTCGCCCAGCTCGGTCCCGCCGACATGCGGGTGCCGATCGCCTCCACCCTGGCCTGGCCGGAGCGCATGCGCTGCGGGGTGGGGCGGCTCGATCTGCTGGCCCTCGGCCGGCTCGAGTTCCTGCCCCCGGACCCCGACCGCTTTCCGGCCCTCGCCACCGCCCGCGAGGCGCTGCGGGCGGGCGGCGCCGCACCGGCGGTGCTCAACGCCGCCAACGAGGTGGCGGTGCAGGCGTTCCTCGAAAACCGCATCGGCTTTCTGGACATCGCGCGGATCGTCGCCGATATGCTGGGCACTCCGCTGGTGGAGATGCCCGCGGACAGTATGGAGGAGATCCTGGCGGTCGATCGCGAGGCGCGTCTGCGAACCGCCCGGGCGTGTGAGGCCCGCAACCCCCGCAAGCTCTACGGAACCGGCGCATGAGCATCCTCGGCCTGATCACCAGCTACATCGTCCCCTTCATCCTGATCCTCTCGGTCGTGGTGTTCGTGCACGAGTTCGGCCACTACTGGGTGGCGCGGCGCAACCGTGTGCGGGTCGAGGTGTTCTCGATCGGTTTCGGTCCCGAACTGTTCGGCTGGGACGACAGCACCGGCACCCGCTGGAAGTTCAGCATCGTCCCGCTCGGCGGCTACGTGCGGATGAAGGGGGACGAGGATGCCACGAGCTCGCGTCCCGATGCCGTCACCGCCCTCGATCCGGACGCCTTTCCCTCGAAGACCGTCTGGCAGCGGATGGCCATCGTGGTCGCCGGCCCGATGGCCAATTTCCTGTTCGCCATCATCGTGCTGGCGCTGCTGTTCAGCCTCGTCGGCCGCCCGTTCACGCCGCCGGTGGTAGGGGAGGTGGTGCCCGGCAGCCCGGCCGAGGCGGCGGGTCTGCGGCCCGGCGATCGCATCCTCGCCGTCGATGGCGAGCCGGTGGAGAGCTTCGAGGAGCTCCAGCTGCTCGTACGCGACCGGCCCGGCGAGCCGCTCGCGTTCACGATCGCCCGCGATGGGCAGCGGCTCGAGATCACCATCACCCCCGAGCTCCGCGTGCTCGAGGACCGGTTCGGCGAACAGCGGGTGGGCATGATCGGCGTGAGTCGCCGTGGCATCGAGTTCCGACGCTCGAACCCGCTGCTGGCGCCGGTGGAGGCCACCGGCGAGACGCTCCGGATCATCGGCGGGACGTTACACGCCCTGTGGGAGATGGTGATCGGCTCCCGCGGCACCCAGGAGCTGGGCGGGCCGCTCAGGATCGCCCAGATGTCGGGCGAGATCGCCAACCAGGGGTTGCTGCCGGCGCTCTGGTTCACGGCGATCCTGTCCATCAACCTCGGTCTCATCAACCTGTTCCCCATCCCCATGCTGGACGGCGGCCATCTGCTGCTCTACACGATCGAGGCGGTTCGCGGCCGCCCCCTGACGGAACGCAGCCAGGAGATCGCATTCCGCCTCGGTCTGGCGATGGTGTTGAGCCTGATGCTGTTCGCCACCTGGAACGATCTCGTCAACCTGAGGATCTTCGACTTCTTCACGCGACTGGTGTCGTCCTAGGGGTGTCGGGCCGCGTCTTGGTCGGATGAGGGAGGGGCGATGCCTGGGACGGGACGCTGCGCGGGGTGGTTGTCTTTCCTTTTGCTGGTGCTCTTGTGGATCACGCCGGCGACGGCCCAGCCCGCGGACGGGGTGATCCGGGACATTCGGGTCGAAGGCAACCAGCGGGTGGAGACCGAGACGGTCGAAAGCTACCTTCGGGTCCGACGCGGCGATCCCTTCGATCCCGCTCTGCTCGACGACTCCCTGCGCAGTCTGTTCGCCACCGGCCTGTTCGACGATGTGAGCCTCGAGCGGCAGGGCGATGTGCTGGTCGTGCGGGTGGTCGAGAACCCGATCATCAACCGCGTGGCCTTCGAGGGCAACAGGCGCATCGGCGACGAGGAACTGGAGGCGGAGGTGCGCCTCCGGCCGCGCACCGTCTTCTCGCGGGCCGCGGTGCAGAGTGCGGTCGAGCGGATCCTCGAGCTCTACCGTCGCAACGGCCGCTACGCCGTCACCGTCGAGCCCAAGATCATCGAGCTCGACCAGAACCGCGTCGATCTCGTGTTCGAGATCGAGGAGGGGCCGCTGACCAAGGTTTGCGGCATCACCTTCATCGGCAACACGCAGTTCGCCGACAGCACCCTGCGCGGCACCATCCGCACCGTCGAGAGCGCCTGGTACCGCATCTTCACCAACGAAGACACCTACGATCCGGACCGCGTGGACTTCGACAAGGAGCTGCTACGGCGCTTCTACCAGGCCCGCGGCTATGCCGAATTCAAGGTGCTGTCGGCGGTGGCCGAGCTCAGCCCCGACGGGCGCTGCTTCTACATCACCTTCACCCTGGAGGAGGGACCGCGGTACAGGTTCGGCGAGATCGCCATCGACAGTCGGCTGCGCGATCTGGAGCCCGAGCAGCTGCGCTCCTTCGTCACCACGCGGGAAGGCACCCTCTACGACGCCGACGCCATCGAGGCCACCGTCCAGGCGCTGACCGACGAGGTGGGCAAGCTGGGCTACGCCTTCGCCCGCATCGAGCCGGTCCAGGACATCGACCGCGACAATCTCACCGTCGACGTCACCTACCGGATCGACGAGGGTCCGCGGGTCTACGTCGAGCGGATCGACATCAGGGGCAACGTGCGCACTCTCGATTCGGTGATCCGCCGCGAGTTCCGGCTGGCCGAAGGCGATCCCTTCAACACCGTGCTGCTGCGGCGTTCCATCCAGCGCGTGCGCAATCTCGATTTCTTCGAGAAGGTGGATGTGCGGACCCGCCAGGGAAGCGCGCCGGACCGCATCATCGTCGAGGTGGAAGTGGCCGAGAAATCCACCGGATCCCTGTCCTTCGGCGCCGGCTACTCGACCGCCGACGGCCCCTTGGCCGACGTCCGGCTGTCCGAGGAGAACCTTCTCGGCCGCGGGCAGGCGCTGCTCTTGAGCTTCACCGTCGCGGAGCGGCGCCAGCGCATCGAGTTCAGCTTCACCGAGCCCTATTTCCTCGACCGGGACCTGGCGGCCGGGATCGATATCGCCCACACCCAGAGCGACTTCCAGACCGAGAGCTCCTTCGACGAGACGGTGACCCGCGGCCGGCTGCGGGCGAGCTACGAGCTCACCGAGTACCTCCGCCATTCCGTCCGTTACACGCTCAAGAACAGCGACATCCGCGACGTCGACAACGACGCCTCGGATTTCATCAAGCAGGAAGAGGGCGAGCGGCTCACTTCGGCGATCGGCCAGACCTTCACCTACGACCGGCGCGACACCCGCTTCCTGCCTTCCGAGGGCTACGTGCTCCGCCTCGATCAGGACATCGCCGGGCTTCTGGGCGACAGCAAGTACGTCCGCCACGAGCTCAAGGCCGACTTCTACTACAGCCTGGCACCCGACGTCGTGCTCAACCTCGGCGGCGCGGCGGGTTACGTCTTCGGCTTCGCGGGCGAGGACGTGCATCTGTCCGACCGCTTCTTCCTGGGCGGTTCCAGCTTCCGCGGCTTCGCGGCGGCGGGCATCGGGCCGCGCGACACCGACACCGACGATGCCCTCGGCGGCAATCTCTACTACGTGGGGACGGCCGAGATCCGTTTCCCGCTGGGGCTGCCCAAGGAGCTGCGCATGTTCGGGCGCGCCTTCGTCGATGCCGGCAGCCTGACCGACATCGATGTCTCCGGCTCCCAGCTCGAGGACAGCGGCAACATCCGGGTCAGCGCCGGGGTCGGTCTCTCCTGGCTGTCGCCTCTCGGCCCGCTGGCGATCGATTTCGCGCAAGCGCTTGTCAAGGACGATGAAGACGATACGGAAACCTTCCGTCTCAGCTTCGGTACGCGCTTCTAGCGGGCCGCCGGGGGTGCGCTCTCCGGCCCGGCGCCGGCTGCTGGGAGGGGTTCTGACGGCCGCCTGCGGGTTCACCCTCGGCGCCGCCGCCCCCGGGGGCGGGAACCTTTCGGCCGAGCCGTTTCCGCCCGCGGTTGTGGCGGTGGTCAACTATCAGCGGCTGCTGCGGGAGGCCAAGGCGGCACGACAGATACGCGAGGAGATCGAGGCCCGTCGCCGGCGCTATCAGGAGGAAATCAAGAAAAAGGAGCAGGAGCTGCTGGAGAAGGAGCGGGAGATCACCCGTCAGCGCAGCCTGCTCTCGCCCGAGGCGTTCGCCAGGAAACGGCGCGAGTTCGAGCGGGAGGCCGCGGCCGTGCAGCGGCAGGTGCAGGAACGGCGGCGCCAGCTCGACGCCGCCTCGGCCAGTGCCTATGCCGAGGTCCGCAACGCCATCATCGAGGTGGTGGGGGAACTGGCCGAGGAGCGGGGCTTCAATCTCGTCCTGCCCAGCACGGCCGTGCTCTTGTTCTCGCCCCGCCTCGATCTGACCGAGGAAGTGCTGTCCGGCCTCGACGCCCGACTGCCGCGTGTCGAGGTGCCCGAGGTTGCGGCCGGGGGCACGGAATAGCACACGGGGATCCCCGCAGCGACGAGGAGATATCGATGGTGCACGAAGAGAAGGCGCCCGGCACGCCGATGCCCGATCTCGACGTCAACGAGGTGATGCGCATCATCCCGCACCGTTTCCCGATGCTGATGCTCGACGCCGTCACCGACATCCGGGCCTTCGAGCGAGCGGTGGGCATCAAGAACGTGACCATCAACGAGCCCTTCTTCGGCGGCCATTTTCCGGGCGATCCCATCATGCCGGGGGTGCTGGTCATCGAGGCCATGGCCCAGACGGCGGCCGTTCTCGTGATCGCCAGCATGGGAGCCGGCCTCGAGGGCAGCCCCGTCTATTTCATGTCGGTGGACCGCGCCCGCTTCCGGCGCCCCATCCGGCCCGGCCATCAGCTCCGCCTCGAGGTCGAGCTGGTGCGCAGCCGGCTCGGGGTCTACCGCTTCGAGGGGCGGGCGTCGGTCGACGGTGCGCTGGCCACCGAGGCCCAGTTCGGCGCCAAGCTGGTAGCCGGTTGAGGACGCCCCGTCGCGGCGGGCTGGCTGCGCGGCGACGCTGCTGGTAAGCATCGGCCATCGCCTGGCAACGCCCGAACTGTCGGATCCGATGTTCGAGAAGATCCTGATCGCCAACCGCGGAGAGATCGCCTGCCGCATCATGCGTACCTGCCGTGCCCACGGCATCGCCACCGTGGCCGTCCACTCCGAGGCCGACGCCGGTGCACTCCACGTGGAGATGGCGGACGAGGCCGTCTGCATCGGCCCGCCGCCGGCGCGCGACAGCTATCTGATGATCGACCGCATCCTCGAGGCCTGCCGGCGCACCGGCGCCCGGGCGGTGCATCCGGGCTACGGCTTTCTTTCCGAGAACGCCCTCTTCGCGGAGGCGCTCGAGGAGGCGGGAATCGTGTTCATCGGCCCGCCGGCGGCGGCCATCCGGGCGATGGGCGACAAGATCGAGAGCAAACGCCTCGCGGAACGGGCGGGCGTCAGCATCGTGCCCGGCCATCCAGAAGCCGTCCGCGGCCTCGACGAAGCGCTCCACGTCGCCCGCAGTATCGGCTATCCGGTGATGATCAAGGCCGCGGCCGGCGGCGGCGGCAAGGGCATGCGCATCGCCCGCGACGACGCCGAACTCGAGGAGGGGCTCGCGCGGGCGCAGTCCGAGGCCGCCTCCTCCTTCGGCGACGAACGGGTGTTCCTCGAGAAGTTCGTCGAGCAGCCCCGGCACATCGAGATCCAGATCCTCGGCGACCGGCAGGGACATCTCGTGCATCTCGGCGAGCGCGAATGCTCGATCCAGCGCCGGCACCAGAAGGTGATCGAGGAGGCCCCGTCCCCCTTCCTCGACGAGGAGACGCGGGCGGCGATGGGTGCCCAGGCGGTGAGCCTCGCCCGCGCGGTGGGCTACCATTCCGCCGGCACCGTCGAGTTCATCGTCGATCAGCAGCGCAACTTCTACTTCCTCGAGATGAACACCCGCCTCCAAGTGGAGCATCCGGTCACGGAGCTGGTGACCGGACGCGATCTCGTCTGGGACATGATCCGCATCGCCGCCGGCGAGCCCCTGGGCTTCTCGCAGGAGGAGGTGACGCTCACCGGCTGGGCCATCGAGGCACGGATCTACGCCGAGGACCCTTCCCGCGGATTCCTGCCTTCCTCGGGGCGGCTCGTCCGGTACCGCGAGCCCGAAGGGCCCGGCCTGCGCGTCGACAGCGGCGTGTTCGAGGGCGGCGAGGTGCCGATCCACTACGATCCGATGATCGCCAAGCTCTGCGCCCGGGGTGACAGCCGGGACGAGGCAGCGGACCGGCTGGCCGCCGGTCTCGACGGTTTCCTGCTGCGGGGACCCAGTCACAACCTCACCTTTCTGCGCGCGATCATGGATCACCCCCGCTTCCGTGCCGGCCGGCTTTCGACCGACTTCATCGCCGAGGCGTTCGGCGAGCGCTTCACCGGCCGTGCGCTTCCCGAGGAGCGGCTGCGACTGCTCGCCGCCGGCGCCGCGCTGATGGCCTGGCGCCGGGCGGAACGCGCCTGCCGCATCTCCGGCCGGCTGCCGGGCCGTCCGCCGGAGCCCGAGCGCTGCTGGGCGGTGGACCTCGACGGTCGCCGTTTCGACGCCGTGATCGAGGAGACGGGCGAGCCCGCCCGCGTTCGCGTCGACGGCGAGACGGTGGGGCTGACGCTCGCCTGGCATCCGGGACGGCTGCTGGCCCGCGTGGCGACCGCCGGCGGCAGCTTCACCATCCAGGTGGACCCGGTCTCCGAGGGTTTCCTGCTCACCCATGGCGGGGCCGAACTGCGGGCGCTGGTGCGCAGCCTTCGGGCGGCGGAGCTGGCGGCGCGGATGCCGGCCAAGGCGCGTCCCGACACCTCCGGCCGGATCAGCGCCCCGATGCCGGGGCTGATCCTGTCGGTGGCGGTGGTTCCGGGGCAGGAGGTGAAGGCCGGACAGGAGCTCCTGGTGCTGGAGGCGATGAAGATGGAGAACGTGCTGCGCGCCGAGCGCGACGGCGTGGTCAGGCAGGTCCATGTCCGGCCGGACGAGGCGGTGGCCGCCGATCAGCTTCTCGTAACCCTCGAGTGAGCGTCGCGGGAGCAGGCAACATCGGCTGTGTAACGCGGATCGTCCACAACTGTCGGATGATACTCACTTGCCCTGATCGACCACAGGGAGCATAGAGAGGCGCGGACGGGGGGCGGCGGCGTCCGGTCCTCGGCTGTCGCCCCGGAGAACAGGAGGCGAGACGCGCAGATGGCGACGAAACTGGCACGGGTCGCCGACCGGATCGAAAGGCTGTCGCTCTACGCGGCGATCGCGCTCGTGATGTTCGTGTATGGCATCGGTGTCGGGAAGTACGACTGGCCGCCGGCACGGCAGCTCAGGATGGCGATGGACGCCGCACAGGACTGGAAGGAAAACTGGCGCCATTATCTCGGCATCCGTTCGAGGTACGTGGAGCCGACGCCCCGCCGGACCGGGGGGGTGACCGTCTACGATCGGCAGCGGGCATTCGACGGCTACACCTTCGTCACCGCCAACTACGAGGGCATGGCGCAGGCCCTGCTGCTCGACATGAACGGCGAGATCGTCCATCGCTGGACGATGGATCCGCGCGAGCTGTGGCCGGACCGGATCCAGGAAAGCCCGGCGGGCATCCTGCGCGACATGAACATCCACGGCGCGATGATGACTCCCGAGGGCGACGTGTTCCTCAACGTCTACGCCCTGGGCACGGTCAAGCTCGACCGTTGTTCGCGGCCGGTCTGGAGCATCGCCCGCGATACCCATCACGACATGGACTTCCTGCCGAACGGTGATCTGCTCATCGTCGGCTGGGAGAAGGTCTTCGAGACACGTCCCGAGCGTCCGCGGCTCTTTCCCGGTCCCGAGGGCTACTATCTGGACGAGACGCTGATCCGGGTGTCTCCCGAGGGAGAGATTCTCGAGGAGTGGTCGCTCATCGACGCGCTCTATGCGAGCGATCGCCAGGATCTTCTGTTCTCCGGTCCCGGTTCCACCGTCGCGAGCCGGGTCAAGGATCCCCTCCACAACAACACGGTCGAGGTGCTGGACGCCGAGATGGCGGATGCCTTTCCGCTGTTCGAGGCCGGGGACATCATGGTCTCGTTCCGCAACATCAACACCATCGTCGTCTTCGACGGCCGTTCCCGCCTCGTCAAATGGTCGACCACCGGCCCCTTCCTCGGACAGCACGACCCCGACTTCCTGCCCGACGGCCACATTCTCCTCTACGACAACCGGATCACCGGCGCGAAGGCGCTCTTCGGCAACACGCGGCTGCTCGAGATCGACCCGGTCGGCAGCCGCATCGTCTGGGAGTGGGAGGGAAAGGGGGAGTTCGCCTTCTACAACCGCTCCCGCGGCGAGCAGGCGCCGCTGCCCAATGGCAACATCCTGGCCGTCGATTCCCACGGCGGACGGCTGTTCGAGGTGGAGCCCGAAAGCGGCGAGGTGGTCTGGGAATGGGTCAATCTCGTCGAGCCCGGTTGGGCGGGCAACGTGGTGGACGCGGAGCGCTATCCCCGCGATCAGGTTCGCTTTCTGGGCGAGCCCTGTCCCTCTCCGGAGTGACGAAGGCCCGCATGTGATGGGCCGCCTGGGCGGCATCGTAGACGAAGGCACGGCCGACCGGACAGGCGTGACGGGCGAGACAGCCGCCGCGCATGCAGGGGCCGTCCGGCAGCCGTTCGAGAAGGGCGCGGCAGCGGGCGACATGGTAGCCCTCGGCGGTGACCGCGCCCGCCGGGCAGGCGGTGAGGCAGGGACGGTCCCGACAGACCACGCAGGGCCAGGCGAGGGGCGGGGGCGCAGCGAGCGGCAGCCGCCCGGCGAACAGCAGCGCCCCGCGATAGGCGTGCCAGGGGCCGAAACGCGGGTGCAGGAGAATGCCCAGCGGCGAGGGGCGAAGGCCGGGCTCCGCCCGCATCGCCCAGCGCTGGAAGGGATACCAGGGAGGTCCTTCGTCCGGGAACACGGCCCGCGCGCCGCACCCAGCGGCGAGCTCGCCCAGGACCCGTCGACAGTAGGCGTCGAACGGGTGAGGCCGCGTCATCTCGGGTGATCCCGCGAGACGGCGCCAGAGGGTGCGTCCCGCATTGCCGACCAGCAGCAGGGTGCGCGTCGGCCGGCCGTCCGCGAGATGCGGCACCCCGTCGTCGGCCCGGGGATGGAAGCCGCCGCGCAGCAGGAGGCCGGCGCGCGCCAGACGGCGGCGGATGACGGCGAGGGCTTCGGGCGCGGTCACCGCCGATCGCCACCGGAGGCGAGGGCCGCCCGCACCCGGTCCCGGAGGACCGGCAGCAGCTCCCGCTCGAACCAGGGATGGGCGTCGAGCCAGGGGCCGTTGCGGGGCGAGGGGTGGGGCAGGGCGAGCCAGGGCGAGGGAAGCTGCCGCCAGTTCGCCACCGTCCCGGTGAGGTTGCGGCCGAACCGCGTGCCCAGATAGTGGCGCACCGCGTAGCGGCCGATCAGGAGCCCCAGCCGGAGGGCGCGCAGCCGCGCCAGGATGCGGGGGTGCCAGAGGGGCGCGCATTCCGGCCGCGGCGGGAGATCGCCGTCCCTGCCGCGGCCCGGATAGCAGAAACCCATCGGCATGATGGCGATCCGGGTGGGATCGTAGAAGCAGGTGCGGTCGATCCCCATCCAGGCGCGCAGCCGTTCGCCGCTCGGATCGTCGAAGGGGATGCCGCTCCGATGGGCGGCGAGGCCCGGTGCCTGGCTGACGATGAGGACGGGGGCGGCGGGGTGGAGCTGGACGATCGGACGCGGTCCCGCCGGCAGACGGGCGGCGCAGACGGAGCAGGCCCGGATCTCCGCCAGCAGGCGCGCGAAATCCGCGACCGATCGCCCCATCGTCCCGCGGGCATCCGGGGAATCCTCGATCCGTTGCGGGCTTCGCTCTTGCCCTGGCACCCCGCGCGGTCCTATGACATTGGCCTGCGGCATCAGAAGCGCGAACGCGACGCAGCGACAACAGGGGAGGCAGAAGATGTTGCGCAGAACCCTTCTGGCGACGGTGGGCCTGGCCGTGGCCGCCGCCTTCGCCTTCTCCGGCACCAGCGCCAGCGCCTATCCGGAGCGGCCGATCACCATCATCGTGCCCTGGGGTGCCGGCGGCGGCACCGACGCCACCGGTCGCATCCTCGCGAGCCTCATGGAAAAGCGTCTCGGGGTGCCGGTCACGGTCGTGAACCGCACCGGCGGCTCGGGCGTGGTCGGCCATGCGGCGATCGCCAACGCGCCGCCCGACGGCTACACCATCGGCGTCATCACCGTCGAGACCGGGATGATGCACTGGGCCGGTCTCACCGACATCGACTATCGCTCCTACACCCCGCTCGCCCTCTACAACGAGGATCCCGCGGGCGTGCAGGTGCGGGTGGACTCGCCCTGGAACAGCGTCGAGGAGATGCTGGCGGACATCCGCAGCAACCCGCCCGGGACGTACAAGGCGTCGGGGACGGGGCAGGGCGGCATCTGGCATCTGGCGCTGGCCGGGATGCTGGACGCGGCAGGGCTCGAATCCGACCGCGTGACCTGGGTGCCGAGCCAGGGGGCGGCCCCGGGTCTCCAGGATCTGGTCGCCGGCGGCGTGGACATCGTCACCTCCTCGGTGCCCGAGGCCAAGGCCCTGATCGATGCCGGCAAGGTCAAGAGCCTCGCGGTGATGGCCGAGGAGCGCAATCCGGTGTTCCCCGACGTGCCGACCCTGAAGGAGGAGGGGGTCGACTGGACCCTCGGCGCCTGGCGCGGCATCGCCGGACCCAAGGGCCTGCCCCAGGAGGTGGTGGACACGCTGGTGCCGGTGCTGAAGGAGATCCACGAGAGCAAGGAGTTCCGGGACTTCATGGCGCAGCGCGGCTTCGGCGTGGTGTGGAAGGGCCCCGCCGACTTCGAGGCCTTCATGGCCGAGCGCGACGCGGCGCTGGGCAAGGTGATGAAGAAGCTGGGCCTGGCCAAGGGCTGATCCCGCGGAGGGAACGGGGGGCGACCGGTGATCCTCTCCGATCGTCTGTGGGGATTTCTCTGGTCGCTCTTCGGTCTCGCCGTCTTCTGGTGGGCGCAGAGCTTCCCCATCCTGCCGGGTCAGGCCTACGGCTCGGCGCTGATGCCCGGCATCGTCGGCGCCGGGCTGTTCCTCTGCGGCCTGGCGCTGATCGTCGGTGATCTGCGACGCCGTCCGCGGCCGCCCCTCGTGGTGCTGAGCGAGGGGGCGCGCGACCGCGCCCGCCTGCTCGACGCCGCGGCGGTGGTGGCGGGGCTCGCCGCCTTCATCCTGCTCGCCGACCGGCTCGGCTTCCTGATCACCGCCACCGCCATCGTCGGCGGGCTCATCTGGCGTTTTCGCGGCCGCGGCGTCCTTCTCGCCTTCGGTCTCGCCCTCCTCGCGGTGCTGGTCGTGGACTGGCTGTTCCGCGTGCTGCTCCTCGTGCCCCTGCCGCTGGGGCCGCTGCCCTACCTGCCCTGGTGAGCGGGCATGGAGCCGCTGTTCGACGCCGTCGCGCTGGTGCTGAGCCCCGGCACCCTGCTGGTGGTGTTCATGGCCGGTCTGTTCGGGCTGTTCGTGGGCGCCATGCCCGGCCTGACCGCGACCTTGGCCACCGCGCTTCTCGTGCCCGTCACCTTCTTCATGGATCCCGTACCGGCGCTGGCGGCGATCGTGACCACCACCGCGATGGCCATCTTCGCCGGCGATCTGCCCGGGGCGCTGCTGCGGATCCCGGGCACCCCCGCCTCCGCCGCCTATGTCGAGGACGCCTACCGGCTGACCCGCAAGGGGCAGGCCGAGCGGGCGCTCGGCGCCGGCCTCCTCTTTTCGGTGATCGGCGGTCTGGTGGGGTCGGTGATCCTCGCCTCGACCGCCCCGATCCTCGCCGAGTTCGCCCTCAAGTTCAGCTCCTTCGAATATTTCTGGCTGGCGCTCTTCGGCCTCTCCTGCGCCGCCTTCATCGCCACCGGCAGCCCCCTCAAGGGGCTCGTCTCGCTGCTCCTGGGCCTGTTCATCGCCACCATCGGCATCGACATCACGACGGGCTATCCGCGCTTCGCCTTCGGCGTCGTCGAGCTGATGGGCGGGGTGAGCTTCATCCCGGCCATGATCGGCATGTTCGCGGTCTCCGAGGTGCTGCGCTGGACGATCCGGCGCAAGCGGGCGATGACCCCCGTGCAGCAGCATATCGGCCGCATCTTCCGGGGCCAGATCGAGAACCTGAAGCGCTATCGGACGGGGCTCGTGCGGG
>JALUAG010000065.1 GCA_027045875.1 Alphaproteobacteria bacterium | reverse complement strand
GATGCCACCCGCGTAATAGAAATCCTCCATCAGATATTCGCCCGAGGGGCGCACGTTGGCGAGCACCGGCACCTCGCGGGCGATCGCGTCGAAGCGGGCGAGGTCGAGCGGGATGCCGGCGCGGCGCACCATGGCGACGAGATGGATGGTGGCGTTGGTCGATCCGCCCATCGCCATGTGGCAGCGGATGGCGTTGTCCACCGCCCCCGGATGCATGATGTCGGAGGGCTTGAGGTCCTCCCACACCATCTCGACGATGCGCCGGCCGGCGGCGGCGCACATCCGCGGATGGCCGGAATCGGGCGCCGGGATCGAGGAGGCCCCCGGCAGGCAGAAGCCCAGCGCCTCGGCGATCGCCGTCATGGTGGAGGCGGTACCCATCGTCATGCAGTGCCCGTAGCTGCGCGCGATGCCGTTCTCGATCTCTTCCCAGTCCTCCGGCGTGATGCGGCCGGCGCGCAGCTCGTCCCAGTATTTCCAGACGTCGGAACCGGAGCCCAGCACCCTGCCGCGCCAGTTGCCGCGAAGCATCGGCCCCGCCGGCACGAAGATGGCCGGGATGTCCATCGAGAAGGCGCCCAGCAAGAGCCCGGGCGTGGTCTTGTCGCAGCCCCCCATCAGCACCGCCCCGTCGATCGGGTGGCTGCGCAGGAGCTCCTCCGTCTCCATGGCGAGGAAGTTGCGGTAGAGCATGGTCGAGGGTTTGACGAAGGGCTCGGAGAGGGAGATCGCCGGCAGCTCCAGGGGAAAGCCGCCGGCCTGGAGGATGCCGCGGCGCACGTCCCGCACCCGCTCCCGGAAATGGGCGTGGCACTGGTTGATGTCGGACCAGGTGTTGACGATGCCGATCACGGGCCGGCCCGCGTAGTCCTCGGGTCCGTAGCCCATCTGCTTGATGCGCGAGCGATGGCCGAAGGCGCGCAGGGTGGGTACGCCGAACCAGCGGTGCGAGCGCAGATCCTCGGGTCGCTTCCTCGGCCTTCGCGCCTTGTCCGACATCGGGCGTTCCTGTCTATTGCGGTGCACCGGCGCGAGCGACGCTAGGTAGCGGGAGGAACGGCGTCAAGGCGAGAGGGGGGAGGCCATGGCCGAGCAGCTCTTCGACTACGAGATCTTCGATCCGTCCTTCAAGAGCCTCATCAGTCGCAACATGCGGCTCGTCAAGCTGTGGAGCGGGGCCGCCTGGACGGAGGGGCCGGTGTGGTTCGCCGATGCCGGCACGCTGCTGTTCAGCGACATTCCCAACGATCGCATCCTGCGCTTCCTGCCCGAACTCTCCGGTCTGGGCGGTACGGTCGACGTCTACCGCCAGCCCGCGGGCCACGCCAACGGCCTCACCCGCGACCGCGAGGGGCGTCTCATCGCCTGCGAGCACGGCAACCGGCACGTCACCCGGACCGAGCTCGACGGCAGCATCACGGTGATCGCCGACCGCTTCGACGGCAAGCGCCTGAATTCGCCCAACGACGTGGTGGTCAAGTCGGACGGCACCATCTGGTTCACCGATCCCCAGTACGGCATCGATTCGGACCTGCAGGGCCACCGCGGCGAGGCCGAGTACGGGGGCGCCTGGGTGTTCCGGGTCGATCCGCGGCGCGGCGAGATCGTGCCGGTGGTGCAGGATTTCGTGCGCCCCAACGGGCTCGCCTTCTCGCCCGACGAGACGCGGCTCTACATCGCCGATTCGGGCTATTCCGCGGTGCCCGGAGGCCCGCGCCACATCCGGGTGTTCGAGGTCGACGGGGACAACCGCCTGTCGGGTGGCGAGGTGCTCGCCGAATGCGACGCCGGCCGCTACGACGGGTTCCGGCTGGACACCGCCGGCCGGATCTGGACCAGCGCCGACGACGGGGTCCACTGCCTCACCCCGGAAGGTACCCTGCTCGGCAAGATCAAGGTGCCGGAGCTGGTGTCCAACCTCTGCTTCGGCGGTCCCCGGCGCAACCGGCTCTTCATCACCGCCACCGGCTCGCTCTACGCGGTGCTGACCCAGGTGAACGGCGCCCAGTGGCCCTGAGAAGGCGGGGCCCGCTAGCCCCCGTCACCGCCTTCCAGCGGATCGTGGATCGTACCGGGAACCGGCGTCTCGTCTGGCCGCCCGAGATGGAGCACCACCTGCATCTCGTCGAGGACGGCGATGTCCTCGAGGCGGGAAAGCCGTTCGACGATGCGGGCGAGATCGTGGCAGACGATGTCGAGCGCGGGCACGCTCGCGGCGAGGAGACGAAGCTCGCGGGCGACGGCCGCGAGCCGCTCTCGTGACGCCTCGTCGAGACGCCGGGGATTGTCCAGGAACGGCAAGGAAGGATCCTTCATGGCATGGCCGCGCTACCGGCAGACGAAACGCGCGGCAGGAGACGATGACGATCCGGACTGTGGATCGGTCGAACGGGAACTATTCGGGTTTCAGCGTGCGGATATAGGCCAGGATGTGCCCGAGGTCATCGTCGGAGACGGTCAATTGCTGGGCGATGTGCGGCCGCCTCTGGGTCACGGTGAGCACGCGCTGCTCGTAGCGTTCGAGCTTCTTCGCCATCAGCATGAAGGACGGGGTACTGCCGATGCCGTTCCACGGTGCCGCGGGATCGATCGCATGGCAGCGGGCGCAAAGCTCCTGCGCGAGCTGCCGCCCCTCACGGTCGCTCGCCCCGACGGCGGGCTGCGCCACCAGCACGGCCATCGCGAGCGTCCAGACGTCCCGTCTCACCGCGCACCATCCCCTGCCGCCGCGTCGATCGGCCGCAGCCTAGCCACAGCTCCGGCACCCCCGCAAGCCCGTCTTCGAGGGCGAGTGCCGGGAGCCGGGCGCTCGCGCCCTCAGTCGACGAACCCGGCGGCGAGCTCGGCCACCAGCTCGGCGGCCGGACGGACGCGCTCGATGCGCCCCACGCCCTGTCCTGCATAGAGCGAGATGCGGCGCGCCCAGACCTCGCGGTCGGTACGGCGGGCGCCGCCGGCCAGGAGGCACAGCGGGTCGAACCGGCGCGGCCCCGGCAGCACGCGGTGCGGCGCCCCGAAGCCCCAGCCGTAGGAATATCCGCGCCGGTATTCGGTGGCGTCGCTCGAGGCCGCGAGAAGACGCCTCTTGTAGAGCGCGTGGGCGCGCGATTCCTCGGTGGCGACGAAGGCCGTGCCGACCCATACCCCGGCAGCCCCGAGTGCCCGGACGGCGCGCACCTCGCGGCGATCCACGATGCCGCCGGCGGCGAGCACGGGCCGCCCCTCGGCGATCTCGAGGATCGCGGAAAGCAGGGGCAGCAGCGCGGTCGTGCCTCGCAGATGCCCGCCCGCCTCCACACCCTGGGCGATCACGGCCCGGGCACCGCGCGCGAAGGCCCGACGGGCCTCGGCCACCGAGCCCACCTGCACCATGACGACCATACCCGCATCCCGCGCCCGGGCGACGGCGTCGAGACGGTGGTCCTGGAACAGCGACAGCACTGCGGGCCGCTCTTCGAGCACCACCCGGAGCTGGGCCGCGAAGGCCGCCGGCCGACAGCCGGCCGGGACCAGGTTGACGCCGAAGGGACGATCGGTGCGGCGGCGGACCTCGCGAATCGCCTCCCGCAGGCACGCGGGCGGCAGACGCAGCCCCCCGAGATGGCCGAGGCCGCCCGCCTCGCTCACCGCCGCCGCGAGCTCGGGGCCGGCGATCCCGGCCATGCCCGCCTGGAACACCGGATGGCGGAGCCCGCAAAGCACCGCCGCCCCGGTTTCCGCGCGCTCCCCGTGCGGCCTCGAAGCCTCCCCTTTCGCTACCCCGTCGTTCCCCATGCGTTCACCTTTCCGCCCAACCTCGCCTGCCGCCGTCCCTCTCATAGCGCGCACGCTCGTTCTCGGATAATGATCTTTCGTGATGTTTCCCATCGTCGTAGGCGATATCGAAACATCTCCCGCTCCGGAGGCCTGACCATGGATCGGCGCAGCCTGCAGACGTTCCGGACGGTGGCGGAGACGGGCAGCGTCTCGGCCGCGGCAGGCAGGCTGCACTGCGTGCAGTCGGCGGTGACGGCACGCATCCGCCGCCTCGAGGAGGAGATCGGGGTGATGCTGTTCCGGCGCAGCCGCCGGGGCATGCGGCCGACGCCCGCGGGGGAGGTGCTGCTGGACTATGCCGTGCGGGTGCTGCGGCTGCTCGATTCGGCCGAGCGGGCCATGCGCGACCTCACGGGCAGCGGCGGCCTGCTGCGCCTGGGAACCATGGAGACGACGCTGGCCGCGCGCCTGCCTCCGCTGCTGGCCGCCTTCCGCCGACGGCATCCCGAGGTGCGGCTGCGGCTCTCGAGCGGTCCCACCGACGACCTCCTGCGCGCCCTGCTGGCGGACGAGCTGGACGCCGTTCTCGTCGGCGGCCAGGTACAGCACCCGGAACTCCTCGCGGAGCCCGTGTTCGTCGAGGAGATGGTGCTGGTGATGCCGCCCGGGGTGTGCGACCCGGCCGCCCTCGAGGAGCGGCTGCTGTTCGTCTTCCGGCGCGGCTGCGCCTACCGCGCCTACGCCGAACAGTGGCTGCGCCGCTCCGGTCTGGCGCCGGTGGAGATCACCGAGCTCGGGACCCTCGAGGGCATCCTCGGCTGCGTGGCCGCCGGGCTCGGGCTGACCCTGCTGCCCCGCTCGGTGGCGGCCCGTCCGCCGTACCGCGACCACGTCACGCTCCGCTCCCTCGCCGGCGGTGGCTCGCTGGTCACGGTGCTGTGCCGCCATCGCGAGCGCCCCGGCGGGCGGGCGCTCGAAGGTTTCCGCGATCTGCTGCGCGGCGGATCGCAGCCGGTTCCCCCGCCGCCCTGATCGCGGGCCGGCCGCCCGGCGCTCCCGGGCCGGGAGACGCCGGCGGCCGCGGCGACGGTCAGACGAGGGCGATCAGACGCGACGGCCCGCCGGTCGCGCCCTGGAACTTGGGCGTGCCGGCCACGAGCGTGGCCCCCACCGGCGGCAGCGCACCGAGATTGGCGACGTTCTCGAGCCCCCAGCGGTTGGTGGGCAGCCAGGCGTAGTGAGTCGCGAAATCCTTCGACGGACCGAAGTCCAGCGACAGGGTGTCGACCGCCATGCCGAGCACGTTGCGCCCGTCGCTCATCAGCATCTGCGCCGTTTCCGGATGGAAGCCCGGAAAGTGCATGACCCCTTCCTCGTCGGGATTGCGGTACCGGTCGCTGCGCAGATGCTTCTCCCAGCCGCTGTACATGGCCACACAGCAGCCGTCGGGCAGCGGCCCGTGCGCGGCCTCGAAGGCACGGATGTCGTCGGGCGTCACCTGGGCGTCGGGGTTTTCCTCGGCCCGCGCCGCGATGTCGATCACCACCAGCGGCACGACGAGATTCCCGATCGGCACCTCGGCCGCGTCCTGTCCGTCGGCCGAGAAATGGATCGGCGCGTCCATGTGGGTGCCGGTGTGTTCCACCACCGACCATTTCTTCATGTTGAACTTGTGTTCGGCATAGTTGAAGAGGACTTCCACCTCGACCTGCGGCTTGCCGAAGAAGGTCGGGAACTCGGGCCACAGCGCATGGGTGAGGTCCACCACCTTGCTGAAGCTCCTGGGTTCCGCCGCATAGGAGGGCGAGCGTGGCATGGCCGTGTAGGCCGCCGCCGCCCCGAGGGCGGTCGTGTCGCAGAGGAAAAAGCCGCGGCGGCTCAGACGCTCGTAGACCCGCTCCATGCAGCCCGCCACGCACATGGGCGTCGCCTCCCCTGGCCGTTGTTGCGCGCGGGCATTCGACCGCCGCCGGAGGAGCTCGGCAAGGGGACCTATTCGGCAGCCACCGGCCAGGAGCCCGAGGGCGGCCGGGCGAAGGCCTCGAGCAGCGCCCGCTGCTCCTCCTCGTAGCGGGCGACCGCCGCCCGCCGCACATGGCCGAAACCGCGGAGCCTCTGCGGCAGGGCGGCGAGGTCGAGGGCGATCTCGTAGTTGTGACGGTCGAGGCGCGCGAGCAGGTCCTCGAGCATCGCCCGGTAGTCCTCGCGCAGGCGCCGTTCGAGCCGCCGCTCGGTGGTCCAGCCGAAGGGATCGAGACGGGTGCCCCGCAACCCCTTCATGCGGGCGAGCAGGCGCATCAGGGGCAGCACCCAGGAGCCGAAGGCGAACTTGCGCGGCTCGCCGCGGGCGTCCCGCAGCCAGGAGAGAAGCGGCGGCGCCAGATGGAAACGGAGACGGTAGTCGCCCTCGAAGGTCTCGTGCAGTCGCCGGTGGAACGTACCCTCCGTGTAGAGCCGCGCCACCTCGTACTCGTCCTTCACCGCCATCATCCGGAACAGGCCCTCGGCCACCGCCTCGGCGAGCCGCCTGGGGCCCTCGCCGAAGAGCTCGCGCTCGCGCGCTTCCACCCGCCGCACCAGCCGCTCGTAGGAGGCGGCGTAGCGCTCGTCCTGATAGTCCCGGAGCCAGCCGCGGCGATGGGCGAGGAGTGCTTCGAAGTCCTCGGGAGGGCTCTCCGCCGGATCCAGCAGGGCCGCCAGCGCCTCCGGATCGGCGGCGGCGAGACGCCCCCAGGCAAAGGCCCGGCGGTTGGCCTCGACCGCCACCCCGTTGAGTTCGATCGCCCGTTCGATGGCGGCGAGGGAGAGCGGTACGAGGCCCTTCTGCCAGGCGTAACCGGTGAGCAGCAGATTGGCGGCGATGGCATCGCCGGTGACCAGCACCGCCAGCCGATGGGCGTCGATGGCGTCCACCCGTTCCTCGCCCGCCGCCCGGCGCAGGCGCGCGAGCAACTGCCCGGTGTCGATGCGATAGGCGGGATCGCGGACGATGTCGGCGGTCGGCAACGCGTGCAGGTTCGCCACCACGCGGCTCACGCCCCTGCGCAGGGTGGCGAGCGCCTCGGCCGAGGCCGCCACCACCGGATCGCAGGCGATCAGGGTGCGGGTACCGCCGGGCTCGATGCGGGCGCAGGGCGGCGGCGTCGCACCGCCGATCCGCACATGGCTCAGCACCGCCCCGCCCTTCTGGGCGAGACCGGTGAAATCGAGCACCGACACCGGGCGACCCTCGAGATGGGCGGCCATGCCGAGAAGCGCGCCCACGGTCAGGACGCCGGTGCCGCCGACGCCCGTCACCAGGAGATCGAAGCCCGCGCCCACGGCCGGAAGATCGGGTGCCGGCAGTTCGCGCAGCCGTCGTTCCACCTCCTCGCCGACGAGGCCGCCGCGCTTCCTGAGCCGCCCACCTTCGACGGTCACGAAGGAGGGACAGAAGCCCTCGATGCAGGAGAAATCCTTGTTGCAGGAGGACTGGTCCACCTGGCGTCTGGTGCCGAAGGGCGTCTCCACCGGCACGATGGAGAGGCAGTTGGACTTCCGCGAACAGTCGCCGCAGGCCTCGCAGACGAGCTCGTTGATGAACGCCCGCCGGGCCGGATCGGGATAGGTTCCCCGCTTGCGGCGCCGACGCTTCTCGGCGGCGCAGGTCTGGTCGTAGACCAGCGCCGAGACGCCCGGATAGGCACGCAGTTCCTCCTCCACCGCCAGGAGCTCGCGGCGATGGCGGATGGCGACCCCCGGCGCGAAGCCGGCATCGCGCGGGTACTTGCCGGGCTCGTCGGTGACCACGACGATGCGCGCCACCCCTTCGGCGTGGAGCTGACGGGTGATCCCGGGAACGGTGAGATGGCCGTCGATGTGCTGGCCGCCGGTCATCGCCACCGCGTCGTTGTAGAGGATCTTGTAGGTGATCCGGAGACCGGCGGCGATCGCCTGGCGGATCGCCAGCAGGCCGGAGTGGAAGTAGGTGCCGTCGCCCAGGTTCTGGAAGACGTGCGGGGTCTCGACGAAGGGCGAGAGCCCGACCCAGTTGGCCCCCTCGCCGCCCATGTGGGTGATGCCGATGGTCCGGCGGTCCATCCAGGTGGCCATGATGTGGCAGCCGATGCCGCCCATGGCCGTCGAGCCCTCGGGCACCAGGGTGGAACGGTTGTGGGGACAGCCGGAACAGAACCAGGGAATGCGCCGGATCTCTGCGGGCGGCGGGGTCGAGGGGCGGAGCCGGGCGAGCCGCTCGGAGAAATCGAGGCCGGGATGGATGCGGCGCAGCCGCTCGGCGAGGACCGGGGCGATGCGATGGGGGCGCAGTTCGCCGAAGGCGGGCAGCAGCTCCGCCCCGCCGGTGTCGCGCTTGCCGATCACCCGCGGTCGCCGAGCTTCCCGAACGTCGTAGAGGAGCTCCTTGATCCGGGTCTCGACGAAGGGCCGCTTCTCCTCGACCACGAACACTTCCTCGAGACCCGCGGCGAAGGCGCGGATGCGGGTCGGTTCGAGGGGAAAGCTCTGGCCCACCTTGTAGATGCGCAGCCCGAGGCGGGCGATCTCGGGCTCGCTGCCGAAGCCCAGGGCCGCCAGCGCCGCCATCAGATCGCCGTGGGCCTTGCCGACGGTGACGATGCCGAGCCGGGCCCGCGGCGCGTCCACCACCAGCCGGTCGATGACGGGATTGGCGCGCGCGAAGGCCTCCGCCGCCTCGAGCTTGCGGGCGAGCCGCGCCTCGATGGCGACGCTCGGCGGATCGTTCCAGCGGAAGTGGAGACCATCGGGCGGCGGCGTGAAGTCCTCGGGCGTGACGAACGCGGGCCAGCGTTCCGGCAGGGTGACGCTCATCGCCCCCTCGACGGTCTCGGCAATGGCCTTGAAACCGACCCAGGCGCCGGAGAAGCGCGAGAGGGCGAAACCGTAGAGACCGAAGAGGAGATAGTCCTCGATCGAGGCCGGCGCGAGCACCGGCAGGGACCAGGCGGCGAAGGTCTGGTCGCTCTGGTGGGCCATGGTGGAGGAGACGGCGCCGTGATCGTCGCCCGCCACCGCCAGCACGCCGCCACGGGGCGAGGTGCCGTAGGCGTTGCCGTGCTTGATGGCATCGCCCGCCCAGTCGACGCCGGGCCCCTTGCCGTACCAGACGGCGAACACGCCATCCACCCGGGCGCCGCCGAAGCTCTCCACCTGCTGGGTGCCCATCACCGCGGTCGCCGCCAGCGCCTCGTTGACGGCGGGCTGGAAGCGGATCCGGTCCGCTTCCAGGACGCGCGAGGCGCGGGCGAGCTCGAGATCGAAACCGGCCAGGGGCGAGCCCCGGTAGCCCGAGACGAAGCCGGCTGTCTCGAGCCCCCGGGCGGCGTCGAGGCGCCGCTGTTCGAGCAGCAGGCGCACGAGGGCCTGGATCCCGGTGAGATAGACCCGTCCCGACCGCCGCCGGTAGCGGTCGTCCAGCTCGTAGTGCGGATCCGGCAACGAGGACATCCGACACTCCCCTCCGCACCGGCCCGGGGAGCGGGCCGGGCCGCCGAAATTATAGGTCGAGGGATCTGGAAGGTTCTCTCTATGTTGCCGTTGACTTCCGCCGCGGGCAGAAGAATCTACCGCTCAACGAGGGTGCGGAGGAACATCTTGGCCAGCCGCGATCTGATCGAGGAAAGACTTCGTTACCGGATCCTGACCGAGCTGCAGCGCAACGGTCGCCTGACCAACCAGGAGCTGGCCCAGCGGGTCAATCTCTCGCCCTCCCCCTGCTGGCGACGGGTCAAGGACCTCGAGGAGAGCGGCGTGATCCGGGGCTACGCGGCGCTGCTCGATCCCGAGAAGGTGGGGGTGCCGGTCTGCGTCTTCACCCTCATCAACCTCGAGATGCACAGCTCGGAATCGCTCGAGGCCTTCCAGGAGGCGGTGCGCATCCGTCCCGAGATTCTGGAGTGCTATGCGATCACCGGCGACGCCGATTTCCTGCTCAAGATCCGGGTTCCCGACATCCGCGCCTACGAACGGCTGCTGAACGACGTCATCTTCCGCATTCCCGGCGTGAAGCACGTCAAGTCCAGCTTCACCCTGCGGGAGGTGAAGTACGACACCGCCCTGCCTCTGCCCCGCCCCGCCGAGGCCTGAGCGACGGTCGCGGCCCCTCGGGCGGCGCCCGCGGTCAGCTCTTGGCCGGGCTCGCGGACACCCCCATCTGGCGCATGATCAGCCACTGCTGGGCGATGGAGAGGATGTTGGTCCAGGTCCAGTAGAGGACGAGGCCGGCCGGGAAGCTCGCGAACAAGAAGGTGAACATGATGGGCAGCATCATCATCACCCGCGCCTGGACGGGATCGGCCGGCTGGGGATTGAGTTTCTGCTGCAGCCACATGGTGACGCCCATGAGGATCGGCAGGGCGCCGATCTGGAGGAAGCTCGGCGGATCCCAGGGAATGAGCCCGAACAGGTTGAAGATGCTCGTGGGGTCGGGGGCCGACAGGTCGCGGATCCAGCCGAAGAAGGGCGCGTGCCGCATCTCGATGCTGACGAACAGCACCTTGTAGAGGGAGAAGAAGATCGGGATCTGCACGATGATCGGCAGGCAGCCCGACATCGGGTTGACCTTCTCCCGCTTGTAGAGGGCCATCAGCTCCTGGTTCATGCGCGCCTTGTCGTCGCCGAAGCGCTCGCGGATCTTCATCATCTCGGGCTGGAGCTGCTTCATCTTGCTCATCGCCCGGTAGGACTTGTTGGCGAGCGGATAGAGGACGGCGCGGATGAGGAGGGTCAGGATGAGAATGGCGACGCCGTAATTCCCGGTCAGCGTATAGAAATAGTGAAGGATCTTGAACATCGGCTTGGTCAGGAAATAGAACCATCCGAAATCGACGGCGCGGTCGAACAACGGAATGCCCAGTTCCTCGGAATACTTGTCGAGGAGATTGACCTCCTTGGCGCCGACGAAGATGCGATCGGTCACGCTCACCCTGCCGCCCGGCGGCACGGTCACCGGCCGACCGACGAAATCGGCCTGGTAGCGGGCCTTGCCGCCGGGGGCGCTGTAGCGGAAGGTGGCCGAGATCTCGCTCTCCTGGTCGGGGACCAGCGCCACCAGCCAGTACTTGTCGGTGAAGCCGAGCCAGCCGCCCCTGCTCTCGAGGCTGACCTTCCCCGCCTCCACCAGATCGTCGTAGTTGATCTCGTTGAGCACGTCGCCGAGGACGCCGATCGGTCCCTCGTGGAGGATGAAGTAGCCCAGGGTCTCGGGGGTGCCCCAGCGGCTCACCAGCGCATAGGGATAGAGGGTGACGGGCTCCGTGCCGTTGTTCTCCACCTCCCGGGTGAGGGTGAACATGTAGTCGGCGTCGACCGAGATCCGGCGCTTGAAGGTGAGCCCCGAGCCGTTGTCCCACACGAGCTCGACGGGATCGTCGCGATCGAGCCGCTGGCGGTCGGACCGCCACAGGGTCGAGGCGTCGGGCAGGGCGACATCCTCGGCGGCGGCCACCCAGCCGAATTCGGCGAAGTAGGAATCGGGCAGTCCCGCCGGCCGCAGCAGGCGGATGTTCGGGGCATCGGGCTCGATGCTCTCGCGGTAGTCGGCGAGAAGGATGTCGTCGAGACGACCGCTCTCAAGGGCCATCGATCCGAACAGCCGGCCGTTGTCGAGCGGCAGCCGCGGGCTCCTCTCCAGCACCTTCTCGAGCAGCATGGTTTCGATGGCGGGCCCGGCCGCCGAAGGCACCTCGGTGGAGCCCGGCACGGTCGCCGGCACCGGCCTCTCGACGTCGGTCACCGCCTCCCCTTCCGACGCCTGCTGCTGCGCCTGCTGCATCCGCGGGATCTCGTAGAAATACTGGAAGCCGAGGATGATGGCGACGGACAACACGATCGCCAGGATGAGGTTGCGCTGTTCGCTCATGCGTGTCGCCTTTCCGACTCGAGGCCGTTCCCCGCCGGGCCGGACTGCCCCGTCACCGGGGGTACCGGATCGTACCCCTCCCCGCCCCAGGGATGACAGCGCGCCAGCCGTCCGAGGGCGAGCCAGCCGCCGCGCAGCGCGCCGTGGCGTTCCACCGCCTCGAGGGCGTAGGCCGAACAGGTGGGAAGAAAGCGGCAGCGGGGCGGCAGCAGCGGCGAGAGCAGGTAGCGGTAGACACGGATCAGGAGGCCGAGGAGGCGGGCGGCCGGGCCCGGCGCCGGTCGGGCCTGGCCGCCATGCGCCGGAGCGCCTCGCGGAGATCGTCCTGCAGCTTGTCGAAGGGCCATGTCGAAATCGCCTGCCGTGCTATCAGCACATAGTTCCTGCCGGGCTGACCCCAATGCGGCAGCACACGACGTGCGGCCTCGCGCAGTCTTCGCCGTGCCCGGTTGCGGACGACCGCATTGCCGAGCCGTCGGGTGGCCGTGAAGCCGACACCGATGGTCGGGGCGGAATCGCTCTCGCGACGGCGACAGCTCTGCAAGACGAACGCGGGCGTCACGACTTTGCGGCCGCGCGCCGCTTCCAGGAACTGAGCACGTCGCCGCAGCCTTTCCAGGCGAACCCCTTCCGACGGCGCCGATGTCAAGCCGACAGACGCTTGCGCCCCTTGGCGCGGCGTCGCCTGATGACCCGACGGCCACCCACGGTCGCCATGCGCGCACGGAAGCCGTGCCGGCGCTTGCGCACGAGTCTGCTCGGCTGGTAGGTGCGTTTCACGGAAAACTGCCCTTCGAAGGTCCCGGAACGGCAAAGCGAGCGGTGATATAGGCGGCGGTGCGGCGGCTGTCAAATCGGCGACCGGGCTACCATATGGTTCGGCGAAGCCCCCGGTGAGAGCCGGTTTCCTGCCGGGACGAAGTTGGCGAGTGGCGATGAACGGAGCGGACGGCGGCAACCTGCGCCCGCCCTGGGGACGCGGCCTCTCGAGCCGCATCCTCGCCCTCTCGGTGGCGTTCCTGCTGCTGGGCGAGATCCTGATCTACCTGCCGTCCATCGCCCGCTTCCGCCTCACCTATCTGGAGGAGCGGCTGGCCCGCGCCTACATCGCCACCCTGCCGCTCGATCCCACCGGCACGGCACCGGTGGCGATGGAGGTCGAGGACGCCATCCTGAGCCATGTCGGTCTGCTGCGCATCCGCATCAGCCGGCCGGAAGGCGAACTCGTCCTCGGGCAGCCGGCGCCCGTCGCGCGCGCCTTCGATCTCGCCGAAGCCGGCTGGGCGGGCCTCATCTACGACAGCCTCGAGGCCCTGGCGGCGCGGGGCACCCGCCTCATCCGGGTGCGCGCGCCCGCCGCCACCGAGGTCGGGGCGGAGGTGGAGATCGTGTTGCCGGAAGCGGCCATGTGGATGGAGATGGTGGACTATTCGCAGCGCATCCTGCTGCTGTCGCTGGCGCTGGCCATCATCCTCGCGAGCCTGCTGTTCTGGAGCCTGAGACGGATGATCGTGCGACCGCTCGGCGAGGTGGCCGCGCATCTCGCCCGTTTCAGCGCGGCGCCCGAGGACGCGACGCGGGATCTCGTGCCCAGCGGACGCAGGGACGAGCTCGGCATCGTCGAGCGGCAGGTGGCGCGCATGCAGCGCGAGCTCCGCCGCGCCTTCCTGCAGAAGACGCGCCTCGCCGCCCTGGGTGCCGCCGTCGCCCGCATCAACCACGATCTCAAGAACATCCTGGCCAGCGCCATGCTGATCTCCGACCGGCTCGAGCACAGCGGCGATCCGCGGGTGCAACGGTCGGCCGGACGGCTGCTGCTGACGCTGGAGCGGGCGGCGCGGCTGTGCACGACCACCCTCGACTTCGCCCGCAGCGCACCCGAGGCCCCGCGGCTGCGCCGGTTTCCGCTGCAGGAGCTGGTCGAGGAGGTGGTGGCCAGCGCCCGCGACGACATCGCCGTCGAGACCGAGATCGCCCCCGATCTCGCGGTCTCGGCCGATCGCGATCAGCTCTACCGGGTGCTCCTCAATCTCCTGCGCAATGCCGAGCAGGTGCTGGGCGAGGACGGGCGGGTGCGCATCGCCGCCGTGCGGGAGGACGGGGCGGTGGTGCTGACCGTCGAGGACAACGGTCCGGGCGTGCCGGAAAGGATGCGCGAGCGGCTGTTCCAGCCCTTCGCCGCCGGCAACGCCGGCGGTGGGACGGGGCTCGGTCTCGCCATCTGCAAGGAGATCCTGCGCGCTCACGGCGGCGACATCGCGCTCGCGCGATCCGACTCCCGGGGCACCCGTTTCCGCCTCTGGCTGCCGGACGGGCAGCGCCATCAGCGAGGAGAACAGGCATGATCGGCGGCAGCAAGCTCGCTTTCCTGGCCCTGGCGACGGTGCTGGCCGCCTGCGCCTTCAGGCCGACCCCGCTCGCCGGCTACGAGGGCCTGGCCTTCGCGATCGAGAGTTTCTACGCCGACCACGCGGTCGAGGAGAACGGCACCTGCCGGTCGCCGGAGATGCGCGCCATCACCGACGTCCGGGTGCTGGAGGAGACGGAGGATCGGCTGGTGCTGCGGCTTCGCTACTATTTCCAGGACGACGCCTACGGCGTCTACGACGACCCCGAGATCCCGATCCAGCGCCTGCGCTGCCGCGGCTTCCGGACGCGGGATTTCGTGATCGACAGGCGCGACGGCTTGCGGGTCGTGGGGATGAGCGGACCGACCCGCGAGGACCGGAACTTCGGCCGCCCGAGCGGCGGCTAGCCTTCCCGGAAGGCCGCGGCCCCGCGGCGCAGGATGCGGTCGGTGAGATAGGAGAGGATGGTGCGCTCGCCGGCACGGAATTCCACGTCCACCAGCATGCCGGGGAGGATCTCCATGCGGCGGCTGCGCCCCTCTTCCGGTCGCTCGGCGGCCACCACCACGCGATAGCTGGGTGCCTCGTCGGACGCCGTGCGACTGGCATCGGCGGAGATGCTGCGCACCCGGCCGGAAAGCGTGCCGTAACGCAGGAAGTCGAAGGCGCGGACCTTGAGCGTGGCGGGCATGCCCTCGCGGATCTCGGCGATGTCGTCGTTCGCCACCCGCACCTCCACCACGAGCTCCTCGCCCACCGGCACGATCTTCAGCACCGGCGCATTGGGCGGGATCGCCTGGCCGGGGGCGGTGATCCGGAGGTCCTCGACGATGCCGGCGATGGGCGCCCGCAGCACGAGACCGGCGAGCCGGCTTTCCTGGCCCTCGAGCTCCTCCCGCAGCCGGTCCCGTTCGGCCCGCGCCCGCTCGAGCTCGGCGAGGACGTCCCGGTGCCGGTTCCGATCGAGCGCCTCGAGCTCGCCGCGACCTTCCGACAGGGCGGCCCGCGCCGAGGCCAGCGCCGCCCTCGCCTTCTCGAGCTCGCCCCGGGCATCGCTCTCCTGGCGTTCGAGCGCCACCAGCTTGAGCCGCGGATAGAGGCCCCGTTCGGTCAGCGCCCGCACCGCCTCGAGCTGTTTGCGCAAGAGCCCGAGCCCCTCCTCGAGCCGCGCCACCTCCGCCTGCCGCAGCCGCACCTGGTTCTCGCGGCTGCGGAGGTTCTGCTCGAGCACCTCGCGGCGGGCCGCCAGGGCCTGGGCGCGGGCCGCGAACAGGGCCTTCTGGGCGACCACCAGATCGGGCCGCTCGGCCAGCAGATCAGCGTCGAACACCGGCTCCCGTCCCTCGGCCTCGGCTTCGAGTCGCGCCACCTCGGCCCTCGCCAGCTCGAGACGTCCTCGGGTCTCCCGGTAGGCGGCCCGTTGCGCCTCCCCGTCGAGGGTGAGGAGCGGCGCGCCGGCCTCCACCCGCTCGCCCTCGCGGACGTGGATCGTGGCCACCCGACCACCGAAGGGATGGTTGATCATCTTCACCCGGCCGGCGGGCTCGACGCGACCCTCCGCCTGCACCGTGCGTTCCACCCGCGCCCAGCCCATCCACAGGAAGAGGGCGGCAAGAAGAGCGACCACGGTGGTCAGCAGGACGGCGGTGAAGAGGGGCGGCTGGCGCTCGAGGCGCTCCTCGAGATCGACCGGAAAGAGGCTGTCGCTGGCGGTGCTCATCCCCTGCTCCTCAGCCGGCGGCGTGGAGCTGCGCCGAGCGCCGTCGCCGCTCCAGGAGCTCGATCATGGTGGCCGGCGAGCCGACACCCGCGAGACGGCCCTCGTCCAGCACGGCCACCCGGTCGCACATCGCGAGGAGCTGCGGCCGGTGGGTGATCAGGATCACCGTACGGCCGCTGGCGGCCCGCTTGAGATTGTGCACCAGCAGCCGCTCGGTCTCGTGATCGAGGGCGCTCGTCGCCTCGTCGAGCAGGAGGATGCGCGGATTGCGCACCAGCGCCCGGGCGATGCAGACGAGTTGCTTCTGGCCGGCGGACAGACCGGCGCCGCGCTCGCCGAGACGGGTCTCGTAGCCCTCCGGCAGCCGCTGCACGAATTCGTGCAGACCGACGAAGCGGGCGGCGGCGACCACGCGGGCGTGCGGGCAGTGCTCGCTGCCGAGGGCGATGTTCTCGGCGATGGTGCCGGAGAAGAGCTGCAGCTCCTGGGGCACGACCCCGATCTGGCGCCGGTAGAAGGAGGGCGGGAGCTGGGCGAGATCGTGCCCGTCCACCAGCACCCGCCCCTTCTCGGGCACCGCGAGACCGGCCAGCAGGCGCGCCAGGGTGCTCTTGCCCGAGCCGGGCGGCCCGGCGAGGGCGAACAGGCGGCCGGCCTCGATGTCGAGGGTGACGTCGTCGATCGCCGGCGGCCGATCCTCGCCGTAGCGGAAGGTGACCCGCTCGAGACGCAGATCACCCTGTAGCCGCAGCCCCTCGAGATTGCGCGCCAGTCTCGCCTCCTCTTCCTCGCCCCCCTCCCGCAGCAGGGCGTCCACGCGCCCCCAGGCCTCGCGCATCTGCTGGAGTTGGGGCCAGGCGAAGAAGAGCTGCCGCGCCGGCGCCAGCGCCCGGGCGGCCAGAATGGAGGCGGCCACCAGCCCGCCGATCGAGAGCTCGCCGGCGATCACCATGCGCGCCCCGAAGTAGATCAGCAGCACCGCGGTCAGATGCTGGAGCGCCTGGGCGAGGCTGGCGCTGAACTGGGCGGTGGTCCCGGCCTGCAGGCCGGTCCAGGCGGTCTCGTAGAGGGGCGCGCGGAGACGGCGTTCGATCTCCGGCTCGATGCCCAGCGCCTTGACGGTGAACGCGTTGGCCACCGCCTCCCAGACGGTGGCGTTCTTGTCGGTGACGAGGCGGCGATGGAGCCGCAGATGGCGCGCCTGATGGCGGTGGCCGAGCCAGCTCAGGAGCGCGAACAGCGGCAGGGCGGCGAGAGTGACGAGGCCCAGGGTGCCGTTCAGCAGGAAGAGGGCGGCGAGGAACAGGCCCACGAAGGCGAGATCGACGAGGAACAGGGGCAGGTTGCCGGTGAGGAAGGAACGGAGCTGGTCGAGCTGGCGCAGCCGCTCGAACAGCCGCGCCGACGGCATGCGCTCGAAGCTGCGATAGGGCAGCCGGAGCAGGCGGCGCAGCACCTCGCGGCCCACCGCGGCATCCAGCCGGGCGCCGGTGTAGCTCGCCACGTAGCCCCGGAGCGCCCGCAGCACGAGCTCGAAGGCGACGAGGCTCAGCATGCCGATCACCAGCACGTCGAGGGTGGCGAGCCCGCCCTCGCGGATGACCTTGTTGTAAACGGTCATCATGAAGAGGGGAGTGGCGAGCGCCAGCAGATTGATGACCACCGAGGCGGTGACGAGCTGGGCGAAGGCGGGCCAGAAGCGCTTCTGGAGCAAGAGCTCGCGCAGCCCTCCCGCGGTGCGGGGCGCCGGGCGGCGGCGCAGCACGACGAGATGACGGGCGCCGCGGGCGAGACCGCCCGGGCTGCGGAGGACACGCTGGCCGGTCACGGGATCGACCGCCACCAGTCGGTCGCCCTCCCGCGCCTCCACCAGCCGCACCTCGTCCGGCCCCTCGCCCACCAGCAGGAAGGGCGGCGGGGTGCGCGCGATCCGGCGCCGCGTGGCCCGCCGCACGAGGCTCGCGAAGCCGGCCCGGTCGGCGAGACGCAGCCCGTACGCGAGCCCCCCCGCATCCGGCGCGGGCTCGACGGCGAGATCCTCGGCCGCCAGCGGACGATCGAGCCGTGCCGCGAGCCGGGTCAGGGCGCCGATCCAGGGATCGGTCGCGACCTCTTCCTCCGGCGTCCGTGAATCCTCGGGGACGGTCATCCCCCACTCCCCGCTGCTGCCACCACCGTGACGGGCACGGTTCGCTTATAGCGGGTTTCACGCCCCCGTGACAATAACCGCAGGTTGATGAAGGGGAACGATCCCCGGCACCTCAGTCGAGGGCGTAGACGCGGAACTTCAGATAGCCGCTTTCGGCCAGCACCGGATGCAGGGGATGGTCGGGGCCCGCACCGGCGGCATGGAGCTGGATGGCGCCGCGGCCGGCGGCCCGGATGCCGGCCACCACTTCGCGGGTAAAGGCCTCTTCCGTGACGTTGTGGGAGCAGGAGGAGATGGCGAGGCAGGCGCCCTCGCCGGCGACGCTCGCGCACAGCCGCGCGAGCTTGCGGTAGGCGCGCAGGCCGACGGCGAGGCTCTTGCGGTTGCGGACGAAGGCGGGCGGATCGGCGAGCACCAGGCCGAACCGCCGCTTTTCCGCGACCAGGCGGTCGAGCATCGCGAACACCTCGCTCTTCTCGGTGGCGAAGCGGTCGGCGACGCCCTGCAGCTCCGCGCTCTCGCGGGCGAGCGCGAGGGCGCCGGCGCTGCCATCCACGGCCAGCACCGAGGCGGCACCGGCGGCCAGCGCGTTGAGTCCGAAGCCGCCGCCGTAGCAGTAGAGGTCGAGTACCTCCTGGTCGCGTGCCAGCATCCGCACGAAGCGCCGGTTGAGCCGCTGGTCGAAGTACCAGCCGGTCTTCTGGCCGCCCGCGAGATCGACGAGGAAGGGGAGATCGTTCTCGCGGATGCGCAGGCGCTCCGGCACCTCGCCCCGGGCGGTGCGCACCTCGCGCTCGAGCCCCTCGAGGGCGCGCATCGCCGAATCGTTGCGCAGCAGGATGCCCCGCGGCGCCAGCAGCCGCGCGAGCTCGTCGAGGATGGTGTCGGCGAAGCGGTCCATGCCGACGGTGTTGATCTGGACCACGAGCACCTCGCCGTAGCGGTCCGCCACCACCCCGGGCAGGCCGTCGCTCTCGGCGTGGAGCAGCCGGTAGAAGGGCTCCGCGA
Source organism: Alphaproteobacteria bacterium (assembly GCA_027045875.1). GTDB lineage: Bacteria > Pseudomonadota > Alphaproteobacteria > Geminicoccales > Geminicoccaceae > JALSRW01. The sequence goes on along the minus strand of JALUAG010000065.1, from coordinate 29,227 downwards.
ACAGGCGCTGCCGCAGCCGCAGCGCCCGCTCGATGCGCCGGCGGAAGAAGGGCTCGTCGATCACCGCGTCCTTGTTGCGGGTGAGCATGCGGGCGGCGATCAGGGAATGGGGATTGAACTGGGCGACGCCGAAGATGCGCCCGCCCGGCACCATCACCCGCACGAGGGAACCCGGGGGCAGCGCCCGCGTCGCCTCGTCGAAACGGATCTCGTTGGAGAACAGCCACGGATGGCCGGCCCGCAGGCGGCGGTCGCGGCCCTCGAGGACGCGGATCGTCGGATAGCTCATGGAACGGCCTTTCGTCGCGGTGGGCGGGCGGAACATTCCCGACCGGGAGCGCCCTTGCAAGGGGTGGAGGACGGGCGGTCGCGGCGCGGCGCCGACCGCCGTATTAGCCGGCTACTACCCGCCGCCCGGTGGCGTATCCTACACTTCGGGCACGGTGGCAGGCGATCCGGAGGAGGCTGTCATGGCCAAGGCCGTCCACATGATGATCCGCGTGCTGGATCTCGAGCGTTCGATCGCCTTCTACGAGCGGGCGTTCGGCCTCGGGGTCGCCGATCGTTTCGACTTCGACGATTTCACCCTCGTCTATCTGCGCAACGAGGAGGCCGATTTCGAGATCGAGCTGACCCTCAACAAGGGGCGGCGCGAACCCTACACCCAGGGGGACGGCTACGGTCACGTCGCCTTCTGCGTCGAGGATCTCGACGCCGAGCACCGCCGTTTCGAGGAACTGGGGCTGGCGCCGGCGCCGATCAAGGAGTTCTTCCGCGAGGGGGCGCTGATGGCGCGCTTCTTCTTCGTGCAGGATCCCGACGGCTACAGGATCGAGGTGCTCCAGCGCCACGGCCGCTACCGCTGATCCTCGCCCGGCATCTTGCGCGGGCTCATGGCCGCCGGCACCATGGCCGCGGAGGTGGCACGATGCGGGTCGTGGTCGTCGGCGGCGGCGTGATGGGGAGTTCGTTCGCCTGGTGGCTGAGCGGCGATCCCGCGTTCACGGGCGAGATCCTGGTGGTGGAGCGGGATTCCGGCTATCGGCGGGCCTCCTCCGCCCTCTCCGCGAGCTCCGTCCGCCAGCAGTTCAGCACCCCCGTCAACATCGCCATCGGCCGCTTCGGCTTCGATTTCCTGCGCCGGGCCGAGGATCTCCTGGCGGTGGGTGGCGAACGCCCGGCGATCGGTCTCGTGGAGCGGGGCTATCTCATGCTGGCGGGCGCCGAGGGCGCCTCGATCCTGCGCGCCAACCATGCGCTGCAACGCGAGTACGGCGTCGAGGTGGCGCTCCTCGACCCGGACGCGCTGCGCGCCCGCTTCCCCTGGCTCGCGACGGAGGGGCTCGCCCTCGGCTCGCTCGGGCTTTCGGGCGAGGGTTGGTTCGACGGCTGGGGCCTCCTCCAGGCCTTCCGACGGGCGGCGCGGGCGCGCGGTGCCCGCTATCTCGAGGCGGAGGTGGTGGCGGGTGAACGACGGGGGCGGCGTGCTCTCGCGGTGCGGCTGGCTTCGGGCGAGCGCCTCGCCGCCGATGTGCTGGTCGTCGCCGCCGGCCCCTGGGCCGCCCGGGTGGCCGCCATGTTCGAGCTCGCGCTGCCGGTCGAGGCGCGCCGGCGCTGCGTCTACATGTTCGAGACCCCGGAGCCGCCGGCCGAGGCGCCCCTCGTGGTCGACCCCTCGGGCGTCTGGTTCCGCCCCGAGGGCCGGGGTTTCATCTGCGGCGCCCCGCCGCCGGAGGAGGAGGACCTGCCCGATCTGCCGCTGGTGGCCGAGGACGGGTTCTTCGAGGAGCGGATCTGGCCCGCCCTCGCCGAACGCATACCCGCCTTCGAACGGCTGCGCCTGCGCTCCAGCTGGGCCGGCTACTACGCGTACAACCGCTTCGACCAGAACGCGCTCCTCGGCGCCCATCCCGAAGTGGACAACCTCTTCTTCATGGCCGGCTTCTCCGGTCACGGCATCCAGAAGGCGCCGGCCGTCGGCCGCGGCATCGCCGAGCTCGTGCTGCACGGTGCCTACCGCAGTCTCGACCTCTCGCCCCTCGACATCGGCCGTCTCGCCGCCGGGCGCCCGTTGCGCGAGCGCGCCGTGATCTGACCCCAGCGAACGGAGGAGAACCCAAGGATGCGCCGTCCCGCCCTCGCCCTCCTGGTCGCCGGCCTGCTCGCCGCCACCTCCGCCTCCGCCGCCGAGGACGCCGCCTCGCTGCTCGAAGAGGCGGGCCGGCTGCTGCGCGCGGGCGAGCCGGCGGCCGCCTTCGAGACGGCGAGGCGGGCCACCATCGCGATTTCCCAGCGGATGCCCTTCACCGTCCGCCGCGCCGTACTCGTGACCCGGCCGGTCGAGGGCTACGGCATGTACGAGCCGCGGAAGGACGGCCGCTTCCGTTCCGGCGAACCGGTACTCGTCTACGCGGAGCCCGCGGGCTACCGGATCGCGGGCGACGGTCCCTACCGCTGGGGGTTCGCCGCCGACGTGGCCATCGCCACGCCGGACGGCGAGGTGCTGGCCGGCCGGTCCGACTTCGGCAACTGGGTCTTCACGAGCCGGGAACCCAATCTCGAGACCTATCTCATGCTCACCCTGGAGTTCGACGGTCTGCCGGCGGGCGCATACCGGATCGTCGTCGTTCTGCGGGACCGCTTCGCGGAGGACGCCGCGACCCGTTTCACCCTGCCGATCGAGATCCTCGAGTGACCGTCACGCCCCCGCACCCGGTGCACCGCCCGCGGCGAAGGGAGCGAGGGCGCGGTGGTAGTCGGCGGTGACGGGTGTGGGCACGCCGCTCCTCGCCCCGAGGCGCAGCACGGCGCCGGTGAGCCAGTCGAGCTCGAGCCGCCGGCCCGCCTCCAGATCGTGCAGCAGCGAGGAGCGCATCGCGGCCGGCAGACCGCGCAGGAAGGCCGCCGTGCGGGCGGGCAGATCGGGGGCCAGCTCCACGCCCTGTGCCTGCCCCACCGCCGTCGCCTCCTCCGTCATCGCCAGCAGATCGCGCCAGGCCGCGGGGTCCGCCCGCACGGCCCCGATCGGCGCCCGCCGTCGCGCGGTGACGGCGGCGAAAGGCGCGAGGAATACGAACTTCTCCCACATCCGCACCTCGATGTCGGCGACGCAGGCGGCCGTGAAGCCGGCCTCCCGGCAGGCGGCGGCGAACGCCTCGAGGCGTGGCGAGGGACGGCCGTCCCGCTCGCCGAACAGGAGCTCCGCCATGCTCCCGACCCGCGTCACCACGCCGGGACGCTCAAGCACGGCGCCGATCTTCGCGAGCCCGCCGCACACCACGGCCGGGTCGAGCCGGCGGGCGAGCAGCGCCGGCGCCTCCACCCCGTTCTGAAGCGGGATCACCGCCGCCCGGGGCGCCGCGAGGGCGGCGAGACGTGGGACCACGGCCTCGAGGTCGTACATCTTGACGGCGACCAGCAGGATGTCGAAGCCGCCCTCCGGAGTCGTCTCGCCGACGAGTTGCGGCTCGGGGATGTGGGTCTCCCCTTCCGGGCCGTGCAGCCGGAGACCATGACGGCGCAGCGCCTCGGCCTGCGCGCCGCGCGCGAGGAACCACACGTCGAAGCCGGTCGCCGCGAGCCGGCCGCCGAACCAGCCGCCCACGGCCCCGGCACCGACGACGAGGATGCGCACGACGCTCCTCCCTTCCCGCTCGCACCGAGGAGGCGCCGGGCCGGGGTCGCCGTCAAGCCCCTGCTACGGTCGATCGCGGCGGCGCGGGCGGAAAGGCGGACACGGTGAGGAGGACTCCGGGCGACCCGCCGCGGCCGGCGGCCGATGCCCGGATCAGGCCGCCTCCTCGAGCAGGCGGGCGAAACGGACGCGGAAGCGGCTGCCGAGCCGTCGCCGCAGATTGGCGCAGGCCCGGATCACGGCTTCGAGGCGCCGCCGCTCCGAGCGGCCGGCGACGAGGGAGCCGGTGACCGCGACCTCGCCCACCAGGGTGAGGACCGTCACCGGGATGCGGTCCGGTCGCGAACCGCCGAGAGAGGCGGCCAGTGGCCCGTCGAGCTCGCCGTGGAGCGCCGCCGGTGCCCAGGCGTAGAAATCGGGACCGACGACGAAGCCACGCACCCCGTCGAGCGGATCGTTGGCCTCTTCGAGCTCGCGCCATTCGCGACGATCGGGGTTGCGGAACACCGTCACGTTGCGGTCGGCAGTCAGCTCCAGCATGGCGAAGAAGGCCACGGCCGCCTCTCCGGTACCTGCGGTTCAGCAACTGCCGGAGACCATACGGCCTCTAGGTTAACGACCCGTTAACGCTGATCTCAGCCGCGACCGCGGTAGGGCGGGACGCCCGGATCGGGCAGCCACAGGCCGGCCGGCGGCTCGCCGGTCTGCCAGAAGACGTCGATGGGCATGCCACCGCGCGGGTACCAGTAGCCGGCGATGCGCAGCCAGCGCGGGGCCAGCACCTCCACCAGCCGCCGCCCGATCCCCACCGTGCAGGCCTCGTGGAAATCGGCGTGGTTGCGGAAGCTCGCGAGGTAGAGCTTGAGGGACTTGCTCTCGACGAGCTTCGCATCCGGCACGTAGTCGATCACGAAATGGGCGAAATCGGGCTGCCCCGTCACCGGACAGAGGCAGGTGAACTCGGGGCAGGTGAAGCGCACCAGATAGAGGGTGCCGGGATGGGGCGCCGGCACGGTATCCAGCACCGCCTCCTCGGGGCTCGAGGGGATCCTGGCCGGCCGCCCGAGCTGGGTGAGGCCGGCATAGCGCTCCTCGGTCATGCGTGTCTCCGTCGGCTGCTCAGGGAGCGCGCGCGGCCGCACCCGCGCTCCGCAGGCCGCCAGATGGCGCGCCCGCCGCCGCCCCGCAAGGGGCCGCGACGAGCGACGGGCAGACACGCATGAGGCGCGCACAGGCGAAGGTGGCGATCAAAAGCTCCGCCGTCTCCTCCGCGAGCTCGAGCGATCCGCGCACGGAAACCGCGAGCTTGCCGAGGAGATCGAGCCCGCCGCCGATGCCGAGGAACAGCAGCAGCACGAGCGCCACCGCACGCACGATCCGCCGCTCGCCGCGGCTGCCCGCGAGGCCCGCGGCGAGCGTCACGAGCCCGAGCGTCGTGCCGCCGATGCCGAGTGCCGCCAGCTTGGCGGGCGCGCCCGGAAGCGGCAGGCCGGCCTCCGCCAGCACGGGTCCGAGAAAGCGCAGCTCGCGGCCGAGGCGGATGTGGAGGTCGAAGGTCTCGGTCAGGAAGAGGGCGAGGAGTGCGGTCGCCGCCAGGAGGACGGCGGGTGTGCGCTGCCGCCCGGCCGCGGCCAGCAGCAGCAGGCAGGCGAACGCCATCTGCGCGAGCTCCATCGAGGCCGCGAGCCCGCGCTGGTCGGTGAGCGACCAGAAGGAGCCCGCGAGGGGCAGGCCGAGGCCGCCGTCGAGGGGCAGCCGGCGCAGCAGGTGGAGCAGCAGCAGGACGGTGTCCGCCGCCACCAGCCAGGCCACGATTTCCGACGTGCCGACGGTACGTGGTCGCGAGAATCCCGCTGCCATCACATCCCCGTAGAGGTTCGCCTCGTGGCGTCAGCCTCGCGCGGCGAGGCTTAACCGGCGGCTAACCGGTGGCGGGATCCGGCAGCGACGCGCACCCGGGGGCGCAGAATCCGTCCGGTGTCGCAAAAGGGACGGCCCCGCGTCGCGGGCGCGGAAGTGGCGGCCCGGGGCGCGGGCTACTGCGCAGGAGGATGGGCAGCCGGCTGTGCGGAGCGGAACCATGAGCGACGGCGGCGAAGAACTCGATCTGCGCGAGCTCGACGACGGCGAACTGGTCCGGCAGATCCAGGACGATCTCTACGACGGGCTGCAGGAGGAGGTGGCGGAAGGCGTCGAGATCCTCCTCGAGCGCGGCTGGGAGCCCTACCGGGTGCTGACCGAGGCCCTGGTCGAGGGGATGCGCATCGTCGGCGTCGACTTCCGCGACGGCATCCTGTTCGTCCCCGAGGTGCTGCTGGCGGCCAACGCCATGAAGGGCGGCATGGCCATTCTCCGGCCGCTGCTGGCGGAGACCGGTGCACCGACCGTCGGCAAGATGGTGATCGGCACCGTCAAGGGCGACATCCACGACATCGGCAAGAATCTGGTGTCGATGATGATGGAGGGCGCCGGTTTCGAGGTGATCGACATCGGCATCAACTGCGACGTCGACAAGTATCTGGCCGCCCTCGAGGAACACCGACCCGAGATCCTCGGCATGTCGGCCCTGCTCACCACCACCATGCCCTACATGAAGGTGGTGATCGACACCATGATCGAGCGCGGCATCCGCGACGACTACATCGTCCTCGTCGGCGGCGCTCCCCTCAACGAGGCCTTCGCCGAGGCCATCGGGGCGGACGCCTACTGTCGCGACGCCTCGGTCGCGGTCGAGACCGCCAAATCGCTGATCGCGCGGCACCACAACCGGCTGGTGGCGGCACGGGCCTGACGGCGGGCGGGGCCGTGTCCGCCCCCGAGCGGGTGCTGCTCATCGCCTGCGGCGCCCTCGCCCGCGAGGTCCGCGCGCTCCTGGCCCAGCCGGGTTTCGCGCATCTCGATCTCGTCTGCCTGCCGGCGAGCCTCCACAACCGTCCGGAGCGCATCCCGGACGCGGTGCGCGCCCGGATCCGGGAGGCGCGCGGTCGCTACCGGCGGATCTACCTCCTCTACGGCGACTGCGGCACCGGCGGTGCCCTCGACCGGGTGCTGGCCGAGGAGGGCGTGGAGCGGATCGCGGGACCGCACTGCTACGCCTTCTACGAAGGGCTCGAGACCTTCGCCGCCCGGGCCGCGGCCGAACCCGCCTGCTTCTACCTCACCGATTTCCTGGTGCGCCAGTTCGACACCCTGGTCGTCCGCGGGCTCGGCCTCGACCGCCATCCGGAGCTGCTGCCGGTCTATTTCGGCAACTACCGCAAACTCGTCCACCTCGCGCAAACCGATGACGCGGTGCTGCAAGCAGAGGGGCGGCGGGCGGCGCAACGTCTCGGCCTCGAATACGAGTACCGGTTCACCGGCTACGGCGACCTCGCGGCGTTCGTGGAGCGGGCCGCCCGGAGGGGCGAGGATGGCACAGCGGATCCTGGTGTTCTGGCGGGACATACCGGCCCAGGTGATCGTCCGCGCCGGCCGTAGAACGGCCCGCCGCGCGCTTTCCGCCCGCTTCCAGGAGGCGATCGACCGCGCCGCCATGCGCGCCGGCCTCACCGGCACCGACGCCTATCTCGCCGCCTGGCGGCGCTCGGATCCCGAGGCCTGCGGGGAGGATCCGGAAGCCGAGGCCGACCGCCTCGCGGCCGAGATCGAGGCCGCCTACCCGCCCGAACGGCTGCGCCGACTGGTGGCCGCCAGCGGCCGCGAGCCCACGGACGCCCCGCCCTCGAACAGGGAGACCTCCCGACGATGACCGAAACGGTGGTGAGCTCGGCGACCCGCGAGGTCGTCATCGGTTTCGATCGACCCTTCGTGGTGATCGGCGAGCGCATCAACCCCACGGGCCGCCGGAAACTGGCGGCGGAAATGGCGGCCGGCGACTTCTCGACGGTGGAGCGGGACGCGGTGGCGCAGGTGGCGGCCGGTGCCCACATGCTCGACGTCAACGCCGGCATCCCGCTCGCCGACGAGCCCGCCATCCTGGCGAAGACGGTGGAACTCGTGCAGTCGCTGGTCGATGTACCGCTCTCGATCGACAGCTCGGTGGTGGCGGCGCTGGAAGCGGGACTTGCCGTCTACAGGGGCAAGGCGCTCGTGAATTCGGTCACGGGCGAGGAGGAGCGCCTCGAGGCGGTGCTGCCGCTCGTCCGCAAGTACGGCGCGGCGGTGGTGGCGATCTCCAACGACGAGACCGGCATCAGCGAGGATCCGGACGTCCGCTTCGAGGTAGCGAAGAAGATCGTCGAACGGGCGGAGGACCACGGCATCCCGCGGGCGGACGTGGTGGTGGATCCGCTGGTGATGCCCATCGGCGCCCTGGGCGCGGCGGGCCGGGCCGCCTTCCGCCTCCTCCGCCGCCTCCGCGAGGAGCTTCGCGTCAACACCACCTGCGGCGCCTCCAACATCTCCTTCGGCCTGCCCAACCGCCATGTCCTGAACGCCCATTTCCTGTCGATGGCGATCGCCTCGGGCATGACCTCGGCCATCATGAATCCGCTCCACGAGGAGGAGATGGGGGCGGTGATGGCGGCCGATGTGCTGATGGGGACGGATCCGAGCTGCCGGCGCTGGCTCGGCCGGTTCCGCGATCCCGCCGCGGCCCCGGCGACCGGCGCGCGGGGTAGCCGCGAACGTCGCCGGCGGCGGGGCTGAGAGCGCGGCGGAGATGGCCGCCCGCGACCCTCTCCTGGTCTTCACCCCTTCCGGCCGGCGCGGCCGCTTTCCCGAGGGCACCTCGCTGCTCACCGCCGCCCGCCGGCTCGGGGTGGACCTCGACAGCGTCTGCGGCGGCCGCGCGCTCTGCGGCCGCTGCCAGGTGACGGTCGCCGAGGGCCGCTTCGCCAAGCACGGGATCACCAGCACCGCCGGTCACCTGAGCCCGCCGACGGCGGCCGAGACGCGCTACGCGGCCCGCCGGGGGCTCAGCCCGGGCCGCCGCCTCGCCTGCCAGGCCTGCCTGCGCGGCGAGGTGGTGGTGGACGTGCCGCCGGAAAGCCAGGTCCACCGACCGCTGGTGCGCAAGCCGGCGGAGGCCCGCGAGATCGCCCTCGACCCCGTCGTGCGGCTCCACTTCGTCGAGGTGCCGCCCGCCACCATGGAGGCCCAGCGGGGCGATCTCGAGCGCCTCCGGGCCGCCCTCGAAAGGGAATGGGGTCTCGACCGGCCCGCCGTCACCGCCGGCGCCCTGCGCGCCCTCCAGCCGGCGCTTCGGGCCGAGGGCGGCGCCGTCACCGTGGCGCTGCGCGAGGAACGGGAGATCCTGGCGGTGCGCCCGGGCTTCCACGAGCGCGTCTGCGGAGCGGCGATCGACATCGGCTCCACCACCATCGCCGCCCATCTCTGCGATCTCGCGAGCGGCGAGGTGCTGGCCTCGGCCGGGGCCATGAACCCGCAGATCCGCTTCGGCGAGGACCTCATGAGCCGGGTGTCCTACGCCATGATGAACCCGGGCGGGGCGGCGGAGATGACGGCCGCGGTGCGGGAGGCGGTGGGGCGGCTCCTGGTCGAGCTCGCGGAGGAGGCGGCGGTGGCCGCCGAGGACGTCCTGGAGCTCGTGGTGGTGGGCAATCCGGTGATGCACCACCTCTTCCTCGGCCTCGATCCGGTCCCCCTCGGCGCCGCTCCCTTCACCCTCGCCACCGACGGGCCGCTCGATCTCCGGGCATCGGAGCTCGATCTGGCCGGCACCGCGCCCGAGGCACGGATCCATCTCCTGCCCTGCATCGCCGGCCATGTCGGCGCCGACTGCGCGGCGGTGGTGCTGGCCGAAGCGCCGCATCTGTCGTCCGAGATCACCCTTCTGGTCGATGTCGGCACCAACGCCGAACTCGTGCTCGGCAACCGGGAACGGCTGCTCGCCTGCTCCTCCCCCACCGGCCCGGCCTTCGAGGGCGCCCAGATCTCCTGCGGCCAGCGTGCCGCCCCGGGGGCCATCGAGCGGGTGCGCATCGACCCCGCGACCCTGGAGCCCCGCTTCAAGGTGATCGGCTGTGACCTCTGGTCGGACGAGCCGGGCTTCGCCGAGACGGTGGGCGACACCGGCATCACGGGCATCTGCGGCTCCGGCATCGTCGAGGCCCTGGCGGAGATGTACCTGGCCGGCATCCTCGCGCCCGACGGCACCATCCGCGGCGAGCTCGCCGCCCGGACGCCGCGGATCCGCGCCGAGGAGCGGACCTTCACCTATCTCCTGCACGACGGCGAGCCCGAGATCCGCATCACCCAGAACGACGTGCGCGCGATCCAGCTCGCCAAGGCCGCGCTCTACGCCGGCGCGCGCCTGCTGATGGACCGTCTCGGCATCGAACGGGTCGACCGGGTGCGCCTCGCGGGCGCCTTCGGCAGCCACATCGATCCCCTGCACGCGATGGTGCTGGGCATGATCCCCGACTGCCCGCTGGAGAAGGTTTCCTCGGCCGGCAACGCGGCCGGCACCGGCGCCCGCATCGCCCTCCTCGACCGCGGCGCGCGGCGGGAGATCGCCGCGCTGGTGCGTCGCATCGAGAAGGTGGAGACCGCCGTCGAACCGCGCTTCCAGGAGCATTTCGTGGCGGCCATGGCGATCCCCCACGGCCACGCCCCCTTCCCCCACCTCGCCCGGGCGGTGCGGCTGCCGGCGGCACCGTCGGGGCGGACCACGGTACGCCGGGGGCGCCGCAGGGCGCCATCCTGACGCACCGCCTGTTGCACCGCAGCACGCCAGGGGCTAGTCAGGCGGTACCTGCCAGCAGAGTCGGGAAGGCGCCTTATGGACGATGCCAAGTTCCGCCGCGTGACCGAGGATTTCTGGGTCGCGCCGCAGCTCGCCGAGGAGGACTTCGCCCGCATCGCCGCACTCGGGATCCGTACGGTGATCAACAACCGTCCCGACGGCGAGGCGCCGGACCAGCTCCCTTCGGCGGAGGCCGAGGCGGCGGCGCGCGCGGCGGGGCTCCGCTATCTCTCGGTGCCGGTGCCCTCGGGCGGCGTCTTTCCCGACCAGGTGGCGGCGATGGCCGAGGCGCTGGCCACCAGCGAGGGGCCGTGGCTCGCCTACTGTCGCTCCGGGACCCGTTCCTGCCGTCTCTGGGCCTTCGTGGCGGCGCGCGACCGCCATCCGGTGGAGATCCTCGAGGCGGCGGCCCGTGCCGGCTACGATCTGCACGATCTGTGGCCGACCCTCGAGACCATCCACGCCCTCGCCCGCGAGCCGGTGGTCGTCGGAGCGTGAGGTGCGGGCTCACGCCATCCGCCGCAGCATCAGCTTTTCGAGCTCGACCGCCAGCAGCACCACCGCGCCCACGGCCACCACCGCGAGCCAGGTGAGGCCGTCGATGGGGGCGGCGTGGAACAGGAACTGCATGGTCGGCCAGTAGGTGAAGAGGAGTTGGGCCACGAGCACGAGGGCGACGGCGATCAGGGTCGGCCGGATGCCGATCAGCGCGTCCCTCGCGAACACCGGTTCGTGGAAGCGCCGCGCCGCGAAGAGATAGAAGGCCTCGGCGATCACCAGCGCGTTGACGGCGGCGGTGCGCGCCTCGGCCAGGGAGGCGCCCGCCTCTTCGAGCCGGAAGAAGACGGCGAAGGTGCCGGCGAGCATGATCGCCGACACGAACAGAACCCGCCACAGCAGGAAGCCCGACAGCAGCGCCTCCGTCGGCGGGCGCGGCGGCCGCCGCATGACGTCGCGCTCCGGTCGCTCGAAGGCGAGCGCCAGGGAGAGGGTGACGGCGGTGATCATGTTGACCCAGAGGATCTGCACCGGGGCGATGGGAATGACGAGCCCGGCCAGCACCGCGGCGACGATGACGAGGGCCTGGGCGGCGCTGGTGGGAAGGATGAAGACGATCGACTTCTTGATGTTGTCGTAGACGGTGCGGCCTTCCTCGACCGCCCGGGCGATGGTCGCGAAATTGTCGTCGGCGAGCACGATCTCCGCCGCCTCGCGGGCGGCGTCCGCTCCCTTGCGGCCCATGGCGATGCCGACGTCGGCGCGGCGCAGCGCCGGTGCGTCGTTGACCCCGTCGCCGGTCATGGCGACGATGTGCCCCCGGCTCTGCAGCGCCTTCACGAGCCGCAGCTTGTGCTCGGGCGCGGTGCGGGCGAAGACGTCCACCGCCTCGGCGCGGTCGGGGAGCTCGCGATCGTCGATCCGGTCCAGATCCCGGCCGGTCAGCACCGCGCCCGGGTTGGCGAGCCCGAGGCGTTCGGCGATCGCCCGCGCGGTGGCGGCATGGTCGCCGGTGATCATCTTCACGCGGATGCCGGCCGAACGGCAGGCGGCCACCGCCTCGACGGCCTCGGGCCGCGGCGGATCGGTGAGGCCGAACAGGCCGAGGAACAGGAGCCCGTCCTCGAGATCCTCGTGCCGCAGCGTGGTGCGCTCGCCCTCGAGGGCCTTCATGGCCACCGCCAGCACCCGTTCGCCGCGACCCGCCATCTGCTCCATGCGCGCCACCCAGTAGTCGAGATCGAGCGGCCGTTCTCCCTCTTCGGCCCACTGGCGGCGGCACATCTCGAACAGCTTCTCCGGCGCCCCCTTGACGAAGACGAAGGCGTGGCCCGCATGGTCGTGGTGCAGGGTGGCCATGAAGCGGTGTTCGGAATCGAAGGGGATCTCGTCCGTGCGCGGCCAGTTGCGACGCTCGAGATCGACGTCGAACCCGGCCTTCATGGCGGCCACCAGGAGCGCCCCCTCCATGGGATCGCCCTCGGCCACCCAGTCCTCGCCAACGCGATGCACGACGGCATCGTTGCACAGCAGCCCAGCCCGCAGCATCAGCCCGAGCTGGGGCCAGGCCTCGGGCTCCACCGGCCGGCCGTCGAGGAGGAATTCCCCCTGCGGCCGGTAGCCGGTGCCTGTGACCTCGAAGAAGCGCATCGGGGCGGCGACGCTCTCCACCGTCATCTCGTTCCGGGTGAAGGTGCCGGTCTTGTCGGAGCAGATCACCGCCACCGAACCCAGGGTCTCCACCGCCGGCAGGCGGCGGACGATGGCGTTGCGCCGTGCCATCCGCTCGACGCCGATGGCGAGGGTGATGGTGAGCACGGCGGGCAGGCCCTCGGGGATGGCGGCCACCGCGATGCCCACCGCGGCCATGAACATCTCCTCGGCGGCGAAGCCCCGCACCAGCACGCCGAAGGCCATGGCGAAAGCAGCCACCGCCAGGATCCAGAGGGTGATCAGCCGTCCGAGCCCGGTGAGCTGGCGCAGGAGCGGCGTCTCCACCGTCTCCACCCTCTCCAGCATGACGCCGATGCGGCCGATCTCGGTGGCGGTGCCGGTGGCCACCACCACCCCCGTACCCTGGCCGCGGCTGACGAGGGTGCCGGAGAAGGCCAGCGAGGCGCGGTCGCCGAGGGGCGCGTCTTCGGCCACCGGTTCCACCCTCTTCTCCACCGGCAGGGATTCGCCGGTGAGCACCGCCTCCATCACCTGGAGGTTGCGCGCCCGCAGCAGCCGCAGGTCGGCCGGCACCCGGTCGCCGGCCTGGAGGAACACGATGTCACCGGGCACCAGATCCTCGGCGGGAAGGGTGATGCGGTGGCCGTCCCGCAGCACCGAGGCCTTCGGCGCCAGCATGCCGCGGATCGCGTCCATCGCCCGTTCGGCACGCCCTTCCTGGAGAAAGCCGATGAGGGCGTTGATGACCACCACGCCGAAGATCACCGAGGCGTCGACCAGCTCGCCCAGGGAGAGGGTGACGATACCGGCCACCAGCAGCACGTAGATGAGGACATTGTGGAACTGGAGCAGGAACCTGAGCCAGGCCGGCCGGCGCCGGGCGCCGGGCAGGCGGTTGGCGCCGAAGCGCCGGAGGCGGGCCGCGGCCTCCCGGCCGTCCAGCCCCTCGGGCGTGGCGCCGAGGCGACGGAGCACCTCCTCGACCGGCAGGGCGTGCCAGGCTGGCTTGGCGTCGTCGGTCACGAGACGGCTCTCCTTCTCGCCTGGACCCCTGCTCTAGCCCGCTCGGCCGCGCCTGTCGCCCCCCGTGCACCCTGCGGGCGGCGTCTTGCCGCGCGTACGGGCGCTCCATATAAGCTCGGCCCGGGGATGGGTGGCCGAGCGGTTTAAGGCAGCGGTCTTGAAAACCGCCGGGCGCGCGAGCGCCCCGTGGGTTCGAATCCCACCCCATCCGCCAGGAGGGCGCCGGTCCGGCTGTCTGGGCCGCAGGATTGCAACGGCGATCCCGTCACGAAACGCACCGAAGGGGCACTCGAGGGTTCGGCGCCGCCCATGGGCTCCCGCGCGCACTTCCGCCTTGGCCTCAAGGAGATGCGGCAGCCTCGCCACCCGCCGCCGCTCTGCCGGACGGCACAGCTCTCAATCCGCGTCCTCGCGGGCGGGGAGGGGGCGGGGTGCGTGCTCGGGCAGGCGGCCTTCCTCGACCGCGTGGCAGGCGACCTCGCCGCCGCCGGCGCGGGGCAACGGTTCCGGCCGCTCGCCGCGGCAGCGGCCGTCGGCCAGCGGACAGCGGGGATGGAAGGCGCAGCCCGGGGGCGGGCTGATGGGGCTCGGCACCTCTCCCGCCACCGGCGCCCGCCGGCGCCCCGTCATCTCGAGATCGGGAATGGTGTCCAGCAGCATGCGTGTATAGGGGTGCTGCGGCCGGGCGAACAGCGAGCGCGCCTCCGCCCATTCGACGAGGCGCCCCAGATACATGACCCCGACATAGTCGGAGATGTAGTAGACCACCGCCAGATTGTGGCTGATGAAGAGATATGTCAGCCCCAGCTCGCGCTGCAGATCGCGCATGAGGTTGAGGATCTGCGCCTGCACCGAGACGTCGAGGGCCGAGGTGGGCTCGTCGCAGACCAGGAACTCGGGACGGCTCGCCAGCGCCCGGGCGATCGAGATGCGCTGGCGCTGGCCGCCCGAGAACTCGTGCGGATACTTGCGCTCGTCGGCCTCTGACAGCCCCACCTGACGGAGCAGCGCCCGCACCCGGTCGCGGATCTCCCCGCGGTCCCGGGCGAGCCCGTGGGCGCGGATCGGCTCGGCCACGATCTCCGCCACCCGCCAGCGCGGATTGAGGCTCGCATAGGGATCCTGGAAGATCATCTGCAGGCGACGGCGCACCGGCGCCATGGCGGCGTGGGAATCGAGCTTCGCGTAGTCCTGCCCGTCGAACAGGATGGTCCCGCGGGTGGGCCGGTAGAGACCGACCGCGAGCCGTGCCACCGTCGACTTGCCGCAGCCGGATTCGCCCACCAGGCTGAAGGTGCGACCCTTCGGAATGGTCAGGCTCACGCCGTCGACGGCACGCAGGATCTTGCGCCCCTCGCGGGAGAACAGGCGGGTCAGGAAGGGCGCCGAGACGTCGAAGTGCCGCGCCAGATCGCGCAGCTCCACGAGAGGTGGCGGCCGTTCCGCCGCCCGCGCCGCCGCCTCCCCTTCGCGCCGCCGCCGGCCGGCGGTGAGCGCCCCCGCCCCCTCGAGCTCGCCCGCGTGCCAGCAGGCCACCTCGCTGTCGCCGAGCCGGATACGCTCCGGTCGCTCCCTGCGGCAGCGGGCGCCCGCATGGGGGCAGCGGGGATGGAAGGCGCAGCCCTCGGGGATCTCGTCGAGGCGCGGCATGGCGCCGTCGATCTGCGCCAGCCGCTCGACATCGTGGCCCACCAGGGGGATCGAGCCCATGAGGCCGATGGTGTAGGGGTGCCGCGCCGCCTTGATCACCTCCCGCACCGGCCCGATCTCGACGATGCGGCCGGCGTACATCACCGCCACCCGGTCCGCCGTCTCGGCGATCACCCCCATGTCGTGGGTGATCAGCATGACGGCGGTGCCGTGCTCGCGGCAGAGACGCTTGAGGAGCGCGATGATCTGGGCCTGGATGGAGACGTCGAGGGCGGTGGTGGGTTCGTCGGCGATCACCAGCCGCGGGTTGGCGCAGAGGGCGAGCGCGATCACCACCCGCTGCCGCATGCCGCCCGAGAACTGGTGCGGATAGTGGTCGAAGCGTTCGGCGGCCGAGGGGATGCCGACCTCGGCGAGGAGACCGATGGCCCGTTCCCGCGCCTGTCCGGGCGTCAGCTCGGTGTGGGTGAGAATGGTCTCGACCAGCTGGCGGCCGACGGTGTAGAGCGGGTTGAGGCTGGTGAGCGGGTCCTGGAAGATCATGCCGATGCGCCGGCCGCGCAGCCGCCGCATGGATTCGGCATCGAGATCGTCGATGCGCCGGCCCTCGAGCAGGATGCGCCCGCCGGCCACCCGACCGGGCGGCTCCAGGAGGCCGATGATGGCGGCGCCGGTGAGGGACTTGCCGGCGCCCGATTCCCCCACCACCCCGAGCACCTCGCCCTCGTCGATGTGGAAGGAGACGCCGTCCACCGCCACCAGCACGCCGCGGCGGGTCGGGATCTCCACCCGCAGATCCCGTACCTCGAGCAGAGGGGCCGAGGGTTCCGCCGCCATCAGCGGAGCTTCGGATTGAGGGCGTCCCGCAGCCAGTCGCCCAGGAGGTTGACCGAGAGCACGAGGATGGCCAGCGCCGCGCCGGGAAAGATGGTGATCCACCATTCCCCGGAGAACAGGAAATCGTTGCCGATGCGGATGAGGGTGCCGAGGGAGGGCTGGGTCGCCGGCACCCCGACGCCGAGGAAGGAGAGCGTGGCCTCGGTGATGATGGCGATGGCGAGATGGATGGTGCCGATCACCAGCACCGGCCCCATCACGTTGGGCAGCACGTGGCGCAGCATGATGACCCAGGGGCGGATGCCGATCACCTGCGCCGCCTGCACGTATTCCTTGCGCTTCTCCACGAGGGTGGAGCCGCGCACGGTGCGGGCGTACTGCACCCAGCCGGAGACGCCGATGGCGAAGATCAGCACGTAGATCGCCATCTCCTCGTGGAGATCGCGGGGCAGCAGGCCGCGGGCCACGCCGTCGATCAAGAGGGCGATGAGGATGGTGGGAAAGCTGAGCTGGACGTCGGCGATGCGCATGATCACCGCATCCACCGTCCCACCCATGTAGCCCGAGACGAGTCCCAGGGCGACACCCAGGAACATGGCGAGGAAGACGGCGGCGAAGCCCACGAGGAGCGACACCCGCGCCCCGTAGATGATGGTGGAGAGGACGTCCCGGCCCTGATCGTCGGTGCCGAGCAGGTAGCGGGGATCGCCGTCCGGCATCCAGGCCGGCGGCAGGAAGGCGTCGAGCAGGTCGAGGGTGGCGAGGTCGAAGGGGCGGTGCGGCGCCACCCAGGGGGCGAAGGCCGCCGCCCCCATCATGACGGCGGTCACGAGCGCCGCCAGCACGGTCACCGGCGAACGGGAGAAGCTGTAGAAGAGATCGCTGTCGAGGATGCGGCCGAGGAGGCCGCGCGGCGCCGGCCGCCCGACCCGTTCAGCCATGGCCCGCCGCCTGTTCGCGGTCGACCCTGAGGCGCGGATCGACCAGATAGTAGAGGAGATCGACGGCCAGGTTGATGACCACGAAGAAGAAGGCGATCATCACGAGATAGGCGGCCATCACGGGAATATCGACCTCGTTGATGGCCTGGATGAAGAGGAGCCCCATCCCCGGCCACTGGAAGACGCTTTCCGTGATGATGGCGAAGGCGATGATGGAGCCGAGCTGGAGACCGGTGATGGTGATCACGGGCACGAGGGTGTTCTTGAGGGCGTGGCCGAAATGGATGGCCCGGTTGGAGAGGCCGCGGGCGCGGGCGAACTTGATGTAGTCGGTCCTGAGCACCTCCAGCATCTCCGCGCGTACGAGGCGCATGATGAGGGTCATCTGGAAGAGGGCCAGGGTGACGGCCGGCATGATCAGCGCCTTGAGGCCGGATGCCGTCAGCAGGCCCGTGGTCCACCAGCCGATCGCCACCACTTCCCCGCGGCCGAAGGTGGGCAGCCAGCGGAGCACCACCCCGAACAGCAGAATGAGCAGAATCCCGATCAGGAAGGTGGGCAGCGACACCCCGACGAGCGACAGGGTCATGAAGGTCCGCGACAGGAAGCCGTCGCGGTGGAGGCCGGTGTAGACCCCCATCGGCACCCCGACTAGCAGGGCCAGGAGGGCGGCGACGATGGAGAGCTCGAGGGTCGCCGGCAGCCGCTCGACGATGAGCTCGGCCACCGGCCGGCGATGGCGGTAGGAGATGCCGAAATCGCCGCGGGCCGCGTTCTTCACGAAGCGGGCGAACTGCACCACGAAGGGGTCGTCGAGGCCGAGCTTCTTCCGGAGCTGCTCGCGCTCGATGGCCGAGGTGTCCTGGCCGACGAGGTTGTTGATCGGATCGCCCACGTAGCGGAACAGGCCGAAGGCGATGAGCGCCACCGTCAGCATGACGAGGACCGACTGCAGCAGGCGGCGCAGGACGAAGCCGATCATCGTCGGCCCCTAGCCCGCGGCGGCAGCGCCGCCGCCGGGGGTGGCCCGGGCGGCAGGCCGCGCCGCCCGGGCCGGGTCCGGAACCCGCTCAGGGCAGGACCACGTTGCGGAAGTCGAGGACATTGTCCGCCCGCTGGGCGACCGTGACCCCGTCGCGCACACCCCAGGAAAGGGGCTGCTGGTGCAGCGGAATGTGGCCCACCTCCTCCTTGTGGATGGTGAAGGCCTCGTCGATCAGCGCCTGGCGCCGCTCGGGATCGGTCTCGGCGGCGATCAGCCCGGTGAGCTCGTCGACCCGCGGATTGCAGTAGCCGCCGAGGTTGAAGAGCCCGGCGCGGGTCTCCTTGTTGCGGCAGGAAAGCAGGTTCTGCAGCACGTTGTGGGCGTCCATCGAGCCCGGCGTCCAGCCCAGCAGATAGAAGCTCGTGTCGTAGTCGTTCTGCGCCAGCACCTTGGCGAAGTACTTGGACTTCGGCTGCGCCAGCACGTCGACCTTGACCCCCACCTTGGCGAGCATGGCCGCCACCGCCTGGCAGATCCGCTCGTCGTTGACGTAGCGGTTGTTGGGGCAGTCCATGGTGACCTCGAAGCCGTCCGGATAGCCGGCCTCGGCCAGAAGCTTCCGGGAGAGCTCTGGATCGTAGGCGTAGGGGGTGTTGAGCTCCGGGTTGAAGCCGTTGACCTGGGGGGCGATCATGAGGCCGGTCGGCGTCGAGGCGCCCCGCATCACCTTCTTCCTGATGGCCTCGAGGTCGATCGCATGGGCGAAGGCCCGGCGCACCCGCACGTCCTTGAAGGGGTTCTTACCCTTGACGTTGGAATAGAGGAGCTCGTCGCGCGCCTGGTCCATGCCGAGGAAGATGGTCCGCGCCTCGGGGCCGGTGAGCGGCGAGACGCCCGCCGCCGCCTCGAGGCGGTCCCAGTCCTGGACCGGGATCGGATAGGCGAGATCGAGCTCGCCGGAAATGAGTGCCGCCACCCGGGTGGCATCCTGGGAAATCGGGGTGAACACCACCTCCTGGACGTTGGACTTGATCTCCTTCCAGTAGGAGGGCGCGCGCTTGAACACCGTCTTCACGTCGGGTTCGCGCGAGGCGATGACGAAGGGCCCGGTGCCGTTGGCGTTGAGGCTCGCGAACTTGCCCGAGGTCTCGGCGCTCTTCGGACTCTCCGCCTCGGTGGCGCCGTTGGCCTCGGCCCACTCCTTGTCCATGATGTAGAGCCACACGAGCTCGCGCACGAGGGTGGGCGTCGGGTTCGGGGTCTCCACCTCGATCGTGTAGTCGTCGATCTTGGTGATGTTCGAGATCAGACCGCCGCGCACCTTCTGGTCCGAGCCCTCGGTGAGGGTCCGCTGCCAGGAGAAGATCACATCGTCGGCGGTGAAGGGGTTGCCGTTGTGGAACTTGACGCCCCGGCGCAGGGTGAAGCGCCATTTGGTGGGCGACAGCACCTCCCAGGATTCGGCCAGCGCCGGGATCAGCTGCAGATCGGCGTCGTAGGCGGCGAGGCCCTCGTAGACGTTGCCCAGAAACCCCAGGGTGAAGGTCTCGTTGAGCCCGTGCGGATCGAGCGACTGGGCGTCGCCCTGGAACGCGTAGCGGAAGGTCTGGGCGGACGCCGCCGTCGACAGGCCCACCGCCAGTACCGCTGCGGCTGCCAGCCGCCCGAGTTTCAGATGCATCGCCTCTTACTCCCGGTTCTCCTTGGTCCGCCGGCGCGCCGCGGGCGCCGCGCCGTGCCGGTGGAGGTGGTCGGATCGCCGTCGGCGAGGTTCCCTCCCGGACCGACGGTGGCGCGACCCCCTCTTCGCGACGGCACGATAGCAGAGGCCGATCCCCCTGGGAATCGCCGAGGCGGAGGCAGGCGGCGAACCGACGCCCGTTCCACGACGGCGGGGACGGTCCCCGGCGAAGCCTCAGGCGGCCACCGCCTGCAGCCGGTAGAGGCCGTATTCCGCCTCGCCCACGACGCCCGTGGTTTCAAGCCCTCCGCCGGTCGTGATCTCCCGGCAGAGCACGTCGAACGGCGAGACGTCCCCCCATCCCTCGACGAGCAGGATCCAGGGCGGCACTTCGTTGCGGCCGCCGCGCGCCCGCCGTTCCGCCGTCTCGGTGGAGCTGGCGGCGAGATCGGCCGCCAGCAGATGGGCGGCGGCGACCTGCGGTCGCTCGATCAGTTCGCCGAGCAGGGCCGCCACCGCTTCCGCGTGACGTGCCGAGGCCTGCGTGGCGACCGCGTAGCGCCAGGTCGCCATCAGCCCCCCCGTCCCCTCGCCCAGGGACACCAGCACCCGGCAGACGGAACGGGCGACGTTGCGGAAATGGCGGACCGTCGACACCGTCCAGGGGGTCGGATGGTTCAGGCGTGCGAGATAGTCGGGACCGGTGAGAACCGCGGGATCGGTCGCTTCGTAGAGGTTGAAGAATTCGGCCCGCGCCGCGAGCGCGACGTACCGGCGGCCGCGGTTGAAGCCCGGAATGGCGACCCGCTCCGGCATGTGCTCGCGCCCGTGCCAGGCGTAGAACTCCTCCCGACCTTCCTCGGCGATATCGTGCCAGATCGCTACGGCCCCGGTTCCGAGAAGCGCCATTTCCTCCCCCTCTCTCGGGCTCGTTCCGGATTCGGTTGGAACCCTATTCCAGAACGAACCGGCTTTCTATATGCTCGTAACGTCCGGAGGGAGGCGATGACCGTTACCGCCGTCGATCGCTGCCTGAGCCTCATGGAGGCGCTGGCCGGCGAGCCGGAGGGCCTCGAGCTTTCGGCCCTGGCGGCGCATCTCGGGCTGCCGCAGAGTGCGACGCATCGCATCCTTTCGACTCTGGTCCGCCGCGGCTGGGCCGTGCAGGACCGGATCACCCGCAGATACGCCCTGTCGCTGAAGTTCGGGATGCTCGCCTTCCGGGATCTGGATGCGCGGGTGGCGCCCGATCTCGTGCAGTCCGTTCTCGACCGTCTGGCCCGCCGGACGCGGGAATATTGTCGCCTCGCGCTGGTCGAGGGGGAGTCCCTGGTCTGGGTGGCCCGTGCCCAGGGCGCGCCGCCGGGACTGCGATACGAGCCGGAAATGGGTCAGGAGATCGTCCTGCACGCGACCGCCAACGGCAAGGCCTGGCTTTCCACCCTGCCCGAGAGCGAAGCGCTCCGGATCGTCTGTGCCCGTGGCTTCACGGCGGATCGCCCGCTGGGGCCGAAAGCGGTGACCGATGTCGACCGGCTGCGGGCGCATCTGCGGGAAGCGCGTCGTCGAGGCTATGCGACGGCCATCGAGGAAGCGGAGGCCGGAACCGCCGCCATCGCCGTGCCGTTCCGGGCGAGCGTCGAGGCGGAGGCGCCGGTCGTCGGGACCATCAGCGTGGCCGGCCCCTGTCTCAGGATCCGCCCGGAGCGCTTCGCCTCCCTCGCCACCGAACTCATGGCCACCGCGCGGGAGCTCGCCTCCGTCTGGCCGCTGCACCGGCGCCAGCGAACCACCAACGAGCGGAAGGCGCCGGCGGCCGCGGCCGCCACGGCGACGCCGCCATGAACATCCCCGGTGCGCAGAGCGCGGAGTGCCCCTCGCGCTCGCGGAACCTGCAGCGGATCGCCGAACCGCTGCTCTGGTTCGCCGCGCTGCTGCTGCTCTGGGAGGTCCTGCTCTGGCTGCTGGACGTCCCGCTGTTCGTGCTGCCGCCTCCGTCGGCCTTTCTGTGGCGTCTCGTCGAGGAACAGGAGCGGCTCCTGCTGCACGGGCTCCTCACCACCAAGATGGTGCTTTACGGTTTCACCGCCGGCGCCCTGCCGGGTGTCGCCCTCGGCTATCTGATCGCACGGAGCCGGCTCGCCGAGCGGCTGCTCTATCCGCTCGCGGTGTTCGTCCAGGGACTGCCGAAGATCACGCTGGCTCCCCTGCTGCTGGTCTGGTTCGGCTTCACGGACCTGCCCAAGGTGATCCTCACCGCGCTCGTGACCTTCTTTCCGATGCTGGTCGACAGCGCCGCCGGTTTCCGGTCGATCGATCCCCGCCTCTATTACCTCGCCCGCTCGGCCGACGCTTCCCGGTGGCACACCTTCCGGCACATCGAGCTGCCTTCGGCGGCACCGAGCATCTTCTCGGGCTGCCGCATCACCGTCGTCGTCACGGTCACCGTGGTAATCGTCGTCGAATGGCTGAATTCCAACAACGGTCTCGGCTACCTCGTGCTGCGGGCGATGGATGCCGCCGACACGCCGCTGCTCTTCGCCATACTCGTCGTCGGCTCGACCATCGGGGTGGCACTCGCCTACGCCGTCGACCTGACCGAACGCCTGCTGCTTCCCTGGCGCCGGCGATGAGCGGCGCGGACATCTTTCCGATCACCACCTGGACCATCGAGACACGTCACCGAAAGGAGAAGGGAGGACGGAAATGAGAAGATGGCTGATATGTGCGGCGGTCGCCGCGGCCACCGGGACGATGGCGGCGCCGGATATCGAGGTGGCGGCTGCCGAGCGGCTGAAGATGACCATGAACTGGACCGCGGATTCGGCGCATCTCGGCTTCGCCCTCGCCGAGACACGAGGCTACTACGCCAAGGAAGGTCTGGACGTCACCTTCGAGGAAGGACGGGGATCCTCGGTGGCGGCCCAGCTCGTCGCCACGGGACAGACGCCGCTCGGCTACGCCGATGCCGGAGCGGCGCTCAAGATCGCCTCCCAGGGCGCACCGATCCGCATCATCGCCACCATCTGGAAGTCGAGCCAGTTCGGCATCCAGTTCCTCGAGAGTTCGGGGATCGAGAAACCGGCCGATCTCAAGGGCAAGAAACTCTCGGTCGCCCCCGGCAGCGCCATGGTCGCCCTCGTACCGATGTTCCTCAAGGCCAACGGGCTCACCGAGGAGGATGTCAACATCGTCTCGGCGAAACAGGAAGCGGCGATCGGGCTGCTCGCCTCGGGGCAGATCGACGCGATCGCCGAAACCCCGGAGAACGTGGTCGTCCCGCTGGCCCGCCAGGGACTGGCCGTCGGCAACATGTATTTCTACGAGCACGGCGTGCCGCTCGTGAGCCTCAGCCTGATCGCCCGCGAGGACCGCATCGCGGAAAACCCCGATCTCTACCGCCGGTTCGTGCGCGCGACGCTGCGGGGCTGGCGCGATGCCATCGAGGAACCGGAGGCGGCCGTGGACGCGCTGCTGACGCTCTTTCCCGAGACCCGGAACAGCAAAGAGGATCTGCTCGCCGCCGCCCGGTACAGCTTCTCGTCGGTCTGTCCCGGGGGATCGGGTGACGTGATCGGCTACACCCCCGAGGCGACCTGGAACACGATCTACGAGGTGATGACCACGGCGCTCGATTTCCCGACCACCAAACCCATCGAGGCGTACTACACGCTCGATCTGCTGCCGGAAGAACCGATCACCTGTCCGTGAGCGGAGGGTGCCGGCGTATCGCCGCCCGCAGGAGGCGCGATACGCCGGCCCGACCGCTCAAACGGCGGGCGCGGCCGCGGGAGGCGGAGCTTGGCGACCAGCAGGCTGTCTACGGACCCGGCGGGGGCGCCGGCCGGAATCTCGGCCATGGCGGGGCGTTCCGGGCGCGCGGCGGTTTCGGCGCTGCAGACCGCCGTCGCCGTCGTCTTCGCGCTCGGAATCTGGGAGGCGCTGGTCCGCGTCTACGGGGTTCCGATCTGGCTGCTGCCGAAGCCCACGGATTTTCTCGCCCGACTGTACACCGACGCGGCGCTGATCGCGTATCACGCCGCGACGACCTCCTGGACGATCCTGCTGGGCTTCCTGCTCGGTGTTCTGGTCGCGGTACCGCTGGCCCTCGCCATCGTCTCGTTCGGCGCTCTCGAGCGCGGTCTCTATCCGGTGGTCGTGTTCCTCAACATCATGCCCAAGACCGTGGTGGGGCCGATCTTCGTCGTGTGGTTCGGCATCGGCCCCCTGGTCTCGGTGTTCCTCGTCTTTCTGATGTGCTTTTTTCCGGTGATGGTGGATGCCATGTCCGGCTTTCGCGCCGTCGATCGGCGGCTTTTCTTCATCACCCGTTCGATGGGGGCCACTCCCTGGCAGGAATTCCGCTACCTGCGGCTGCCGGCGGCGATGGGTCCGATCTACGCCGGGATGAAGATCGGCATCGTCAAGGCGATCGAAGGCGTGATCATCGCCGAATTCATCGCCTCGGAAGCGGGACTCGGCTACCTCATCATGCGCGCTTCGGGGTTCATGGATCTGACCCTCCTGTTCGCCGCACTGGTCGCCACGGCGCTGGTGGCCCTGCTCTTCAACGCCGTGCTCACGGCCAGCGAGCGGCTGCTCGTGCCCTGGGCACGGCATCTCCAGGACTGAGCCGATGCGGGACACCGCGGCCGGCGACGGTGCCATCTCTCCCGCGCGCGGCGGCGCGTCGATCCGGGTACGCGGCCTGAGCAAGACCTACGGCCGGCCCCCACGGGCCGTGCATGCCCTCGGGCCGATCGATTTCGACGTCGCCGCCGGCGAGTTCGTGAGCCTCATCGGTCCCTCCGGCTGCGGCAAGAGCACCACCATGCTGCTCGTCGCCGGTCTCGAACCGATGACCGCCGGCCGCGTCGAAATCGACGGGCGGCCGCTCACGCGCCCCCTCTCGGACGTCGGCATCGTCTTCCAGGATCATCTGCTCCTGGAGTTCCGCACCGCCCTCGGCAACGTCATGCTGCAGCAGCAGATCCGCGGGCTCGACCGCGACCGGCAGCGGGCACGGGCGGCGGAACTCTTCGCCCGTCTCGGCCTCGTCGGAGCCGAGGACCGCTATCCCTGGCAGCTCTCGGGCGGCATGCGCCAGCGCGTGTCGATCGCGCGGGCGCTCGTCCACGATCCGTCCATGCTGCTGATGGACGAACCCTTCGGCGCCCTCGACGCGATCACCCGGACCCAGATCCGCCACGATCTCGAGCTCCTCTGGCTCGATACCCGGAAGACCGTCCTGTTCATCACCCATTCCATCGACGAAGCCATCGGTCTCTCCGACCGGGTGCTCGTGATGTCGCCGGCGCCGGGCCGCATCGTCGAGGAGATCCGCATCGATCTGCCGCGGCCCAGGCCCGCCCATCTCGGCGACTATCCGGAGTTCGCCCGGTACGCGCGGCGGATCTACGAGATCTTCGAGAGCCTCGGGATCTACCGCTTCCGCTGAGACCGCCCATGCCCCGCCCCCGTTACCTGATGATCGGCGCCCCGGTGACCACCGTCCGCACGCCGCCGCTTCTCGAGGCCCGCCTCGCCGAACGCGGGGTGCCGGCCGAGGTCTCGACCCGGCATGTGGAACCGGCCGGGCTCGCTTCCTTCGTGGCGGCAGTGCGCGCCGATGCCACCGTCTGCGGCCTGCTGGTGACCATGCCGCACAAGCGGGCGATCGTCGCCATGCTCGACGCGCTCACCGAACGGGCGGCGGCCGCCGGCAGTGTCAACGCCGTCCGCCGCCTGCCCGACGGACGCCTGATCGGTGCCCAGTTCGACGGCATCGCACTCCTCCGCGCCGTCGTGCGGCGCGGCTTCGATCCGGCCGGCGCGCGGGTGCTCCTCGCCGGTCTCGGCGGTGCCGGTCTCGCCATCGCGCGCGAGCTGCTCGTCGCCGGATGCCGCGTGCTGGCGGTAACGGAGATCGATCCCCTGCGCCGACGGCGGGGACTCGCCCGGCTGACCGGCGAGTTCGGCGCCGCCGTCCGATCGTACGAGGAGGCTGCCGGAAGCGCCTTCGACCTGCTCGTCAATGCCACCCCGCTGGGCATGTCCCCGGGCGATCCGAGCCCGTTCGGCGACCGGCTGATCGCGGCGGCGAAACTCGTCGCCGACATCGTCGCCGATCCGCCCGCGACCCAGCTCGCCGGCCGCGTGCGCGCGCTGCGCAGGCCGCTCGTGACCGGTCGGGCCATGGTGCGTGCCCAGATCGGACCGATCGCCGACTGGCTGTGCGGGGCGGACCCGCTCCGGTCCGCCTGAGCCTTCGCCCGCGGATCGCCGGGCGCCGCGCGGGAAGTTTCGGCGCCCCCGTGCGTCCGTTGCGAAAGATCGCTCTTCCTTGCGAGCAGTTGGTGCGGCCCGTCGACCAACCCCGTTTTCGGGAGAATGGGTCCGTGTATGGAAGAAACCTGCGTCTCCTGGCCGTTCTGGCCATGCTGATGGCCTCGGCCTTTACCCTCTCCGCCTGCGAGGAAGCGCCGAGCGACGCCGAGCGGAGCGGCGCCGCACCGGAGACCGGCATGAGCGAAGGCGCGCCGGCCACCGGAGAGGGCGAAGCCGTCCCCGGGACCGAGCCCGCTCCGGCCAACTGAAGACGGCCGGGCCCGGGCGACGCCGGCCCGTCTCGACGCGCGGTGCCGAGGCCCCCATTTCGGAAGGCGTGCGAAGCGGCAGGGGCCTCGACGCCCCCATCCGGGAGACCGGACATGACCGGGACACTGCTGCGCCTGCTGGCCGTCGTGGCGGTGCTGACGGCGGCGGGCCTCACCCTTTCCGCCTGCAGGGACGCGCCCGAGGAGGAGCGCCGCTCCGGCGAGCCGGCCGGCGGCGCCGACAACCCCTACTAGGGCGCTTCCGGCCCGCAGCCCCCGCGGGCGGACCCGTGCGCGCGGGCCGCGGGGGCCGCCCGCTCAGGGCACGCGGGCGCAGATCTCGCGGCACTCGCCCTCGGGGAAGGCCTTGAGGGTGGTGGTCCGCACATCGTCCATCGCCCCCACCCGGAGCGTGAAGAGGGCCGGGGTCTCGTCGTCCGGCGCCTCGATCACTGCCACCAGATCGTATTCCCCCATGGTCATCCAGAAGTCGAGGAAGCGTCCGCCCATCTCCTGCAGCATCGCCTCGGCGGCATCGAGCCTGCCCGGCGAGGCCTCGACGTTGGCGATCCCCTTTTCGGTGAAGCGCATGAGCTGGATGTAGACCGGCACGGCGTTCGTGCCGTGCATGTTCCTCCCGCAGATGGGGATCGCGAGCGGGGGGCCGGAAGGGGGTGAGGTGTCAGCTCAGCGGATGGCTACCACCGCGTGGGCAAGCGGGCCAGGAGGCGATATCGTGTGATCGCTTGCGTACGAGCGACCGCCCCGAGATCGATGGCAGCCGGCGAAGCCTCCACGGCACGACATGGTCCGACCCTGTCGGCAAATCCAGGCCCCCCGAACTTAGTGAGGGCAATCGCCAGCCGACGAGGTTACGTTTCGCCTGCGAGAACGAACTGCGGAGCAAGCTGAGCAAGCAGTTGTGGCAGGTCCAGGACTTGAACGTGGAACACATCACACACATCCGGTATGAGTACCCGGTTCTGCCGGCCATGCGCCCCATGTCGCCATCCGCTTCGCGTTTCTCCCGTGACGACAGCGTGGCCATGAGCGAGGGCCGTCGCGATAAGGAAGGCATCGGCGCATCGCTGTCGATCGGCGAATTCGGTAACGGCATGATCAGTGTAGCGCTTACCTACTTTGCTCTGCGCCCAGTTGATCAGCTGCCCAACCGCTTGATTGCTTGGTCCATCGTCGCCGATCGCGCCGGCGGCGAGCCCATTGACTCTCAGCCAACCATAGATCCCGTCGTCCTTTCTTTGGATCTCCTCCACAACGGCCCGGACGAGCCCGATTCTGTTGTTCTGGGCAGACTGCTGAAGCCACGTCCAGAATCCGGGGCAGAATGATCGCTGGTACCATTTGTGATACGCGTCGATGAACACGTTGGTGTCAAGCAGGTACATCGCCGGCAACCCGGTCGCGGTGCCAATCGAGAATTTCCCTGCGCCTGTTGATGAGCGTCTCGACTTTGCCGATACCTAGAAGGAAGAGGGCTTCGCGAAGAGGCATCCGGTCGGAGAAAGCTGCTTCGGTTACGGCCAACGCAAAATTAGGATCGGCTTGGGCGGGGAACGAGGTTCTCGGGCTGCCGCCTTTCTTCTTCGGCTTGCGCGCCATGGCGTCCTCTGCCTCGCGCTTCGCGCGCTCGAACATCTCCTCGAAAGCGTCCCTTTCGAGGTAGTCAAGCTCGTGCAACCGTACCAAGGCCGCCATGATACTAATGCCGAATTCCCGGGACAGGACCTTCGCGAGCTGGTCATGCTCCTGCCCGCCGTACGAAGCGACTAGGTGCTTCACCTTGTCAGCGGGAGCTAGAAACTCTGCAGCGAAACGGTTGCACCAGCGCTCAACACGGCGGCCTTGAGACGAGAGTGCCTGCGCATCGGTCAGTGCGCTTCTCGGATCGACATCGTCCAAAGCGCTCTTGCCGAGCACCACGTGAGCGAGCTCGTGCGCAAGAGTGAAGGCGCTGCCCGCCACGCTGTCGCTCGTGTTCACGAAGATCAGCGGCGCGATCCTGTCCGCAAGGGCGAAGCCGCGAAATTCTTTCTCGCTGAGGGAGCGCCTCGTGTTCGGCGGCACGTATCCGACGCACATCACCAGGATGCCCGCATCCCGCAGGGTCCTCGTGAGCTGTGTCGGTAGCGCGACGCGGGACCCGGACCGGGTGCGTGCGTGCTTGCGAAGGAGTGCGGCGAGGCGACTGGCCACGTCTCTTGCAGCGTCGACAGGGCTGCTCCTTTCAGTGTACGTGCCGGCTATGCTGACGCCTTCCGCATCATTTTCGATCAACCATTCCCGATACCATTGCTGGCGTCTCAAGCAAAGGTTGACGATGTCGAGAAGCTCGTCCGATGGCTGCGTCTCTCGGGCCCGGGGATCGATGCGGAAGTCAGCGACCTCTTCAGGCAGTCTGCGTTCGGGAGGCTCGACGCCTGCCACCAAGAAACCGTAAGGCACCCCGAAGGTTTTGGCGAGCTGTATGGCTTGACGGACGGTAGGCTTGGTGCGGCCTTCCTCCCATTCCTGGTAGCGCTCAAACCCCCGCTTCTCGCTGATCTGCTCGATGGTACGGCCGGCGCGCTCGCGCAGTTTGCGCAGCAGATCCGGTCGAACATCGACCTCGATCCTCGCTGCCATCCTCGACGCTCCCTTCTCCGTGTACGATAGCCCTTGGCCACTCAAAATGGCAAACCACCATCACGCACCCGGTTGTGCCACTCGTGCAACGCGCGCGCTCTTTGCCAATCGAAGCCTTTACCCAGATCGCGTTGTGGAGGTCCGCGAACTGCCAACGTCATCGCGCCGTCCCCTTCCTGCCAGGTTCAAGTGACAGGAAAAAACAGTCAATGGCATGGGCACCGAAGACAACGGTTCGGATGGTTTCGGTTGCCGGTAGGGGTGGTGGCTGACGCTGGAGGGAGTTGGGGTGAGTTTGGTTGCGGGGGTGGGATTTGAACCCACGACCTTCAGGTTATGAGCCTGACGA
Source organism: Alphaproteobacteria bacterium (assembly GCA_027045875.1). Classification (GTDB taxonomy): domain Bacteria; phylum Pseudomonadota; class Alphaproteobacteria; order Geminicoccales; family Geminicoccaceae; genus JALSRW01. The sequence goes on along the minus strand of JALUAG010000065.1, from coordinate 10 downwards.
GCTACCGGAC
>JALUAG010000064.1 GCA_027045875.1 Alphaproteobacteria bacterium | reverse complement strand
GCCACCTCGCGCGCGAGGCGCAGGACTTCGGCCAGAATCGGATCCCCGATCTCCTCGCCGCCCCCGTTCCCGGACACCGTCATCGCCGGCTCGGTCATGGCGCTCCCATTCCCGTCCGCCGCTTATAGGCGGGACCGGTGGGCGGCAACAATCCGCCCTTGTCAGGCCGGCCCGACGGTCCTACCTTCGCAGCGGATCTCAACGGGGTGCCCCGGAGGGGGCTGAGAGCCGGAAGCCGGCAACCCGTCGAACCTGATCCGGATCATACCGGCGAAGGGATTTGAGATGCTGGCGCACCGCCTGACCATCGCACATCCCTCGACGGCAGCCGGTCGAGGGCACCGTGCGGACCACTCCTGAAGATTTCCCCCTCGAGCAGGCGATCGCGATCGCCGGCACGTTGCTCGCGCGCCTGCGCCGCGAGCGGCCGGCGGTGCACGTGCTCACGAGCCCCGTCGCCATGCCGCTGTCGGCCAACGTGCTGCTGGCGGCCGGTGCCGAGCCGAGCCTGACCTCGCGGCCCGAAGTGGTGGAGGAATTCGTCATCGCGAGCCGGGCGCTGGTGGTCAATCTCGGCATGCTGGACGCCGACCGCGAGACCGCCATCGAACGGGCGGTGCCGGCGGCCCTCGCCCACGGCCGTCCCTGGCTGCTCGATCCGGTCAAGGTCGACCAGGCGGGAAAGCGGCGGCGTTTCGCCCTCGATCTCCTCCACCGCCAGCCCACCGTGCTGCGCGCCAACCATGCGGAGATCGCCTGTCTCGCCGGTGCCGGACAGGAGCCGGGAGCACTCGCCCGCGCCTTCGGCACCGTGGTGCTGGCCACCGGCACCGTGGATCAGGTCACCGACGGCAGCCGCGGCTTCAGAATCGGCCTCGGCAGCCCCCTCATGCAGCGGGTGACCGCCATGGGCTGTGCCCTTTCCGCGCTGACCGGCGGTTTTCTCGCGGTGGCGGGGGATGCCTTCGAGGCGGCGATCGGCGCCATCATCACCTTCGACGTCGCCGGCGACATGGCGGCGGGCGAGGCCCGCGGTCCGGGCAGCTTCAAGATCGCGTTCCTCGACGCCCTCTACGGGCTTTCGCCGGACGAGCTCGGGAGACGGGTACGAGGGAAATGAAGCCCGTCCTCGACCTGCGCCTCTACGCCGTGCTCGATCCCGCTCTCACCGCCGGCCGCGATCCCGTGGCCTGTGCGCGGGCGGCGGTCGCGGGCGGCGCCACCCTGCTCCAGCTCCGCGACAAGCGGTACGCCGCGGGTCCCGTGATCGCCCTCGCCCGGGCCCTGCGCGAGGCGCTGGCGCCGACCCGGGTGCCGCTCGTGATCGACGACCGGGTGGACGTGGCCCTCGCCGCCGGCGCCGCCGGGGTCCATCTCGGCCGGGAGGACATGGAGCCCGCCGATGCCCGTCGGCTGCTCGGTGCCGGGGCGCTCGTCGGCGTCACCGTGCATCACGCCGCCGAGGCCGACGCGATCGATCCCGCGGTGGCCGACTACGCCGGGATCGGCCCCGCCTTTCCCACCGCCAGCAAGGACCCCGGCGATCCGCCCCTGGGCCCCGAGGGTCTGGCCCGGCTGATCCGGCGTCTGCGGCAGCGTCTGCCGGCGTTTCCGGTCTGTGCCATCGCCGGCATCACGGCCGACAACGCCGCCTCGGTGATCGAGGCGGGCGCCGAAGGCGTGGCCGTCATCTCCGCCCTCTTCGCCGCCGACGACATCGAGGCCGCGGCCCGCCGGCTGCGCGCCGTCGTCGATGAGGCCCTCGCCCGGAGGAAGACCGCGTGACCGCCATCGCCCTCACCGTCGCCGGCTCCGATTCCGGCGGTGGCGCCGGCATCCAGGCCGATCTCAAGACCTTCTCGGCACTGGGTGTCTACGGCTGCTCGGCCATCACCGCCCTGACCGCCCAGAACACCCGGGGCGTCACCGGCATCTTCCCGGTGGACGCCGCCTTCGTCGCCGCCCAGATCGACGCCGTGTTCGCCGACCTCGCCGTCGATGCGGTCAAGATCGGCATGCTCGACCGGCCCGAGGTGATCGCCGCCGTGGCCGATCGGCTGCGCCACTGGCAGCCGCGCTGGATCGTCCTCGATCCGGTGATGGTGGCCAAGAGCGGCGACCGGCTGCTGCGCGAGGAGGCGGTGGCGGCGCTCCGGGAGGAGCTCCTGCCGCTGGCCGATCTCGTCACCCCCAACCTGCCGGAGGCGGCGGTGCTGCTCGGCGAGGCGCCGGTCCGGGAACGGGCCCGGATGGGCAATCTCGCGGCCCGCATCCAGGGGCTCGGCGCCCGCAACGTGCTCCTCAAGGGCGGTCATCTCGCGGGCGAGGACAGCCCCGACCTGCTGCTCCACGGCGGCGAGCACATCTGGCTCGAGGCGCCGCGCATCGCCACCCCTAACACCCACGGCACGGGCTGCACCCTCTCCTCGGCGATCGCCGCCCTGCTCGCCCGCCGCCGCCCCCTGCCGCAGGCGGTGGCCGAGGCCAAGGAGTATCTCACCGAGGCCATCGCTGCCGCCGACCGGCTGCGGGTCGGCGGTGGTCGCGGGCCGGTCCATCATTTCTTCGCCTTCTGGTCGGAGGAGCGGGATCCATGAGCGCCACCTCGCGACGCGGCCTGCTCGCCGGCATCGCCGCCGGCGGTCTCGCGGCACCGGCGGTGCTGCGCGCCCAGCCGCGCCATCGCTGGCGGATGGTCACCTCCTGGCCGCGCGATCTCCCCGGTCCGGGCGTCTCGGCACGGCGGCTCGCGGAGCGGATCGCGCGGCTCAGCGACGGACGCATCACCGTCGAGCTCTTCGCTGCCGGTGAGATCGTCCCCGCCTTCGAGGTGCTGGACGCGGTCGGCCGCGGGGTCGCCGAGCTCGGCCATACCGCCTCCATCTTCTGGATGGGCAAGATGGAGGTGGCCGCCTTCTTCACCGCCGTGCCCTTCGGGCTGCGGCCCCTCGAACACATCGCCTGGATCGAGCAGGGCGGCGGTCAGGAGCTGTGGGACGAGCTCTACGCGGCCTTCGGCGTCAAACCCTTCATGGCCGGCAACACCGGCATGTCGATGGGAGGCTGGTTCCGCCGCGAGCTGCGCTCGGCGGCCGATCTCGAGGGCCTCAAATGGCGCATGCCCGGGCTCGGCGGCGAGATGTACCGTCCCCTCGGCGTGATCCAGGTCTCCCTGCCGCCCGGCGAGATCCTGCCCGCGCTGCAGAGCGGCGCCATCGACGCCGCCGAGTTCGCCGCACCGGCGAGCGATCTCGCCCTCGGCTTCCACAAGGTGGCCCCCTACTACTACTGGCCGGGCATCCACGAGCCCAACGGCAGCAGCGAATGCCTCGTCCATCTCGAGACCTGGAAGGCCCTCGACGAGGGGCTGCGGGCGGTGGTGGCCACCGCCTGTGCGGCCGAGAACGCCTACGCCCTCGCCGAAAGCGAACGGCGCAACGCCGCTGCGCTGCGGGCGCTGGTGCGGGACCACGGCGTTCGCCTCCGGCGCTTTCCCGACGACCTCGTCGCCCGCGCGCGCGACAGCGCCCGCGCCATCCTGCGGGGCTTCGCGGACCGCAAGGGCGTCGCCGGCGACATCGCCCGCTCCTATGCCGCCATGCTCGAGGAGCTGGACGCCTGGCCCACGGTCTCGGTACGCGGCTTCCTCGAGGCCCGGGATGGCGCATGAACCACCGCCCGGCATCAGCGTCTCGGTGCCGCGTCTGGTGTTCGGCGGCACCCTCCTCTTCGCCGATCTCTCCTGCCGCTTCGCGGCCGGCGCCTGGACCTGCCTGCTGGGCCCTTCCGGGGTCGGCAAGACCACCCTTCTGCGCCTGATCGCCGGGCTCGTGGAAGGTGGCCGGGTGGAGGCCGACGACGGCCGCCCGCTCGCCGGTCGCATCGCCCTCATGGCCCAGCAGGACCTGCTGCTGCCCTGGCTGAACGTGCTCGACAACAGCCTGCTCGGCCATCGCCTGCGCGGCGAGGGCGCCGGCGAGCGCGCGAAGCGCGAGAGGCGGGCGCGCGAGCTTCTGGCCCGGCTCGGGCTCGGCCATCGCCTGTCGGCCCTGCCGGCGGAACTCTCGGGCGGCATGCGGCAGCGGGTGGCCCTCGCCCGCACCCTCCTCGAGGAGCGGCCGGTGGTGCTCATGGACGAGCCCTTCTCCGCCCTCGACGCCATCTCCCGCCACCGGCTGCAGGACATGGCGGCGGGTCTTCTGGACCGGCACACCGTGCTGCTGGTGACCCACAGCCCCCTCGAGGCGCTGCGGCTCGGCCACCGCATCCTGGTGATGGGCGGCCAGCCCGTGACCCTGCGCGAGATCGCGGCACCCCCCGGCCCGCCGCCGCGCCCCTTGGGCGATCCCGCTCTCCTCGCACTGGAAGCCGAGCTCCTCGAGGAACTCGCCGCCTCGGACGCCAGGATGGAGGAGGCATGGGCGTCCGCCCCCTGATCACCGCCCTCGGTCTGCTGGTCTGCTGGCAGCTCCTCGTCTGGGCCACCGGGGCGCCCCCCTACATCCTGCCGGGGCCGCTGGCGGTGGGGCGCGTGCTCCTCGCCCGCGGCGATCTCCTCCTCGAGCATGCGCTCGTCACCGCCACCGAGATCCTCCTCGGCATCCTGATCGGCAGTCTCGTCGGCGCCGCGAGCGCCATCCTGCTCACCGCCTGGGCGCCCGCCCGCCGCTGGCTGATGCCGCTTCTCGTCGTCAGCCAGGCGCTGCCGGTGTTCGCCCTCGCCCCCCTGCTGGTGCTCTGGCTGGGCTACGGCATGGCCTCCAAGATCGCCATGGCGGTGCTCATCATCTACTTTCCGGTGACCGCCGCCTTCTTCGACGGGCTGCGCCGCACCGACCCGGGCTGGCTGGAGCTCGCCCGGGTGATGAACGCCCGCCCCCTGGCCGTCCTGTGGCGCATCCGGCTGCCCGCCGCCCTGCCCGCCCTCGGCTCCGGGCTCCGGGTGGCGGCCTCGGTGGCGCCCATCGGCGCGGTGGTGGGCGAGTGGGTCGGCTCCAGCGCCGGCCTCGGCTATCTCATGCTCCACGCCAACGCCCGCATGCAGGTGGATCTCGTCTTCGCCGCCCTGTTCCTGCTCGCGCTGATGGCGCTCGCCCTCTACTTCGCCGTCGATCGCGCCGCCCGGCGGCTCGTGCCCTGGCAGCGCGAGACCCTGCCCGAGACCTGACCACGAACGGAAGGAGGAAACCCCATGCGCCGCTCGGCCGTCGTCCTCGCCGTCCTGCTGCTCCTCGCCGCGCCCGCGCGCGCCGCCGAGAAGCTGACGGTGATGCTGGACTGGTTCGTCAATCCCGATCACGGACCGCTGATCGTCGCCCGCGAGAAGGGCTTCTTCGCCGCCGAGGGGCTGGAGGTGGACCTCGTCGCTCCCGCCGATCCCAACGACCCCCCGAAGCTGGTGGCGGCCGGACGGGCCGACATCGCCGTCTCCTACCAGCCCCAGCTCCATCTCCAGGTGGCGGAGGGCCTGCCGCTCGTGCGCATCGGCACCCTGGTGGCGACGCCCCTCAACAGCCTCGTCGTGCTGGCCTCGGGTCCCATCACCAGCATCGAGGATCTGGACGGCCGCAAGGTCGGCTTCTCGGTGGGCGGCTTCGAGGACGCCCTCCTGGGCGCCATGCTGGAGCGCTACGGCCTGTCCCTCGACCGCATCACCCTGGTCAACGTCAACTTCTCCCTCTCGCCCTCGCTGATCAGCGGCCAGGTGGACGCGGTGATCGGCGCCTTCCGCAATTTCGAGCTCAACCAGATGGACCTCGTCGGGGCCCCCGGCCGCGCCTTCTATCCCGAGGAGGAGGGCGTGCCCGCCTACGACGAGCTCATCTACGTGGCCCGCGCCGACCGGCTCGACGATCCGCGCCTGCGCGCCTTCCTGACCGCGGTCGAGAAGGCGACCCTGTGGCTCGTCAACCACCCCGAGGAGGCGTGGAACATCTTCAAGGGTACCGCCGCCGAGCTCGACGACGAGCTCAACGCCCGCGCCTGGCGGGACACCCTGCCCCGCTTCGCGCTGCGACCGGCGGCCCTCGATGTCGGCCGCTACCGCCGCTTCGCCACCTTCCTCGAGGAACGGGGGTTGATCGACAATCCGCCCCCGGTCGAGACCTACGCCGTCGATCTGTTCGCCCGCTAGGCACCGTCGGGCAGCGGCAGGTGCCCGTCGAGGAGGCGCGCCGCCAGCGCCTCGATCTCGGGGCCCAGCGGGCGGTCCTCGGTGAGCGGCGGGGATCCGGTCCGCAGCCAGGCATGCACCTCCTCGAGCGCGGCGCTCGAGCGCAGCGGCCGCCGGTACTCGATCCCCTGGGCCGCGGCCAGCAGCTCGACGGCGAGGATGCGGGCGAGGTTGTCGCACATGGCGTGCAGCCGGCGCGCGGCGTAGGTCGCCATGCTGACATGGTCCTCCTGGTTGCCGGAGGTGGGGATGCTGTCGGTGGAGACCGGCCCGGCCAGATGCTTGTTTTCGGCGGCCAGCGCGGCGGCCGTCACCTGGGCCAGCATGAAGCCCGAATCGAGCCCCGGATCGGCGGCCAGGAACGGCGGCAGGTTGCTGATCGTGCCGTCCGTGAGCATCGCCACCCGCCGCTCCGAGAGGCTGCCGATCTCCGCCAGCGCGAGGGCCATGCGGTCGGCGGCGAAGGCCACCGGCTCGGCGTGGAAGTTGCCGCCCGAGAGGATTGCGCCCTCCTCGGCGAAGACGAGAGGATTGTCGGACACCCCGTTGACCTCCCGCTCGAGGGTCATGGCGGCGTCGAGGAGGAGATCCCAGGCCGCCCCCATCACCTGCGGCTGACAGCGCAGGCAGTAGGGATCCTGCACCCGGTCGCAGTCCTCGTGCGAGGCGCGGATGGCACTGCCCGCGAGGAGTTCCGCGAGCCGCGCCGCCACCTCCGCCTGCCCGGGCTGGTTGCGCACCCGCTGTAGGCGCGGATCGAAGGGCACGTCGCTGCCGAGGGCCGCATCGACGCTCATGGCCCCCGCCACCAGCGCCGCCTCGAACAGCCGCCGCGCCTTGCCCCAGGCGGTGACGGCGAGCGCCGTCGAGACCTGGGTGCCGTTGAGGAGCGCGAGCCCCTCCTTGGCCTCCAGCACCAGCGGCGCCATGCCGATGCGCGCGAGCGCCTCGCCCGCCTCCAGCACCTCCCCTCCGAGGGTCGCCCTTCCTACGCCGATCAGGACTCCGGCCAGATGGGCGAGCGGTGCCAGATCCCCGGAGGCGCCCACCGACCCGCGGGCCGGGATCACCGGCAGGCAGTCGGCGGCGAGGAGCCGGAGCAGCGCCTCCACCACCACCGGCCGCACGCCGGAGCGGCCGAGCGCCAGGCTCGCCGCCTTCAGCACCAGCACGCAGCGCACGACATCGGCCGCAAGCGGCTCGCCGACGCCGCACATGTGCGACAGCACGAGACGGCGTTGCAGCTCGCGCACCCGGTCCGGCGGGATGCGCACCCGGGCGAGCTTGCCGAAACCGGTGTTGACGCCGTAGATCGGCCGATCGCCACGCGCCCGCTCCGCCACCAGCGCCGCCGCCGCCTCCAGTCCGGGCCGGCAGCCCGGATCGAGTTCGAGACGGAGCGGACCCCGCGCCACCCAGTCGAGCAGGGTGTTCAGCCGCAGGCGCCCCGGTTCGAGCCGCGGCTCCGTCATGCCCCGCCTACCCTCCGACGCCCCGCCTTCAGCGTTTGAGCCCGTAGAGCTTCGCCAGATTGTCGAGGCCCGCCTTGTAGATGCCCTGGATGATCTCGACCGCTTCCCGGTCGCTCACCCCCTTGGCCTCGAAGCTGCTCGACCATTCCACCGTGCTCGTGCCGTCGCCGGTGTCCTTGACGCGGATCTCCGCCTCGTAGGAGCCGACGGGCAGCGGTCCCTGCTCGATCGTGTAGCGGTAGACCCGTTCGGTGGGGCTGATCTCCTCGAGCCGCTCGACGATCTCGCCACCCCCCACGAGCCGGAGACGGCGGATGGTGCCCTTCTTGCCTTCCTCGCCCTCGATGTCGGCCCGCTCGATGGCCGGATGCCAGTCGGCGATCCGGGCGAAGCCGCCGATCGCCTTCCACAGCTCGTTGGGGTCGGCGGCGAGTTCGGTGGACATGGTGACCTGCGGCATGGCGGACGCTCCCCGATCCGTTGGTCGTACCGCACCGGCCGGAATGATCGGCGCGGGATCAGGATATGGGCCGCCCCAACCCCGTGCAAGCGCGCCGCACGACCGGCCTCCGCCTTGCGCCGGTGCCTCCCCTCGGTGCATGCTGCGGCCGCAGGACCGCGGGACCCACGCCCATGACGCGCATCGCCTTTTCCGCCGACCACGCCGGCTATCGGCTCAAGGACGAGCTGCTCGCCTTCGCCCGGGAGAAGGGCTACGAGGTGCTGAATCTCGGGGTCAACGACGACCATTCCGTCGACTATCCGGACATGGCCGATGCGCTGGCCGCGGCGCTCGCCGAGGGTCGCGCCGAGATCGGCGTCATCGTCTGCGGCTCCGGCATCGGCATCTCGATGGCCGCCAACCGCCACAGCCATCTGCGCGCCGCCCTCTGCCACGATGTCACCACCGCCCGCCTCGCCCGCGAGCACAACGACGCCAACGTGCTGGCGTTGGGGGCCCGCATCCTCGGCATCGCGGTCGCCCGCGACTGCCTCGAGGTCTTCCTCTCGACACCCTTCGCGGGCGGCCGCCATGCGCGGCGGGTGGCCAAGCTGAGCGGTCTGCCGGTGGCGGGAGAAGGACCGGCTGCTATATAGCGGCCTGGAGTTGCAACCGGACGGATCACCGTATGCGCTGCCCCTTCTGCGGTTCCGAGGACACCCAGGTCAAGGATTCGCGCCCCGTCGAGGATGCCACCGCGATCCGCCGCCGGCGCCAGTGCGGGAGCTGCGGCGCCCGCTTCACCACCTTCGAGCGGGTCCAGCTCCGCGACATCGTGGTGATCAAGAAGGACGGGCGGCGCACCGCCTTCGACCGCGACAAGCTCGCCCGCTCGATCCGCATCGCCACCCGCAAGCGGGGCATCGGCGAGGAGCAGATCGACCGCATCGTCAACGGCATCGTGCGGCGTCTCGAGACCAGCGGCGAGACCGAGGTGCCCTCGACCCGTCTCGGCGAGCTGGCAATGGCCAGTCTCGCCGAGCTCGACGAGGTGGCCTACGTGCGCTTCGCCTCGGTCTACCGCGATTTCGCCACCGCCCGCGATTTCGAGGAGTTCATCCGCCGCCTGCCGGAGGCGGAAGACCAGCTCACATGAGCGCCGGAACCGATGCGCGTTTCATGCGCACCGCGCTGCTGCTGGGCGGGCGCGGGCTCGGCCGCTGCTGGCCCAACCCCTCCGTCGGCTGCGTGATCGTCCGCGACGGGCGGATCGTCGGCCGCGGCTGGACCGGGCCCGGCGGCCGCCCCCACGCCGAGACCGAGGCCCTGCGGCGGGCGGACTCCGCCGCTCGCGGCGCCACCGCCTACGTGACCCTGGAGCCCTGTGCCCACCAGGGGCGCACCCCACCCTGCACCGAGGCCCTGATCCGGGCCGGCGTCGCCCGCGTGGTCGTCGCCTGCCGCGATCCCGATCCCCGGGTCGACGGCAGGGGCATCGCCGCCCTGCGCGCCGCCGGCATCCCGGTCGATCTCGGCTGTCTCGAGGAGGAGGCCCGCTTCCAGCACGCCGGGCTCTTCCGGCGCATCCGCGACCGCCGCCCCCTCGTCACCGTCAAGCTGGCGACCAGCCTCGACGGCCGTATCGCCACCGCGGCCGGTCACAGCCGCTGGATCACCGGTCCCCGGGCGCGCCTCGCCGGCCATCGGCTGCGGGCCACCCACGACGCGGTGATGATCGGAAGCGGCACCGCGCTCGCCGACGACCCGCTCCTCACCTGCCGCATCCCCGGCCTCGAGGAACGGAGCCCGGTGCGGATCGTGGCCGACCGGCGGCTGCGCCTTCCGCCGCGGGCCCGCCTCCTGGCCGACGCCCCGGCGCGGCCGCTCTGGATCCTGACCGCGGCCGATCCGCCGGCGGCCGCCGCGCGCGCCCTCGAGGATGCGGGCGCCGAGCTCCTGCCGGTGGCCGAGCCCTTCCTCCCCAACGCCTTGGCCCGGCTCGCCGAACGCGGTATCACCCGCCTGCTGGTGGAGGGCGGCGGCGAGCTCGTGGCGGCGCTGCTGCGGGCCGGCCTCGTCGATCGCCTGTGGATCGCATCGGCCCCCCTGCTGCTCGGCGGCGACGCGCTGACGGCGGTGGGGGCGCTCGGGTTCGCGCGGGTGGACGTGGCTCCCCGTTTCGAGCCCGTGGACGATCTGCGCGCGGGCGGCGATCACCTCGCCCTCTATGTGAAGAACGACTGAGGAAACGCCGTGTTCACCGGTATCGTCACCCACCTCGGCCGCATCCTCTCGGTGGCGGAGGCGGACGGGCGGGAGATCACCGTCGGCGTCGACTTCGACGCCCGGGAGCTGCCAGTCGGCGCCTCCGTGGCCCACGACGGCGTCTGCCTCACGGTCCTCGCCACGGAGCGCGACCGCTACCGGGTGTTCGTCTCGCCCGAGACCCTGGCCCGCACCACCGCCGCCTTCTGGAAGGCGGGGGATCTCCTCAACCTCGAGCGCTCGCTGCGCCTCGGCGACGAGCTCGGCGGCCATCTGGTGTTCGGTCATGTGGACGCGGTAGGCCGGGTGACGGCGGTGGAGCCGGCCGGCGAGGGCCGCGTGATGCGTTTCTCCCTGCCGGCGGAACTGGCACCGTTGGTCGCCGTCAAGGGTTCCATCGCGGTGGACGGCGTGTCCCTCACGGTCAACGCGGTGGACCGGGAAGGCTTCGCCGTGATGGTCATCCCCCACACCCTCGCGGTCACCACCCTCGGCCGCCGGCGGGTCGGCGATCCGGTCAATCTGGAAGCCGACATGCTGGCGCGCTATGTGGCGAGACAGCTTGCCGTCCGGGACGAGCACTGAACGCATGCCCCACACCGACGCCCTGAGCCCCATCGAGGACATCATCGAGGCCGCCCGCCAGGGGCAGATGTTCATCCTCGTCGACGACGAGGAGCGGGAGAACGAGGGCGATCTCATCATCCCCGCCCAGTACTGCGACGCCGCCGCCGTCAACTTCATGGCCAAGTACGGGCGCGGCCTCATCTGCCTCGCACTCACCCGCGAGCGCTGCGAGCGGCTGGGGCTGCCGCTGATGGCCCAGGGCAACGAGTTCCGACTGTCCACCGCCTTCACCCTGAGCATCGAGGCGCGGGAAGGGGTGACGACCGGCATCTCCGCCGCCGATCGCGCCCGCACCATCGCCGTCGCCATCGACCAGGCCAGCACCCGCGACGACATCGTCTCGCCGGGCCACGTGTTCCCGGTGATGGCGCGGGACGGCGGGGTGCTGGTACGGGCCGGCCACACCGAGGCGGCGGTGGACATCGCCCGCCTCGCCGGCCTCGATCCCTCGGGCGTCATCTGCGAGATCATGAACGACGACGGTACCATGGCGCGGCTGCCCGACCTCGTCGCCTTCGCCCAGCGCCACGGTCTCAAGATCGGCACCATCGCCGATCTCATCGCCTACCGGCTCAAGCACGACCGCCTCGTCGAGCGGGACATCGCCACCCATTTCAAGAGCCGCTACGGCGGCGATTTCCGCCTCCAGGTCTACGTCAACCTGCTCGACCGGGTGGAGCATGTGGCCCTGCTCAAGGGCGACGTCACCACCGACGAGCCGGTGCTGGTCCGGGTGCATGCCGTCAACCTGCTCGAGGACCTCCTGGGCGAGGGCGAGAGCGGGCGCGGCCACCAGCTCCACCAGGCCATGCGGATGATCGGCGAGGCCGGCCGCGGCGTCGTCGTCATCCTCCGCGAACCGCTTCCCGACGCCATGTCCGCCCACATCCGGCGCACCCTCGGCCAGCAGCCCCAGCAGCCCGCGGATCTGCGGGTCTACGGTATCGGTGCCCAGATCCTGATGGATCTCGGGGTGCGGGAGATGATCCTGCTCTCCAATACCGGGCGGACCATCGTCGGGCTCGAAGGCTACAATCTGCGGGTGGTGGAGACCCGCCCCATCCCGCCCGAAGGAGAGGGTTGATGGTCGGCACGCCGAGCAAGCGGGACATCCCCTCCCTGCCCGGAGCGCGGGTGCTGGTGGTCGAGGCCCGCTACCACGCCCGCATCAACGATCTGCTGCTGCAGGGGGCCCGCCGCGTCCTCGACGCGTCGGGGGTGGCCTGCGAACTCGCACGGGTCCCGGGGGCGCTGGAGATCCCGCCCGCCATCCGCCTCGCCGCCGATTCCGGCCGCTTCGACGCCTATGTCGCCATCGGCTGCGTGATCCGCGGCGAGACCTTCCATTTCGAGCTGGTGGCCGCCGAGAGCTGCCGCGGGCTGATGGAGCTCGGCACCCGCCTGGGCCTGCCCATCGGCAACGGCGTCCTCACCGTCAACAACACCCAGCAGGCGGTGGTGCGCGCCGCCCCCGGAGGCGAGGACAAGGGCGGACAGGCGGCCCTCGCCGCCCTCACCCTGCTCGCGCTGGCCCGCCGCATGAACCGGGTGGAGGCCTCGTGAGCCGTCACCCGATCCCGAGACGCCGCGCCGCCCGGCTGGCCGCCGTCCAGGCCCTCTACCAGGTGGAGGCCGGGGCCCAGGATCCGGACGAGGTGGTGCGCGAATTCCGCGCCCACCGGCTCGCCCGGCTGCTCGAACCCTTCGTGCCCGAACTCCCCTCGCCGCGGGTCGATCGTGCGTGGTTCGAACATCTCGTGTGCGGCGCCTGGAGCCGGCGGCAGGAGCTCGACGCGCTGATCGCCGAGGCGCTCGCCGCCGACTGGAGCCTGGAGCGCTGCGGGTACCTGCTGCGCGCCTGTCTGCGTGCCGGGGCCTTCGAGCTCGTCGCCTGTCCCGACGTGCCCACCGGGGTGGTCATCGACGAGTACATCGAGATCGCCAAGCTGTTCTTCTCCGGCGACGAACCGCGCTTCGTCAACGCCGTGCTCGATCGCATCGCACGGCGCGTGCGGGCGAAGGAAGAGACACGGTGAGCTACGGCGAGTTCGCCTTCATCGACCGGCTCCTGAAGCCCCTCGCCGCCGACATGCCGGGGGCGCTGGAGCTCGGCGACGATGCGGCCCTCGTCGTGCCGCCCGCCGGCCACGAGCTGGTGGTCGCCAAGGACGCGCTGGTGGCCGGCGTCCATTTCTTCGCCGAGGATCCGGCACGGCTCGTGGCCGGCAAGGCACTGCGGGTCAACCTCTCCGATCTCGCCGCCATGGGCGCGGAGCCCCTCGGCTACCTCCTGGCCCTCGCCCTGCCGCGCGGCACCGAGGACGCCTGGCTCGAAGACTTCGTGCGCGGCCTCGAGGAGACCCAGGCCCGCTTCGGTCTCGGGCTCCTGGGCGGCGACACGGTCGCCACGCCCGGTCCCCTCACGCTTTCGGTGACGGTCCTCGGTCATGTGCCCGAGGGGCGGGCATTGCTGCGCAGCGGCGCCCGGCCCGGCGATGAGATCTGGGTGTCCGGCCGGCTGGGGGAGGCGGCGATGGGGCTCCGGATCCTGCGCGGTCTCGCGGTACCCGACGAGGAGGCGATGCCGCTCGTCGCCCGCTACCACATCCCCGAGCCCCGCCTCGCCCTCGGGCGTGCGCTGCGCGGCCTCGCCCATGCGGCGATCGACGTCTCCGACGGGCTGGTGGCCGATCTCGGCCATCTCTGCCGCCGTTCGGGGGTGGCAGCCACGGTGGAGCTCGAACGGCTGCCGGTCTCGGATCTCCTGCGCGGCATCCCGCGCTGGCGGCAGACCGCGCTCACGGGGGGCGACGATTACGAGCTCCTGTTCACCGCCGCACCGGCCGACCGGCCGGCCGTCGAGGCCCTCTCCCGGGACCTGGGGCTCCCCCTCTCCTGCATCGGCCGGACGGCCGCCGGCGAGGGCGTGCGGGTGGTGGATGCCGAAGGGCGGGAGGTGGCGATCGGGAATCCCGGCTGGCGCCATTTCTGATAGGTTCGGTCGTGGTTCGCCAAAGCCGCGACCGGAGGGAGATCGCGCCATGACCAAGGTCGGAATCGTCGGTTGCGGAATGGTCGGCGGAGCCACCGCCAACGCCCTCGTGCTGCGCGGTGCCGCCAGCGAGATCGTGCTCGTCGACCGCAACCGGGAGCGGGCCGAAGCCGAGGAGCAGGACGTGCTCCACGCCACGCCCTTCGCCCGTCCCGCGCATCTCCACGCCGGCGACTATCCGGATCTCGCGGGCGCCCGGATCGTCGTGCTGGCGGCGGGCGTTGCCCAGCGGCCGGGGGAGACGCGGCTCCAGCTCCTCGACCGCAACGCCGCCGTGTTCGGCGAGGTGGTGCCGGCGGTGCTGCGACACGCGGCCGACGCCATCCTGCTGGTGGCCACCAACCCGGTGGACCTGATGACCCTGATCGCCCTCCGCGTCTCGGGTCTGCCGCCCGACCGCGTGATCGGCTCCGGCACCATCCTCGACACCGCCCGCTTCCGCACCCTCCTGGGCGAGCATTTCGGCGTATCGCCCCAGTCGGTGCACGCCTACGTGCTGGGCGAACACGGCGATTCCGAGGTGCTGGGCTGGTCCTCGGCGCGCATCGGCACGCTGTCCCTCGACCGCTTCGCCGACAGTATCGGAGAGCCCCTCGACGCCCGCGCGCGGGAGGCGATCGACGACGGGGTGCGACGGGCCGCCTATCGCATCATCCGCGGCAAGGGCGCTACCTGGTTCGGCATCGCCGCCGGCCTCGCCCGCATCGTCGAGGCGATCGCCGGCGACGAACGGGCGGTGCTCACCGTCTCCGCCTGGTCGCCGGATCTCGAAGGGGTGCCCGCGATGTGCTTTTCGCTGCCGCGCATCCTCGGCCGCGACGGGATCCGCCACACCCTCCTCCCGGATCTCGACGCCGGAGAGCGGCAGGCCCTCGCGCGCAGCGCCGAGACGCTGCTTTCGGCGGGGGGCGCGCGCTGGCTGCCGTGAGCCCGGTTCAGGGAAGGCGCGCGCAGAGTTCCGCGAACAGCCGCTCCACCTCGGCCCGGTGACAGAGCTCGGTCCCCGGGGTGGTGGCGGTGGCGGCCCCGGCCGCGATGCCGTAGGCGAAGGCCCGCTCCGGCGGCCAGCCGCGGGCGAGCCCCAGGGTCATGGCGGCGGTAAAGCTGTCCCCGGCCCCCACGGTGCTGACGGTGGCCACTTCCGGCGCCGGCAGGCGCAGGCAGCGATCGCCGGTCACCAGGAGCGCCCCGCGCGGACCCAGGGTCACGGCCACCATCTCCGCCCGCCCGGACTCGACGAGATCGGCCGCGAGCGCCTCCTCCTCGCGCGCGTCCGACGCGCGGCGCCCCAGGAGGTGCTCGAGCTCGCGTCTGTTGGGGGTCACGAGATGCACCCCCTCCTCCAGCACCCAGTGGAGCGCCGCCCCGGAAGTATCCACGACGACCCGCGTCCCGCGCGGCTTCACGTCCCGGGCGATCTGCCGGTAGGCGTCGCTCGGCAGACCCGGTGCGAGGCTGCCGCTGAGGACCAGATAGTCCGCGTCGATGGCCTCCACCGCCGCCCGGCAGGCCTCCCACTCCGCCGCCGTGACGGTCGGTCCCGCTGGCGTGAAACGGAACTCGTGCCCGGTGGCGTGCTCGCGCACGAGATGGCTGATGCGGGTGTCGCCGGCGATCGGCACGCCCGTGCCGGGCACGCCGGTGCGGGCGAGGAGCCCCTCGAAGACCGGCCCGCTCACCCCGCCCGCCATGTAGACGGCATGGGCCTCCCCGCCGAGCTCCCGCACCACCCGCGCCACGTTGATGCCGCCGCCGCCCGGGTCGAAGCGTTCGCCCCGGGTGCGGATCTTCCGCACCGGGACCACCTCCTCCGCCTCGGAGGCATAGTCGATGGCGGGATTGACGGTGAGGGTGACGATCGGCTTCACGAGGCCGCCTCCGCCGGCGCCTCCTTCCGCGGCGCCCGACCGAGCCGCCGCTCCACCTCCAGCACGTGGCGGATCGTGCGCAGCACCGAATCCGGCGTCAGGCTGATGCTGTCGATCCCGCACTCGACCAGGAATTCCGCCACTTCCGGATAGTCGGACGGCGCCTGGCCGCAGATGCCGACATGGCGGCCGGCCCGATGCGCCCCCTCGACCGCCTGCCGCAGGAAGGCGAGCACCCCCGGATCCCGCTCGTCGAAGTCGAAGGCCACGAGCGGGCTGTCGCGATCGACACCCAGGGTGAGCTGGGTGAGATCGTTGGAGCCGATGGAGAAGCCGTCGAACCGCCGGGCGAAGGCGTCGAGCTGGATGACGTTGTTGGGGATCTCGCACATGACGTAGATCTCGAGCCCGTTCTCGCCCCGCACGAGCCCCTGCTCGGCCATGAAGGCGATCACCCGGTCGGCCTCGTCGGTACGCCGGCAGAAGGGGATCATCAGCTTGAGGTTCGACAGCCCCATCTCCTCCCGCACCCGGCGCATGGCCGCGCATTCGAGGGCGAAGCCCTCGGCGTAGGCCGGATGGGTGTACCGGGCGGCGCCGCGGAACCCCAGCATCGGGTTCTCCTCCACCGGCTCGAAGCCGCGGCCGCCCAAGAGCTGCGCGTATTCGTTGGACTTGAAGTCCGACATGCGGACGATCACCGGCCGCGGCCAGAAGGCGGCGCAGATCGTCCCCACCCCCTCCGAGAGCCGTTCCACGAAATAGTGGCGGCCGTCACGATAGCCCCGCAGGAGGCGGGCGATCTCGGCGCGTGCCTCCGCGTCCTCCACTTTCTCCGGATGCAAGAGCGCCATGGGATGGGCCTTGATGTGCTCGCCGACGATGAACTCGAGGCGCGCGAGGCCCACCCCGTCCACCGGCAGGAAGCTCGTCTTGAACGCCAGTTCGGGATTGCCGAGGTTGACCATGACGTGGGTGGCGGGCCGCGGCATGGCCTCGAGGTCGATGCGCTCCACCTCGAAGGGCACCGCGCCCTCGTAGACCTTGCCCACGTCCCCCTCGGCGCAGGACACGGTCACCTCGGCCCCGTCCGGCACCGTCTCGGTCGCCCCTTCCGCGCCCACGACTGCCGGGATGCCCAGCTCGCGGGCGACGATCGCCGCATGGCAGGTGCGACCGCCGCGGTTGGTGACGATCGCGGCCGCCGTCTTCATCACCGGCTCCCAGTCGGGGGTGGTGGTATCGGCGACCAGCACCTCGCCCGGCCGGAAGGCGGCGAGCTCGCGCGGGCTCCTGACGATGCGCGCCCGGCCTCGTGCGATCTTGGTGCCCACCGCGCGGCCGCTCGCGAGCACCCGCCCCTCACCCGTCAGGCGATACTCCTCGAGCACCGTCGCCTTGCGCTGGGAGACGACGGTCTCGGGTCGGGCCTGGACGATGTAGAGCCTGCCGTCGAGACCGTCGAGCGCCCATTCCATGTCCATCGGCGTGAACCGGCCGTGCTTGCGGCTGTAGTGGTCCTCGATGGCGATGGCGAAGCCGGCGAGCTCGAGGACCTGCTCGTCGGCGAGGCAGAAGCGCCGGCGTTCCTCCTCCGAGGTCGGACGGGTGACGATCGCCTCGCGGGTGCGCCCCTCGGCGTAGACCATCTTGACCTTCTTGGCCCCCAGCACCCGCCGCAGCACGCAGCGGTAACCCTCGCGGTAGGTGGGCTTGTGGACGTAGAACTCGTCCACGTCGACGGCGCCCTGCACCACCGTCTCGCCGAGACCCCAGGCGCCGGTGACGAACACGATGTCCGGGTGCCCGGATTCGGTGTCGATGGAGAACATGACGCCGGAGCTCGCGAGATCGGAGCGCACCATCTTCTGCACGCCCACCGACAGCGCCACCTTGAAATGGTCGAAGCCCTGATCGATGCGATAGGAGATGGCGCGGTCGGTGAACAGCGAGGCGAGGCAGCGGCGCACGGCGTCGATCAGCATCTCCGGCCCGCGCACGTTGAGATAGGTGTCGTGCTGGCCGGCGAAGCTCGCGGTCGGCAGATCCTCGGCGGTGGCCGAGCTGCGCACCGCGAAGGAGACCTCCTCGCCGTATTCCGCCACCATCCTGTCGTAGGCCTCGAGGATCTCCTCCCGTGCCCCCTCGGGAAGACCCGCCGCATAGACGATCTCCCGGCAACGGGCGCCGGCCCGCCGCAGCGCCGCCACGTCGCTCTTGTCGAGCCCGTCGAGGACGGCGTGGAGCCGCTCCCAGGCGCCGGCCCTGGTGAGGGCGTCGCGATAGGCCTGGGCGGTGACGGCGAAGCCGCCCGGAATGCGCACCCCGAGCGGCGTGAGCTCGCGGACCATCTCGCCGAGGCTCGCGTTCTTGCCGCCAACGAGCGGCACGTCCTCCATGCCGAGCTCGGAAAACCAGCGGACGTAGCGCGGCGATCCGGTCATGGCCTCTCCTCCGGGTCTGGCTTTTCCGATCCTGCATATGGGGGGTGGCGCCGGCCCCCGCCAGCGATGTGGACCGCCGCCTTCGCGGCATTCTGTCCCGGCGCCCGGGGCGGTTCCGCCTCGCGTTGGCAGCTCCGCCCGCCTGCTCTAGATTGCGGCGCCGACAAGAGGGAGAGCGACGCCGTGATCCAGCGCACGATTTCGCCCGTCGACGGGCGCGTCTACGTGGAACGCGAGCTGGCCGACGCGGGCCGGGTGGAAGCGGCCCTCGCGAAGGCCGAGAAGGCGGCGCCGGGCTGGCGGCGGACACCGGTCGAGAAGCGCATCGAGCTCCTTGCTCGGGCGGTCGATCTGTTCGTGGCCCGCAAGGCGGAGATCGCCGAGGAGATCACCTGGCAGATGGGGCGCCCGATCCGCCATGCGCCGCTCGAGGTGGGCGGCTTCGAGGAACGCGCCCGCTACATGCTGGAGATCGCTCCCGCCGCCCTGGCCGACGTGGAGGTCGGCGAGAAGCCCGGCTTCGTCCGTTTCATCCGCCGCGAGCCGCTGGGGCTCGTCTTCGTCATGGCGCCCTGGAACTATCCCTATCTGACCGCCGTCAACGCCATCTGGCCGGCGCTGGTGGCCGGCAACACGGTGCTCCTCAAGCATTCCTCCCAGACCCCGCTGTGCGCCGAGCGGCTGCAGGAGGTGCTCGACGAGGCGGGGCTTCCCGAGGGCGTCTTCCAGCATCTCCATCTCGCCCACGATCTCGCCCTCGACATCGTCCGCAGCGGCCGGGCGAAGCTCGTCGCCTTCACCGGCTCGGTGGGTGGCGGGCACGCGGTGCAGCGGGCCGCCGGCGAGGCCTTCATCGCCACCAATCTCGAGCTCGGCGGCAAGGATCCGGCCTATGTGCGCGCCGACGCCGACATCCCCTTCGCGGTCGAGAACCTCGTGGACGGCGCCTGCTTCAACGCCGGCCAGTCCTGCTGCGGCATCGAACGCATCTACGTCCACGAAAAGGTCTACGACGCCTTCGTCGAGGGCTATGTGGCGACCGCCTCGGCCTATGTGCTGGACGACCCGACGAAGCCCGAGACCACCCTCGGCCCGATGGTCCGGCCGGCGGCGGCCGATTTCGCCCGCGGCCAGGTGCAGGCGGCGGTGCAGGAGGGGGCGCGGGCGCTGATCGACACTCGCCGCTTCGAGTGCGATCGCCCGGGCTCCGCCTACATGGCGCCGCAGTGCCTCGTCGACGTCACCCACGGCATGCGGGTGATGCGGGAGGAGAGCTTCGCGCCCATCGTCGGCATCATGAAGGTGCGCTCCGACGAGGAGGCGGTGGCGCTGATGAACGACAGCGATTTCGGGCTCACCGCCTCGATCTGGACCCGCGATCTCGAGGCGGCGCAGCGGATCGGCGACCGCATCGAGACCGGCACCCTGTTCATGAACCGCTGTGACTATCTCGATCCCGCCCTGGCCTGGACCGGGGTCGGGGATTCGGGTCGCGGGGTCTCCCTCTCGAAGCTCGCCTACGAGCATCTGACCCGCCCGAAGAGTTTCCACCTGCGCCTCGCCGGCGGCTGAGGACGGGGGCGCGACAACGGCGATCCCTTGCCCCGGCGGCGACAGGCGGCATATTGGGCGGCGGCAGCCCCGGCCCCCTGGTCGTCCGCCGTGCCGTCGCGTCGCCGAATGGTCTGAGGGATATCCGATGTCGAGCGAGCCCGTACGTACCGACCTTGTGATCGTAGGCGCCGGCCCGGTCGGGTTGTTCGCCGTCTTCGAAGCCGGCCTTCTCGGGATGAGCTGCCATCTCGTCGACAATCTCGACCGGCCCGGCGGCCAGTGCGCCGAGCTCTATCCGGAAAAGCCCATCTACGACATTCCGGCGGTGCCGGTGTGCACCGGCCAGGAGCTGGTGGACCGGCTGATGCAGCAGATCCGCCCCTTCGAGCCCACCTTCCACTTCCGCCAGCAGGCGGAACGGCTGGAGCGGATCGAGAAGGGCTGGCGGGTGACGACCTCGGCCGGCACCGTGTTCGAGGCGCCGGCGGTGGTGATCGCGGCCGGGGCCGGCAGCTTCGTGCCGCGGCGCATGCCGCTGCCCGAGGCGAGCAGCTTCGAGGACCGGTCGCTGTTCTACGTGGTGCGGCGCCGCGAGGACTTCCGCGGCCGCAACATCCTGGTCGCCGGCGGCGGCGATTCGGCGCTCGACTGGCTGCTCGAACTGGAACCGCTGGCCGGCGAACTGGCCATCGTCCACCGGCGCAAGGATTTCCGCGCCAAGCCGGATTCGGTGGAGCGCATGCGCGGCCTGATCGAGGCCGGCAGGATCCGCATGCACATCGGCCAGATCGTCGGCCTCGAAGGCGTCGACGGGCGTCTCAAGGCGGTGCGCATCCGCAATCCGGAGGGGGAGATCCGTCACCCCTGCGACACCGTGCTCGCCTTCTACGGGCTCAAGATGGAGCTCGGGCCGATCGCCGACTGGGGTCTCGAGCTCGAGGGCAGCCACATCAAGGTCGATACCGCCACCTTCGAGACCAACCTGCCGGGGGTGTTCGCCGTCGGCGACATCTGCACCTACCCCGGCAAGCTCAAGCTCATCCTCTCCGGCTTCCACGAAACCGCGCTCATGAGCCACAAGGCGTTCACCTATTGCTTCCCCGAAAAGCGGCTGGTGTTCCGCCACACGACATCGAGCAGCGATCTGCGGAAGAAGCTGGGCGTCGCCTGACCATGCCCAGGATCCGGGTGATCGACCGCGAGGGGGTGGAGCACGAACTTGAGGGGGAGGTCGGCTGGAGCCTCATGGAGGTGATCCGCGAGGCCGGCCTGCCCATCGAGGCCGCCTGCGGCGGCTGCTGCGCCTGCGCCACCTGCCATGTCTACGTCGAGCCGGAATGGCTGCCGAGGCTGGAGGAGCCCTGCGAGGACGAGAACATGATGCTCGACGAGGCCTTCGAGGTGCGGGACAACTCACGGCTGTCCTGCCAGATCCGCCTCACCGAGGAGCTCGAGGGCATCCGGGTGGTGCTCGCGCCCGAGTTCTAGGGCGCCTCGCGCGATTCTGATGGGTCCGGCGCTTGACCGGCGCGCGTCGCCGCCCCTAGCTGACGGACCGTGAACGAGGCCCTTCTGACACGCGAGCCGGCGGTCGCCCGGCCCTCGCCCGCGCCGCAGCCGGCCGCGGCCCCGCCGGCGACGGCCGCTCCGGCGGTGCGGCGGCGCACGCCCCGCGATCCGCGGCTCGACTTCTTCCGCGGCCTCGCCATGCTGATCATCCTGATCGCCCACATTCCCTGGAACTTCTGGGCCAACTGGATTCCCGCCCGCTTCGGCCCCTCGGATGCGGCCGAGATGTTCGTCTTCTCCTCGGGCTACGCCGCCGCCATCGCCTTCGGCGGCACCTTCCTCCGCCACGGCTGGTGGATGGGCACGCGCCGCATCCTGCTCCGCTTCTGGCAGATCTACTGGGCCCACATCGGCCTCTTCGTGGCCATCGCCACCGTCAGCGTGATCGCCACCCGGATCGACATCGCCGACGGCAAGAACTACGTCAACGCCCTCAATCTCCAGCATTTCTTCAACGATCCGCAGAGCCAGCTCACGGGCCTGCTGACGCTCACCTACGTGCCCAACTATTTCGACATCCTGCCCATGTACATGGTGATCCTGCTGCTGGTGCCGGTGATCGTGCTCCTGCAGCGGATCCATCTCGGGCTCGCCGTCGCCTTCTCCCTCGGTCTCTACGCCGCCGCCTGGGCCGGCCTCGAGCTGCCGGCCGAGCCCTGGTCGGACCGTCCCTGGTTCTTCAATCCCTTCGCCTGGCAGCTCCTCTTCTTCACCGCCTTCGCCTTCAGTCGCGGCTGGATCCCGGTACCGCCCTTCCGTCCCTGGCTGCTGTGGGCGGCGGCCGCGTTCGTGCTGGTGATGATCCCGATCAGCCATTTCGGGCTCTATCCGCTGACCCCGGTCACCAGGTTCATCCACGAGAGCCTGTGGGGCGGCGCCTTCACCCCGGCCTTCAAGACCAACATCCATCCCATCCGGATCCTTCATTTCCTGGCGCTCGCCTATCTCGCCGTCTGGTTCGTGTCGCGGAAGCCCGGGCTGCTCGAGAGCCGCCTCGCGCGGCCGGTGATCCGGGTCGGCCAGCAGGCCCTCGCCACCTTCATGAGCTCGATGGCGGTGGCCTGGATCATGGGCATGTTCCTCGACGTGGTGGGGCGCGACGGCCTCACCGTGAGCGCCGCCAACGTCATCGGTCTCGCGAGCGTGTTCGCGGTCGCCTATCTGGTCGGCTGGTACAAGCGCGAGCCCTGGCGTCGGCCGGCACCGGCCACCGGCTAGGCGTCCCGGGACGGCATCGCGGGGCGCGTGCCGGGGGGTGCGATCTCCCGCAGGAAGGCGGCGAAGGTGCGGAACTCTGCGTCGCGCGGGTCGCTCGCCCGCCACATGAGGGCGATTTCCCGGCCGGCTCCGGGATCCTCGAAGGGCGTGCAGGCGACGAGACCCGAGAGGCGCGGGTCGGGCTCGGCGGCCAGCGCCGGGATCACCGAATAGCCGGCACCGGCGGCCACCATGTGGCGCAGGGTCTCGAGGCTGGCGGCGTGCCGGCGGCCGCTGCCGTGGGTGAGGCCGCAGAGGGCGAGCGCCTGCCCCCGCAGGCAATGCCCCTCCTCCAGCAGCAGGAAGCGCTCGCTGGCGAGATCGGCGAGCTCGAGCGGCCGCTTCCGCGCCAGCGGCTCCTCCGGGGCGTGGAGGAACAGGAAGGGCTCGAAAAAGAGCCGTTCGGCGGCGAAGCCGGTGCGGTTGACGGGCAGCGACAGGAGCACGAGGTCGAGCTCGCCCTCCTCGAGGAGGTCGAGGAGTCCGGCCGTCCGGCCCTCGTGCAGGAAGAGCTCGAGCCCCCCGTAGCGGGCCCGCAGCGGTCGCAGGATATGGGGAAAGAGATAGGGGCCCAGGGTCTCGATGGCGCCCAGGGCGAGCGGTCCCGAAAGACGCCCCTCTCGGCTGCGGGCGAGGGTGAAGAGATGCTGGCTCTCGGCCAGGATGCGCCGTGCCTGGGCGATCAGCACCCGCCCCTGCCCGGTGACCGTGACGCCGCGGCGGCCGCGCTCGAACAGCACCACCCCGAGCAGTTCCTCGGTCTTGCGCACCTGGGCCGACAGCGCCGGCTGCGACACCGCGCAGGCCTCGGCGGCACGGCCGAAATGGCGGTGGTCGGCCACCGCCACCACATATTCGAGATCGCGCAGCGACAGCCCCGCCATGCTCCTGGGCGTCCGCCGTCTCGTCGCCCCGTTCACCCGCTCGCCCCCTTCTCGCCGGTACGGATGCGGCCCCGGTCGGGTGCCCGTCCGGGGCCATCATGCCGCCGGCCGCGCGCTTGTCGAGACGGCCGCCGCCCGCGCCCGCCCCCTCGGCGGCACCACGGCCGAATCCCGGCTTTTCCGGACCGCCGCAGCGGCTAGACTGCGAGCGCGAGGCCCCCGTCGGGCACTGGAGATCGAGCATGATCTGGGATCGCCTGCTGCGCAACCTCCACCTGGTGACCCTGGCGGAGCCCGGCGGCGGCTGGGGGATGGTGCGGGATGCCGCCATCGCCATCCGCGACGGACAGATCGCCTGGCTCGGTCCGGCGGCCGAGCTGCCGCACCAGAACGCCCGCCACACCACCGACCTGCAGGAAGCCTGGGTCACCCCCGGGCTGATCGACTGCCACACCCACCTGATCTTCGCCGGCAGTCGGGTGGAGGAATTCGAACGCCGCCTCGAAGGCGTCTCCTACGCCGAGATCGCCGCCCGGGGCGGCGGCATCATGGCCACGGTGCGGGCCACCCGCGACGCCTCCCTCGAAACCCTGGTCGAGACGGGGCGGGAACGCCTGCGCAACCTGATGCGCGAGGGGGTGACCACGGTCGAGATCAAGTCCGGCTACGGGCTGGAGACGGCAACCGAGCTGCGCATGCTGCGGGCGGCGCGCGAGCTCGGGCGCGAGCTGCCGGTGAGCGTGATCACCACCTTCCTCGCGCTGCACGCCCTGCCGCCGGAGTTCGCCGACGACCGGAGGGCCTACGTCGAGCTCGTGGCCGGCGAGATGCTGGAGCGGGCGCTGGCCGAAGGGCTCGTCGACATGGTGGACGCCTTCCTCGAAGGGATCGCCTTCACCGCCGAGGAGGTCGGCCGCCTGTTCCGGGCCGCCCGCGGCCAGGGGCTACCGCTCAGGCTCCACGCCGATCAGCTCGAGGACGGCGACGGCGCGGCACTCGCCGCCTCCTTCGGCGCACTGTCGGCGGACCATCTCGAATACACGAGCGAGGCCGGCGTGCGGGCGATGGCCGAGGCCGGCACGGTCGCGGTCCTGCTGCCCGGCGCCTTCTACACCCTGCGCGAGACCCGTCGCCCGCCGGTGGACTGTTTCCGTCGTCTCGGGGTGCCGATGGCGGTGGCCACCGATGCCAACCCCGGTTCCTCGCCCCTCCTGTCGCCACTGACGGCGCTCAACATGGCCTGCATCCTGTTCGGGCTGCGGCCGGTGGAGGCGGTGCGCGGCATGACCGTCAATGCCGCGCGCGCGCTCGGCCTCGCGAGCGACCGCGGCAGTCTCGAGACGGGCAAGCGGGCCGATCTCGCGGTGTGGCGGATCGCGCATCCGGCCGAGCTCTGCTGCTGGCTCGGGGCCGACCCGCTGGAGCTGCTCTTCATCGAGGGAGAGCCGGTGGTGCCGCCGGCGCGCCGGCTGGTGCCGTCCCGCCCGGCTCCTCTGAGGCCCAGCCTGCGGCCGGCGAGCCGGGCCGCCCGACGCCCGCCGCGGGGGCGGTGAGCGGCCCTCTTGCGCGGCCGCGGCACGGCCACGGCACCCTTTCGCCGGTCCGGGCCGCCGTGTAAGGTGCGCCGCCCGGGCCGCCCGGGACCGGTGCGGCATCCTCTCGCCGCGGAGAGGTGACGATGGACGATCTGTTCCTGGCAGCGGTCTTCTTCGTAGTGACCCATCTCGGCATCGCCAGCACGCCGCTGCGGACGGCACTGATCGACAAGATGGGGCTCACCGCCTACCGCGGCGTCTATTCGGGCATCGCGGTGCTGGCCCTGATATGGCTGGTGCGCGCCTATGACGCGGCCCCCTTCGTCGAGCTGTGGGAGCCGGTCGCCGCCTCGCGGCTGCTGGCGGTGGCGGCGATGCCGCTCGCCTTTCTCCTCCTGGTCTGCGCCTTCACCGCTCCCAATCCCACCGCCGCCGGCCAGAAGCCCGACATCTACGCCGCCGAGCCCGTCCAGGGCGTGCAGCGCGTCACCCGCCATCCGCTGCTCTGGGCGATCATCCTCTGGGGCAGCCTGCACATCCTCGCCACCGGTCATCTCGCCGCCCTCATCCTGTTCGGCAGTCTCGTGCTCACCGCCGGCCTGGGCTCGATGATGATCGACCGTCGCCACATACAGGATTCCCAGCCCGGCTGGGGGGTCTACCTGCAGCGCAGCTCCAATCTTCCCTTCCTCGCCATCCTCCAGGGGCGGCAGAAGCTGGTGCCGGCGGAGATCGGCTGGGCGCGGACGGCGGGCGCCCTCGCCCTCTACCTGCTCGTCCTCTTGGCCCATCCCTATCTGTTCGGCCCGCGACCGATGGGTTGAGCCGCGGCATGCGGAATTGCCGGATCTTCCTGCTGCGCCACGGCGAGACGGTGTGGAACCGCGAGGGCCGCATGCAGGGCTGGCGGGATTCGCCGCTGACCCTGCGGGGCATCGCCCAGGCGCGCGCCTTCGGCAGCCGGCTCCGGGCGCTGCTGGGGCCGGGCCTTCCGGGCTACCGGATCGTCTCGAGCCCCCTGGGGCGGGCCTGGCAGACCGCGGTGGTGATCGCCGAGACCTGCGACTGCGATCCCGGGACCATCCGCCACGAGCCGCTGCTGCGCGAGATCAGCTGGGGCTCCTGGGACGGGCTGACGGCGGCGGAGATCGCGGCCCGCGATCCCGAACGCTGGCGCCAGCGCCTCCGCACCCGCTTCGCCGATCCGCCCCCCGACGGCGGTGAAAGCCCCGGGCAGCTCTACGAGCGCGCGCGACGCTGGCTCGCCTCGCTCCCCGAAGGCGCACGGGTCGTGGCCGTCGCCCACGGCGGCCTCGGCCGGGTGCTGCGCGCCGCCTATCTCGATCTGCCGCTGTCGGCGAGCTACGAGCTCGACCAGCCCCAGGATGCCTTCTACCTTCTCGAGGCGGGCACCGTCCGGCGCATCGAGAGCGATCTTCCGTGGCCGGTGTCGCAGGCCTGACGGTGGCCATGGCATCTCTGGCGAGGCCACCCCATCTCTGGTAGAGGGGGCACGGTCGGAGCGCCGGTCGCGACCCCCGCCCAGGCAGGGAGGAAGGAGCCATGCCGGAGAGACCCGTCCGCGAGATCCTGAGCCGCGACACCCTCGTCGCCGGCCCGCCGGAGATGACCGTGCGCGACGCCGCCAAGCGCATGGCCGAGCACGTCTGCGGCAGCATCCTCGTCCTCGACGGCGAGACGCTGGTCGGCATCTTCACGGAGCGCGACCTCCTGGTGCGCGTGATCGCCGGCGATCGCGATCCCGACCGGATCACCCTCGCCGAAGTGATGACCCGCAGACCCGACACCATCGAGGCCGGCGCGCCCGTGAAGGAGGCGATCCGGCGCATGGACGAGTTCTGCTACAAGCATCTGCCGGTGGTCGAGGCCGGCCGGGTGATCGGGGTGATCGCCGTCGAGGACATCCCGATCGCCGAGCTCGTGGGCATGAGCGACGAGCTCGAGGAGCGGCACAAGCTCGCCGAGCGCATGTGGTAGCAGCGGTGCGCGGAGCCGGATCGTCACCGGAATGAGGCAGCCGGAAGACAGCCCCTGCGGCACCGCCCGCCCCCCGGTCTGGGAGGTGGCGGCCCGCACGCATGTCGGCCATCTGCGCTCCGCCAACGAGGACAGCTTCCTCTGTCGGCCCGAGCTCGGCCTGTTCGCGGTCGCCGACGGCATGGGCGGGCTTCTGCGCGGCGATCTCGCGAGCCGGCGCCTCGTGGGGGCGCTCGCCGAGCTGCCGCCGGACCTGCGCGGCGACGCGCTGCGGCGGGCGGTGGAACGGGCGGTGGAGCGGGTCCATCGCGATCTGCTCGACGAAGCCGTGAGCTTCGGGCCGAGCGGCAGCACCATCGTCGTCCTGCTCCTGGAGCCGCGCCGGTTCCGGGTGCTCTGGGCCGGGGACAGCCGCTGCGGGAGGATGCGCGAAGGCGGCCTCGAATGGCTCACCACCGACCACAATCTGGCGGCGGCGCTGGTGCGGCGGGGGGAGCTGCCGGACGAGGAGGCGCGTCGTCATCCGCTCGCCAGCCGGCTCACCCGCGCCGTGGGCATCGACGAGGATTTCCTGCTCGACGAGCTCGCCGGCCGCGCCCGCCCGGGCGATCTGTTCATCCTCTGCAGCGACGGGCTCACGGGCGAGCTCGACGACGCCGACATTCTGGCGGCGCTGCGGGCCGGCGATCCGGAACGGGCGGCAGAGGCGCTGCTCGCCAAGGTGCTCGCCGGCGCCGCCCGCGACAACGTCACCTTCGTGCTGGTGCGCGTGCCGCCGGCGGAGGCGGGCGGAAACCACGGCTAGCACGCGCTCGCGATCGACGTCGGACGAAGGGGAGGAAGGACGAGATGGGGAGGCTCGACGGCAAGAAGGCGGTGGTGACCGCCGCCGGTCAGGGGATCGGCCGTGCCACGGCCGTGCTCTTCGCCCGCGAGGGGGCGGAGGTGATCGCCACCGACATCGACGAGGACAAGCTCGCCGGCCTCGAGGGTTGCCTGTGCGAGCGGCTGGATGTCACCGACGGCGAGGCCATTCGCGACTTCGCCGGCCGGCACGGGAGGATCGACGTCCTCTTCAACTGCGCCGGCTTCGTGCATCACGGCACCATCCTCGACTGCGAGGAGGAGGACTGGACGTTCTCCTTCGATCTCAACGTCCGCTCCATGTACCGCATGATCCGCGCCTTCCTGCCGGCGATGATCGCGGGCGGCGGCGGCTCCATCATCAACATGAGCTCGGTCGCCTCGAGCGTGAAGGCGGTGCCCCTGCGCTGCGTCTACAGTGCCACCAAGGCGGCGGTGATCGGTCTCACCAAGGCGGTGGCGGTGGATTTCATCGGCGAGGGGATCCGCTGCAACGCCATCTGCCCGGGAACCGTCGACAGCCCCTCCCTGCAGGAGCGGCTGCGGGCCGGCGGCGACTACGAGCGAACGCGCGCCGCCTTCGTCGCCCGCCAGCCCATGGGCCGGCTCGGCACCCCCGAGGAGATCGCCTGGCTCGCCGTCTATCTCGCCTCCGACGAGAGCAGCTACACCACCGGCCACATCCACATCGCCGACGGCGGCATGGCCATGTGAGACCGGCACCCCTCAGTCGGGAACCAGGGCGAGGCCGTGGGAGCCGAAGGCGAGCGCCACCCGGCTGCCCGGGGCGTGGGTGGCCACCACCTCGCCATCGACCACGAACAGCTCTCCGACCGGTGTCGTGACCACATACTCCATGTGGCTGCCGAGATAGGCCGCCTTGGTGACCTCGCCGACGAGGCCCGAATTCTCCCCCGCCGCCGGCTGCAGCCGCACCGCCTGCGGCCGCACGGCGAGCAGGGCCCTCCCGGTGTCCAGACCGCGGGCCGGGAGATCGAGCAGTAGCCCGCCGAGCCGCACCTTCGCCCGCTCGCCCGCGACCTCGGCGATCTCGCAGGCCACGAGATTGGCATCACCGATGAAATCGGCCACGAAGCGGTCCACCGGATGTTCGTAGAGTTCGCGGGGCGGCCCGTCCTGGGCGATCTCGGCGTCGCGCATGACGATCACCCGGTCCGAGATGGCCAGCGCCTCGGCCTGGTCGTGGGTCACGTAGACCGAGGTGATCCCGAGCTTCTGCTGGATGTCGCGCAGATCCTCGCGGACCCGCCGCCTCAGCTTGGCGTCGAGGTTGGACAGCGGTTCGTCGAACAGCAGGATGCGCGGTTCGAGTACGATCGCCCGCGCCACCGCCACCCGCTGCTGCTGGCCACCGGAAAGCTCGCTCGGCATGCGTCCGCCGAGGCCGCCGAGGCCCACCAGCGCCAGGGTCTCCTCGGCCCGCGCCCGGGCCTCCTTCCTGGGCGTGCCGGAAACGGTGAGGCCGTAGGCCACGTTGTCGAGCACGCTCATGTGGGGAAAGAGGGCGTAGGACTGGAACACCATCGCCACGTCGCGGGCGGTGGCGGGGAGCGTCGTCACCTCCTCCTCGTGGATGAAGATGCGTCCCTCGCTCGGCAGCTCCAGCCCGGCGATCATGCGCAGCGTCGTCGTCTTGCCGCAGCCCGAGGGGCCGAGCAGGGTGACGAGCTCCCCCGTCCCCACCTCGAAGGACACCTCGCGCACGGCGACCACCTCGCCGAAACGCTTGGTGACCCGCTCGAAACGCAGCGTCACCTCCCTGCTCATGCGGTCTGCTCCACCGGCATCAGGCGACCCGTCTCGCGGCGGCCGAGGCGGCGCTGGCCGATGAGGAGCTGCATCAGCCCGATGGCCAGCAGCATCACCAGGATCAGCACCGAGCTGTAGGCGATGGCGAGCCCATAGTCGCCGTTCTCGACCCGCCCGAGGATGTAGTTGGTGGCGAGATCGTAGTTGGCACTCACCAGGAACACCACCGCGCTCACCGCCGTCATCGCCCGCACGAAGGCGTAGACCAGCGCCGCCAGCATCGCCGGCTTCAGGAGCGGCAGCAGGATCCGCCGGAGCGTCGTCCAGGTGGAGGCGCGCAGGGTCAGCGACGCCTCGTCGAGGCTGGGATCGAGCTGCGACAGGGCGGCGATGCCGGCCCGCACCCCCACCGGCATGTTGCGGAAGATGAAGGAGATGATGAGGATGATGCCGGTGCCGGTGATCTCGATCGGCGGCACGTTGAAGGCGAGGATGTAGGAGACGCCGATCACCGTCCCGGGGATGGCGAAGCTCAGCATGGTGCCGAACTCGAACAGCCGCTTGCCGGTGAAGTTCTGACGCACCAGCAGCCAGGCCGTCAGCAGGCCGATGATGGCGGTGGGCACCGCCGACAGGGCGGCGATGCGGATCGTGGTCCAGAAGCTGTTCCAGGCCGAGCCCGACCAGACGAGGCCGTAGTCGCCGACGGTGACCGAGAAGGCCTGGATGTAGTGACGCAGCGTGAAGCTGTGATCGCGCCCCCAGATCTCGACGAAGCCGCCGAACAGGATCATGGCGTAGATGACGAGGGTGAAGGCGGCCCAGGGCAGGGCCGCGGAACGGCAGGCGACGTCCACGAGGCGCGGCAGCGGCAGCGGTCGTCCGGCATCGCCCTTGCCGGTCACGGTGGTGTAGCTGCTGCGCCCCACCCAGCGCTGCTGCGCCCAGAAGGCGAGCAGGGTGAAGGACAGCAGGATGATGGCCAGCACCGCCGCCCGGCCGGGGTCGTTCTGGGCGCCGACGATGGCGAAGAAGATCTCGGTCGACAGCACGTCGTAGTTGCCGCCCAGCACCAGCGGATTGCCGAAATCCGCCATGCTTTCGATGAACCCCAGGAGAAAGGCGTTGGCGAGGCCGGGGCGCATCAGGGGCAGCGAGACGGTGGTGAAGGTGGTCCAGGAATCGGCGCGCAGCGTCTGCGCCGCCTCCTCGAGCGAGGGGCTCACCCCCTCGACGACGCCGATCAGCACGAGAAAGGCGATGGGGGTGAAGGCCAGCATCTGGGCGAGCCAGATGCCGGGCAGGCCGTAGATCCAGCGGCCCGGGGCGATGCCCAGGAAATCGGCCACGAACTGGGTCACCGTGCCCGAGCGGCCGAACAGGAGGATGATGGCCAACCCCACGACGAAGGGCGGGGTGATGATGGGCAGCACGGTGAGCGTGCGCAGCACCCGCTTCAGGCGGAAGGAGGTGCGGGTGACGACGAGCGCGAAGGCAAGGCCCAGGAGCGTCGTCCCGGCACCCGTCAGAACCGCCAGGAACACCGTGTTCCACGCCACCCCGCAGCGATAGCCGGTGGTGACGCAGGACAGGCTCCAGATCTTGGGATCGGTGAATTTGGCGAGAAACACCATCGGTGCGAAGGCGCCGTCGTTGTCGAGAAAGGCGCTCTCCAGCACCTGGAGGATGGGGAAGAAGATGAACAGCGCGACGGAGGCCACCACGAGGCCGATGCCGCCCACCACGAAGGCGTCGCCCTTGGCGGCGCCGCGATCGGCGATGCCCTGGGTGAGCAGGAAGAGGGCGGCGGTCGCCAGCAGCACCGCGCCCCCGCCGATCCCGTACTGGCGGTCGCCGAGCGGGCCGAACAGCGCCGCCAGCCAGCTCCACGCCCAGCCCCGGTGGTTGATGGCGAAGCCCTGGAACAGCAGCCAGGCGAGCGTGAGGGCGCCGGCCAGGATCAGCCAGCGTCCGGCCTCCATCCGCGGTCGCCGCCGCGACAGCGCCGGAAGCGCGAGGAGCGGCAGCAGGGCCAGCGGCGCCAGCCACCAGCGGCCGTGCAGCAGCACCTGGAACAGTCCGGGAGCGTAATCGGGATCGTCGATCCAGCCCTCGGTGAGCCAGATCAGGGACAGGAACCCTTCCTCCTGGGCGTACCAGGGCAGCAACACGAAGCCCGCGGACGCGAGGAGGAGCAGGGCTCCCACCTCGCGCCGCAGGCCCGATGCGTCAGCCTTGGCCCTCACCGTGGATCAGCGCGGCAGGCTGTTGACCTCGTCATCCCATTTCTTGAGCAGGCGGGTGCGCGTGGCCGAGGAGCCGTAGGTCTTGAAATCGTAGTCGATGAGCTTGATGTCCTCGAGCTTGGGCGCCTCCGGCGGCGGGGCCGCGTTCTTGTTGGAGGGCACCTGATAGGCCCGCACGGTGCGCGCCATCTCCTGCACGTCGGCACGGAGCGCGAAGTCGTAGAACATCTTCGCCTCCTCGAGGTTGCGTGCCCCGTTGATGATGCTCATCGAGCCGATCTCGTAGCCCGTGCCCTCGCAGGGGCTCACCACCTGGATCGGGAAGCCGGCCACCTTCTGGGTCACCGCGTCGTGCTGGAACACGATGCCGACGGTGGTCTCGCCGCGCGCCGCCGCCTTGATCGGTGCCGAGCCCGACTTGGTGTACTGGTTGATGTTCATGTGCAGCTTCTTGAGGAACTCGAAGCC
This sequence comes from Alphaproteobacteria bacterium, assembly GCA_027045875.1. Lineage (GTDB taxonomy): Bacteria > Pseudomonadota > Alphaproteobacteria > Geminicoccales > Geminicoccaceae > JALSRW01. The sequence goes on along the minus strand of JALUAG010000064.1, from coordinate 15,862 downwards.
CTCGTCCTCGCCGAACAGCTGCACGATGGTGGCGAGCGTCGTGTAGGCAGTACCCGAGCTGTTGGGATTGGCCATCTGCACCTCGCCCTTGAACTCGGGCTTGATGAGATCGGCCCAGCACTTGGGCTCCGGCAGACCCTTTTCGGCCAGCAGTTCGGTGTTGAAGCCGAAGCCGAGCGCGCCCGCGTAGATGCCGACGGTACGGCCCTTAGCCGCCTCGTGCTGACGGACCGCCCAGTCGTGCAGCTCGGCCAGCATGGGCGAGTTGTACTCCTGGGTCAGCCCTTCCTCGGCCGCCTGCAGATGGGGATCACCGGTGCCGCCCCACCAGACGTCTCCCTTCGGATTGTCCCTCTCCGCCCGGATCTGGGCGAAGGTCTCGCCCGAGCTCTTGCGGGTCATCGCCACCTTGATGCCCGTCTCCTTCTGGAACTCGGTGACCATCAGCTGACACCACTCCTCCTGCGGGCTGCAGTAGAGGGTGAGCTTCTTGGCCTCGGCCGTGCCGGCGGAGAACGCGCCGATGGCGACCAGAGCCGCGCCCGAGAGCAGGAATTTTCGCATGCGAGCCTCCCATGGCTTTGTGCTCCTGGCGACAGCAAAGGCGGGTTCCCGCCCGAAGTCAATCTCCGTTCGTCGTCCAGCGGGCCCCGGCGGGGGCGCATTCGCCCCCCGCGTCGAGGCATTTGACGCTGAACGGTGGAAGTGGGATAGATCCGGCGATCGTCGTAGGCGCAGCCCGCGGGCGGGCATCGCACAGGGAGGAAACGGCCATGAAAACGAGAGCGGCGGTCGCGTTCGAGCCGGGCAAGCCCCTCGAGGTGGTGGAGGTCGATCTCGAAGGCCCCAAAGCGGGCGAGGTGATGGTCGAACTCAAGGCTACAGGCATCTGTCATACCGACGAATTCACCCGTTCGGGCGCCGATCCCGAGGGTGTCTTCCCGGCCATCCTCGGCCACGAGGGGGCGGGGGTCGTGGTGGAGGTCGGCCAGGCCGTCACCTCGGTGAAGCCCGGCGACCACGTGATCCCGCTCTACACGCCCGAATGCCGGCAGTGCGAATACTGCCTGCATCCCAAGACCAATCTGTGCCAGGCGATCCGCACGACGCAGGGCAAGGGGCTGATGCCCGACGGCACCACCCGTTTCTCCTACAAGGGCCGGCCCATCCACCATTACATGGGCTGCTCCACCTTCTCCAACTACACCGTGCTGCCCGAGATCGCGGTGGCCAGGATCCGCGAGGATGCGCCCTTCGACACCGTGTTCTACGTCGGCTGCGGCGTCACCACCGGGGTGGGGGCGGTCGTCAACACCGCCAAGGTGGAACCGGGCTCGCGCTGCGTCGTCTTTGGCCTCGGCGGCATCGGCCTCAACGTCGTGCAGGGCCTGCGGCTCGTGGGCGCCTCCCAGATCGTCGGCGTCGACATCAACGATTCCCGCGAGGAGTGGGGTCGGCGCTTCGGCATGACCCATTTCGTCAATCCGAAGAAGGTGGACGGCGATCTGGTGGCCCATCTGGTGGCGCTCACCGGCGGCGGCGCCGACTACAGCTTCGAGTGCATCGGCAATGTCGAGGTCATGCGCCAGGCCCTCGAATGCTGCCACAAGGGCTGGGGCGAATCGGTGATCATCGGCGTCGCCGGCGCCGGTCAGGAGATCTCGACCCGCCCCTTCCAGCTGGTCACCGGCCGGGTCTGGCGGGGGACCGCCTTCGGCGGCGCCCGGGGGCGCACCGACGTGCCCAGGATCGTCGACTGGTACATGGAGGGTCAGATCCAGATCGACCCCATGATCACCCACCGGCTGACGCTCGACGAGATCAACAGGGCCTTCGATCTCATGCACGCCGGCGAGAGCATCCGAAGCGTCGTCGTCTACTGACGGAGGGAGCGTGGAGACCCTCGAGGAGCACCGCTGCTTCGGCGGCATCCAGGGTGTCTACCGGCATCGGAGCCGCACCACCGGCACCGAGATGACCTTCGGCCTCTACCGCCCGCCGCAGGCCGAAAGCGGGCCGGTGCCGGTGCTGTGGTACCTTTCCGGCCTCACCTGCACCCACGAGAACGCGATGGTGAAGGCGGGGCTCCAGGCCCACGCCGCCCGCCACGGGCTCATGCTGGTGATGCCCGATACCTCGCCGCGCGGGGAAGGCGTCCCGGACGATCCCGACGGCGCCTACGACTTCGGCCTCGGCGCCGGCTTCTACGTCGATGCCACCCGGGAGCCCTGGTCCCGCCACTACCGGATGTACAGCTACGTCGTGCACGAACTACCCGAGCTGCTGGCCGCCGAATTCCCCGCCGACGTGCGCCGGCAGGGCATCACCGGCCATTCGATGGGCGGCCACGGGGCCCTCGTGGTGGCACTCAGGAATCCGGGCCGCTTCCGCTCCCTTTCCGCCTTCGCGCCGATCGCCTCGCCGATGCGCTGTCCCTGGGGGCAGAAGGCGCTCGCGGGCTATCTCGGCGAGGATCCGGCGGCGTGGGAGGCGTACGACGCCTGCGCCCTCGTCGCCCGCGTCGAGGAGCGCCTGCCGATCCTGGTCGATCAGGGGGATGCCGATCCCTTCCTCGAGGACCAGCTCAAGCCGGGTCTCCTGGAGGAGGCCTGCGAGAGGGCGGGGCATCCCCTCACCCTGCGCCTGCAGCCGGGCTACGACCACTCCTATTTCTTCATCGCCACCTTCGCCGGCGATCACCTCGCCTGGCACGCCCGCGCACTCGGCGCCTGAGGCCCGCGGCATGTGGTGGTTCGCCCTTCTCCTGCTGGTGATCGCCCTGCCCGCCCGGGCCGAACCCCTTTCGGGGCCGGTCCGGGTGATCAGCGGTGACCGCCTGGAGGTCGCGGGACGGGAGCTCCGGCTCGCCGGCATCGACGCCCCGGAACCCGGCCAGCGCTGCACGCGCGACGGCCGGGAGTACGACTGCGGGCGCATCGCCGCCACCGCCCTCATGGACCTCACCGCCGGCGTCGCCGTCGCCTGCGAGATCCTGGGCGCGGGTGATCCGGCTCCCGCGCGCTGCCGGCTGCCCGACGGCTACGATCTCTCCGAGGGCATGGTTTACACCGGCTGGGCCCTGGCCTTCCCGCGCGAGGACAATCCGCTTCTGGCCCAGGAGGCGATCGCCCGCGAGCGCCGCCACGGGCTGTGGCGCGGCCGCTTCGTCGTGCCCTGGGAGTGGCCGGCCTCAGCGACGCCGGGCGACTGACCCGCGGCGGCCGCGCGGCTTTCGCAGCAGGAGCGTGGTCCAGCGGCCGAGGCGCATGCGACGCACCGGCCGCAGGCCGAGGAGCGTGTGGGCGCGCTCCACGCGACCCGCCTGGATGTCGAGGAGACCGGCGAGGACGGCGATCCCTCCCGGTGCCAGATGGTCCCGGAGATCCCTGGCCATGGCGACGAGGGGATCGGCGAGGATGTTGGCGAGCACCAGATGGTAGGGGGCGCGGCGGGCCACGAAGAGGCTGCGGTAGCCCTCGGCGAGATGCACCGAGACCCGGCTCGCCACGCCGTTGCGCCGGGCGTTCTCGCGGGCGACGAGCACCGCCACCGGATCGTTGTCGACGGCCACCACCCGGCAGGGCCAGAGCCCGGCCGCGGCGATGGCGAGGATGCCGGAGCCGGTGCCGACATCCAGCACCCGCTCGGGCCGGCGGCGGCGCGCGAGCCAGTCGAGGGCGAGCAGGCAGCCGCGGGTGCTCTCGTGCTCGCCGGAGCCGAAGGCGAGCCCCGCCTCGAGCTCGATCGGCACCGCGCCCGCCGGCACGCGCGCGCGATCGGCGGCCCCGTGAACGAAGAAGCGGCCGGCCGACACCGGCCCCCGCTGGGCGCTCGCCGCCGCCACCCAGTCAGCGGGTGGCACCTCGGTGACCGCCACCGACCCCGCCAGCCGCTCGCCGGCACCGGCATCCGCCAGCAGCGCCCGGATCCGGGCCTCGTCCACCGGCTCGCGGAAGTAGAGGTCGAGCCGCCAGGCGCGGGGTTCGTCCGCCTCGTCCCGCTCGTCGGCGAAGGCGGCGACGGCCTCGGCCTCGACCTCGAGCGCCAGCAGCAGCCCGTCGTCCAGCTCGGGGCCCGACAGCCGGACGCTCGCCCGCCACAGCGACGGGCCGGCAGCGCTGTGGGCGCCCCTCATGCGGGCTCCACGAAACTGTCGATGACCTTCTTGTGCCCCGCCTTCTCGAACGCGATGCCGAGCTTGTTGCCCTCCACCGTCTCCACCCGACCGTAGCCGAACTTGTCGTGGAAGATGCGATCGCCGATCTTGAACCGTCCCGGCGCCACCGGCGGCCGGGTGGCGAGGAGCTCGGCCCGCCCCTCGATCACCTTTCCGAGCTCGGCCCGCCGCGAGCGGTAGCGCGCGACGCGCGGCGCGAAGGGCGCGCCGTCGAAATCCGGCTCGTAGTCGGGGCGGGCGGCGGGATGGCGATGCAGGTGCTCGATGTGGGCGGCCGGCAGTTCCTCGATGAAGCGCGAGGGCACCGAGCTGGACCACTGGTTGTAGATCCGCCGGTTGGCGGCGAAGGTGATGGTGAGCCGGCGCCGCGCCCGCGTCATGCCGACGTAGGCGAGCCGCCGCTCCTCCTCGAGGGCGCTCGTGCCACCCTCGTCGAGCGCCCGCTGGTGGGGGAACAGCCCCTCCTCCCAGCCGGCCAGGAACACGCAGTCGAACTCGAGCCCCTTGGCGCCGTGGAGGGTCATCACGTTGACCATGTCGGCGCCGGGATCCGAGCTGTTCTCCATCACCAGCGCCACATGCTCGAGAAAGGCCGGGATGGTGTCGAACTCCTCGATCGCCTGGGCGAGCTCCTTCAGGTTCTCGAGCCGACCCGGGGCCTCCGCCGAGCGGTCGTTCTGCCACATTTCGGTGTAGCCGGATTCGTCCAGCACCAGCTCCAGGAAGGGACGCGGCTCGAGCTCCCCGAAGCGCCCCCGCCAGCGGTCGAGGGTGGTGAGGAAGGCCGCAAGCGCGTTCCGGGTGCGGGTCGCGAGCTCGTCGGTCTGGCACAGGCTGCGGGCGGCCTCCACCATGCTCGTGCGGGCCGCCCGCGCGGTCGTCCGCAGGAGCCGCAGCGTGGCCTCGCCGATGCCGCGCCGCGGCAGGTTGACGATACGCTCGAAGGCGAGATCGTCGTCGGGCTGGTGGACGAGCCGCAGATAGGCGATGGCGTCGCGGATCTCCTGGCGTTCGTAGAAGCGCGGGCCGCCGATCACCCGGTAGGGCAGCCCCATCTGGATGAAGCGCTCCTCGAAGGCGCGGGTCTGGAAGCCCGCCCGCACCAGCACCGCCGTCTCCCCGAGCGCCCCGCCCGCGCGCTGCCAGGCCTCGATCTCCTCGCCGACGAAGCGGGCCTCCTCCTGGTCGTCCCAGAGACCGGCGACGCGCACCGGCTCCCCCTCCTCCCCCTCGGTCCAGAGCGTCTTGCCGTGGCGGGCGCGATTGCGGGCGATCAGGCCCGAGGCGGCGCCCAGGATATGGCCGCTGGAGCGGTAGTTGCGCTCCAGCCGGACCACGGTGGCGCCCGGGAAATCCTGCTCGAAGCGCAGGATGTTGCCCACCTCGGCGCCGCGCCAGCTGTAGATGGACTGGTCGTCGTCGCCGACGCAGGTGATGTTGCGATGCCCCTGGGCGAGGAGGCGCAGCCAGAGGTACTGGGCGATGTTGGTGTCCTGGTACTCGTCCACCAGGATGGCCCGGAAGCGCCGGCGGTAGTGCGCGAGCACGTCCTCGTTCTCGGTGAACAGGGTCAGCCCGTGCAGCAGCAGATCGCCGAAATCGCAGGCGTTCAGGGTCGAGAGCCGCTCCTGGTAGGCGCGGTAGAGCTCGACCGTGCGACCGAGGGCGAAATCGCCCACCTCCGAGGCCGGTACCTGATCGGGTCGCCAGCCGCGGTCCTTCCAGCGCTGCACGATGGCGAGAAGCACCCGCGGCGCCCAGCGCCGTTCGTCGAGGTCGGCGGCCTGGATCACCTGCTTGAGGAGACGGAGCTGATCGTCGGTGTCGAGGATGGTGAAATTGGACTTGAGACCGACGAGCTCGGCGTGGCGCCGGAGAACGCGCACGCCGATGGCGTGGAAGGTGCCGAGCCACAGCCCCTCGCAGCTGCGGCCGATGAGCTGCTCCACCCGCTCCACCATCTCGCGGGCGGCCTTGTTGGTGAAGGTCACCGCCAGCACCTCGCCCGGGCGCACCCGGCCGGTGACCAGCAGATGGGCGAGCCGCGTCGTGAGCACGCGGGTCTTGCCGGTGCCCGCGCCGGCCAGCACCAGGAGCGGCCCGTCCGCGGCCTCGACGGCGGCCCGCTGCTCGGGATTGAGACCGGCCAGATGCATAGGCTCGCCGCCGCCCCGCGGCATCGGCTCGCGCTCCCCCGTCATCTCGGCGGCTTCTCCTCCTCGCTCGCTCAGCAGCGCCCCTGCTCCTGTGCCCGCGCCTCCAGGAGCGCGCGGTTGTAGGCCTCGATCAGATCGCGCATTCGCACTTCGCCGACAAGGTGAAAATCCCGCGCCGAGCGCACCACCGGCACATGCTCGAGCTGGTAGGTGTGGCAGCGCCGGAAGGCGGCCGCCAGATCCTCCTGCGGGAACAGCACGACGGGCAGCCGGCGGGCGAGCCGTTCGGCCCGTGGCGCGCCTTCCCCCTCTTCCGCGAACTCCGCCTCCACCAGATCCTCGAGGGTGATCGCCCCGTAGAGGGTGCCGTCCTCCTCGACCACGAAGATCGGCCCGTGCCGCTCGTGGAAGCGCCGCTTGACCTCCTCGAGGGGCGCGCTCCGCGGCACCTCCAGATGGTCCCGCCGCATCACGTCCCGCACCCGCCGCGTGCGCAGCAGGGCGAGCTCGCGATGGCCCTCGACGTCGATGCCGCGGCAGGCGAGCTGCCAGGTGAAGAAGCTGTGGCCGTAGAGCTGGCGGGTGATGAGGGAGGCCACGGCGACGGCGGCCATGAGGGCGAAGGTGATGCCGTAGTCGGTGGTGAGCTCGAAGATCATGATCACCGTCGAGACGGGAGCGCCGAGGGTGGCCGCCGCCACCGCCCCCATGCCGAGGGTGGCGTACACCCCCGCCCCCGAGGCGAGCTCGGGGAACAGCGCGCCGGCGACGAGGCCGAAGGCGCCGCCGGTGAGGGCGCCGATGGCGAGGCTCGGTGAGAAGATGCCACCACCGAAGCGGCTGCCGAGACAGAGGGCGGTGGCCGCCGTCTTGACCACCGCCAGCATCACGAAGCTCGGCAGCAGCAGCCCGCCCTGCAGGGCCCGTGTCGTGACCTCGTAGCCGACCCCGAGGATCTCGGGATAGCCGAGCGCCATGACGCCGAGGACGAGCCCGGCGACCGCCGGTTGCAGCCAGGAGGGCACGCGCAGGCGGTCGTGCAGCCGCTGGACGATGCCGATCGCCCACATGAGCGCCATTGCCACCGCCGCCGAAACGACACCGAGGAGGAGGAAGGCCGGCACCTCCCAGAAGGAGGCGACGACATGGGGAAGGAGGCCGAAGGCGGGCTCGTCCCCGATGTGGACCCGGGTGACCACCGTCCCCACGAGGGAGGCGATCACCACCGGCGAGAAAGCACCGAGCCCGTAGTGGCCGACCACCACCTCGAGGGCGAAGAAGACGCCGGCAATGGGGGCATTGAAGGCGGCGGCGATGGCGCCGGAGACGCCGCAACCGAGAAGGGTGCGCGCGAGCGAGGGGCCGAGGTGGAGGCGCTTCGCGAACCAGGAGGCGAGGGTGGCGCCGAGATGGACGATCGGCCCCTCACGTCCGACGGAGGCCCCGACGCCGATCGAGCTCGCGCTCAGGAAAGCGGCGGCGAGCCCGCCCTTCAGGGGCATGCGCCCGTTACGGAGGGCGCAGGCCTCGATCACATCGGCCACCCCCTGGGGCAGCGGGCCCGGCAGGACGAAGCGGGTGAGCAGGCCGAGAACCAGTCCGCCCCCTGCCGGCACGGCGATCAGCATCCACCAGGGGAGGCTGCGGGCGTAGGCGGCGGGATTACCTCCGCCGATACCGTAAGCCGCCCAGGTCACCAGCCGCACGAGTTCGCGAAAGCCGATCGCCGCATAGGCGGCGGCAGCCCCGGCAACCGCGGCCACTATCAGCAGCAGGAGCTGCTCGCTGCGCACGAGACGCAGGAGCAGGTCACGGAAGTGCAGGCCCGAAGGGCGAACGGCCATGGCGTGCTTCGGCGGTGGAGACGCTGGCCGGATCGGCCGGCCCCACCATAGAGAGAGACGGCCGAAAGGGCAAAACCGCGGTCGGGAGGCTGGGGCTCAGCTCTCGACCGCGAAGCCGCTGCCGTCGGCGAACAGGGTGAACCGCCCTCGCGCCACCGCCCGTGCCCAGGCGGCGGTGCGGGCGAAGCCGCCGAAGGGATAGAAGTGGACGCGGTACAGCCGGCTGTCCGGATCCTCCATCCGGGCCCGGGCCAGCGCCGTGATCACCCCGTCCGGCGCCGCCTGGCCGACGAGCTGGAGGAACCGCCCGCCGCTGCGCTGGAGGAAGCCCAGGGAGGCCGTGACCCCGCACATGCGGGCATATTTGAGAAGGCTCGTGACCGAGGCGGGACCGGCGAGCCCGGCGCGCACCGGCAGCCGGTTGCCGGCGGCGCGGATCTCCCGCTCCCAGGCGGTCAGACGCCCGCCGTCGAAGGTGAACTGGGTCACGATCTCGAGGGGTACGTCCCGGCGTGCACTCCAGGCGTTCTTGGCGGCCAGCGCACGGGGGAGCTCCGCCGGCGGGATGTCGGGACTGCCCTCGGGATGGCCGGCCACGTAGAGGCGTGTGAAGCCCAGCTCCTCGAACAGCCCGGTGTTCAGGAGATCCATGGTGCTCGCATAGGGTCCTGCCGGCCGGCGGGCACCGCCGGCGATCACCAGCGCCTCACGCGCGCCGCAGGCATGGGCGCCCCGGAGGTAGTGCTGGAAGGTGGCCTCGGCGAGGAGATTGCGGGCGGCGATGTGGGGCACCGGGCGCATCCCTTCCCGCGCCAGGCGCTCGATCACCGGCAAGACCGCGTCCACCGTCTCGCCGGGAACGAAGGTCACGAACACCCGCGTGCCGGGCGGCAGCAGGGCCGCGAAACGGTCCACCTTGGCCGCCTGCCGGGGTGTCACCTCGATCGAGAAATCCCGCAGCAGCGCGATGATCGCCGATGCGAGATCGGCAGGCGCCGCCGAGGATTCCCCGGGAAGGGCGGCGAGACGGCTCGAGGTCATGGCGGCGATCTCCGCACTGCGCGGCGGATCGGAGGGATCCGCACCCGATCGACAGATGATGCGGCGGGGCTCCGCCTGCTCTTGGCACTACGACAGCGACTTTCCGATCTCCGCCACCGGGGGTCCCTCGGCGCAAACCGTTGCATGACCGCGAAGAACGGCGCATGGGAAGACGCTCTTCGGCCCTCCTTTCTTGTCTCCGGGCGACAGCAGGCGAACCGGTCCCCGCCGGCGATCCGGCGCTTGCCGACGCCTTCTCCGGCGCGCAATCTAGCATCCGTTTCCGCGGAGGGCGCAGATGGACGCTTCACGATCCTTCACCGTCACGACACCCCGCATCACCTTCGGTCCCGGCAGCCTCGGCCTCGTCGGCGACATCGCCCGCCGCCTCGGCATGCGGCGACCGCTCCTGGTGACCGACCCCCATCTCGCCGCTCTGCCGCCGGTGGCGACGGTGCGCCGCGCGCTCGAGGAGGCGGGGCTCGTGGTGACGCTGTTCGACGGGGTGGAGGTCGAACCCACCGACCGCTCCTTCGAGGCGGCCATCCGCTTCGCCGCCGACGGCGGTTTCGACGGCTTTGTCTCGGTGGGCGGAGGCTCGGCGATGGACACCGCCAAGGTGGCCGATCTCTACAGCAGCTGGCCCGACTCCTTCCTCGCCTACGTCAACGCGCCGATCGGCGAGGGCCGCAACGTCCCGGGGCCCCTGAAACCGCACATCGCCTGTCCCACCACCTGCGGTACCGGCAGCGAATGCACCGGCATCGCGGTGTTCGATCTGCTCGCCATGAAGGCCAAGACCGGCATCATGTCCCATCGGCTGGTGCCCCATCACGCGGTGGTGGATCCCGAGGTGACGGCGAGCCTGCCGCGCACCGCCCTCGCCTGCACCGCCCTGGACACCGTCTGTCACGCCCTCGAGGCCTGGACCTGCCGGCCGGTGGGCGAGCGCGATCTGCCCCCCGAGCCCGACCTGCGGCCGATGACCCAGGGCGCCAATCCCTGGTCGGATCTGCTCGCCCTCGAGCCCATGCGGCTCGTGGCCGGCAACCTCGAGGCGGCGCTCGCCGATCCTCCGGACATGGCCGCCCGCGGCCGGCTGCTGTGGGCCGCCACCCTCGCCGGGGCGAGCTTCGGCAACGCCGGCTGCCACGTTCCCCATGCCCTGTCCTATCCGGTCTCCGGCATGGTCCGCGACTACCGGCCGCCGGACTATCCGCCGGGGCCGCCGCTGGTGCCCCACGGCATGGCGGTGATCCTGAACGCCCCGCCCGTCTACCGGCTGATGGGGGCGGATGCCGGCCCGCGGCTGCTCGCGGCGGCGGAGGCGCTCGGGGCCGATGTCCGCGGCGTGCCCGAGGCCGGGGCGGGCGATCTCCTGGCCGACCGCTTGGTGGCCCTCATGCGTGCGGCGGGGGTTCCGAACGGGCTCGAGGCGATCGGCTTCTCGCCGGTGGACGTGGCGGCGCTGACCGAGGGGGCGCTTCCCCAGCGGCGGCTCCTCGACAACGCGCCGGTGGAAATCGACGCGGGCGTCCTGGACGGGCTCTACCGCGCCGCCATGCGCTACTGGTAGGCTCAGCCGCGGCGCGTGACCCGACGCCGGCGGCGCGCGAGGTGCCGTTCCACCTCGGCGAGCCCGATGCCCTCGCGGGCCAGCCTCACGAGGGTGAAGTAGAGCAGATCCGCCGCCTCCCAGATCACCTCCTCGCGGCTTTCGGCGGCGATCAGCTCCTCCGTCTCCTCCCGCAGCTTGGCGGCGAGCAGCCCGGGATCGGCGAACAGGCGGGCGGTATACGATCCCTCGGGGGCGGATTCGCGACGTGCGAGGAGCAGCCGGTGGAGGGCGCCGAGCCCCTCCTCCTCGCCCCAGCAGGAGCGGGTGCCGAGATGGCAGAAGCCGGCTCCCCGCTGGCGCACCCGGAAACGCAGCGCGTCGCGGTCGCAGTCGAGATCGATGCGCAGGAGTTCCTGTACCGCGCCCGAACTCTCCCCCTTGCGCCACAGCTCCTCGCGCGAGCGGGACCAGTAGATGCCGCGGCGCTCCGCCACGGCGGCGCGGATGGATTCGCGGCTCGACCAGACGAGGCCGAGGGCGAGCCCCCGCTCGTCACAGACCACCGTCGGAAAGAGCCCGTCGGGGCGGTCGCTCGAAAGGGGGGCGGCGATGGCCTCGCCGAGATCGAGACGGCCGGTGTAGAGGGCCATGCCCACCTGGGCGTCGGCGCCGAGGGCGTCGAGCTCGCGGATCTCCTCGGCAGTGGTGACACCGCCGGCGACGGTAACGCGCGCCGGTGCTGCCGCCTCGACCACCGCCTTCGCGAGCGCCATGTCGGTGCCGCCCATCCGCCCCTCGCGTTCGACGAAGGTGACGAGGAAGCCCGACACGTGATCGCGCAGCTCGGCGATGCGCTCGAGGAGCGGCCGGCCGGTGCCCCGCTTCCAGCCCTCGACCACCACCTCGCCCTGCCGCGCATCGACCGCCGCGATCAGCCGCTCCTTGGGCAGTTTCGAAAGCAGCTCCGGGACCGCCATGGTGCCGAGGATGATCCTGGCGGCGCCGGCATCGAGCCAGCGCACCGCGGTCTCGAGATCGCGGATGCCGCCCCCCACCCGGCAGTCGAAACGGGCCACCAGCCGCTCCACCAGCGCCGCATTGGATCCCTTTCCCATGGCGGCGTCGAGATCGATCACCGCGATCTCCCCGGCGAGGGCGAAGCGCTCGGCCACCGGCAGCGGATCGCCCGCATCCAGCGCCTTCCGCTCGCCGCCCACGAGCTGCACCGTGCGGCCGCCCATGATGTCGATGGAGGGGATGATCATGGCCGCAGGTGGACCCCGTGTTCCATGAGATGGAGCTTGACCTCGGCGACCGTGAGATCGCCGTCGTGGAAGATGGAGGCGGCCAGCACCGCATCCGCCCCGGCATCGAGGGCCTCGCGCAGATGTTCGGGATTGTCGGCGCCGCCGGAGGCGATGATCGGCAGATGCACGGCTCCTGCGACCGCCCGCAGGAGCGGCAGGTCGTAGCCCTCGCGGGTGCCGTCGCGGTCCCAGGAGGTGAGCAGGATCTCGCCGGCGCCGCGCCGTTCGCCCTCCCGCGCCCAGGCCACCGCGTCGATACCGGTGCCCTCGCGGCCGCCCTTGACCAGCACCTCGAAGCGCTCCGAGCGCCGGGCGGCATCGATCGCCAGCACGCAGCACTGGCGGCCGAAACGCTCGGCGATCTCGGTCAGCAGTTCGGGCCGGGCGACGGCAGCGGTGTTCACCGACACCTTGTCCGCCCCTGCCTCCAGGAGACGGAGCGCGTCCTCGAGCGCGCGGATGCCGCCGCCCACGGTGAGCGGGATCGAGAGCCGCTCGCGCACCCGGCGCACCGTGTCGAGCTGGTGGCCGCGTCCCTCGGGCGTCGCCGACACGTCGAGGACGACGATCTCGTCGGCTCCCTGTTCCTCGTAGAGGGCGGCCCGTTCGGCGGGATCGCCGGCATCCCGGAGCCCCTGGAAGCGCACCCCCTTCACCACCCGGCCGTGGCTCACGTCGAGACAGGGGATGATGCGGCGCGCGAGCATCAGGAGAGCTCCAGCCAGCGGGACAGGAGCGCCGCCCCGTAGGCGCCCGAGAGCTCGGGATGGAACTGGCAGCCGATCACCCGGCCGCGCTCCATGGCGGCCACGAAGCGCCCGCCATGCTCGGCCGTCGCCACCCGCCAGCCGGGCGCCTCGACCGCCCGGTAGCTGTTGGCGAAATAGGCCCAGCCCTCCTCCAGCAGCAGGGCGTCCTCGCCCGCCTCGATCTCGTTCCAGCCGAACTGCGGGCAGCGCACATGGGCGGGAAAGCGGCCCACCCCGGCTTCCAGAATGCCGAGCCCGGCCACTCCGGGGCTCTCCTCGCTTTCGGCGAAGAGGAGCTGGTGGCCGACGCAGATGGCCATGGTCGGCCGGTCGGCCTCGATGCGGTCGCGCAGCGCCCGGTCGAGCCCCCGCTCCCGCAGCCGCGCCACGGCGGCGCCGAAGGCACCGACGCCCGGCAGCATGACGTGGGAGGCGCGGGCCACCTCGGCCGGATCCTCGCAGAGAACCGGCTCCGCCCCGAGCCGGCGGAAGGCGGCGGCGACGGAGGCGAGATTGGCGGTGCCGGTGGGGACGATCCGCACCTGCCGCATCAGAGGCTGCCCTTGGTGCTCGGTATTTCGCCGTGTCCGGCGGGCGCCACCGCCTCGCGCAGCGCCAAGGCGAGTGCCTTGAAGGCGGCCTCCGCGCGATGGTGATCGTTCGCGCCGCGGATGAGATCGAGATGCAGCGCCATGCGCGCGTTGGTCGCCAGCGAGGCGAAGAAATGGGTCAGGTTCTCGGTCGCCACCTCGCCGATCCGCTCGCGGGCGAAGCCGAGCTCGACATGGGCGAACGGGCGGCCCGAGAGGTCCACCACCGCCCGCACCAGCGCCTCGTCGAGGGGCGCGTAGGCCGCCCCGAAGCGGGCGATACCGCGGCGCTCGCGGAGCGCCCGGTCGAGGGCCCGGCCCAGCGCGATGGCGCAGTCCTCGACGGTATGGTGGTCGTCGACATGGAGATCGCCCTCGCAGGCGAGCTCGAGATCGAAGCGCCCGTGCCTCGCGAGCGCGCTCAGCATGTGATCGAGGAAGCCGAGCCCGGTCGCCACCTCGGCGCGGCCCTCGCCGTCGAGCGCGAGCCGCAGGCGGATGCGGGTCTCCTTGGTCTCGCGGGCGATCTCGGCGGTGCGTTCGCTCATGGCACGATCTGCGCCAGCTCGACCACCACGATGTCGCTGCCGCCGCGCTCCTTGATGGCGCGGATGAGCTGCGGCAGATCGCGGCGCGGCACGGCCGCCTTGACGGCGAAACCGGCCTCGTGATGGAGGGGGGCGATGGTGGGCTCGCGCATGCAGGGCAGGATCTCCACCACCCGCTCGAGATCGGCGGCGGCCACGTTGACCTCCAGCATCACCCGTTCGCGCGCCGACAGCACCGAGCGCAGGAGCAGGACGAAATGCTCGATCACGTCGCGCCGCGCCGGATCCTCGAGGGCGGCGGCATGGGCGTAGAGGCGGGTGGAGGAACGCATCAGCTCGTCGAAGATGACGAGCCCGTTGGCCTTGAGGGTGGCGCCGGTGGCGGTGTTGTCGACGATCATGTCGGCGTCCTCGGGCGGGAACACCTCGGTGGCCCCGTAGGAGCGCACGATGCGCGCGTCGTAGCCGCGGGCCTCGAGCCAGGCGCGGGTCAGCCGCTCGTATTCGGTGGCGATCACGAAGGGCCGCGCGGGGGGCCGTCCGTCGACCAGGAAATCGGTGCCGGCAGCGGCCACGATGCGCACCGGATCGAGCCCGGTGTCCAGGAGTTCGACCAGCTCGGCGCGCTTCTCCGCCACCCAGTCGGCGCCGGCGAAGCCGAGATCGCGCGAGCCCATGTGCAGCATCTCGACGATGTTCTGGGGCTTGAGGAGCTTGGCCTCGAAGCCCGGCAGGGAGAGCGTCGGCCGGTAGCCCCGGCGGTCGAAGGTGAGGCGGATTCCGGCATCGGCGAGGAGGCGCAGCACCTCCTCCTGCATCCGGCCCTTGGGCAGGGCCAGACGCACCACGGCGGCGGTCTCGCTGTTTCGCTCCTCGGACACTTCCCGGATCGCTTCTCGACTGGCAGGGTGGGGCCCGGCCGGGGGCGGGGCGGCGGTCGCGCGTGGCCGCGACGCGCCCGCAGCATATAGAAGAGCTGCCGCGGAGGGTAAAGGCGGCGACGGAACCCAGGGAGGCGAAGCATGAGCGACGGCCGCGACGCACTGACCATCGGTCTCGACCTCGGCACCAGCGCCCTCAAGGCGGTGGCGCTCGATGCCGCGGGCCGGATCCGGGCCCGGGCGAGCGCCGCCTATCCCCTCTCCACCCCCCGACCCGGCTGGAGCGAACAGGATCCCGAGGACTGGTGGCGGGCGGCCTGCGACTGCCTGCGGCGCCTGCGCGAGGCCATCGGCGACGCCGAGATCCTGGGGCTCGGGCTTTCCGGGCAGATGCACGGCTCGGTCTTCCTCGACGCCGAGGAACGGGTGATCCGCCCCGCGCTCCTGTGGAACGACGCCCGCACCGGTGCCCAGTGCGCGGAGATCGAGCGTCGGCTCGGCCGCGCCCGGGTGCTGGAGATCACCGGCAACCGGCCGAGCGCGGGCTTCCAGGCGCCCAAGATCCTGTGGCTCGCCGACCACGAACCCGAGGCCCATGCCCGCATCGCCCGGGTTCTGCTGCCCAAGGACTTCCTGCGCCTGCGGCTCACCGGCACCGCCGCCACCGATGCCGCCGACGCCTCGGGAACCCTGCTGCTCGACATCTGCAGCCGCGACTACAGCGCCGAGATGCTGGAGGCCCTCGCCGTGCCGCGCGCCTGGCTGCCGCCGGTGGCGGAGGGCCCCGAGATCGTCGCCCGCATCGACCGGCGGGGGGCGGCGGCGAGCGGCCTTCCCGAAGGCCTGCCGGTGGTGGCGGGTGGCGGCGACAACGCCTGCGCGGCCGTCGGGGCGGGCATCGTCGCCGCCGGCGACGGCGTCTGTTCCATCGGCACCTCGGGCACCCTCTTCATCCATGCCGATCACGCCGTCACCGATCCCGAAGGGGGGCTCAACGCCTTCTGCGCGGCG
>JALUAG010000063.1 GCA_027045875.1 Alphaproteobacteria bacterium | reverse complement strand
GCTTCGGCTATCTGGGCAAGGTCATCGCGAACGTGAGGTTCCGGGACGGAATCGAAGTGACCGGAAATGCCGATGGAAGCCGGTGCGCCGCCTGAGCGCGCCGTACACCAGATTTGACCATAGCTCAAGCAGCTGTGCTCGATACCATGCCACCTGTCGGTGACTCCTAGCATAGCCGCGTCACGTGCCTCACAGGTATGCATATGTCGAGGTTCGCCTTTGGGGCGTTGGTGACACCTCCCAGACCGTACCTCTACTCCGCCGATGCGGCCGTGGGGCTATGGGTGGTGACCGGAGTGGCACTTTTGATCGTCCTGCCAGGCATTCTATCCGGATCCAGGCGGAAGGCCGGTGCCTCATATCCTGAGCCACCGGGTGGGGTATCCTCTGCGTTCGTTGCGGGCTTCGGGCGCGCGGGCTGGGGGCTGCGGGCGGAGCTGCAGGAGCCTGCGCCCGCGGGGAGGGGCTGGCATGCTGCTGCTGCTGCATATGGCGGACTGGCATCTGGGGCGGATCTTCCACGGGGTGCACCTGACGGAGGACCAGGCGTACGTGCTCGGCGAGCTCGTGCGGCTGGTCGCCGGCTTGCGGAAGGAGATCTGCGTAAGTGCCGTCACCGCCGATCGATCCGCGTGGCGGATCGATTGGAGTTCCCATAATATTAATATGAAGTTGTCAGGCCGGCCTGATCCTGGTCGCAGAGCGGCCGACGCTGCCATGAAGCACCGCCACATCGAGCCTCGCGGCTACTCGCTCGCAGCGATCGACGACATCATCGCCCGCGGCAAGATGCGCGACTGGGTCGCGCTGCGCGAGGCCCTGCGCCGGGACCCTTCGCTCGGCAGCAAGATTATCCGCGTCTGCCAGGCTCACATCCACGACCCGTACGCGCAGCGCTACCACTTCTGGAACAACTACGTCCGGATGAGCCGTGACGAGCAGCCGGCCGAATGAATGGCCCGACTGGGAGCGGGTGCTCGCCGCCGCGGCGCATCTACAGCGCATCTTCCCGGACGCGGTGCTCGTGGGCGGCACCGCGGCGGCCCTGCACGCCCGCCATCGGTTTTCGCGCGATGCTGATCACGTCCTGCCGGACCTCAAGCGGCGCTTCGACTCGGCGCTGAAAGACCTTGAGGCCGTCTCCGGCTGGAAGACGGCGCGCGTGCAACGGCCGGTCCAGATCCTCGGGTCGCTCGATGGGATAGAGACCGGCGTCCGGCAGATCATCCGGAAGGCTCCGCTGGAGACGGAGAGGATCGACACGCCGCACGGGCCCATCCGGGTGCCGACGCTACCCGAGATGCTGCGCATCAAAGCGATCCTGATCCTTCGGCGCAACGCGACGCGCGACTACATCGACTTCGCTGCGCTGTATCGCAGGATGCGCGACGAGGACTTCCGCGCGGCCATGCGGCCGTTCGATGCGCTCTACCCGCAGCCGAGCGGAGAGTCGGCATTGCAGCAGCTCCAGGCGCAGCTCGCCAATCCCCTCCCCTACGACCTGGACGAGATCGACCTGTCCGAATACAAGCACCTCGCTCGCGAATGGCAGGACTGGCGGCGGGTACGGCAGGCCTGCATGGAGGCGGCGAAGGACATCTTCGATCTCGTGCCGGCGGAGCCGGGGTCGGACAGCCAGGACCCGGAGCCTGCGTGAGGCGTACTCGCGCGGTTCGTGGAGAATCCCGACCGTACCGGAAACCCCGATCGGTTCTGGTCATGGCCCGCAACGCGGCCCGTGCGGGATCGTCGCGATGGCCTCCAGGGTGCGTGCTGCGCTGGAGGGGGCGTTCCAGGCGTCCGCTGGGGTGTGGACGACGCGCTCTTGGCGCGCTTCCCGCCCACGGTGCCGGTCGAGCGGCTGGAGCGGCTGGCCAGCGCCCTCGCGGCGGGCTGGGCCTGATCCGATTCCCGGCGAACGCGGCGGCAGGCCTGCGGCTCGGGTCTTGAGCCACCGGGTGGGGCATCATCGTGCCGTGGTGGCGGCGGTGCCGGCGTGTGGCGCGGGCGCCGTGGGGCGTAATTGCGGGTGTGCCGGCATCGTCCTGTCTGGCGGAGGGGGCGCATGCGGCTGCTGCACACGGCGGACTGGCATCTGGGGCGGATCTTCCACGGGGTGCACCTGACGGAGGACCAGGCGCACGTGCTCGACGAGCTCGTGCGCCTGGTCGCGGACGCGCGGCCGGACGCGGTGCTGGTGGCGGGCGACGTCTTCGACCGGGCGGTGCCGCCGCAGGAGGCGGTGGCGCTGCTCGACGAGGTGCTCTCGCGGATCGTGCTGGGGCTGGAGGTGCCCGTGGTGCTGGTCGCGGGCAACCACGACAGCCCGGAGCGGCTCGCCTTCGGGGCGGAGATGCTCGCCCGCAGCCGGCTGCACGTGGCGGGGAGGGTGGCGGCCGAGCCGCGGCCGGTGGTGCTGGAGGACGCGCACGGGCCGGTGGAGGTCTGGCCGGTGCCCTTCCTGGAGCCCGCGGTGGTGCGCGAGGCGCTCGGCGACGGGGAGGTCCACGACCAGCGGGCGGCGCTCGCCGCGGTGCTGGCGCGGGTGCGGGCGGCGGCCACGCCGGGGCGGCGGCAGGTGCTGGTGGCGCACGCTGCGGTGGCGGGCTGCGCGACGAGCGAGTCCGAGCGGCCGCTCGCCATCGGCGGGGCGGAGACCGTGGAGCCCGCCCTGTTCGAGGGCTTCCACTACGTGGCGCTGGGGCACCTGCACCGGCCGCAGGCGGCGGGCGCGGGGCACGTGCGCTACGCGGGCTCGCTCCTCAAGTACTCCTTCTCGGAGATCGACCACGTCAAGTCGGTGACGCTGGTGGAGCTCGACCGCGCGGGCCGCTGCCGCACGGAGGCGATCCCGCTCGCGCCGCGGCGGGACCTGCGCCGCATCGAGGGCAGGATCGCCGAGATCGAGGCGCGCGGCCCCGAAGGGCCGAGCGAGGACTACCTGCTGGTGCGGCTGCTGGACGAAGGCCCCGTGGTGGACCCGATGGGGCGGCTGCGGCGGATCTATCCCAACGTGCTGCATGTCGAGCGGCCGCGCTGGACGCCGCAGGCGGACGGGGCGGCGCGGCCGGACGTCCACAGGCGGCTCTCGGACGAGGACCTCTTCGCCGCCTTCTTCGAGCAGATGACGGGCGAGGCGCTCGATGCGG
>JALUAG010000062.1 GCA_027045875.1 Alphaproteobacteria bacterium | reverse complement strand
GCGGTCGGTGGGAACCGGCGAGAAGGTGTTGGTCTCCGTCGCCAGCGAGGCGGTGAACACGCGCACCCGCCGTCCTCCGCCCGTCAGGGCCGAAGCGGCCGGTAGGCGACGGCCTCGATCTCGACCAGGATGTCGATCATGAGCCGCGCCTCGACCGTGGTCCGGGCCGGCGGATCGGTCGGGAAGTAGCGCCGGTAGACCTCGTTGAAGGCGGCGAAATCCCGCGCGTCCCGCAGGAAGACCTGGGTCTTGACGACGTCGCCGAGCTCGCAGCCGGCGAGCGCCAGCGCCGCCTCGATGTTGCGCATCACCTGCTCGGTCTGGGCCTCGATGCCGCCCGCCACCACCCGGCCGTCGGCATCCACCGGCACCTGTCCCGAGACGTAGACGAAGTCCCCGGCCCGCACCGCGGGCGAGAGGGGGACCTGGGCGCTGCCGAAGCACTGCTTGGTCATGCCGTGGTTCCTTTCCCGTTCGCTCGTGTCACTTGACGGCGCCGGCGCCGAGCCCGCGCACCAGATAGCGCTGCAGCCAGGCGAAGACGATCGCGACCGGAATGGTGGCCACCAGGGATGCCGCCATCACATGATGCCATTCCACCGTGTAGCGGCCGGCCACCAGCGAGAAGATCTGGATCGGCAGGGTGTAGCTCTCCTGCCGCCGCAGCATGGTGAGCGCGATCACGAACTCGTTCCAGGCGTTGATGAAGGAGAAGATGGCGGTCACCGTGATGGCCGGCAGCGCCAGCGGCAGGAAGACGCGCAGGAGCGCCCTGCCGCGCGAGGCCCCCTCGAGCCAGGCCGCCTCCTCGAGATCCTTCGGGATGGTGGCGAAGTAGCTCTGCAGCATCCACACGGTGAAGGCGATGTTGAAGGCGCCGTAGACCAGCACCACCGCGTTCACGCTGTCCACCAGACCGAAGGCGGCGGCGATGCGGAAGAGGCCGATCACCAGCACGATCGGCGACAGCATCTGGGTCACCAGCAGGAAGCGGTGGAGCACGGTGCGGCCGGCGAAGCGGAAGCGGTCGAGGGCGTAGGCGAAGGGCACCGAGACGGCGATGGCGATCAGGGTCGAGAGCAGGGCCACGTAGACGGAATTGCCGAGGGCGCGGCCGAAGCCGGTCGCCTCCCACATCTCGGCGAAGTTCTCCCAGGCGAGCCGGCTCGGCACCCAGCTCGGCGTCAGCACCTCGGTGCGGGGCTTGAGGGCGGTGATCAGCATCACCGCGAAGGGAAAGAGCGTCGTCACCACGAGCGGCGACAGCAGCAGCCAGGCGACGAGCGTGCGCTTCATCTTGGGCGACATGCCGGTCCTCCCGCGATCTCAGGCGACATGCCGGTCCTCCCGCGTCGTCAGATAGACGTAGACGAGGGTGAACAGGAGAAGGAGCGCGAACATGACGAGGGACAGCGCCGAGGCCTCGCCCAGCTTCCCGTAGGCGAAGCCGAGCTTGTAGAGGTAGGTCACCAGGATGTCGGTGGAATTGGCCGGTCCGCCCTGGGTGGTGGCCCAGATGATGGGGAAGGAGTTGAACACGTAGATGGTGTTGAGGACGATGGCGATGTTGAGGAAGGGGCGCATCAGCGGCAGGGTGATCTCGCGGAAGGCCTGGAACGGCGTGGCCCCCTCGAGGGTCGCCGCCTCGTAGAGCTCCTCCGGGATCGCCGAAAGGCCGCCCAGGAAGATGGTCACCGTGAAGGGGATGGTGACCAGGATGCCGATCAGGATCTGCACCGGAAAGGCGGTGGTGGCCTGGGCCAGCCAGGGCACGTTGGCATCGAGCACCCCGAGCGCCCGCAGCGCCGAATTGAGCATGCCGCTCTCGCCGTTGAGCGCCCAGCGCCAGACGATGGCGGTCATGGTGAGGGAGATGGCCCAGGGCAGCATGATGATCACCCGCGCGAGCCCGCGGCCGTAGAAATCCCGGTGCAGGATCATGGCCACCGGAAAGGACAGCAGCAGGGCACCGAAGACGATGCCCACGGTCCATATCAAGGTGCGCCAGAGGGCGGCGGTGAACTCGGGGTCGGCGAGGATGGCGGCGAAGTTGGCGAGGCCCGCGAAGCCACGCAGCTGGCCGAAGCGGTTGACCTCGCTCACCGAGATGATGCCGAGCTGGACGAGCGGCCAGAGGACGATGAAGGCGGCGAGCAGGAAGCCGGGCAGCACGAGGGCGTAGGGTACCAGCGGCGAGAACCTCGACATGCTCCTTCGGTGTCCGCGAACCGGTCACGGGGAAGGGGAACCTGCCGCCGCCCGGCGGTCGAGCGGCGCGCATGGGCGCCCCGGGCACGGCGACGGTCGTACCCGGGGCGTCGCCGTCACTTGGCGAGGATGCCGTCGATCCGGGCGGCCGCCTCGTTCAGGGCGTCCTCCACCTCGGCCTCGCCGAGATAGATCGACTGCAACGCGTTGGTGGTGATCGCGGCGATCTCCTCCCAGCCCCGGATCACCGGCGCGAAGCGCGCTTCCGGCAGGAGTGCCGTGAACACCTTGAGATCCGGGTTCTCGGCGAAGGCGGGCATGGCCGCCACCTCCCTGTTCACCGGCAGGAAGCCCTCGCCCTCGGTGAACTTGGCGCGCCATTCGGTGGTGAAGATGAGATCGAGGAACTTCCAGGCGAGATCCTTGTTGGGCGAATTCTCGAACATGATGATGGAATCGGTCACCCCGTAGGTGCCCCGCTCGCCCGTGGGACCGGCCGGAATGCGCGCCACCCCGTAGGGCAGATCGGGCGCCTCCTCCTTGATCTGGGCGGACAGGAAGGGTGCGGTGATCATCATGCCCACCTTGCCCTGCTTGAACAGGTTCTGGACGTCCTCGCGGGTGTAGGCGGTCACCCCGGGCTGGGTCGCGCCGGCGTCGATCATGCCCTTGTAGAGACGCGCCGCCTGGTAGCCCGCCTCGGTATCGAGGCCAGAGGTGCCGTCCTCCTCGACGAGATCGCCGCCGTAGGCCCAGAAGGCGTAGTAGAAGTAGACGTCGGTCTCGATCTCCTTGCCCTGGAGCCCGTAGCCGTAGACCTCGTCGCCGAGGGCGGAGATCGCCTTGGCGGTCTCGGCCAGCTGCTCCCAGGTGTCGGGCGGCGCGTCGTAGCCCGCCCGCTCGAGGAGCTCACGGTTGTAGTACATGGCGCGCGCCGAGGCGG
>JALUAG010000061.1 GCA_027045875.1 Alphaproteobacteria bacterium | reverse complement strand
GCGCTTCATCAAGGCCATCTTCGCCAAGCTGCGGCCGCCCGAACGGGTGCGGCTCGTGTTCGTGCGCCTCGGCCCGCAGGGCAAGTGCGAGGCGCTGGTGGCGGCGCTCCGGGCGGTGGCGCGGATGCGGCCGCGGCCCGACGATGCGGTGGTGGTGATGGACGGCGACAGCCTGCTGAGCCCCGGTACCCTCGCGCGCTGTCTCCCGTTCCTGCGGCTGATGCCCGATCTCGCCGGACTCACCACCGACGAGGACGCGGTCACCGACGGCGGCCTGCTGATGCGCCACTGGCACCGGCTGCGCTTCGCCCAGCGGCACGTGCTGATGTCCTCGCTCGGGCTGTCGCGGCGCCTCCTGGTGATGACCGGCCGCATGTCCCTCTATCGCGCCTCGATCGCCACCGATCCCGACTTCATCGACATCGTCCGCAACGATGCCCGCGATCACTGGCGGCTCGGCCGCATCACCTTCCTCACCGGGGAGGACAAGTCGACCTGGTTCTGGCTGCTGGAACGCGGGCTGCCGATGCTCTACGTGCCGGACGTCAAGATCTGGACCATCGAGGAACCGCCGGCGCCCGGCTTCCTCAGGGGCTCGACGCAGCTCATGCTGCGCTGGTTCGGCAACATGCTGCGCAGTAGCGGCCGCGCCATCGAGCTCGGGCCGCGGCGCATCGGCCTTTTCACTTGGTGGTGCCTGATCGACCAGCGCCTTTCCATGTGGACGCCGCTGATCGGTCCCACCGCGGCGCTGCTGTTCGCCTTCGCGGTCTCGCCCCTGTTCCTCTACACCTACGCCCTGTGGGTGGCGACCACCCGGCTGGTGCTCACCCTGGGCCTGCTCACCGCGCGCGAGCGCGTGAGCGGCCTCTATCCGCCGCTTCTCTACTACACCCAGGTCTACGGTGCGCTGGTGAAGACCTATGTGCTGTTCCGTCTCGACCGCCAGCGCTGGACGCGCCAGAACATCGCCCGTCACGCCGCCGGAGACCGGCGATGGCACGAAATCGGCTCCACCTTCGTCCATACGTTGGCACTCGCCACGCTGGTCGTGGTCGTCGCCTTCCTGACAGGCGCCCTCGAACTGCCGCCGCGCCTGCCGATCTCCTGAGGGAACCCGCATGCAGGCACAGATCGCCCACGAGACGGAAATCCACCGCCAGCACATCCGGCTCCGCATCCCCATCGGCGTCGAGATCGACAGTACCCGCTTCGTCACCGACGACTGGTCGCTGGGCGGGTTCGGGGTGGCCGCGGAGATCACCTCCCGCCAGCCCGGCGAGCGCTTCCCGGCCCGGCTCTTCTTCCCCTTCGAGGATTTCGAGATCGTCCTCCACGTCGACTGCCAGATGGTCTACGTCGACCGCGAGCTGCCGCGCTTCGGCTGCAGGTTCATCGGCCTCTCCAAGGGTCAGCTGGACCTCTTCCGGTACCTCGTGGACGCCTACCTGTCGGGCGAGATCGTGAGCGCCGGCGACGTCCTCGCCATCGCCGCCCGGGATAACGGGGCCGAGCTCCGGGTGCGCACCCCGATCGCCGACCCCTTCGCCGAGGAGGAGGGGTTCGGTCGCCGCCTCAAGCGCGCGCTGGGCTACACCCTGCTGCTGCTGGCCGCCCTCGGCCTCGCCGGCCTGGTGGCGGTGGGGGTGCGCGAGCGCTTCTTCGTGGTCAAGACCGAGGACGCCGTCATCTGGGTGCCGCTCGCCGAGGTGCGGGCGCCCTTCGGCGGCAAGGTCGAGGCGATGCCGCGCCGGGACATCTACACCCCCGGCGATCCGGTGGTGCGGATCCGCGCCTCGGAGGCGCGGACGGCGGTGCTGGAGAGCCCCTGCGAATGCGTGCTCCTCGAATGGCCGGTGCCGCCCGGGCAATACGCCCGTACCGGGGAGACGGTGGCGGTGATGGCCGCCGCCGACCAGCCGCTCCTGGTGCGGGCCCGGCTGCCGGTCGACAAGGCGGCGCGCCTCGAGATCGGACAGCGGGCCGAGGTCTACGTGCCGGGACGGGGCGAGCCCGTGCTGGCCCAGATCGAGCGCATCGACTTCAAACCCGGCCTCCAGGCGCTCAACGGCCGGCCCGCCGATGGCGGCCGCTACGCCCGGGTCGTGCTGCGTCCGGACCGACCCTTCGATTTCGACGATCTGGGCACTCTCGTACGGGTCCGTTTCCTCTGACATCCCGCCGCCTCGGGACGGTACTCGCACCGCACGCGACGGTGGGGGGACCGCCCCCCCGGCGGCTGCGGCCTTCCGCTCCGGGTCGCGGTTTTGATTTCGGACAAGGTTGCGCCGTCGCCTCCGCGTCATAGTGTTAACGAAGGGTCGTCAGGCCCGCTTGCAGCGGCAGGGAAAGGCCGAGATGAGATACGAGCAGATCTTCGCGGACGCCATCGCGCGCATCAAGGCCGAGGGGCGCTACCGCGTGTTCGCCGATCTGGCCCGGCAGGTCGGCAGGTTCCCCAACGCCCGCCACCATCGATCGGACGGCGTCGGCGAGGTGACCGTCTGGTGCTCCAACGACTATCTCGGCATGGGGCAGCATCCGGCGGTGCTCGAGGCGGCACGCGAGGCCCTCGAATCCTACGGTGCCGGCGCCGGCGGCACCCGCAACATCTCCGGCACCACCCATCTCCACGTGCTGCTCGAGGAGGAGCTCGCCGATCTCCACCGCAAGCCGGCCGCCCTCCTCTTCACCTCGGGCTATGTCGCCAACGAGGCGGCCATCAGCACCATCGCCAAGCTGCTGCCCGACTGCCTCATTCTCTCCGACGAGCTCAACCACGCCTCGATGATCGCCGGGGTGCGCAGCTCGCGCTGCGAGAAGCAGATCTTCCGCCACAACGATCTCGACCATCTGGAGAGTCTGCTGGCGGCGCAGCCCCGCGAGCGGGCCAAGCTCGTGGTGTTCGAGAGCGTCTATTCGATGGACGGCGATGTCGGTCCGATCGCCGAGATCTGCGATCTCGCCGAGCGCTACAACGCCATGACCTATCTCGACGAGGTCCATGCGGTGGGCATGTACGGCGAGCGGGGCGCCGGCGTCGCCGAGAAGATCGGCGAGATGGCGCGGGTGGACGTGATCCAGGGTACCCTCGCCAAGGCCTACGGCTGCATGGGCGGCTACATCGCCACCTCGCGCGCCCTCGTGGACGCGGTGCGCTCCTACGCCTCGGGGTTCATCTTCACCACCGCGCTGA
>JALUAG010000060.1 GCA_027045875.1 Alphaproteobacteria bacterium | reverse complement strand
GTGGAGCTCGTGAGCTGCGAGCAGGACTGGTGCCTGATCGATCTCGAAGGCGATCGCGGCTGGGTGCGGCGACAGGCGATCTGGGGCGCCGGTTCCTGAACCCGGTCGGGGTTCCTCCCGGCTTCAGTCCTCTTCCTCGGTGGAGACCGGCTGCGGCTGGTCGGCGTGGCGCACGCGGATCACCACGTCCACCCGCTCGACCACCTTGCCCGGCGGCGGATCGGGCAGCCGGGCGAAGGCGATGGCCTCGTCGGGAATGTCCACCACCTCGCCGGTGGTGCGGTCGTAGAAGTGCCAGTGGGAGGTGACGTTGGTGTCGAAATAGCTCTGGCCGCTGCCCACCACCACCTCGCTCAGGAGGCCGGCCCGGGTGAACTGGTGCAGCGTGTTGTAGACGGTGGCCAGCGACACCGGGATGCCGTTGTCGCGGGCCTCGTGAAAGAGCTCCTCGGCGGTGACGTGCCGCGCTCCGCTGCCGAGCAGAAGGTGGGCGAGCGCCAACCGCTGGCGCGTCGGCCGGAGGCCGCGGGCCTTGAGCTGTCTCGCCAGGCTGATCTCGGAGCCGCTCATGCTACCCCCGCACGCGATTCGTCCCGGAGCCTCCAGGACGCACCGCGCCTTCTGGAGCCTCTTTGAATTAAAATGCTTCTCGTTCGCGCCTGCGTCAACCGCGACCGGATCACGCACCCGACAGGATGCGCTGGACGAGCTGCCGCACGGTGGGCACGAAGCCGTTGGCGTAGAAGGGGTCCTGCCGGAAGCGGAAGACGTTGTGGCCGGCGAACACGAGCTGGTTGTCGAGGGGATCGCCGCGCCCGTGCGCGACATCCTGCAACGTCTTCTGGATGCAGAAGGAGCGCGGGTCGGGGGGGCGCCCGGTGGTGTAGTTCTCCTCCTGCTTCCAGCTCGAGAACTTGCACTGGCTGAGGCAGCCCATGCAGTCGGCCTGGTCGCGGCGGATGCGGCGCGCCCGCTCGGGAGTGACGAAGATCATGGTGTCGTCCGGGGTGCGCATGGGCTGGCTGTAGCCGGCCTCGATCCACTGCTGCACCCGGGCGTGATCCTCGGGGCGCATGTAGACGCCGCGCTTGTTGCGGGCGAGGGGGAAATAGGCGGTGAACCCTTCCTCGGGGCTGGCCTCCGCCCGCACCGGCACCTGCCGTTCCGAGCGCTCGACGAGCTCGCGCAGGAAATCGTTGTAGATGGCCGAGGAATAGAAGCCGGTGGGGCTGAAGCGGTGCAGCAGCACATCGCCCGGCTCGAGCTCCAGGAGCCGCTTCTTCCAGGCCTCGGGGATCGGGCTCTCCTTGGTCAAGAGCGGCCGGGTGCCGAACTGGAAGGCGATGGGGCCGAGTTCCCGGTTGCCGATCCAGTCCTTCCATTCGCTCAGGTTCCACACCCCGCCGGCCATCACGATGGGGATGTGGTCGAGACCGATGCTGCGCAGGAACTTGCGGATCTCGAGCACCCGCGGATAGGGGGATTCGGGAGCCTTCGGATCCTCGCTGTTGGACAGGCCGTTGTGGCCGCCGGCGAGCCAGGGATCCTCGTAGACCACCGCGCCGAGCCAGTCGGAGAAGCGGTGATAGGCCCGCTTCCACAGCGCCCGGAAGGCGCGGGCCGAGGAGACGATGGGATAGTAGTAGACCTCGTAGCGGGCGCAGATCTCGGACAGACGGTAGGGCATGCCGGCGCCGCAGGTGACGCCGTGGACGAGGCCCCTGGCCCCTTCGAGCACGCCTTTCAGGATGCGCTCGCAGGCGGCCATCTCCCACAGCACGTTGAGATGGATCCGCCCTTCGCCGCGGCGCAGCTCGTGGGCGATGCGGGCCTGGCTGATGGCGCCGCGGATGGAGTAGGCGACGAGCTCCTCGTGCCGTTCGCGCCGGTTGCGGCCTCTGTATGTTAGGGGCACGTATTCGCCGTTGTCGTCGACGACGTCGGCGTTGACCCCGGAAATGGTGCCGACGCCACCCGCCGCCGCCCAGGCACCCGCGGTGCGGCCGTTGCTGACCGCGACGCCCTTGCCGCCTTCCACCAGAGGCCACACCTCCTGGCCCGAGACGACCATGGGCTCGACCAAGCTCATCCAGTCACTTCCCCCGTCCGGTACGACCAGCGGCACGGCGCCACCACGTCGTCATGCCGCCGACGGCGGAAGGGGGCGGCAGCGCCCCCCGATCGCCGTCTTTCGCCTCGCGGCCCGCGCCCGTTTCATGCGCGCCGCCGGCCCCCGCGCGGGGGACGCGGCTCCACCTTGCGCTCCGCGCCGGTTTCCTGATCGACGGCGCGCATGCTCAGCTTGACCTTGCCGCGATCGTCGATGGCCAGCACCTTGACCTTGACGATGTCGCCTTCCTTGACGACGTCGGTCACCTTCTCGACGCGGCCGTCGGTCAGCTCCGAGATGTGCACGAGACCGTCGTAGTTGCCGAGGAAGTTGACGAAGGCGCCGAAGTCCACGACCCGCACCACCTTGCCCTCGTAGATCCGGCCCACTTCGGGGGTCGCGGTGAGGCCGAGGATCCAGTCGGCGGCCTTCTTCGCGGCCTCGGCGTCGGCGGCGGCGATGCGCACCGTACCGTCGTCCTGGATGTCGATCTTGGTGCCGGTGCGCTCGGTGATCTCGCGGATGGTCTTGCCGCCCGGCCCGATCACGGCGCCGATCTTGTCGGTGGGCACCTGGATCGTGGTGATGCGGGGCACCGTCTCCCGCATCTCCGGCCGCGGCATGCCGAGGGCCTTGGCCATCTCCCCCAGGATGTGCAGGCGGCCACGGCGGGCCTGGGCGAGGGCCGCCGACATGATCTCCTCGGTGATGCCGGCGATCTTGATGTCCATCTGCAGCGAGGTCACGCCGTGTTCGGTGCCGGCCACCTTGAAGTCCATGTCGCCGAGATGGTCCTCGTCACCCAGGATGTCGGAAAGGACGGCGTAGCGGTCATCTTCCTTGATGAGGCCCATGGCGATGCCCGCCACCGGCCGGGCCAGCGGCACGCCGGCATCCATCAGGGCGAGGGAGGTGCCGCAGACCGTGGCCATCGAGCTCGAGCCGTTGCTCTCGGTGATCTCCGACACCACGCGGATGGTGTAGGGGAAGTCGTCCTTGGAGGGCAGCAGCGGCCGGGTCGCCCGCCAGGCGAGCTTGCCGTGGCCGATCTCGCGCCGCCCCGGCGAGCCCATGCGCCCCACCTCGCCCACCGAATAGGGCGGGAAGTTGTAGTGCAGCA
>JALUAG010000059.1 GCA_027045875.1 Alphaproteobacteria bacterium | reverse complement strand
CCGCGCCCTGCTCGAGCCTGTCGCAGATGGCCCGCAGACCCTCCAGTCGCCGGCCACCGTCCTCGTCACCGCCGGTGGGGGACGCGAGCTGCCCGAGAAGAGCCCGGATCCGCGGCCAGGCCGGGGGCTCGGGCCCGTCCTCCCCCACCGCCATTCCCCCGGCCGCCGGATCACCGCGAAGCGTAGCCTCGAGTGCCGCCGCGAACCGTTCCGGCAGCACCTGCACGCGCTCTTCCAGCCTCGCGAATTCGCGCAGCACGGCCCCCGCGGCGCCGCCGAGTCCGGTTTCCTCCGCACCCTGCGGCGCCACCAGCGCGGCCCGCATGCGCTGCCACGCCAGACCGGCCGCGACCGCGGCCCCGAGCGCCGTCACGCTCGCCAGCGCGGCGGCCGGCCAGGCCCAGGCTGCGGCCGAAAGCGGAACGGATACGGCTGCGAAGGCGGCCAGGACGGCCGCGCTCGCGGAAAGAAGGCCACTCAGCTCGAGGAGCGGCAGATCCTTCGCACGCATGGCATCAACCATCCCCATCACATTGCCGGGCAGGGCGCCCTTCCCGCCGATGCGAACCCCCACCGATGCCGGTCGCGGCCGGCCGCCGGACAGACGGAAGAGAGGGACCATGCGCATAGATGCGCATGGCACCTTCTAGCCACCACCGGTTAACGGAGGGTTGACGGAAGCGGCGAACGGGAGCGGGTTCAGCGCCCCCGGGCGGCGACGCCGCGTTCGAGGAGGGCGGCGAGGCCGGACGCCAGCGGAAGCTGGAGACGCAGCCACGGGGCCAGCGGCCAGGGGCGGGGTCGCCGCAGGAGAGGCAGCGGCAGATCCCCTTCCTCCGCGCCGCAGAGCCGGTCGGCGAGCACGCGCCCGATGGCGGTGGCCAGCGCCACGCCCCGCCCGTTGTAGCCGAAGGCGAGCAGCAGCCCGGGCGCCGGCTCGACGAGCTGCGGCAGATGGTTTTCGGTGAGCGCCACGAGCCCGCCCCAGGCGAAGCGCCAGCTCGGTTCGAGCTCCGGAAAGAGCGCCAGCGCGCGCCGGCGAAGGGCGGAAAAGGCCCGCGCGCGCCCCCGGGCACCGGACGCCCCGCGCCCGCCGATGACGAAGCGCCCGTCGGGATCGAGGCGGAAGTAGGTCAGGAAACGCCGCGTGTCCGAGGCACAGAGACCATCCCTCAGGATTCCGGCACGCAACGCCGGCGGCTGCGGGTCCGTCGCCACCTGGACCGACCATATCGGCAGGATGCAGGGTCCGATGCCCATCCCCGCGGGATCGCCGTAGGCGTTGGTGGCGCAGACCACGGCGCCGCACCGCAGCTCGCCACGCGGGGTCGCGAGGCGCCAGCCGTCCGCGGTCCGAAGCACGGCCCGCCCCGGGCTGCGGCCGAAGAGGCGGGCGCCGGCCCGCATCGCCGCCCGCGCGAGCCCGCGGGCGTAGCGCAGGGGGTGCAGCGATCCGCCGCGCGGGTCGAACAGTGCCCCCCAATAGGCGTCGGTGCCGAGACGTTCGGCGGTTTCGCCGCGGGACAGCAGGGACAGCTCGGCGCCATGCTCGCGCCACTGCGCGATCCGTCGCTCCAGCATGGGCAGATGCCGCGGCGAGGCCGCCGGCTGCAGCCAGCCGCTCCGCCTCGCGTCGCAGGCGATGGCGTGGCGGTCGATCAGATCGAAGACGAGATCGGGCGCCGCCGCCGCGAAGGCGATGGCGCGCCGGCCGAGCCCCGGTCCCCAGATCCGCTCCACCGCCTCCGGATCCTGCTTGAGCCCGGGGATGACCTGGCCGCCGTTACGGCCGGAAGCGCCCTCGCCGATCGTGCCCGCTTCTAGGAGCGCCACGTCCTGCCCGCGCTCTGCCAGGTGGAGTGCCGCGGAGAGCCCCGTGTAGCCGCCGCCGATGACGGCGATGCTCGCCTGCTGCCGCTCTTCAAGAACGGGCCATGCGGCGTCCTCGCCCGCCGTCTGCCGCCACAGGTTCTCCTCGACCGTCGCCATCGCATTTCCGCCCATGCTTCCCCCCGTTGCCGGCGCTCGACGATGCTTGCCCAAATCCTTCCCCTGCCCCATCCTGCATCTCTCGGAGGTTTCGGGCCACTGCGGGGAACGTGCGGTGATCCTGCGCTTGATCCTCGGGCTGGTGCTGGCGTTCGTGCTGTCGGCATGGCCCGGCAGTGCCCAGCAGCCGGCCGGCAGGGTGCTGGTCTTCGAGGTCGAAGGCCCCATCGGTCCGGCCACCAGCGACTATCTGCGCCGCGGGTTCGAGCGTGCCCAGCGGGAAGGGGCGCCGCTCATCGTCCTGCGCATGGACACGCCGGGCGGACTCGACACCGCGATGCGCGACATCATCCGCGACATCCTGGCGAGCCCGATCCCGGTGGCGGTCTGGGTCGGGCCGAGCGGTGCCCGGGCCGCCAGCGCCGGCACCTACATCCTCTACGCCTCGCACATCGCCGCCATGGCCCCCGGCACCAACCTCGGGGCGGCGACGCCGGTTGCGATCGGCGGGCTTCCCGGCACGCCCTCCTCCGAACCGGGACAGGGCGAGGACGGTGAGCAAGGCGCCGAAAAGCCACCGGCCCGTCCCGGCATGATGGACAAGGTGATGAACGACGCGGCGGCCTTCATCCGGGCGCTCGCCCGGATGCGCGGGCGCAACGCGGACTGGGCGGAGAAGGCGGTGCGGGAGGCCGCCAGCCTGTCGGCCGAGGAGGCGCTGGAGCTCGGGGTGATCGACCTCGTGGCCCGCGATCTCCGGGAGCTCCTGGAAAGGATCGACGGGCGGGCGGTGGAGATCGGTCGCGAGCGGATCGAGCTCGCCACCGCCGGGCTCGAGCTCGAGACGGTGGCGCCCGACTGGCGGGCCCGTCTGCTGCAGATCATCACCAATCCCAACGTCGCCTACATCCTGATGCTGATCGGCATCTACGGCATCATCCTCGAGTTCTACAGCCCCGGTCTCACCGGTCCCGGGCTGATCGGCGCCATCTCGCTGCTGCTCGCCCTCTACGCCTTCCAGGTCCTGCCGGTGAACTTCGCCGGCCTCGCCCTCGTCGCCCTCGGCGCCGGCCTGCTGGTGGCGGAGGCCTTCATCGGCAGTTTCGGCGTCCTCGGGGTGGCGGGCATCGCCGCCCTCGTCGCCGGCGCGGTGATGCTCATGGACACCGAGGCGCCGGGCTTCACCATCTCCCTCTGGCTCGTCGGCGGCGTCGCCGCCGGTCTCGGCAGCTTGCTGCTGATGGCGATGGCGATGATCGCCCGCAGCC
>JALUAG010000058.1 GCA_027045875.1 Alphaproteobacteria bacterium | reverse complement strand
GCCGGGGCGGGCGGCGGCGGAAGCGGTAGCGGCGGGGGACGGGGATCCGGCGGTGCGATCCCGGCCGCTCGCGTCCCACCCGCCCCGGCAGCGCGGGCTCCGAGCCGGTACCGGACGGCGGCGATTCCCTGGACACATCGGACGACTCCCGCCTCAGCCTCCGGCCGCCGTGGGCCGGACGTCCCCGTCTTCGGTCACCGCCGCGGCCCCGCGGGCGATCTCGCCGCTCCGGCACCACTCCCGCCACAGCTCCCGCAGGGCACCGCCGAAGGACGCGGCATGGGCGGCCCCGTCACACAGCGGAGAACCGGCGGTCTCGATGCGGAAGAAGCCACGCAGTCCTTCGAGGAGATCGGCGTTCTGCGCCAGGGAGACGGCGATGGCCACATAGTCGTCCACGTCCTCTGCGATCCCGGCCGTGAAGCCGGTCGTGGAGAGCAGGCTCACGCCCACCCGCGCGGCATGCCGGTCACCGGCGAGCGTCACCACCGGCACCCCCATCCAGAGGGCCTCGCAGGTGGTGGTGGTCCCGTTGTAGGGCCAGGTGTCGAGAGCGATGTCGACTTCCGCATAGCAGTCGAGATGGGCCTCGAGATCGGGAGCGCGGTCGAGAAAGACGATCCGCTCCGGATCGGTGCCCGCATCGGCGAAGGCCGAACGGAGCCGTGCCTGCACCGCCCCGTGCCCCGACAGATCGTGCTTGAGCACCAGGCGCGAGGCGGGCACCCGTTCGAGGATCCGGGCCCAGGCCGCGATCACCGGGCGAGTGATCTTGGCGATGTTGTTGAAGGATCCGAAGCTGACGAAGCCGTTGCGGCGCACCGGCGGCGGCGCGATGGCGGGGTAGGCGGCGGGCTCGTAGCAGAGGAAGCAGCGCGGCAGACGTACCAGCCGCTCGCTGGCGTAGCGGTCCGCCTCCGGCCCGTCGCTCGTGGCGTCCACGATCCGGGCGTCCATCGCCGCGAGCCCGGTGGTGTTGGGATAGCCGAGATAGGTCACCTGGAGGGGCGCCACCCGGCGCGCGAACAGCGGCAGCCTGTTGTTGGCGGTGTGCCCGGCGAGATCGATCAGTATGTCGATGCCGTCGGCCTCGATCCGCTCCGCGGTCGGCCCGTCTTCCTTGGCCCAGATGTCGCGCCAGCCGTCGGCGAGCTCCGCGAGCTCGAGGCTCACATTGTCGGGGTTCGGACAGTTGCTGTAGCACAGCACCTCGAAGGCCTCGCGATCGAGGTGGCGCAGAAGCGGCTTGAGGAAGAAGGTCACCGAATGGGCGCGAAGGTCGGGCGACAGGAAGCCGATCCGGAGACGACGTTCGGGATCCGGCCGGTTGGGCCACTCCCGCGGTGCCGGCGACGGCGAGAAGCGCCGGTCCCATTCGCGGTGGGCGGCCCAGAGCTCGTCCCTGGAGACCTCGGCGCTGTAGTTGAGATTGAACACGTAGGTCGAGAATTCGGACGTCCCGACATAGTCGCGTTGTACGCTCTCGCGCATCCGCGCGAGGCCCTCCTCGGTGCGGCCGGTGATGACTTCGAGATGGCCCAGCATCGACAGGGCCGGCGAGGGAGAGGGATCGTGCGCCACGTATTCGGTGAGGAGCTCCTCCGCTTCCGCGAGCCGGCGCCGGTGGGTGAGCGCGATGCCCAGCCACTTCTTCGCCTCGAGGTCCCCCGGCCGCTGTTCGAGGATGCGCCGGAACATGACCTCGGCAGCCGCCGGCTGGCCGTCGACGAGCATCAGATGGCCGTGATTGAGCCAGATTTCCGGCGTCTCGACACCTTCCTCGGCGAGGGTCCGCATATGCTCACGCGCCTCGGCGTAACGCCCCTGCAGGATGAGGGCCCCGACGAGGTTGGCCCGCGCGACGGTGTGGTGCGGATCCTCCCGGAGGGCCCTTCTCGCCGTCGCCTCGCCTTCGCGGCCGAGACCGAGGCTGTTGAGGGCGCCGGCCAGGTTGGCGGCGGCATCCGCGAACCCGGGATCGAGCGCCAGCGCGCGGCGATAGGCCGCGATCGCCGCCTGCGCCTCGCCCGACCGCAG
This sequence comes from Alphaproteobacteria bacterium, assembly GCA_027045875.1. Classification (GTDB taxonomy): domain Bacteria; phylum Pseudomonadota; class Alphaproteobacteria; order Geminicoccales; family Geminicoccaceae; genus JALSRW01. Next base: position 48,249 of record JALUAG010000058.1, on the reverse strand, counting down.
CAGCAGGTTACCGTAGTTGGAAAGAACGGGCGGCCGGTCGGGAGACAACCGGAGCGCTCGCTCGAACAGCTTGCGGGCTTCGCGGAACCGCCCCCTGCTGCCGAGAAGGGCGCCGAGCAGCTGGAGCGCGTCTGGCTGATCGGGAAACCGCCCGAGAACCCTGCGATAGAGCTGTTCGGCGCGGAGGAGATCGCCCGCCCTGTGCCGCTCGGCGGCAGCGACGAGCAATGCCGAGACGGCGGCCGCTCCGGCGGCCGGTGCGGGTCCGGCCTCGTCGGAGACGGCTCCCGTCAGGAGCTCGCCGACCGCGGTGGCCGCCCGCCGGCCGAGGGCGTTCTTCATGCGGCCTGCCGCTGCAGCGGATGACGCAGCGGATAGCTGCTGTCGGCGAGCACCATCTGGGCGGCCAGCCGGCGGCGGGTGTCGAGGAAGATGGGGGCTCGCAGGTTCACGTAGGCGCGCACCCCCTCCTCTCCCTCCTCGCGGGCCAGGGTGACCACCAGCAGCAGGCAAAGATCCGCCGGCGCGATGTCCAGCGCACCGCAGACGGCCGCGACGTCGGCGGCGGCCAGCGGGGCGGTCTCCGGCGCGGTGGGCATGACGATCAGCGAGGCGGGCTCTTCGGCGATCAGTCGCAGCAGCAGGAACCTGCCCTGGCAGCGGGGCAGCTCCTCCAGCCGGAACCCCCGGGCCTGCGGGAACCCGGGCAGACCGCGCGGCAGGGCGACGGCGTCGGCGGCCATCTCGGCGGGATGCCGGTCGGCGACGGGATGGGCGGGAACGGTGCCGCCGTTCCCGGCAGCCGCCTCCCTCCTGTTCGAAGCGAGTTCCTGCATGGCTGTACACCTCCGTTGGCGGCCCGCGATGGTGCGCGCAACATGACGGATCAGGGTTAATTTTCTCCTAAGCGGCCGGCCGTCACCGCAGATATTCCGCAATGCTCAGCTGCGAGAGCCGGGTCACGGCCAGATAGGAGGCCTCGAGGGCGCTGCGGTCCCGGGCGAGACGGCTCAACGCCGCGGCGAGATCGGTATCCTCGATGTCGCTCACCATCTCGTCGAAGTAGACTTGGTCGGCCTTCTGTACCTCGACGATGGCCTCAAGGCGGTCGCGTTTCGCGCCGAGATCGCCGCGCAGATCGGCGAGACGCTCGATGGCGGTGGTGAGATTGTCGAGCGCGCTCTCGAGATCGCCGGTATCGTTGGCGAGATGCGCCTGGCGGGCGAGCCCGAGCGCGCCCACCAGCCACTCGAAGGCGGAATTGCTGGCCGGGATGCCGTAGGCGAGCTCCACCCCTTCCTCGGCCTGGACGACGAGCTCGAGATCGTCGCCGGCGTAGTAGAGGGAGGAATCGGCGGTCGTCGGCGGCGGATCGGGGATGGAGACCGGTCGGCTGTCGGTGCGGCTGCCGGCGAACAGATAGCGTCCGTCGAGCCGTGTGTTGAGCCGCGCCTCCACCTCCTCCAGCATCGATTCGAGCTCGGCGTCGAGGGGCACGTCCTCGCCGATGCCGTCGTTGAGACGCTGCACGATCAGGGTACGCGCCCGTTCGGCAATGCGGCCCAGACTCTCGAGGGCCCCGTCCATCGCCTGCATGCGGTCGATCACATGTTCGTTCTGGCGGATGTGGCCGGCATTGAGGCTGCGGTCGAAACGGGTGCTCAGGAGCCGTGGCACCTCCGCCGCCATGCGGTCGAAACTGCGCTCCTGCTTGCCGGACGCGATCGCCATCTGGGTTTCGCGTATCCGCCCCTGGGTGGTCTGCAGGGCCTGCATGAGCAGAGCCTGCTGGGCAACGTCGCCGACCCGCGTGGTCATCGCTCGATCCCTCCCGTCGACCTAGCGCGCGAGGTTCATGAGCTCGTCGAAGAGCTCGCTCGTGGTCGTGAGCACCCGCGCCGAGGCGGTGTAGGCCTGCTGGTAGAGCACCAGCCGCGACAGCTCCTCGTCGAGATTGACGCCCGACACCGAGGAACGCCGGAACTCGAGGTCCGCGACGAGGCTTTCGGAGGCGTCGGCCGCCGTCCGCGCCCGATCCACCGCCTGCGCCTGCACCGCCACCATGTCCACCGCATAGTCGCGCATGCTCGTCGACCGCCCCGGCAGCGCGCCCTGGGTGAGGGTGTCGAGTTTGCGTTCGAGGGCGCCAATGAGCCCGAGCGCGCCGCGATTGTCGCCGGCCCCGCCGAGGGTGCCGACCGGCGGACCGCCGGTGTCCACCTCGAGGCTGGCCGCCGCCAGCAGTCTCGGATCCGCCTCCAGCGTCGGGTTGACGGCGAGCGCGGTCGCCTCGTCGCCGGTCTTGACCACCAGATCGTTGAGCCCGAAATAGTGCGAGAAGCTGTAGTCCCGCGTCCGTCCGTCGGCATCGGTGACGGTGATGGAGCTGTCGCCCTCGCTGATGGCGATGCCGTAGGTGCCGAGGTCGATGGCGAGCGGTCCGTCACCGGTGAGGGTCACCGTGCCGTAGGCGGCGAGTGCGGTCGACAGATTGGCCACCAGCGTCGCCGCATCGTCGCTCATGTCGACGGCCACCGTGGTCACCGTGTCGCCGGTCGAGCGGTCGATCACCGAAAGATAGGCGGTACCCGAGCGGGTGGCGGCATCGTAGGCAGCGGCCGCCGTCTCGTTGGTGCCGGTGAGGGAGGTGGGCGGCGGATAGGCGGTGGCCGCGTTGTGCGCCTCGTTGAGCGCGAAGCGGGTCAGCTCGGCGAGCTCGTCGAACTGGCCGGCGAGCTGCGGCAGGCGGCTGTCGCGCAGCTCCAGCAGCCCCTTGAGCCGGCCGCCGGTGATGCCGGTGGCGGGCGTGGCGCCGCCGCTCACCAGCGTGATGCCGGTCTCGCCGGCGAGCGGCTCGCCGGTGTCCTCGTCGAGCTGCGAGACGTCGTAGACCTCGATGGCGTCGAACGGCGTGTCGGCGGCCACCCGGGCGGCCGGCGAGTAGACGAGCTGACGCGGAGAGTACTCGAGTAGCGGCGTGCCCCCACGGGCGTAAACGGCGATGGTGTTGCGCTCGAGACCGACCACCGTGATGTCGAGCTTCTCGGCGAGGCTCTCGAGCAGCCGATCGCGCTGGTCCTCGAGTTCGGCGGTGGGGATGCCGCGGGCGAACTCCTCGTTGATCCGGTCGAGGGCCAGGATGTCGCTGTTGATCTCGGCCACCGTCTGGGCGATCCGCTGGTCGGTGTCGTAGCGGAGCTTCTGCACGAGCTCGCCCGAGGTCCGGATGCGGTCGAGGAAATCGCTCACCGCGCCGAGCACGTGGACCCGGCTCGCCGTCTTTTCGGGCTGCAGGGAAAAGTTCTGCAGCGCGGTAGCGAGCTCGGACAGGCGCTTTTGGAGCCCGCCGCCGTCGTCGCCCGGCCGCCCGAACAGACCGTTCTGGGCGTCCAGCAGTCCACTGGCGAGCGTCGAATCGCGCGCCGCCACGCTGCGCTGGCGGCGCAGCTCGCCGGTCAGGAAACGGTCGGTTATGCGTTCCACTTCTTCGCTGCGGGCGCCCATGCCGCGCCCGTCGAGCACCAGCGAGGACTGTTCCAGTTTCTTGCGGACGAAACCCTCGGTGTTGACGTTGGCGACGTTGTTGGCGGTCACCTGGAGGCTGCGTCGGGCGACGTCGAGCCCGGTGAGGGCAGTGGAAAGGGCGGTAGTCAGGGTCATGGCATCGCGCTCCCGGATCCGCGCCTAGACCTGCCGGTCGAGGGTCAGGGGTACCACTTCGGCGCCGCCGCCGACCCGTCGGCCGTGGCCGGCACCGAGCACCTCGGCCAGGTGCCGGGCGACCCGTTCCACGACCAGCCTGGCGGCCGCCAGCGCGCTCAGATTGGTGCGCATGGTGGCCTGCAGCTCGCGGGTCGCCTCGGCCAGCAGTTCGCGCACCTCGGGGTCCAGACTGCCGACGAAGTCGGGCGAACGGCGCAGGTGGCGGACCTCGACCTCGTAGGCATCGGCGAGCGCCAGCTTCTGCTCCTGGAGGGCGCGCAGCTCCTCGACCCCCATGCTCCGCAGGAGCGCGTTCTCGCGCTCCAGCACCCCCTTGAGCTCGCGCATCAGGGCCAAAAGCGCACTCACCCGTTCGAGAGGCTCCATCAGCCGCCCTCCTGCAGGCGCAGCATCTCGCGCATCACGGCGTCGGCGACGCCGATCCCCCCCGCCTTGGCGATCATGCGCGCATAGGCGTCGATCAGCATCGATCCCCAGGGATCGTCGCTGCCGCTGGCGGCGGCCCCGGGCCCCCGCAGCGGCCGACCGACCGTCTGCAGCATCCGGGCCAGGAACACCGCCTCGAACTCCCGGGCGGTGCGCTCGACGTCCTCCGGAACGACGGGCCGATCACCGGCCGCAGCGACGCCGAGGGCGGTTGTCGGGGTCGGTTCCATGCTCACATCACCTCGATCTCGGCCTGCAGGGCTCCGGCCGCCCGGATGGCCTGAATGATGCTGATCATGTCACGGGGACCCACGCCCAGGGCGTTGAGCCCGTCCACCAGCTGGTCGAGGGTCACGCCGCTCTCGAGAATCGCCATCTTGCGGCCGCTCTGCTCGTCGACGGCGACGTTGGTGCGGGGCACCTCGACCGTGGAGCCGTCGCTGAAGGGTTGGGGCTGGGAGACCTGGGGGGCCTCGGTGACGCGGACGGTGAGATTGCCCTGGGCCACCGCCACCTTGCTGATGCGCACGTTCTCGCCCATGACGATGATCCCCGCCCCCTCGTCGATGACGATGCGGGCCGGCTGATCGGGCTCCACCGGCAGCTGCTCGAGCTCGGCCAGCAGGGTGGCGGTGCGGGCCCGGTAGTCCTCGGGCAGCACCAGGCGCACGGTGGCCGAATCGGCGACCGCCGCCACCTCGCGGCCGAGCCGCTCGTTGATCGCCCGCGCCACCCGCTGCGCGGTGGTGAAATCGGGATTGTGCAGCGCGAGGCGCAGCTCGCGCATGTCGGCCAGGGCGAAATCCACCTCCCGCTCGACGATGGCGCCGGCGGGCACCCGGCCCACGGTGGGCACCCCCTTGGTCACCGTTTCGGCCGCGCCGCCCGCCTCGAAGCCGCCCACCACCAGCGAGCCCTGGGCGACGGCGTAGATCTCGCCGTCGGCGCCGACCAGCGGCGTCACGAGGAGCGTGCCGCCGAGGAGCGACTTGGCATCGCCGAGGGCGCTCACCGTGGCGTCGATGCGGGTGCCCTGGCGGGCGAAGGGCGGCAGGGTGGCGGTCACCATCACCGCGGCCACGTTCTTGGTGTTGAGCTTGCTGCCGCGGGTCCCCACCCCGAGGCGCTCCAGCATGGCCACCAGGCTGGCCTCGGTGAAGGCGGCATTGCGCAGGCTGTCGCCGGTGCCGTTGAGCCCGACCACCAGCCCGTAGCCGACGAGCATGTTGTCGCGCACCCCTTCGAAACTGGCCACGTCCTTGATGCGGGAGGCGACGGCGCTGCCGCTCGCGAGCCACGGCAGGACGAGGATGGCGAGCATCCAGGAAAGCGCGAAGACGGGCACGGGTCTGGGCATCGGCGTCCGTGTTCCTCCGGTGTGTCCACCCGCCGTCGTCGGTCGGGCACCACAGCCCTCGCGAGATCCGTGCCAGCTTCCGCGGGGCCCGCGCGCGAGCGCCGCTTCCCGCCGATCGGCGCCCCGGCACCGGGCGCGGAACCGGGAAAAAACCGCCGTCCCCGGCAAATCTTGCCGTCCCGCCCGCTCCCCCTTCAGAAAAAATTAAGCTTTCGGCGCCAAGCTCGACGGCGGCATCCAACCCGGGATCGCGTCGTCATGAAAATCGAGCGCGCCTCCAGCTTCTCCCCGACCGCCCGGTCGGCGCCCGCGCCGCGCCCGGGCGAAGCGGGTGCCTTCGCCGACATGCTGCGCGCGGCCGGCGGCGCCGCCGGTGCCGGGCGGGCCGGCGCCACGGCGACGGTGGCGGCGAGCAGCGCCCTCATCGCCCTTCAGGAGGTGGAGGACGTGGGCGAACGGCGGCGGCGGGCCGTCACGCGGGCGAACGCCCTGCTCGACGAGCTCGAGGACGTCCGCAACGCCCTGCTCACCGGCCGACTGCCCGCCGCCACCCTGCACCGCATCCGCGCGCTCCTCGCCGACCGCCCGGCGGACCTCGACGATCCGCGACTCGAATCCCTGATGCGCGAGGTGGAGCTGCGCACCGAGGTGGAGCTCGCCAAGCTCGAGCGGGCGGGTGGGCGCTGACGTCCGCGACCGGTCGGAGCCGTCGGGAACCGGCCGGGCCGGTGGGCGTCAGTCCTCGGGGGCGTAGAAGCCCACGAGGAGGGTGCGGAAGATGATCCGCAGGTCGAACAGCAGCGACCAGTTCTCGATGTAGTAGAGATCGTACTGCACGCGTCGCCGCAGGGTCTCGAGGTCGCGGATCTCGCCCCGCAACCCGTTCACCTGCGCCCAGCCGGTGATACCCGGCCGCACCCGGTGGCGGGCGAGATAGCCGCCGAGCAGTTCGGCGTAGAGCTCGTTGTGGGCCACCGCATGGGGACGCGGACCGACGATCGACATCTCGCCCCGGAGCACGTTGAAGAACTGCGGCAGCTCGTCGAGGGAGAAGCGGCGCAGGACGCGGCCCAGGGGGGTGATCCGCGGATCGTCGGCGCGGGCCTGGGGAACGGCGCCGTGCACGCCGTCGTCGCAGTGCTCCGCGTACATGGTCCGGAACTTGAGCACGCCGATGGGCTCGTTGGCGAAGCCGTAGCGTATCTGGCGGTAGAAGACCGGTCCCTTCGAGGTCGCCTTGACGGCCAGCGCGATGGCGAGCATCAGGGGCCCCGTGACCAGGATCGCCAGCGCCGCCAGCAGCCGGTCCTCGATCAGCTTGACGAGGGCGTTCCAGCCGGCCAGCGGGCGGTCGAACACATGGACCAGGGGAACCCCGGCGACGTGGGAAACGCCCCGCTGCTGGACGTAATGGCCGGCGAGATCGGGGCAGAGGCGGACGTCCACCGGCAGCTCCGCGAGCTTTTCGAGCCAGCCGCGCAGACGGGTCTCGGCACCCCAGGGAAGGGCCACCACCACCTGATCGACGGGATGACGGCGGACGAAGGCGACGAGATCGTCCACCGTGCCCAGCACCGGATAGCCCGCCACGTAGTCCGGGACCCGGTCGCGGCGGTCGTCGAACAGCCCGATCAGCCGGATACCCTCCCCGGCCTCACGGAGATGGCGGACCAGCCGCTGCCCGTGTTCGCCGGCACCCACCACCACGAGATTGCAGACCAGCCTGCCCGTCCGTTTCAGATGCGTGACCCAGAAGCCGGCGGCGAGGCGCACGCTCCCGAGCCCCAGCAGGCCGAGAAGGTAGAAGGTCCCCGCCTCCGACCGCGGTATCGCGCCGAGGCTGGCGGTGGCGTAGCCGAGGCTCACGAGGGCCATCGCCACGAGGCTCCAGACGAGAGCGGCGCGGGTGAGCTGATGGTCGCGCGCCGTGATCCGGTCGAAGGCGTAGAGCCCGGCCAGCTGGAAGCCGTTCAGCGTGAGCAGGATCGCGAGCGCGAGCAGCGCCGCACGCAGCCCGTCGACGCCGGATCCGCCCGCCATCGCACGGGCAGCGAGACCCGCCGCCACCACCACGCCGACGTCGGCGAGCCGCACGAAACCGATGATCACCGCCGGTGTCAGCCAGTCCGGGCGCGGCCTCGCGGTTCCGGCTGCCCGGCGCGACCACGGGGGAAAGGCGAAGTCCAAGACAGACGCTCCGTCCGGGCGGGTGATCTCCCGCCGTTTTCTCCTCATGGATGAGATATGCAGACATGCTTCTATCATCGAGCGAACTCGGGCGCCAGTCCCGGTGCCGCTCAGTCCCGCCGCAGCAGATCGATCCGCATCGGCTGCTCGAGCGCCGGCCGGCCCTCGGCGTCCCGACACCGATGGGCGGCGAAAAGCCGCTCGATCTCGCTGCGCACCGACCGGAGCCGCACCGCGCGACGGGGATCCGCGGCGGCCAGACGAGCCAGCAGCGCATCGGCGGAAGGCACCGGCACGAGGGTCTCGTATTCCGTTTCCCCTACCGGCCGGAATCCCTCGCCGGCGACTTCCCGCACCGCCCGCCGGGCGGCCGCCCGCACCGTCGTCTCGTCCTCGAGCGGACGCATCACCTCGAAATAGCCGCCCTCGGCGAGGGGCTCGACCACCGCGAGGCGGCCACCGTCCCGCAGGCCCCGCCGCGCCTCCTCGAGGGCGCGCGTCATCGCGCCCTCCGGCAGATGATGCAGGCTGTTGAAGAAGATCGCGGCGTCGAAGCATCCGTCATCGAACGGCAGCGCCTCGGCCCGGCCGCGGATGCAGCGCCCCGATCCCACGGCTTCGGTCGCACGCCGCAGCACGGAAAGCTGGGAATCGAGCCCGTAGGCGTCGGCACCCCGCCGCAGCAGCCAGCGCAGAAGCGCCCCGTCGCCGCATCCGAGGTCCAGCACCCGCGCTCCCTCGAGCTCGAGCAGCTCCGCCAGAACCTCGCTGTTGCGCCTGCGTGGCCGCGCCCCCACGATTTCCCCTTTCCGCCGGAGCCGTCCTCGTCTTAGCTTGGGCCGTCGACGACGCGCAAGGAGCCGGACCGATGTCCCGACAGGAGGCCCGCGGCGGTCTCTACCTCGTGGCAGTGGCGCTCGGCCTGCTGCTGACCCTCGGTCTCGCCGTCACGGTCACGGTGTGGCGCGCGCTGGCCGACATCGAACTCGGCCTGCACGGAATCCTGGCGCTGCTGCTCGGGGTGGCGGCGACCCTGGGGCTCGGCATCGGGCTCATGCGCCTCGTCTACCACAGCCATCGCCACGGCTACGACGACCGGGTGGGCTACGACTAGGATCCTTCCGGAACCGCCCGCGGCCGGGAGGGATCCGCCGGGCGGGCGGCGGCGACGGAGCACGGATGTTCGAACGTCTCGCCATCGATCTCGCCGGCGGCGCCGCGGTGCGCAGCCTCTGCGTGGCGGAGATCGACGGCTGCGGCTCGCCGGCACTACTGCTCGGCGTGGAAGGCGGTCCCAACCGGCTGTTCGCCCTCACCCCGCGCGGTCCGGTACCCTGCGCCGCCGATGCGACGGCCTGTCCCGAGGAGGCGACCACGAGCCTCGCCGCCGGCGATCTCGACGGTGACGGGGCGGAGGAGATTTTCCTCGCCGGTAGGGCGGCGAGTGCCGCCGAAGGCCGGGCGCATCTGCTCGATCTCGAGGAGGGGATCCTGCGCGAGCGGCTGGCGGAGGAGCAGGCGACCGCCCTCGCCCGGCTCGGTGAAGCGCGTGCCTGTACCCTGCCCGCCGACATCGGCCGCCCGCAGGGTGTGCTGGTAGCGCCACGGGGTGGTCCCGCGGGCTTCTTCACCCTCGACGACGGCGGCTGCCGCGACCTCGCCGCCGGCTTCGGCCTCGCCGAGCTTCTGGCCGCCTCCTCGCTGCTGTTCGCGCCCCTGTTCGGGGAACGGGCGGTGCTGGCGGTGTTCTCGGAGATCGGCGGTTTGCAGCTCCTGCTGCCGGACGGCAGCGGCATGTTCGCCGAACGGCGCCGCGGCACCGGGGCGATCCTGCCGGGTGCCCGCTGCGGCGCGGCCGTGCCCTCGGCCGCTCACGACGGATTCGATCTCTTCCTGGGCGCCGCCGAGGGACCGCTCGGCCTGTTCACGGGGCTCGACGCCGAGCTCCTCACCGACGTCTCGCCGCCGCTCCTGGCCGCACCCGCGCAGGTCACGGCCGCGCTGGTGGCCGATTTCGACAACGACGGGGCGGACGAGCTCTTTCTCTGCTGTCGGGGCGAGCCCAACCGGCTGTTCGGCTGGCGCGAGGGCGGCTGGCGGCCCCTCGACGTCGGCGCCGCCACCCTGCCGCTCGGCGCCCACGAGCTCGCCGCGGCGCTCGACGTCGACGGCGACGGCTGTCTCGAGCTCCTGCTGTTCTCGGGCACCCCGGGTCACGGGGAAGGCGTCGTCTTCCGGGCCCCGCCGGCGACCGGCCACGGCTGGATCCGTGTCCTGCCGCTGGCCCCCGAGGGGGCCCCGGCGCGCGGTGCGACGGTCGTCCTGGTCGAAAGCGGACGCTGCCGCCGGCGGGTAATCGACTGCGGCAACGGCGCCGTCCAGAGCGAGCCGGTGGCCCATTTCGGCCTGGGGCGGGACGGCCGGCCGGAGCGGGTCGAGATCCGCTGGCCGGACAGCGCCTATTTCGAGATCGTCGCTCCCGCTCCCGGCCGCCTCCACCGCGTCCCCCATCCGGGGCGGCGGCTCAGGCGAGATGCGGCCAGATGACGGGCCGGAGCTGAGCCTCGAGCTCGGTCTGCGGCAGGCCGGTGAGGTCCTTGTCGATCTCCCGGCGCACATGCGTACGGACCCGTTCGCTCAGAACCGCCCGCAGATCGCCCAGAGTACGCGGGGCGGCCACCAGCACGAGCTCGTTGTAGGCGCCCTCGTTGAGGCCCGTCTCCAGGACCTCCGCCAGATGGCGGGCGAAGCGTTGCTTCTCCACCCGCTTGGGATCGGTGTCCGGCTCCATGGCGTGCCGCCCCTGGTCGTGGGAGCGGTCGAAGGTGCGCCCGGGTCGGTCGGCCACCAGATCGAGGCCCTTGCGTCGCGCCGGATCGTAGACCTCCTCGCGCAGGGGCTCGAGCCTGTGGTCGGCGCCCCCGGCCCGGAACAGCCGGGCATGCGCCCCGTCCGCCACGACCACCCAGACCTTCCGCTTCGGCATCGGCTTTCCTCCGGATTTCGCCATCGCTGGCCCGCCGGCCACGGGCCGCTTCAGTCGGTCTCCCGGTCCTCGGTCAGGATCTCGTAGACGGCGGCCACCCGTCCCGCCAGCGGCCGTTCCTCGGCACCGAGCGCCTCGCCGGCCCCGCTCGCCCAGGCCAGCGCCTGCTCGATCTCGCCGAAGGTGGCGCCGGTCCGGAGGATCCGCAGATGCTTGACGGGATCGTCACCACCGACGAGTTCGGCGATCTCGCTCAGGGTGGGGTGCAGGTGCGGTGCGCGGCGGCGCTTTTCGGTCATCGTCTCATCCGATCGGCTCGAGCAGAGCTCGGGGTTGCGTCCGTTCTCCGGGGCGGGGACCGCCTCGGGTGATCTTCCGGGGCCGCGGTACGCCCGCGAGTTCGGACGCCGGGGCGGGCAACCGCCCGGCGACCGCCCCGTCGAGGATGGCGAGGCCCACCCCCCTTTGGATGAGGTCTGGGGGAAGCCGTTTCAAGGGATCCCGCGACAACCTCGCGGCAGATTCTTCGCCGACCGGGAGACCGGCCAGCCCTTCCGCCGCCTCGCGCAGCCGGGCTTCCACCGTCCTCGCATCCCCGGCCAGGGCCGGGAGCGCGTGTTCCCGCCGATGCCCCGCGCTCAGTCGAGGGCGAAGCGGATGCCGGCCGCGATGTAGCCGCCGTCCACCACCAGCACATGGCCGGTCACGAAGCGCGCCCCCTCGCCGACCAGATAGAGGGCGGCGGCCGCCACGTCCTCGGGCTCGCCGTAGCGGGCGAGCGGCAGCGCCCGCTTCCAGGCCTCCCGGGTGGCCGCGGTGTGCATCTGCTTGACGAGGGGCGTGTCGATGGGGCCGGGGGCGATGGCGTTCACCGTGATGCCGTAGTCCGCCAGCTCCACCGCCGCCGTCTGGGTGAGGTTGACCACTGCCGCCTTGGAGGCGCCGTAGGCGGCGCGGCCGGTGGCGCCCCGCAGCCCCGCCACCGAGGCGATGTTGACGATCCGTCCGCCCCGGCCCGCCTCCCGCATGGCCTTTCCGGCCTCCCGCAGACAGACGAAGAGCCCGAACAGATTGACCGCGAAGATGCGTTCGAAATCGGCGATATCGTGGTCGAGCAGGCGCTTCTGCAGGCCGATGCCGGCGCTGGCAACCAGGATGTCGATGCCCCCGAGCCCGTCGATCGCGCGCGCCATGGCCGTGCACGCCTCCGTCTCGCGGCCGAGATCGGCGGCCACCGTGAGCGCCCTTCCGCCGCGCCCGGCGATCGCCGCCCCCGTCTCCTCGAGCCCGCCCGGATCGCGATCGAGCAGCGCCAGCGCCGCTCCCTCGGCGGCGAAACGCTCGGCGATCGCCCGTCCGATGCCGCTCGCCGCACCGGTCACCACCGCCTTTTTTCCCTCGAGTTCCATGGCCTCCCCTCCCTCGCTGATGGTCACCAGCCGCCCCCGCTAGAGGGCGCGGAAACGCCAGGCGCCGTCCTCGCCGCGCCAGCGTTCCACCTGCCCGCGCCGCAGGAGATGGTTCATGTGGGCGTAGGTCTCGCCGAGGGCGAACCCGAGCTGCCCCGGCACGATCTCGATGTCGAACAGGGCCGGCATGATCTCGAACGCGGTGGCGGGCTCGCGGCAGGCGGCGAGCGCCCGCTCGAGCCGCTCCTCGTGGTGGTGGCGCAGCTCGGCGATGCGTGCCGGCAGGCCGAAGAAGGGGCGGCCGTGCGAGGGCAGCACCAGACAGTCCGGTCCGATCCCCTCGTAGCGCACGAGGGAATCCAGGAACTCGGTCAGCGGATCGGCGTCGGGAGCGCTGGGGGCCACCGCCACCACCGGGCTGATGCGCGGCAGGATCTGATCGGCGGCGATCAGCAGATCCCCTTCCGCCGAGAGGAGCGTGATCATCTCGGGCGCGTGCCCCTCGCCCACGATCACCGAGAAGCGCCGGCCACCGAGGACGATCTCCTCGCCGGCCACGACCCGCCGGTAGGAGGGCGGCGGCGGACCGGCGCGCTTGCGGTAGGTGTTGCCCGCCTGCCGGCGCTGGCGGACGAAGGCCTCGGGCAGGCCGGCGGCGCGATCGTAGGCCTCGTAGGCGGCGTTGAACCCTTCGCTGGTATCCAGGGCCAAGAGCCGCGCCGTCAGCCATTCGGTGCGGGTGGTCCAGCACTCGGCCCCGGTGCGGGCGCAGAGATGACCGGCGAGCCCGCAATGGTCGGGATGGTAGTGCGTCACCAGCAGCCGCCGCAGCGGCCGGCCGGCCATCGGCCCCTTCAGCACCGCCTGCCAGACCGCCCGTGTCTCGGGCGTGTCGAAACCGGTGTCGATCACCGTCCAGCCGTCCTCCTCCTCGATCAGCCAGACGTTGACGTGGTTGAGGCGGAGCGGCAGTCGCAGCCGCAGCCAGAAGATGCCCGGCACGACCTCGAACGGCTCGTCGTAGGGCGGCATCGCGGCACCGTAGCGGATACCCTCCCCGCTCGCGGCGCGCAGCGCGGTTGCGTCGCTTGCCTGGCTCACCTCGTTCAAGATCGGCTCCTCCTCGCTGCGGCAACGGGACCCCGGGTGGCGCCACATTAATGCGGATGCCGCCGGATGTCCCGGCCCGTCGTGACCCGCGGGCCGAGGCGACGGTGCGCCCCTCGCCATCGCCGCCCGTTCGCGCTAAGCCCGGGCGCGGAAACGGGCGACCGGCGGGAGGTGCGGCATGAAGGCGCTGGTGCTGAGCGATCGCGAGCATGCGGACGGTCTCGCCCTGCGCGAGGTCCCGGAACCCGAACGCCCGTCGGGCTGGGTGCTCGTGCGGGTCCTCCGGGCCTCCCTCAACCGGGTCGATGTGTACATGCGCCGGAGCGGCCAGGGCATCCGTCATGAGCTGCCGATGATCCTCGGCCTCGACGCGGTGGGCGAGGTACTCGAAGCGGATGCGGAAAGCGGCCTCGCCCCCGGGCAGAGGGTGGTGCTCTATCCGGCGCTCTTCTGCGGCCGCTGCCGCTACTGCCTCGCCGGCGACCAGCCGCTGTGCCGACGGGTGCGCTATTTCGGCGAGCATCGCGACGGCGTCTTCGCCGAGCGTATCGCCGCCCCGGCCACCAACCTGTTCCCCCTGCCGGAGGACGCCGATCCCGCCGGGGCCGCCTGCCTTCCGACCGCCTATCTCACCGCCTTCCGCATGCTGTTCGGCAAGGCGCCCCTGCGCCCGGCGGAGACGGTGCTGATCCAGGGCGGTGGCGGCGGGGTGGCGATCGCCTCCCTGCAGCTCGCCCGGATCGCCGGCGCGCGGACGATCCTCGTGTCGCGCCGCCCCGAGGTGCGGCGCCGGGCGCTGGAGCTCGGCGCCGATGCGGTGCTGGATCCCGGCGAGCCCGAGCTCTGGCGGGCGGTGGCGGAGCTCACCGACGGCGAGGGCGCCGACATGGTGGTGGAGAACGTGGGCGCCGCCACCTGGGGCCAGAGCTTGCGGGCGGTGCGCCGCGGCGGCCGCATCGTCACCTGCGGTGCCACCACGGGGGGCATGCCGCCGGCCGAACTGCAACGGCTGTTCATCCGCCAGATCGCCGTCTTCGGCTCGACCCTGGGCTCGCTCGCGGAGTTCCGGGCGCTGGTCGATCTCTTCCTTCGCGGCATGCTGCGGCCGGTGGTCGACCGGGTGGTGCCCTTCACCCGCGCGGTGGAGGTGCTGGACGATCTCGAGGCCGGGCGGCAGATCGGCAAGATCGTCCTCGACATGACCGGATCCTGAGGCGCGGCCGCGGCCATCGGCGCCTTGTGCCGGGGCGACGGATCTGCTCGACATCGCGGCAGCGACCATCCGCAGGGGGAGAGGCCCATGTCGAGTCTGTTCTGGCTGGAGGGACGGATCGCGCTGGTCACCGGCGCGTCGCGCGGTCTCGGTTTCGCCGTCGCCGAGGCGCTGGCGGCCCACGGCGCCCACGTCATCCTCAATGCCCGCAACGCGCGCCTGCTCGAGGAAGCTGCCGGCAGGCTCACCGGGCAGGGCTACCACGCCGAGAGGCTGCCGTTCGACGTCACCGACGCCGATGCCGCGGTGGACGCCGTGGAACGCATCCGGGAAGTCCACGGCAGGCTGGACATCCTCGTCAACAACGCCGGCATCCAGCTCCGAAAGCCGCTCCTCGAGTGGAGCGACGCCGAGTTCGAGAAGATCCTTTCGGCCAATCTGGTCGCCTGCTTCCGCCTCGCCCGGGAAGCGGCGCGGCTGATGCTGGCGCAGGGTGCGGGCCGGATCATCAACATGGGCTCGGTGACGGGTTTCCTCGCCCGCGGCTCCATCCACGCCTACGTGGCGGCCAAGACCGGGCTGCACGGGCTCACCCGGTCGCTGGCCGCCGAGCTCGGGCCCCGGGGGATCCTGGTCAACGCCATCGCCCCCGGCTTCTTTGCCACCGACATGAACGAGGCGCTGGTCGCCGACCGCGAGTTCAGCGGCTGGGTGGAACGCCGCACGCCCCTCGGGCGCTGGGGGGCGAGCCACGAGCTCGGCGGGGCGGCCGTGTTCCTGGCCTCCGATGCCGCGAGCTACGTCAACGGCCACATCCTGGTGGTCGACGGCGGGCTCGCCGCCACCATGTAGCCCGCCGCGCCGCCGTCTCCTGCTAGAGGGTCTTGTGCGTGCCGTCGCAGAAGGGGGCGTTGTTCGTCCGCTTGCAGCCGCAGAGGTAGGCGGTCTCGCTCTT
Organism: Alphaproteobacteria bacterium; assembly: GCA_027045875.1. Classification (GTDB taxonomy): domain Bacteria; phylum Pseudomonadota; class Alphaproteobacteria; order Geminicoccales; family Geminicoccaceae; genus JALSRW01. Next base: position 32,883 of record JALUAG010000058.1, on the reverse strand, counting down.
CTCGGCGACGAACACCAAGGGCTTCATGTCGGTTTCCTTGTGGCTGCCGTCGCAAAAGGGCTGCTTCTGGCTGAGCCCGCAACGGCACCAGGCGTATTTCTTCCCCGCCTCGAGGGCGACGGCATAGGGCGCCTTCCGGGCGATCTTGGGCTCGGTCATGGGGTCGTCTCCGGTCGGTCGGAATGGGGATCCCGCGGCCTCTTCCGGACCGCTCCGCGCCCGATCTACGGGCTGCCGCCGGCTTCGTAAAGCAGCTCGGCGGGACGCCGCCAGCCGCCCTCGCGCGCCGACAGGCGGATCGCGTCGATCACCGCCTGCACCGCCGCCGCCTCGCCGAAGTCGGGGGTGAAGGGGCGGCCGCCGGCCACCGCCTCGACCACGTAGCGGGCCTCGATGGCCTTCATGTCGTTGAAGCCGATCTGATGGCCCGGCGCCGGACAGAAGGCGGCGTAGTCGGGGTGGTCCGGGCCGGCCGGGATCTCGACGAAGCCCTCGCGGCCGGCGGGCCCGCCCCGCACGAAGAGGTGCAGCTCGTTGAGCCGTTCCATGTCGAGCCGCAGCGCCCCCCGCGAGCCCGTGACCTCGAAGGCGAGATGCATCTTGCGGCCGGCGGCGACCCAGCTCGCCTCGATGCTGCCCCCGGCGCCCGAGGAAAAGCGCAGGAGCGCGCGCGCCACGTCGTCCACCTCGACGGGCACGCGTTCGGCGGCGCCCGGCGCCTTCGGCCGCTCGCCGACGACCGTCGAAAGATCGCCGTTCACTTCCGCGATCTCGCCGACCAGAAAGCGCGCCAGGGCGACGATGTGACTGCCGAGATCGGCCACCACGCCGCCCCCCGCCACCGGATCCAGGCGCCAGCTCCAGGGCAGCTCCGGATCGGCCATGTAGTCCTCGGCGTGGATGCCGCGGAAGCTCCAGATCTCGCCGATCTCGCCGGCGGCCAGGAGCTCGCGGGCGAAGCGCACGAGCGGGTTCTTGAGATAGTTGAAGCCGACCGCGGTGGCGACGCGGGCTTCCTCCGCCGCCCGGGCCATCGCCACCGCCTCGCGGGTGGTGGGGGCCAGGGGCTTTTCGCACCACACGGCCTTGCCGGCGGCGATGGCGGCGAGGGACATGGGCGCGTGGAGATGGTTGGGCGTCGTCACGGAGACGAGGTCCACCGCCGGATCCTCGACCAGCGCCCGCCAGTCGGTGTGGTGGCGAGCGAAGCCGAACCGCCGGGCCAGGGTCTCGGCGCGCGCCGGGTCGGGATCGACCACCATCTCGAAGCGCGGGCGGGCCGGCAGGTCGAAGAGACGGGCCGCGGTGGCGAGCGCCAGGGCGTGGGCCGTACCCATGAAGCCCGTGCCGATGATGCCGATGCCGATCTCCCTCATCGCCGCCTCGCTCCCCGCCCGAAACCGTCCTCGCCCGTCGTGTCAGTAGCTGCCGCCGCCGGCCTCGCCGTTGCCCTCGGCCGCACGCACCGCGTTCAGGACCTCCCCCGCCTTCATGGCCATCAGCCGGGCGTCCGAGAGCAGGGTCACGAAATCGAACCCCCGCGCCCACATGCGCCGCGCGAAATCGGGCGAGCCGCAGTGGATGCCGGCGAAGCGACCGTGCGCCTTGGCCTTGTCGAGGATCTCGCCGATCGCGTCGAGCACCCGCGGCTCGGTGGGATCGAAGCCCGGCGTGCAGCCCAGCGACAGCGCCAGATCGGCGGGGCCGACATAGACCGCGTCGAGTCCCTCGACGGCCAGGATCTCGTCGAGGTTGGCCAGCGCCTCGGCGGTCTCGATCATCGCGATCAGCAGGATCTCCTCGTTCGCGTGCCGGGGATAGTCGGCGCCGCCGTAGAGCTGGGCGCGGATCGGCCCGAAGCTGCGCCTGCCGGCCGGCGCGTAGCGGCCGAAGGAGACGAGCTCCTCGGCCTCCCGGCGATCGTTGACCATCGGACAGACGATGCCGTAGGCACCGGCGTCCAGCATCTTCATGACGATGCCGGGCTCCCGCCAGGGGACCCGCACCATCGGCACCGCCCCGGTGGTGGAGATCGCCTGCAGCATGGTCACCGCCGCCTGGTAGTCGACGATGCCGTGCTGCATGTCCACGGTGAGGCTGTCCCAGCCCTGGTGGGCCATGAGTTCGGCGCTGAAGGCGCTCGGTACGGCGAGCCAGCCGTTGACGGTCTTCCGCCCTTCGGCCCACCGCTCCCGCAGGCGGTTCTTTCGCACGGTTCCCCCCTTTCCCGCGCATCCGGCGCGGCGCCTTTCGGAACCTATTGGCACCGCGCCCCCCTGTCCACGCCCGCGGCCCGGCGGGCGCGCGACCGACGCCCCCGCCCAGAAATTCAGCATGTTGACATAAAATTGGTGACGGCTAAACTTCTGCCACTTCCAGGCGGTGCGGTGTGATGGTTCGACGAACGGACGGATTCGCGTTTTCCGGGCTCCGCCTGCCGCGTCTTCGCCGGCGCACGCTGGTTACGGCAGGACCGGGATCGTTGCTGGCCGGGCTCCTCGCGGGCTTCGGCACCGGCACCTTCCCGCCTGCGGGCCGCGCGGCGGCAGCGGCCGAGCCGCCCGCCGGCGACGGGCCGGCTCCCGACCACACCGGGCTCGGAACCGTCGGCGAGGTCGATCACGCCGCCAACGGCTTCGATCCGTACGCGCTCCTGACCGACTTCGACACCGGTACCGTGTCCCGGCTGCCCGACGGACGCCGGCTGCGGGAGTACGAGGTGGTGGCGGTGGACCGGGAGATCGAGATCGCACCGGGCGTGCGTTTTCCCGCCTGGACCTACAACGGACGGGTGCCCGGCCCGACGCTCCGCGCCACCGAGGGCGATCTCGTGCGGATCCGCTTCTCCAACGCCGGCACCATGCCCCACACCATGCACTTCCACGGCATCCATTCGGCCCGCATGGACGGCATTCCCGGAGCCGGCGAGGTCTTCCCCGGCGAGAGCTTCACCTACGAGTTCGAGGCGAGGCCCTTCGGCTGCCATCTCTATCATTGCCATTCGCTGCCCCTGAAACATCACCTGCACCGGGGGCTCTATGGCGCCTTCATCGTCGATCCCGATCCCGAGCGGCATCCCGGCCAGGAAGCGGTGGCGCGTTCGCGTCTCCTGGGCACGCCCGAGAACGCCGAATGGCAGGAATTCGTGATGGTGATGAACGGCTTCGATACCGACTTCGACCAGGAAAACGAGTTCTACGCCGTCAACACCGTCGCCTTCGCCTTCGCCGACCGCCCGATCCGCATCGACCGCCGCCGGCCGGTGCGCATCTACCTCGTCAACGTGACCGAGTTCGATCCGATCAACTCCTTCCATCTGCACGGCAATTTCTTCGACTACTACGACCACGGCACGACGCTCGTGCCGACCCTTCCCGTGGTCGACACGATCATGCAGTGCCAGGCACAGCGGGGCATCCTCGAGTTCCATTTCCGGGACCACGAACCCGGCCGCTACATGTTCCATGCCCACCAGGCCGAGTTCACCGAGCTCGGCTGGATGGGCTTCTTCGAGGTCGGGGACGGGCCGTGATCCGCTCGCGCGCCCTCGCCTCCGCCGCCTTCCTGCTGCTGCTCGGCATCGCGGCGGCGATCCTGTGGCTCCGCCCGCTCGACTTTCTCACCCGCGACGTACCGCCCATCGAGGCCGTCACCGTCGAACGGGTGGAGCTTGATTCCGGCGGCATCACCGTGCGTCTGCGGGGCGACGGCAGCCAGCCCGTGAGCATCGCCCAGGTCCAGGTGGACGGCGCCTACTGGCGCTTCGAAACGATCCCGCCGGGGCCGATACCGCGCCTCGGCACCGCCGTGATCCGCATCCCCTATCCCTGGATGGAGGGTGCGGTGCACGAGCTCGTCTTCGTCACCGCCACCGGCATCACCATCCCCCACACCATCGAGGTGGCGGTGGCGACGCCGACCGTCGATCCCGTCCGCCTCGCCGCCTACGCGCTGATCGGCCTCCTGGTCGGCGTCGTTCCGGTGGGTCTCGGCACCCTCTTCTACCCCGCCCTCGCCGGCATGGGCCGAAGCAACCTCGGGTTCCTGCTGTCGCTGACCGTCGGTCTGCTGCTTTTCCTGCTGCTCGACACCGTCGTCGAGGGCCTGGACGCGGCGGCCTCGGCTCCCTCGGCGCTGGGAGCGCGGGAGGTGTTCTGGCTGGTGGCGCTCCTCACCACCCTGGCCCTGCTGCTCGCCGGGCGATGGACCGGGGGCGCGCCCGAGGGGCGACGGCTCGCCTTCTTCGTCGCGCTCGGCATCGGTCTGCACAATCTGGGCGAAGGTCTCGCCATCGGCGCCGCCTTTTCGGCGGGCGAGGTGGCGCTCGCCTCCTTCCTGGTGGTCGGCTTCATGCTCCACAACTTCACCGAGGGCATCGGCATCGCCGCCCCGCTCGTGGGTCACCGGCCGAAGGCGTGGCTGTTCCTGGCCCTCGTCGCCCTCGCCGGCCTGCCCACGGTGCCGGGCACCTGGGCCGGCGCCTTCGCCGTCACCCCCTTCTGGATCGCGGTCTGTTTCGGCGTCGCGGCGGGTGCCATCCTGCAGGTGGTGGTCGAGCTCGTCGTCTACATCCACCGTCTGGCCCGCCGCGAAGGCGCCACCTGGCTGAACCCGCGCAACGCCGCCGGCTTCGCGAGCGGCGTCGGCATCATGTACGGCACCGCCCTGCTCGTGACCCTCTGAAGCTCCCGCCCGCAGCGCCGGTTGACGGCACCGGCGGCCTGCGCCAAAGCGGGAGCGTCCGTCGCCGACCGCGGCGGCGAAGCGGGGAAAGCGAATGTCAGGCAGCGGCCCGCGGCCTCGCGATCGGGTCCGGCCCGTGGGCGGCATCTCGGCCGAGGTGACGCCCGACCAGCAGGCACGCCACCATCGGCGGACGCGGCGCGCCAAGGAAAGCGCCGTGGTCGAGGACTATGTCGAACTGATCGCCGACCTGTTCGAGCAGTGCGGCGAGGCCCGCGCGGTGGACATCGTGCGCCGGCTCGGCGTCACCCCCGCCACGGTGACCAAGATGATCGCCCGGCTGAGGGAGATGGGGCTGGTCACCGCCGAACCCTACCGGGCGATCTTCCTCACCGAGGAGGGCTGGCGGCTGGCCCGCGCCTGCCGCCGTCGCCACCGGATCGTGGTGGACTTCCTGCGCGCGCTGGGCGTGCCCGAAGAGGTGGCCCGCAGCGACGCCGAGGGCATCGAACACTATTGCAGCCCCGAGACCCTGGAGGCCTTCGAGCGCCTGCTGGAGGAACGGCGCCGAGGCTGAGCGCCGCTGCGCATCCTCCGATCCGCGCCCGCCATGTCACAAAACGCTGCCCGCGAACCCTTGATTCTCCTTGCTTTCCCGCCGCCTCCACCGATAGTGAAAGCGTACTTTCACTATTCGTGAGCCGGCGATGCTATCGATCGGACGTGAAGACATCCTCGCCCGCATGGGCGAAGACAATCCGTGGTGGCGCCGCGAACCGGATCCGTCGGAGCCACCGCTCTCCTGGCGTCGCCGCGCCTTCTACGACGCCTTCCGCAACCTCGTGCTCGGGCCGGTGCGCCGCGCGGTCGTGCTTCTCGGTGCCCGACGCGTGGGCAAGACGACATTGCTCATGCAATTCATCGGCGAGTGCGTGCGGGACCGCCGCTTTCCCGAGGTCCTCTTCGCCTCGCTGGACACCCCGACCTACGCGGACCTCTCGCTGGACGAGCTCCTGCGCCTGTTCGCCGAGGCCCGGCCCCACGATCCCACCGCTTCCCGTCTCGTCGTCTTCGACGAGGTCCAGTACCTCCGTGACTGGGAACGGCATCTCAAGGTCCTGGTCGACCGCTTTCCGCACACGCGGTTCGTCGTCAGCGGCTCGGCCGGTGCGGCCTTACAGCGCGCCAGCACCGAGAGCGGCGCCGGGCGTTTTACGGACTTCCTTCTGCCGCCGCTGACGTTCGCCGAATTCCTGACGTTCCGCGACGAGGCCGTCGTCCGGGAGGAGGCCGATCGCCAGCCGCCGATGTTCGCCTGCCCTGACATCGCCCGCCTCAATCGCTGCTTCGTCGAATACCTCAACTACGGCGGTTATCCCGAGGCCATTCTGGTCGACGAGGTGCGCGCCGGTTTCCGCCAGTTCGTGGGCCGAGACATCGTCGACAAGGTCCTGCTGCGCGACCTTCCGGTTCTCTACGGCATAAGCAACATCCCCGGGCTCAACCGCCTGTTCTCGGTGCTCGCCTACAACACCGGGCAGGAGGTGAGCCTCGAGGATCTGGCGAGTAACGCCGGTGTCGCGAAACCGACCATCAAGCGGTACCTCGAGTATCTGGAAACGGCCTTCCTCGTGTACCGTCTGCGGCGGGTCGACGCGAACGCGCGCCGCTTCCGGCGCGAGCGTGGCTTCAAGGTCCACCTCGTCAATCCGTCGATGCGGGCGGCCCTGTTCGCACCGACGACGCCCGAGGACGCCCGATTCGGAACGGTGGTGGAGAGCGCGGTTCTCGCCCAATTCCTCCATCTCCCCGATCGTTCGCAGATTCACTACGCGCGATGGAGGGACGGGGAGGTCGACATCCTGCGACTCGAGCCCGCGAGCCAGCGCCCGAGCTGGGCGGTGGAGGTCAAATGGACCGATCGTGCGGTGTCCCGCCGTGGGGAACTCGCCGCGTTGGCCGAATTCGCCGCCCGCTATCCCGGCCTCGTCCTCGGCGTCACGACGAAGGGGCACTGCCGACGCGGCCGGCTCCCCACCCGCCACGCGGTGACCTTCGTGCCCGCCGCCCTCTATACCTATGCGCTCGGCGCGCTCAGTGCCCGTCGGGACAATTCCGCACAGCGGCGCGTGCTCAAGGAAGGTGCGCTCGACTGCACCTTCCGGCTCGGAGAATGAAGGCGCGGTCCGGAGCCGCCGCAGGCCGTCATCCGCCGCTTGTGGGGGCGGGGTTTCTGTGCCTCAATACGCGCCGAGCGCCGTTCCGAAGGAGATATCGATGCGCCTCTCGCTGCCCCTGCTCGCGACCCTGTTGTTCGCGGCGCCCCCGGTCTTCGCCCAGGAGAAGACCGGGGATCCCGTCATCGCCGAAGTGAACGGCGTCGCCATCCGCGAAAGCGACCTCGACGCGGCCTACGCCGAACTGCCCGAACAGTACCGCCAGCTTCCCAGGGAAGCGCTGCTCGTTCCCCTGCGCGAGCGGCTGATCGACGACGAGCTGCTGCGCGCCGAGGCGGAACGGCGCGAGCTCGACCGGGACGAGCGGGTGGCGCGCGAGCTCGCCCGCGCCCGGGCGCGGGTGATGCGGGCGGCGCTCCTCGAGCAGGTGATCGAGGAGGCCTCCACCGACGAGCGGCTGCGGGCGGTCTACGAGGAGATGAAAGCGCAGCCCGATTTCGCCGTCGAGGAGGCGCGCATCTCCCACATCCTCCTCGAATCCGAGGCGGACGCCCGCGCCGTCATCGAGGAGCTCAATGCGGGCGCCGATTTCGCGGCCCTCGCGAAGGAGCGCTCCACCGGCCCCTCGGGGCCGCAGGGGGGTGACCTCGGCTACCTCCGCAAGGAGGCGCTGGTGCCCGAGTTCGCCGAGGTGGCCTTCGCCCTCGAGCCCGGCACCTATACGAAGGATCCCGTCCAGACCCGCTTCGGCTGGCACGTCATCCGGCTGGAGGACAAGCGCCGGAACGTGCCGAGCTTCGAGGAGGTGGAGAACCGGATCCGCGAGCAGGTCGCCCGCGAGGCCATCATGGCCTATCTCGACGAAGCGCGGTCGAAGGCCGAGATCGTCATCGACGAGAGCTTCGCCCCGGCGGCGCCGGCCGCCGAGCCCGGCGGCAACTAGACCGGACGGGCGATGGGCGGCGGCACGGTCTCGCCACTGGCACCCGGGCGCTTCCCGCCGCTGCCGCCGGTGGCGGGCGCCCGCTTCGCCGCCCTCGCGGCCGGGATCCGCTACCGTGGCCGGCCCGATCTCGCCCTCATGGCCTTCGAGCCCGGCACCGGCGTGGCCGGCGTCTTCACCCGCTCGCGCACGGCCGGCCATCCGGTGCTCTGGTGCCGGCGGATCCTGCCCGCCGGGCGGGCGCGGGCGCTCCTCGTCAACGCCGGCAACGCCAACGTCTTCCGCGGCGCGGAGGGCGACGCGGCGGTGGCCGCCGAGGCCGAGGCGGTGGCGGCGGCCCTCGGCTGCGCGCCGGAGGAGGTGTTCGTCGCCTCGACCGGGCTGATCGGCGAGCGGCTGCCGGTGGAGCGCATCACCGCCCGGGTGCCGGAGCTGGTGGCGGGCCTGCGCGCGGACGGACTCGCCTCGGTGGCGCCGGCGATCATGACCACCGACACCTTCCCCAAGGGTGCCGTCGCCCGGTGCACGATCGGCGGCGTGGCGGTGACCGTCGCCGGGGTCGCCAAGGGCTCGGGCATGATCGCCCCCGACATGGCCACCATGCTGGCCTTTCTCGTCACCGACGCGCGGCTGCCGGCGCCCATCCTGCAGGCGCTCCTCGAGCCCGCGGTGGCCCGCTCCTTCAACAGCATCACGGTCGACGGCGACACCTCCACCTCCGACACGGTGCTGCTGTTCGCCACCGGCCGCGCCGACCATCCGGCGCCCGTGGGGCCGGAGGATCCGTCGCTGGCGGCGTTCCGGGCGGCGCTCGGGGAGGTGACGCGGGACCTCGCCTGCCAGATCGTGCGCGACGGCGAGGGGGCGCAGAAGTTCGTCACCATCCGCATCGCGGGGGCGGTGGACGAGGGCTCGGCGCGCCGCATCGGGCTCGCCATCGCCAACTCGCCGCTCGTCAAGACGGCCATCGCCGGCGCCGACGCCAACTGGGGACGCATCGTGATGGCGGTGGGCAAGGCCGGCGAGCCCGTCGATCCGGCCCGCCTGTCCATCGCCTTCGGCGGCCGGGAGGTGGCGCGGGACGGGCGCGCGGTGCCCGACCTCGACGAGGCGCCGGTGGCGGCGCATCTGCGCGGGCGGGAGGTGGAGATCGCGGTGACGGTGGGCGACGGGCCCGGCGCCGCCACCGTCTGGACCTGCGATCTCACCCACGGCTACATCGACATCAATGCCAGCTACCGCTCCTGAGCTGGTGCTGGTGGTGGCCTGCGCGCTGGTGGACGCCGACGGGCGGGTGCTGGTGGCGCGCCGGCCGGAGGGGCGCTGCATGGCCGGGCTGTGGGAGTTCCCGGGCGGCAAGCTGGAGCCGGGGGAGACGCCGGAGGCCTGTCTCGTGCGCGAGCTCCGCGAGGAGCTCGGCATCGACACCGAGGCGAGCTGTCTCGCCCCCTTCACCTTCGCCTCCCACGCCTACCCGGATTTCCACCTGCTGATGCCGCTCTACGTCTGCCGCGTCTGGCGCGGGCTGCCGCGGCCGCGCGAGGGGCAGGAGCTGCGATGGGTGGCGCCGGCCGAACTCGAGCGGCTGGCGATGCCGCCGGCGGACCGGCCGCTGGTGGCCATGCTGCGGGATCTCCTCTGAGAGACGTAACGGGAACGAAACGGGTATAAACGACGAACAGACGGGAGGATGACGGAGGCATGACGCGGCTCGTGGAATATGCGGAGGCGCCGGCCGAGGTGCGGGCGGTCTACGACGATATCAAGGCCACGCGCGGGATTCCCGACGTCAACAACTTCTGGAAGGCGCTCGCCGTCCATCCGCCGACCCTGCGGCGCACCTGGGAGAGCCTCAAGGAGGTGATGGCCCCGGGCGCCCTCGACCCGCTCACCAAGGAGCTCCTCTATCTCGCGGTCAGCGTCGCCCACGGCTGCGAGTACTGCATCGCCAGCCACACCGCCTCGGCCCGCGCCAGGGGCATGACCCCGGAGATGTACGGCGAGCTGCTCGCCATCGTCGGCATGGCGGCGGAGACCAACCGGCTCGCCACCGCCCTGCAGGTGCCGGTGGACCGGGTCTTCCGCCGCGACCGCTAGTTCCCGGTTTCGGCGCGGTGGGCCTCGACCATGGCGGCGAGGCTCGGAAAGCGGAAATCCGGCGTCACCGGCTCGTCCACCGCCGGCGTCGCCCCTCCCGCGCGCCCGCCGCCGCGGTCGATCCAGCAGGTGGCGAGGCCCGCCGCCTTCGCCGGCCGGATGTCGTGGAAGAGGCTCTGGGCGGTGTGCAGGATCTCCCCGCGCCGGCAGTCCGCCGCCGCGAGGCGCTCGAGCATGAAGGCGAAGTTCCGCGGATCGGGCTTGTAGGAGCCGATCTCCTCGGCCGTGTAGACGGCGTCGAAGGGATCGCCGAGGCGGGCCGAGGAGCGGGCGAAGCTCGCCCGGTCGACGTTGGACAGCACCACCAGGCGGTAGTGCCCGGCGAGATGGGCGAGGGCCGAGGCGCTGTCCGGAAAGGCCGGCCAGTCCCCCACTGACGCGCCGAAGGCCTCCGCTTCGGCATCGCTCACGGGAAGCCCCAGCTCCTCCCCCATCCGCCGCAGCACCCGCGCCAGGAGTTCGGGGTAGCGCATGGCGGGCGTTGCCGCCTGCTGGGCCGATTCGTGGCGGGCGAAGGCGGCCAGCAGCGTCTCGCGGCCGATCGCCGCGCCGTGGCGGGCGAGCCAGGGGCCGAGGGCGTCGACGATCCCCGTCTCCCAGTCGATCAGGGTCCCGTAGCAGTCGAAGGTGAGGATGCGGAAATCGCCGAGGCGCATGCCGGGAACTCCTCGCAAGGCGGGCGCGATCCTAGCCCTTGCGGCGCGGGCCGGGAAGTCGGACACTCCCCTCCCGAAGGGAGGCAAGGATGGCGCTCGTCAATCCGCTTCGACGCAAGCTCGCCGAGGGACGCCCCGTCTACGGCACCCTCGCCACCATGCCCAGTCCCCAGCTCGCCCAGCTCCTCGCCGGCTGCGGCTTCGACTGGCTGATGATCGACATGGAGCACGGGGCCATCGGCATCGAATCGGCCCAGGCGATGATCGCCGCCACCGCGGTTTCCGACTGCGTGCCCCTCGTGCGGGTGGCCTGGAACGTCGACTGGCTGGTCAAGCCGGCCCTCGATGCGGGGGCGCTGGGCATCGTCTTTCCCATGATCCGCTCGGCGAAGGAGGCCGCGGCGGCGGTCGCCGCCTGCCGCTACCCGCCCCGCGGCGAGCGCGGCTGGGGCCCCTTCTACGCGCCCTCGCGCTGGGGCACCGACGCCTTCACCTACACCCGCGACGCCGACGCGGCCGTGATGCGCATCGCGCTCATCGAGCATGTGGACGCGGTGGCCGACATCGAGGCCATCGTCGCCACCGAGGGGCTCGACGTGACCCTCATCGCCCCCTTCGATCTTTCCGTGAGCCTGGGCATCCCGGGGCGGTTCGAGGACCCCGCCTTTCTGGAGGCGGTCGCCGCGGCGGAGCGGGTGATCGCGGATTCGCCGGTGGTGCTGGGCGGTCTCGCGCGCGACGCCGAGGGCGCGCGGGCGCTCGTGGCGCGCGGCTACCGTTTTCTGCTCCTCGCCTATGACGTGATGATCATCGAGCGGGCGGCGCGCGCCCTGCTCGAGCCCCTTCCGCGCGGCTGACCCCCGCCGTCACAGCGGCTTCGTGGGCGATTCCTCGCCACCCTGCGGCACCACCGTCGGCGGGCTGTCGGTGGCCGCCGGCATCGGCGCCGGCTCGCCGTCGGCCGGCGGCACCGCCACCTTCTCGAGCGGCTCGGCGGCAGGCGTCTCCTCGCTCGGCGCCACCGCCGCCGCCTCCATGGGCTGCGACTGCTCGTCGCCGACGCTGGCGCTCACCAGCTCCATCGCGTAGACGAGCTGCGGGCTGTCCGAGGGGGCGATGAGCGCGAACACCACCGGCCCGCTGCGCCATTGCAGCGAGACGTAGCCCTCCGGCACGATGCCGAAGGCGGGTTCCTCCTCGCCCCGCACCACGCCGACGAAGATGTAGAGCTTGCTGCCCCGCTCGTCCTCGTAGACGAGGCGGATGGCCGGCGTCTGCAGGTTGCGCAGCACCGATCCGCGCACGAAGCGCAGCCCCAGGGTGGCGAGATCGGGCCGGCGCAGGGAGCGACCGACGAGGTGCTTGCCCAGCCAGTCGATCGAGTCCTCCTCCGCCGCCACCTCCTCGATGTTGGTGAAGTTCGAGGGATCGAACAGCAGATCCGGGACCGCCGCCTGGGTGATGGGGGGATCGGCCGTCCGCGTCGCCATGCCGTACCAGCTGGTGGCGCCGCCCACCGCCAGCAGGCCGGCCACGGTCGCGGCCATCGCCGTCCGGCGCACGCGCCGCCCGCGATCGAGCCGCGCCGCCAGCGCCTCCAGGAGCTCGGGACGGAAGTCCCGCGCATCCTCGAACGGGAGACCTTCCGCCAGCTCGGCCAGCAGCCGCCGCTGCTCGCGATAGGTCTGCGCCCGCACCGCATCCTCGGGATGGAAGGCGAGATGCGCCTCCACCGCTCGCCGTCGCGCCGGCGTCAGTCGATCGTCGACCCACGCCTGGAGATCGGCCTCCTCGACCGGCCTGTCGCGAGTGAACATGAACCAGCTCATTTGACCACACGCAGCTTGAGTGCCGCGCCGCGGTGGGTGAGATGGCGCAGGGCCTCCCGCCCGCGTGAAAGGCGCGACATGATGGTCCCGATCGGCACGCCGAGCACCCGCGCGGCGTCCCGATAGCTCATGCCCTCGAGGCCGATCAGCAGCACCACCTCGCGCTGTTCGATCGGCAGCTTGCCGAGGGCCTTGGCGAGATCACGCAACTCCAGACGGTCCATCTGCGAAGGCGGCGTCGCGAGACGACCGGCGAGGGAATCCACCGGAATGTCGTCACGCAGCATACGCCGGCGCCGATGACCGTCGACGAACACGTTGTGCAACGTCGTAAACAGATACGCGCGAAGGTCGCGTACCGGCTTCCACGCCCGGGTATGAACGAGCACCCGGGTGAGCGCCTCCTGGACCAGATCGTCCGCCTCGCTGGGGTCGCCGATCAACAGGAGCGCGTACCGCCGCAACGCCGTCACATGCTGGACCAGATCCTCACCGACCGCGTCCCTCGCACGGCGCCGATCGCTGCCGCCGGGAAGCGGATCCGCCGCGGTCTCCTCCCGGCCGATTCGCGCCGTCGACTTCATGCGGTCAGCCAAGAGCACGCACTCCCTTTCCCGTCCTCGCGAAAAAATGCTCCGCCGGTTCGAACCGGCGGAGCCAGGCAGTTGGGCGGTAAACGAGCACCCGCCCGCCGGCTCCGGAACACGTCCCTCGTGGCCGCCTCTCGAAATCCCCGAACCAATTGCGACCTGCAGTCACGAGCGAACCCTCCCGGCTCCGGCTGACGTGTGCACTGCAAAGACGCCCCCCACCCGTGATTATTCCGGCTTTCCACCGGCAATGGCGATTCCTGTTGCACCTCGGCAACGATCATACATCGCTATGGTCGCTCCGCGGCCGCCACCCGCTGCCGCACGTAGCTTCCCGGCGCCTCGTCGAGCGGTGTGAGCGGCCCCGCGGCCGGATCGCGCGCCGGCACCAGCGCGCCGCTGCGTCGCCGCAGCCAGCGCATCCAGTCGGGCCACCAAGAGCCGTCGTGACGGCGACCGCGGGTGAGGAAATCCGCGGGTTCGGCGGGCGGGCGGCCGTGCGTCCGGTACCCGTACTTGCCGGCGACGGGCGGATTGACGACACCGGCGATATGGCCCGACTGGCCGAGCACGAAGCGTACCGGACCGCCGAAGCGACGGGCGCCGCGATAGATGCTCTCCCAGGGGGCGATATGGTCCTCGCGGGTGGCGAGGAAATAGCAGGGAAGGGTGATGCGACCGAGATCGAGCGATTCGCTCAGGAGCGTGATACCGCCCGGCTCCACCAGCCGGTTCTCGAGATAGAACTTCCGCAGATAGAAGCGGTGCATCATGCAGGGCATGCGGGTGCCGTCGGCGTTCCAGAACAGGAGATCGAAGGGGGGCGGTTCGCGCCCGAGCAGATAGTTGTTGATCACGAAGTTCCAGATCAGATCGTTGTCCCGCAGGAGGCTGAACACCGTCTGCATGTAGGCCGCGTCCAGACAGCCGCAGGTCTCCATGTGGCGCTCGAGGCGGGCGAGCTGGGCGTCGTCGATGAACACGCCGAGATCGCCCGGCTCGGAGAAGTCGGTCATGGCGGTGAGGAAGGTGGCGGCGCCGATGCGGCGCTCGCCGCGTGCCGCGAGCCAGGCCAGGAGACAGGCGGTCAGGGTGCCGCCGATGCAGTAGCCCAGAACGTTGCAGCCGGCGCGGCCGCCCAGCTGGGTCCGGATGGCGTCGAGGGCGGCGATGGGGCCCTCCGACAGATAGTCCTCGAAGCTCTTGTGGGCGAGCTCCGGTCCCGGATTGACCCAGGAGATCAGAAAGACGGTGATGCCCTGCTCCACCACCCAGCGCACGAAGCTGTTCCGCGGCCGCAGATCGAGGATGTAGTACTTGTTGATCCAGGGGGGCACGATCAGGAGCGGCCGCCGGTGCACCCGTTCGGTCGCGGGCGCGTACTGGATGAGCTCCATGAGCTCGTTGCGGAACACCACCTTGCCCGGGGTCGTCGCCAGATCGACCCCGAGGGTGAACAGATCCTCCCTGGTGCTGCGGATGCGGAGCCGCCCCTCCCCCCGTTCCAGATCCTCGAGCAGCTGCCGGAGGCCGCGCAGGAGACTGTGCCCGCCGGTCGCCGCCGCCTCGCGCAGCGCCACCGGGTTGGTGGCGAGGAAGTTCGAGGGGGCGATGGCGTTGAGGTAGAGCCGCAGATAGAAATCGAGCTTGCGCCGGGCCTGCCGGTCGAGGCCCGGGAGATCGGCGTAGAGCGCCCGCAGCCGTCGGACGGTGACGAGATAGGCCTGGCGCACGACGTCGAAGGCCGGGAGCTGCTGCCAGGCGGGATCGGCGAACCGCCGATCGCCCCGTTCCGGCGGTACCACCGGCTCCGGCGCCTCGCCGGCGGCCCGGGCCGCCGCATAGCGCCAGAGATCGGCCATCTCCAGGCACCAGTGGCCCTGCTGGCGCAGGACCCGCTCGGGATCGGCGGCGAGCAGGCGGGACGCCTCGGCGAAGGTGCGGGCGATGTCGTCGGGATCGGGGATCCGCAATTCATCGTCCCCGGCCGGCGCCACCGCCAGCCGCTCGAGGACGCGCCGGCTGGTCTCTCCGAGCTCGGCCAGTTCGGCGAGGGATGCGAAGGAGGGCGCCGCGGTCTCGTTCATCCCGTCTCCCGGGCGCGACGGCCCAAAGCCGCGCGATGCCCGTGAATCTGCCCCGGCCACCGCAAAGCGCAAGAAAAAACGGCGCGCCTCCGGATTCCCGCCCCCCTGCCGTCACCCGCGCTTTCGTGCTAGAGGCGCCCGTCGGCCGGACGCGCCCCACGGCCCGACATCGACCGGGGAGGAGCGAACCATGCTCGACGAGGCCTGCCGCGAGATCCTCGAAGGGGTGAGCACCGCCACCCTGACCACCTGTCTCTTCAAGCGGGGGTTCCGGAACTGCTTCCTGCAGGACGTCCATCCCGTCAATCCCTCGGCCACGCCGATGGTGGGCGAGGCCTACACGCTGCGGTTCATTCCGGCGCGGGAGGACATCGACCTCCTCGAGGCCTATCGCGACCCCGATCATCCGCAGCGCTACGCCGTCGAGCACTGTCCGCCCGGCCAGGTGCTGGTGATCGACAGCCGCGGGGACGCCCGCGCTGCCTCGGCCGGCGACATCCTGGTGACCCGGCTCAAGGTCCGCGGGGTAGCCGGGATCGTCACCGACGGCGGCTTTCGCGACACGCCCGCGATCGCCCGGCTGGGCTTTCCCGCCTACCACCGACGTCCCTCCGCACCCACCGGCCCCATCCTCCACCATGCCGCCGACGTCGGACTGCCCATAGGCTGCGGCGGGGTCGCGGTCTATCCGGGGGACATCCTCGTCGGCGACGGCGAAGGGGTGGTGGTGATCCCCCGCCATCTGGCGGCCGAGATCGCGGAGGAGGCGGCGGAAATGACCCTCTACGAGGAATGGGTGAGCCTCGAGGTGCGGGCCGGCCGCGCACTGCCCGGCCTCTATCCGGCGAGCGAGGAGAGCCGGCGGCGGTTCGCCGCCTGGCGGGCGGCCAAGGAGCGCCCGTGAGCCCCTTCGTCTTCGCCGTCGTCCTCGCCGCCGCCTTCCTCCACGCCGGCTGGAACGCCCTCGTCAAGCAGGGCGGCGATCCCTGGCTGCGGGTGGCGGTGGTGATGCTCACCGGCAGCGCCCTGGCCCTCGGCCCCGCCCTCGTCCTGGCCCCGCCGCCGGCGGCGGCCTGGCCCTGGCTCGTGAGCTCGATCCTCGCCCATACCGTCTACTACGCCACCCTCGCCCGCGGCTACGAGACCGGCGATCTGAGCCAGGTCTATCCCATCGCCCGCGGTCTCGCGCCGCCGCTCGTGGCGGTGGGTGGCGCCGCCCTGGCGGGGGAGCTCCTCGGCCCCGGCGGCGTGCTGGCGATCGCGCTCGTGGCCGCCGGCATCGTCTCCCTGGCCTTCGCCGGCAGCCGCTGGCGGCGCGACCGGCGGGCCGTCACGAGCGCCCTTCTGGCCGGCAGCGCCATCGCCGTCTACACCCTGAGCGACGGGCTCGGCGCCCGCGCCTCCCAGACCGCCTGGCACTACATCGCCTGGCTGTTCCTGCTCGAAGCCCTGCCCTTCGGCCTGTTCGTCCTCTGGTGGCGGCGCGAGCTCCTGCTCTTCGGCAGCGGCCGCTCGTGGTTGCCGGCCGTGGGCGGCGGGGTGATGTCCACCCTCGCCTATGCCCTCGTCATCTGGGCCATGAGCGTGACGCCGATGGCCTATGTCTCGGCGGTCCGGGAAACGAGCGTCGTGATCGCCGCCTGGCTGGGCGTCCGCCTACTGGGCGAGCCCTTCGGCCGCGTCCGCCTGCTTTCCGCGGGCGTCGTCACCCTCGGCGTGATCCTCCTCCATCTCGCCCGCTGAGGGCGCCGGTGCCAGCGCCGCGATCAGTCGCGCGAGGGTCCGCTTGAGGAGCTCCGCTTCCTCCGGCGCGACAATCGCGAGGATCTCCCGTTCGTGGCGGCGCGCCGCCGCCAGGAGCGGCTCCAGGAGCGCCCGCCCGCGGGCGGTGATCGCCACCCGGACCTTGCGTCGGTCGCCCGGCACTTCGCGGCGGCGGACCAGCCCGTCGGCCTCCATGCGGTCCACGAGCTTGGTCAGGGTGGGCTGCTTCATCAGCACCCGTTCGGCCAGCTCGCCGACGGTGAAGGGCTCCCCGTCGGCGAGCGTCGCCAGCACCCGCCAGACCCCCACGGGCACGCCGCGGCGATGCAACTCGGCGTGGAATCCGCCGGAGACGAGATGGCTCGCACGGGCGAGCAGATAGGGCAGGTAGCCGTCCACGAAGCGCATGGGCGCGTCTCCCCTCGGCGGGGTGCTTGAACCATAAAAATATTCTTTTTCATAGATCTTTGTCATGATATGGGAAGGGCCGCGTCCGGGGAGGAGCCGTAGCCATGTTCGCCGATCGCATCGAAGCCAAATGGATCGACGCCTTCGAGCGGGTCTTCGCGCTGTGCAAGGCCGAACCCGGGGAGCCGGTGGCGATCCTCTCCGAGACCCAGTCGCGGGAGCTCAACCTCCATCTCGCCGAGCTCGCCCTGCTGCGCCTCGGCACCCGGCCGTTCCACATCTCCGTGCCGACCCCGCCCCAGACGGCGCCCGTGCCGGTACGCTCCACCGGCGCCTCCCACAGCCTGCGCCATCATCCCGCGGTGCTGGCGGCGCTGCGGAGCTCCGGCCTGATCGTCGATCTCACCGTCGAGGGGCTGCTGCACGCGCCCGAACTGCCCGCCATCCTCGAGGGCGGCGCGCGTCTCCTGATGATCTCCAACGAACATCCGGAGGCGCTCGAACGGCTGGTGCCCGACCCGGCCCTCGAGCCCAAGGTGCGCGCCGCGGTGAAACTCTGCCGCGAGGCCCGCCGCATGACGGTGACATCGCGCGCCGGCACCGATCTCGCGATCGACATGGAGGGGGCGGTCACGGTCGGGGTCTGGGGCTACTGCGACCGGCCCAAAACGGTGGCCCACTGGCCGGGAGGCGTCGTCGTCAGCTTTCCGCGGGCGGGCACGGTCAACGGCACGCTGGTCCTCGACCGCGGCGACGTCAACCTGACCTTCAAGCGCTATCTCGAGAGCCCGGTGCGGCTCACCCTCGAGGACGACTATGTGACGGCGATCGAGGGCGAGGGCACCGATGCCGAGCTCATGCGCCGCTATCTGGCGGCCTGGGGCGACCGCGAGGCCTATGCGGTGAGCCACGTCGGCTTCGGCATGAACCCCGGTGCCCGCTACGAGGCGCTGGCCATGTACGACCAGCGGGAGACCAACGGCACCGAGATCCGTGCCTTTGCCGGCAACTTCCTGTTCTCCACCGGCGCCAACGAGTTCGCCGGCCGCTACACCCAGGGCCATTTCGACATCCCGGTGCGCGGCTGCACCATCCGCCTCGACGATCGGGTGGTCGTGCGCGAGGGCGCGCTCCAGGAGCCGCTGGTGTGAGCCCCGAGGTCACCTTCCTCGCCTCGGGCACGGCCGGCCCGGCGCTCCTGTTCCTCCACGGCATCGGGGGCGGTGCCGAGGCCTTCCGCCACCAACTCGACCATTTCGGCGACCGCTTCCGCGCCTTCGCCTGGAACATGCCCGGCTACGGGGGCTCGCCGCCGCTCGCGCCGCTCACCTTCCGCGGGCTCGCGGGCGCGCTGGCCGCCTTCCTCGATCGACACGGCATCGACGAGGTCCATCTCGTCGGCCATTCCATCGGCGGCATGATCGCCCAGGAGTTCGCCGCCGGCTTTCCCGGGCGGGTGGCCTCGATGACGCTCGTGGCCACCAGCCCCGCCTTCGGGCGTCTCGACGGCGACTTCCAGAAGCGTTTCCTGGCCGAGCGCCTGGGACCGCTCGATGCCGGCCGGAGCCTGGCCGATCTGGCGCCGGAGATCGTCGCCTCGCTGGTGGGCGAGGATCCGGACCCGGAAGGGGTGGCGCTGGCGGTGGCCTGCATGCGCCGGGTACCGGAGACCGCCTATCGGGCGGCGATGGCATGCCTCGTCACCTTCGATCGGCGGGACGCGCTCGCCTCCTATCGGATGCCGGTCCTGGTGGTGGCGGGCGGCAGGGATCGCAATGCGCCGCCCGAGATGATGCGGCGGATGGCCCAGCGCATCCCGACCGCGGTGTTCGTGGAGATCGCCGGAGCCGGGCATCTGCTGCCGCTCGAACGCCCGCGCGCCTTCGAGCGCGTCCTCGACAGCTTTCTCGCCGACCATTCCTGAGCGGAGGCCCCCATGGAACCCGACGCCCCCATGTTCGACGCCGAGGCCTTCGGCCTCACCCCGCAGCAGATCGAGCTCACCACCCTGTGCCGCGAGCTGGGGCAAAGCCGGTTCCGGGAGCGGGCCGCCCGCTACGACCGCGAGGCCGGCTTTCCGGTCGAGAACTACGAGGATCTCCGGCAGAGCGGTCTGCTCGGCTTCTGCGTGCCGACCGCCTACGGGGGGCTCGGGGCCGACTACAAGACCTACATGCTGGCGGCGGCGGAGATCGGCCGCTACTGCGGCTCCACCGCCCTCACCTTCAACATGCACGTCTGTTCCTGCCTGTGGACCGGACGCCTCGCCGACGATCTCGAGATGACCGCCGAAGAGCGGGCCGAGCACGAGCGCAGGCGCGCGATCCACTACCGGCGCATCGTCGAGCAGGGCAAGGTCTACGCCCAGCCCTTCTCGGAAGGGGGCGCCGCGGCGGCCGGCGTCGCCGCCTTCCAGACCACCGCCCGCAGGGTGGAGGGAGGCTGGGTGGTGGACGGCCGCAAGATCTTCGCCTCGCTGGCGGGACATGCCGACTACTACGGCGTGCTGTGCACCGAGGCGCGGGAGGACGGCCGGCTCCGGCGCCGCGACACCCTCTATCTGGCGGTGCCGCGCGACGCCCCGGGCGTACGGGTGGTCGGCGAATGGGATCCCCTGGGCATGCGGGGGACCGTCTCCCGCAATCTCCTGTTCGAGGAGGTCTTCGTCGGCGAGGACGAGCAGCTCATGCCACGGGGCGCCTACTACCAGGCGGCCACCCGATGGCCGCACATGTTCATGACCCTCACCCCCTCCTACATGGGCCTCGCCCAGGCGGCCTACGATTTCACCGTGCGTTATCTTCGCGGCGAGGTGCCCGGCATGCCCCCCGTCAAGCGGCGCATGTATCCGACGAAGCAGCTCGCCGTGGCGCAGATGCGGATCATGCTCGAGCAGACCAAGGCGCTCTGGGTCAAGGCGCTCGACGACGCCCGCATCGATCCCTCCAAGGAGCAGGTCATGCGCGCCTGGGCGGCGCAGTACACGGTGATGGAGAACGCCAACGAGCTCGCCCAGCTCGCGATCCGTACCTGCGGCGGCCAGTCGATGCTGAAGAGCTTCGCCCTCGAACGCATCTACCGCGATTCCCGCTGCGGCTCGCTGATGCTTCCCTGGACGGCGGAACTCTGCCTCGACCGGCTCGGCCGGGCGGCGCTGTACGAGGAGGGCGAATCGGACGACTGAGCGCGGCCACCCGTCCCGCCTCCTTGTGCGGTCGGCACCGGCTCCCTACCTGAGGCTCGGCCAGGGAGCCGAAAGGCGGCAACCCGCAACGAGGAGAACCGGTATGCAGGTCGAGGGTGTCAAACATTTCGAGCGGCTGTTCCGCCTCGCCGCCTCGTTGGACATCGACAAGAACGACGTCCGGAGACTCGCCGGCTTCGTCAACCAGAAGCTGCACGACATGCTGGTGGTGGCAGTGGCCCGCGCCAAGGCCAACGGTCGCGACGTGATCCGGCCCCACGACCTGCCGATCACCAAGGGGTTCCAGGAGCGCATCCACGAGTTCCGCAGATACGAGGTGGCGGTGGCGCTGGAACCGGTGCTGGAGATGCTGGCGACCCTGCCGCCCCTGGAGCTCGCCTATGCCGCCGAGGTGGAGGAGAAGCTGCCCGAGATCACCGGCGGCCTCACGGTGGCCCTGGCCCACGCCTTCAAGATCCTCGATCCCGGCCTCAAGAACCCGCAGACCGAGCATTGGGAGCGGGTCGAGGAACTGTTCGACCTGCTGTTCTGAGTGCCTCTCGGGCGAGCGCCTCTCGCGCCGCCGGCGAGGCCCGCGGACCGGCCGGGTCCGCGGGCCTCCGGTCCGCGCCTCAGATCTTGTAGCCGAGCTTGCGCGCCCCTTCGATGAAGTTCCGGTACTGGCGCTTCTGGTTGTCGATGCCGAGTTTCTGGACGATCTTGACCCATTCCTCGGCCGCCTCGTCGAGGGCCTGCTGGGAGGTGAGCTGGCCCACCACCGCCTTCGAGATGTTGCGACCGAGGGCGTCGGCGAGCTCGGGCGTGCCCTCCCAGTAGAACTGCGGATAGCCCACCTTCACGCAGGCCTCGTTGCCGGCGAGGTGATTGACGGCCGTCTCCATGGTCTTGAAGATACCTTCGTTGGTCGGCCAGAGATCGGAGGTTCCCCGCTGCGGGTTGGGCTCCAGGTACTTGCGGGCCGCCTCCTCGCCGAAATGGGTGGCGCCGAAGGGATCGGAACCGCAGAACGGATCGGCGACGATGTATTCCGACACCTCCGGATGCGACATCCGATAGATGTAGTAGAAGGCCGCTTCCTTGATGTCGTCGGGGATGTTCTTGGGAATGGCCAGGGTGCGGCACCAGAGCGACATCGCGCGGTTGCGGATGGTACCGTCCTCGAGCGGTGTGCCGGGAATGATCGCCGTCGCCTGGTCCTCGGCCTTCTCCGGTCCCTGCTGCTGGACCGTGAACTCGGAGAGGTCGATCCACCAGATGGACATCACGTCGGCACCCGCCTGCCAGCGCTGGATGGTCTGGTCGATGTCCATCGATTCGCGCCCGGGCGGTCCCCAGCGGATGATCTCCTTGTAGAGATCGAGCGCCTCCACCGCGGCCGGCGTGTTGATCGTGGGGTTCATGTTCTCGTCGAAGTAGTTGACCCCCATGCTGGCCGCGATGTTGAACCAGAACCCCCAGCCGAAATTGGGCGGATTGACGACGATGGAGGTGCCGTAGATGCCCTGGCTCGAGAGCTCTTCGGTGAAGAACTGGGCGGTGTCGATGAACTCGCGCCAGGTCTTGGGGATTTCGAGCTCACGCTGGAACCGCTTGGAGAACTTCTTCTGGAGCTCCGGATTGTTGAAGTAGCTGGGGCGGTAGTGGAAGACGTGGATGTCGCCGTCCACGACGAGACCGTAGGTCTTCCCGTTCCATTTCGAATAGAACTCGCCGTAGGCCGGCATCACCCACTTCAGATAGTCCTCGGAACCCTCGTACTGGGCCAGATAGTCGTCCAGCGGCTCCAGCATGCCGGTCTCGGCGAAGGTGCCGAAGAACAGGGACGGGAACTGCACCCAGTCGAAGCGGGCGCGCCGGGACAGGAGCTGCGGCAGCACCTTGGCCACCGTGTCGCCGCCCGAATACATCTCCCGGGACTTGATGCCGACGCCGGCGTCCTTCTTGAAGATGGGGGACAGCCAGAGGGGCGCGTGCAGCCAGTTGCTGTCCTGGAAGTAGGTGAGGTCGATGTCCCAACGCTTCGGCGCCTTGACCGGCGGCAGACCGGCCCGTGCGAGCCGCGGCAGACCGAGCCCGCCGGCGAGACCGGCGGCGGCCGCACTGCCCATGAACCGACGACGCGTCCATCTGCTGAAGATGCCCATGCCTTGATCCTCCCTGATCGGAAACCGGCGAGAACGGAGCGTGCTCCGCCTCGGCCGCCCGCAGAATGGCACGGCGCCGGCGCAAGTCAAACGGGAGCTGCGCTTAGTCGGCGAAGGGATCGTGCACGAGGATGGTATCGTCCCGGTCGGGGCTGGTGGAAAGCAGGGCCACGGGACATTCCACCAGTTCCTCCAGGCGTTTCACGTATTTGACGGCGTTGGCGGGGAGCTCGGCGAAACTCCGCGCGCCCCGCGTGCTTTCCCGCCAACCCTCGAGCTCCTCGTAGACGGGCTTCGCCGCCGCCTGGGCCGCCATGCCCGCCGGCAGATGGTGCAGGAGCTGCCCCTGGAGGTTGTAGGCGGTGCAGACCTTGAGCCTGTCGAAACCGTCGAGCACGTCGAGCTTGGTGAGGGCGAGCCCGTCGATGCCGCCGAGACGCACCGCCTGGCGCACGAGCACCGCATCGAACCAGCCGCAGCGCCGCGGCCGTCCCGTGACGGTGCCGAATTCGTTGCCGCGCTCCCCGAGCCGGCGGCCGGTCTCGTCCGCGAGCTCGGTCGGAAAGGGGCCGGCACCGACCCGCGTCGTGTAGGCCTTGCAGATGCCGAGCACGTAGCCGACGCTGTCCGGCCCCACGCCCGAACCCAGGGCCGCCTGGGCGGCGAGCGTGTTGGAGGAGGTGACGAAGGGGTAGGTCCCGTGGTCGACGTCGAGCATCGCCCCCTGCGCCCCCTCGAACAGGATGCGGCGGCCCGCGCGCTTGAGCTCGGCGAGGCGGATCCACACCGGTTCCGCGAAGGGCAGCAGCCGGGGAGCGAGGGCCGAGAGCCGCTCCAGGAGCTCGTCGCCGTCCACCTCCGGGATGCCGAAGCCCCGCCGCAGGGCGTTGTGGTGAAGGAGCAGCTCGTGGATCTTGGCCTCCAGCACCGCGCGGTCGGCGAGATCGCAGACCCGGATCGCCCGGCGCGCGATCTTGTCCTCGTAGGCGGGGCCGATGCCGCGTCCGGTGGTGCCGATCTTGCCGGTCCCCTCGCGGCTCTCGGCCCGCGCCCGTTCGCGCGCGCGGTCGAGTTCGCTGTGCAGCGGCAGGATGAGCGGCGCGTTCTCGGCGATCCGCAGGTTCTCGCCCGAGACGGCGACGCCCTGGCCGCGGAGCGTCTCGATCTCGGCCAGCAGCGCCCAGGGGTCGATCACCACCCCGTTGCCGATGACCGACAGCTTGCCGGGCCGCACGACCCCGGAGGGAAGCAGCGACAGCTTGTAGGTGCGGCCGTCGATGACCAGCGTGTGGCCGGCGTTGTGCCCGCCCTGGAAACGCACCACCACGTCGGCCCGGACGGACAGCCAGTCGACGATCTTGCCCTTGCCTTCGTCGCCCCACTGGGCGCCGACCACGGCGACGTTGGTCATCGGTGCCTGCTCCCGCCACGAGGGAACCCCGACCGTGCTCCGCGCACGGCCGGCGGCTTCCTACACCCTCCCGCGACCGAGGCAAAGCGCCCCGCGACGATGCCGCAGCATGTCGCGGGGGTCAGTCGGCGGCGTCCGCCGGCTCCCGAGGCCGCTCGGCGATCATGCGCGAGACGACCGAACCGAAATCCCCGGCGATCTCGCCGATCCCGAGGATGCGCAGGCAGTCCGCGAACAGGGCCTGGTTGGAGGTCACCACGGGCTTGCCGAGATCGGCCTCCAGCGCCGCGATCATCTCGATGGTCCGGAAGCCGGTGCAGGAGACGAACACCGCCTCGGCGCGGGGATCGTCCACCTCGCGGGCGCGCCGGTAGGCCGTCCAGGGCGGGCATTCCTGCATGTCCGCCACTTCCACGAGGCCGCCCGCGCTGGACGCCGTGACCTCGAAGCCGTTGGCCTCAAGGAAGGCCACCTCGAGCCGCGTTACCTCCTCGGTGTAGGGCGTAACCAGCGCGATGCGTCTCACCCCGAGGAGACGCAGCGCCCGCAGCACGGCGCCACTGGCGGTGGTGGCCGGAACCCCGGTGGCCTCCTCGATCAGCCGCCGCAGCCTCTCATCGTAACCGCGGCCGCCGACGAAGCTGCCCGAGGTGCAGCCGAAGGCGATCACTCCGACCCGCACGCTGGCGATGCCGCGCGCGGCCCGCGCCGTATCCGCCTCCATCCGGCGCAGGCTCTCCGGGGTCACGTCCCGAAGCTCCACCCGGTTGGCGTGGGTGGTCACCCCCTCGGGCGCCATGCGCTGGAATTCGGGCTCCATCACCGAATTGCCGGTGGGCACCAGCAGGCCGATCCGTCCCCGCCAACCGTACATGCCGTCCGCTCCCCCGCGACGTTGACCCGCCATGCCGGAAGCCTACAACCTCCGTCGCGAAGGACAATAGCGGGCCGGGAGGTGGTCGCCGTGCGTCCGTGGTCGTCGAACGTTGGCTTCCGTTCCGCCATGCGCGCGGCGGTCGCCTTTCCGTTCCTGTTCGCCGGCCGACCGGCGGGCGCCCATGTCCTGGCCGACGGCGCCGACCCCGCCGGCGCCTGGCCGGTCACCCCGGACATCGCGATCCCGCTGCTGCTCCTCGCGGTCCTGTATCTCGCCGGGCTGCGCCGCCGCCGCGATGCCGGGCAGCCGCCCTCGCGGCTGCGCCATCTCGGCTTTTTCGGCGGTCTCACCGCCCTGTTCCTCGCCCTCCAGTCGCCGGTGGACGCGCTCGCCGGGGAACTCTTCTTCGTACACCAGATCCAGCACCTGCTGCTGCGCATGATCGGGCCCATGCTGCTCGCCCTGTCGGCGCCGCAGGCGCTGCTCGTGGCCGGCCTGCCGTCCCTCCTGCGCCGGCAGATGCTGGCCCCGCTCGCCGGCGCCTCCGCACCGCGGCGGCTGATCGCGCCCCTGCTCGGGCCGGTGCCGCTGACGCTCCTCTTCATCGGCTCCCTCTACCTCTGGCAGATCCCCTATCTGCACGAACTGGCGCTGCGACGGGCCGGCGTGCACTACGCCATGCACATCAGCATGCTGGCCGCGGGGCTGCTCTTCTGGTGGCGGATCTTCGATCTGCGCCCGCCGCCCCAGGGCCTCCGCTTCGGCGCCCGGGCGGCCATGCTCTGCTTCGTCATCCTCTCGAACATCCTGCTCGGCGCCTCCACCACCTTCACCGGCGGCATCCTCTATCCCGCCTACGGCGAGGGCGGACTGCATTTCGGCTACACGCCCCTCGCCGACCAGCAGATGGGCGGCATCACCATCTGGATCCCCAGCAGCATGATGAGCGTGCTGGCGGCCCTCATCGTCATCCATCGCTTCGGCCGCGACGAGACCCGCCGCCTGCTGCGCGCCCTCGCCGGACGCGGCGGCCGCCCCGCCGCCACCACGACCCCCGACCTCTCCCGCAGCAACCGCCGGCTCGCCCTGGGTTTCGCCGCCTTCGCCCTCACCGCCTTCCTCGGCGCTTTCGCGGTGGGCATTCTCTACGGTATGGTGGGCGGGTAGCACGGATATTCGACCGGGGCCGCGAGGCCCCGCCATGCTCCGGGAGGAAACGGAATGCCGGTATTCGATCTCGCCGGTCTGCGCGACGCCGTCCGGGAGGATGCGGCGGTCCGCCGTATCCGCCGCCTCGCGCCTGCGGGCGGTCCGGGCGACAAGGTGTTTCCGCCGACCTATCCGGACAACGGTGGACCGACGCACGTGTTCGAGGAACGCATGTTCGGGGGCGAGCGGAAGAGCTGTGTGCTGCTCGATTCCGTCCAAAGCCAGGCCAACCGGATGGAACTCGCCCTGCGCGAACTCCTGCGCGGGGACGAGGTGTGGATCCCCCACGTTCTCACCGACTTCGGAGGGCAGAAGGACGGCGAAGTGGATCTTTCGGACATCGGCGCCGTCACGTCGCTGGAGGCGCCGCACCGGGTGTTCGACGCCATCTTCCGCGACAGCCTGCTCTCCGGCACGCCCTTCTGGCACAGCGCCGAGGGCAGGCGGCTCGTCGCGGCGAAGCCGGACAACGCCACCGCGATCTTCGAGCTCTCGCCGACGGCCCTGGTCTTCGGCTGCTGGCACTCGACCGGTCAGGGCGGCGGCCTCGGCGCCAAGTTCCCGCGCGCCATCGTCTCCGAGATCGTCGGCGTCGATGCGGTCCCCGGCAAACGCACCGGCAGCCGCATCGATCCGCTGCAGATCCGCCGCGAGGTCGAAATCTACAAGGGCGCCGCCGGCTGGGGCCTCACCAAGGAGGAGGGTGGGGAAAAAGCGAAGCGCGTACGCCCTTCCGAAGTCAACCACGGCAACATCGCGCCTACCATCGAAGGTCTCGGTGTCACCGTCGACCACGCGCTCCATACCGTCGTGATCAGCCTGCCGACGCTGCGCCGGTTGAGATTCCCGATCGATGGCGAGAACGGTGCGGAACGCGACGAGGCGGCGCGCTGCGTGCTCGCGGCGCTGGCATTGCTCGCCGTCACCGCCCAGGATCGCGCCGGCTACAACCTCCGCTCGCGCTGCGATCTGGTCTCGGACGGTGCCGCCTCGTTCGAAATCCTCGATGCCGACGGCGGCGTGCGCGAATTTTCGCTCGATCTCGAAGCCGCCCGTGCGCTCTACGACGAGGCGGTCGAGGCCGCGAAGGAAACGGGGCTGCCCTGGCGCGACGAGCCCCTTCGCCTCGCTCCCCAGCCGAAGCTCGTGCGCATCGTTGCCGAGAGCCGCCGGCGGGCGCTCGCCGGCGAAGCCGCCGACGAGGGCGGGGAATGAGCCGGTGCTCCGCCTCGACATTCACCTGCTGACCGGCGCCTTCCGGGCGGCTTCGGTTGCGGCCCGCGACGAACCGGAATGGCCGCCGCACCCGGACCGCATCTTCTCGGCGCTGGTCTGCGCCTGGGCGGAACAGGGTTGCGATCCAGAGGGCGAAGCGGCGCTTCGCTGGCTCGAGGCGCTCGACGCCCCGGTGCTCGACGCATCCGACGCCCGCCCGCGTGACGTCGCCCCCGTGTTCGTGCCGCCGAACGACGTCGGGGCGCTGCCGGAGCTGCGCACACGCCGGGAGAGGTTCTTTCCCGCGATGGTGCCGGACGAGCCCGTGGTCCGCTTCTGGTGGAAGGCCACCGAATCGGAGACCGCGCGGCACGTCGGAGCGCTCGACCGGATCGCACGGGCGGTGAGCTATCTCGGCCACTCGAGCTCGCTCGTCGCCATGCGGTTCCTGCAGGAGCCCGGCACCCCGAACCCCCGCTTCGTCCCGGGCAGGCCGGCCGCCTGTCGCTTGCGCCTGCCCTGGCCCGGCCGCCTCGACGAGCTGCTCGAGGGCCACGCAACAGGAAGGGGTCACGGCTGGCGACCCGAGCCGGGACCTGCCACGGCCTATCGCGACCTCCACAAAGCCGCGGTAGACCCCGCCGTCTCACCTTTCGGCCGCCGCTGGATCGTGCTGCGCTACCGCGATGCGGCCGTGCCGGCGCTCGAAGCCTTCGTCCCGGTCGCCGAGGCGATGCGCGGGGCCGTCCTCGCACATGCCGACGAGCCGGTTCCCGCCGTGCTCTCGGGCCATGGAGCGGAGGACCCGGCGCATCTCGCCATCGTACCCCTCGCCAACGCCGGCTTCGCACATTCGGACGGCCGGCTGTTCGGACTCGCCCTCGTCCTGCCCGCCGAGCACGACGGCCTCGCCGATCCGGTGCGACTGGCGCTGGAGCGGGCGGTGGGGCGGTTTCTCGATGCGGGCGGCCAACTCCGCCTCGGGCGCTTCGGCAGCTTTCGGCTCGAACACGATCCGGCACCGGAACGGGCCTCGCTGCGCCCCGGCCGCTACCTGCGCACGGCGAGGAGGTTCGCCAGCGTGACTCCGCTCGTGCTGCCGCGGCACATGAAGAAGGGGCGCGACGATCCGGCATCCCAGGTCGCCCTCGCCTGCCGTCAGCAGGGCCTGCCGGGGCCCGCCGAGATCGAGGCCGGGCCGCACCCGTATCTGCCCGGCACCAGTTTCGCCCACCGCCGGGCGAAGGACGACCGCGCCGGTCGCGGCTGGATCGTGCGGGCTGCCTTCGGCACCCGGTCGCTGGTGCACGCCCGCATCCGCTTCGATGGGCCGGTGCGGGGGCCGCTGCTGCTCGGCGCCGGACGCCATTTCGGTCTCGGGTTGATGCTGCCGCTGGGGGAGGAGGGCTGACCGATGGCCGGTCTGCCCGATTTCCCGACCTTCTTCCGCGCCCTCTGGGGCCACGATCCGTTCCCCTGGCAGGCGCGCCTCGCCGAGCATGTCGCGAACGAGGGCTGGCCCGGCCTTCTCGACATCCCGACGGGCTGCGGCAAGACGGCGGCGATCGACGTCGCCGTGTGGCATCTCGCCCGGCAGGCAGATGAGAGGCCGCGCCGGGCGCCGGTGCGGATGGTGTACGTGGTGGATCGCCGGCTGGTGGTGGACCAGGCGGCACGGCGGGCGCACACCATCGCCGCGAAGCTGCGCGAAGCCGGAGACGGCCCGCGCGCGGCGGTGGGAGGCGCGCTCCGTGGCCTCGCCGGCGACGGACCCCCGCTTGGTGTCGTGCGGCTGCGCGGCGGCATGCCGCTCGATCCGGACTGGGTGCGCACGCCGCACCAGCCGACCGTGATCCTTTCGACCGTCGACCAGGCGGGTTCGCGACTGCTGTTCCGCGGCTACGGCGTTTCGAACCGCATGTGGCCGGTGCACGCCGGGCTGCTCGGCAGCGACTGCCTGTACCTCGTCGACGAAGCCCACCTTTCGCAGCCGTTTCTCGAAACGCTCCGGGCGGTGGGGCATCTGCGGCGTGGGCTCGCCGGGGAGGACCTCGGGCTGCCGTTTGCCGTGGTGCAGCTCAGCGCCACCGCCGCCGACGCCGCGGACGAGGGGTTCGGCCTCGACGCGAATGATCTCGGGAACGCGGAGATCCGGCGGCGGACAGGAGCCTCCAAGCCCGCGCGGCTGCGGCAGGTCGAAGACGAGGAGGATGCGTTCGTTGCCGCCTGCGCGGCCGAAGCCCGCGTGTTCCTCGATGCCGGTCGCAGGCGGATCGGCATTGTCGTCAACCGTGTGCTCCGGGCGCGGAGGATCCACGAGCGGCTCCGTCGGGAGGTGGGCGAAGGGGTGGAGGTGCTGCTCGCCATCGGCCGCATCCGGCCGCTGGATCGCGAACGGATCGCAGCCGACCTCGAAGCCCGTCTCTCGGCCGACAGCACCGCCGACGGCCCGCCCGTGGTGGTGGTCGGCACCCAGACCCTGGAAGTGG
Source organism: Alphaproteobacteria bacterium (assembly GCA_027045875.1). Classification (GTDB taxonomy): domain Bacteria; phylum Pseudomonadota; class Alphaproteobacteria; order Geminicoccales; family Geminicoccaceae; genus JALSRW01. The sequence goes on along the minus strand of JALUAG010000058.1, from coordinate 3,039 downwards.
GAGCCGATTTCGACCTCGACGCGCTCGTCACCGAACTCGCTCCGCTCGACGCGCTGCGCCAGCGGTTCGGGCGGCTGGACCGGCGCGGACGCCTCGGCACCGCACCCGCCGTGATCCTCGCGCGCAAGGGTGATGTCGCGAAGGGCGCGGACGATCCGGTGTACGGGACCGCACCGGCCGCGACCTGGCGGTGGCTCCGGGACCTGGCGAAGAAAGGCACCGCCACGGTCGATTTCGGCATCGAGGCGTTCCGCGCACACGAGACGGAGATCGGCGACGGGCTCTTGGCCCCGCGGGCGAGCGCGCCGGTCCTGCTGCCCGTCCACGTCGAAGCCCTCGCGCGCACCTCTCCGCCCCCGGCGGCACAACCCGATCCGGCGCTGCTGCTGCACGGGCCCCGTTCCGGTCCGGCGGAGGTGCGCATCGTCTGGCGCGCCGACCTCGCCGAAGCGGACCTCGAGGACGGCGACCGCGCGCGGGCGATCGTTGCCACCCTCCCGCCCTCCTCCCTCGAAGCCCTCGACCTGCCGCTGGCGGCCGTCCGGGACTGGCTCGGAGACCGGATCGCCGACCTCGCGGATATCGAGGGCTCGGCCGAAACGACAGCCGGTAGGGCGCGCGAGTCCCGCCGGGTGCTTCGCTGGCGCGGCCCCGATGGCGACGGAACCGGCCCGGTTCTCCCCGACGACATCCGGCCGGGCGACACGCTGGTAGTGCCCTCGGCTTACGGCGGCTGCGACCGGTTCGGCTGGAACCCGGCCGCGCGCGAGCCGGTGACGGATCTCGCGGAAGAGGCGGCGGAGCGCCAGCGCGGACGGCTCGTGCTGCGGCTGCATCCGGCGCTCGCGGAGAGCTGGCCCGATGCGGACGATGCGCGCCCGGCCGCGGACCTCTGGCGTCCGGTGCGGGAGGAGATCGAGGCGCTCGCCGACCCGGATGCCGAGGAACTGATCACGAACCTGCTCGCCCGCACCGATCTGCCCGCGCAGCTGAGAAACCGGCTGGAGCTGCTGCTCGAACACGGCCTCCGGCTCGAACGGCCGTACGGGGAGGATGCGGCGGCGGGCTGCGTGCTGGCGGTGAGGCGACGGGTTGCGGCCGCGCGGGACGGCGCGGAAGGCGAGCCGGTCACCGAGACCGACCGTCTGTCGCTCGCGGCAGCCGCGCCCGTCCGGCTCGCCGATCATCTCGACCGCGTGGGCGAATGCGCAGAGGCCTTCGCGCAGCGGGTCGGTCTTCGCGAAGATCTGTGCGACGCGATCGCCCGCGCCGGACGCCTGCACGATCTCGGCAAGGCCGAGCCGCGCTTCCAGATCCTGCTGCGCGGCGGCGACCGTCTGCACCCGGTGGACGAGCTGCTCGCCAAGTCGCACCCGATCGGCGATCCGGCCCGGGCGCGGGCGCTCGCCGGCCTGCCGGCCGGGATCCGGCACGAGAGCTGGTCGGTGGCGGCCGTCGATGTGCTTCTGGAGGATGAGGTGGAGACGCGGCGCGAGCTGGTGCTCTGGCTCGTCGGAACCCACCACGGCCACGGCCGGCCGTTCTTTCCGCCCGTGACGGACGCAGCGGCGGCGGACTTCGCCATCCTCGCGAACGGGCGGGATATCCGTGTCCCCGGCGATCCCGGGCTTCACCGGCTCGATTCCTTCTGGTTCGAGCTCGCGGAGCGGCTGCAGGCGCGCTTCGGCCCGTGGCAGCTCGCCTTCCTCGAGGCGCTCCTGCGGCTCGCCGATCACCGCGTTTCCGAGGAGGAGGCCGGCGGATGAGCGCGTTCGAGCTGAGCCCGCTGCGCTTCGACAATCTGCTCGCCTTTCTGGCGCTGCTCGGTCTGCTGCGCGCGCTCGACCGTGCGCGACCCGACTGGCGGGTCCGGGCGTTCTGGCGTCGGGCGGGCGGCAGGGGGCCCTGGACCGCGGTCCTCGACACCGCTGGCAGTCCGAACCGGGCCGAGGTCGTGGACGCTGCAATCGACGGCATCCGGGAGCTGGCCGAGCCCATCGCCGAGATGGCGCGACGGCTCACGGGCGAGAACGATCCAGCCCGGCTGCTGCAGGAGGCCCAGAAGGACCCGCGCCGGGCCGAAGCCGTGTCCGCGCTTCTCGGCGTCACCATCGAGCGCGCCACGCCCGGGCGAAAGCCGATGTGGCGGGTCGGAACGCGCTACACTCCGTTCCTGCCGAAGCCCACGGCGGCAAGACAGAACTTCGTTGCGCGGATCGCCGAGGTGACCCGAGGGCTCGACGGGTGCCGAGGGGGGACGCGCCGCGGCCGACGCGGACGCGACATGCCGACCCTTTCCGAACTGCTGGACGAAACCCTGTTCGAGGCGTGGCGCCTGCGTCCGTCACCGCTCGCCCTTCGATGGGACCCCGGCGAGTTTCGCTCGTGGGCGCTCCGCTGGCAGGACCCGTCAAAGGAGCCGGCAGAGACGGTGGAAGCGGCCGTGCGCCTCGCCGTCCTCGCGATCCCGCTGTTCCCGCTCCACCCCGTGCACGGAGGTGCCACCGCGCCCGGCTTCCTCGATCCCACCCCGCGCCGACTGTGTCTGCGCTGGCCGCTGTGGAGCCCACCTGCGCGGCCTGCGGCCATTCGCAGTCTGTTGTCGCACCCGGGGCTCGTCGCCGATCGGCCCGACCGCTCCCGCCTCGCTCCCCACGGCGTGGTCGAGCTCGTGGAATGCCGGGTGGCATGGCTGGGCAATCCGCCCAACGACTATCCCAACTTCACCCGCGGCGAGGCGCTCTGGGGCGGAGCGGCGTCATAGGATCGTACCGCCCACCGCCGCTTCCGTCCCCTTCCCCTCCCGCCGCCGCTATGCTGCCGGATCGGGAGGACGGAGACCGTGTCCGAGCGCGACCAGCCCGAACTGCCCCTGCCGGCACCACCCCTGCCGGAAGACCTGCCGCCGCTGCCGGCGCGGATGGTCAACGAATACGTCTACTGTCCGCGCCTCGCCTATCTCATGTGGGTGCAGCAGGAATGGGCGGACAGCGCCGACACGATCGAGGGACGCCATCTCCACCGGCGGGCCGACCGTCC
>JALUAG010000057.1 GCA_027045875.1 Alphaproteobacteria bacterium | reverse complement strand
GGATGGGGGCGTTGAGGGAGGCGGCGATGCCGAGGGCGAGGGCCGTGCGGGTGTCGACGGGATCGATCACCCCGTCGTCCCACAGCCGGGCGGTGGCATAGTAGGGATGGCCCTGGGTCTCGTACTGCTCGCGGATGGGGGCCTTGAAGGCCTCCTCCTCCTCGGCCGACCAGCGCTCGCCGCGGGCTTCGAGGGCGTCCCGGCGCACTTGGGCGAGGACGCTCGCCGCCTGCTCGCCGCCCATCACCGAGATGCGCGCGTTGGGCCACATCCACAGGAGGCGCGGAGCGTAGGCGCGGCCGCACATGCCGTAGTTGCCGGCGCCGAAGCTGCCGCCGACGATGACCGTGAACTTGGGCACCGCGGCACAGGCGACGGCGGTCACGAGCTTGGCCCCGTCCTTGGCGATGCCGCCGTGCTCGTACTTCCGCCCCACCATGAAGCCGGTGATGTTCTGCAGGAACAGGAGCGGAATGCGGCGCTGGCAGCAGAGCTCGACGAAATGCGCCCCCTTGAGTGCGGATTCGCTGAACAGGATGCCGTCGTTGGCGAGGATGCCCACGGGCTGACCCATGATGCGGGCGAAGCCGGTCACCAGCGTGGTGCCGTAGCGGGGCTTGAACTCGTGGAGCACCGAGCCGTCCACGAGGCGCGCGATCACCTCGCGGATCGGCAGCGGCTCCCGCAGATCCTCGGGCAGCAGGCCGTAGATCTCCTCCGGCGGATAGAGGGGATCCCGGGGCGGATGCAGATCGAGGCGCGTCCGCTCGGCGGGGCCGAGGTCGGCCACGATCTGCCGGCACAGCCGCAGCGCATGGCGGTCGTCCTCGGCCAGATGGTCGGCGACCCCGGAGATGCGGGTGTGCACGTCGCCGCCCCCGAGCTCCTCGGCGGTCACCACCTCGCCGGTGGCGGCCTTCACGAGAGGCGGCCCACCCAGGAAGATGGTTCCCTGCCCCTGGACGATGATCGTCTCGTCGGCCATCGCCGGCACGTAGGCACCGCCGGCGGTGCAGGAGCCCATCACCACCGCGATCTGGGGGATGCCGGCCGCCGACATGGTGGCCTGGTTGTAGAAGATGCGGCCGAAATGGTCGCGGTCGGGGAACACCTCGTCCTGGTGCGGCAGGTTGGCGCCGCCCGAATCGACCAGATAGATGCAGGGCAGCCGGTTGTCGCGCGCGATCTCCTGCGCCCGGAGATGCTTCTTGACGGTGATCGGATAGTAGGTGCCGCCCTTCACCGTGGCGTCGTTGGCGACGATCACGCATTCGCGGCCCGCGACCCGGCCGATGCCGGTGACGAGCCCCGCCCCGGGCACCTCGCCGCCGTACATGCCGTGGGCGGCGAGCTGGGACAGCTCGAGGAACGCGGTGCTGGGATCGAGCAGCATCTCCACCCGTTCCCGGGGCAGCAGCTTGCCGCGCGCGAGATGGCGCCGTCGCGCCCGTTCGCTGCCGCCGCGGGCGGCCTCCGCCACCTTGGCCCGGAGCTCCTCGGCCAGCGCCCGGTTGCGGGCGTAGCGCTGCCGGAAGGTGGCGCTCCGCGTATCGACGCGGCTCTCGATCACGCTCATCGGCTCACCAGCCGCCCGTCGCCAGCCAGCGTTCCATCTGCTCGAGCCGGTCGGCGCCCCAGAAGGGTTCGCCGTCGACGATCACGAAGGGCGAACCGAACACTCCGCGCGCGAGCGACCGGTCCGTCTCCTCCCGGAGCCGCGCCTTGATCGCCGGATCGCCGACGGCGGCGATCAGCGCCGCCGGGTCGATCTCGAGGCCGGCCGCCACCTCCGCCACCCGTTCGGCTGTCGAGAGATCGCGCCCCTCCCCCCAGTGCGCCCGGTAGAGGGCGCGGGCGAGCCGTTTCGCGAGACAGGGGTTGTCGTCGTGCAGCCACCAGAAGGCGCGGCTCGCCGCCAGCGAGTTCATGGGCATCACCGGCGGCAGCGTGAGCGGCACGTCGAGGAGCCGCGCGCAGCGCCGGATGTCGCGGAGGAAATAGTCGCGCTTGATGGGGATCTGGGCGAGCGGCCGGCTGCCGGTGGCCTTGAGGGCGGCGCCCAGCATGATGGGCTTCCAGGCCACCTCGCGGCCGTAGCGCGAGGCGATGTCGTCGATCTGGAGGCTCGCCAGATAGCCGTAGGGGCTCGCGAACTCGAAGTAGAACTCGATGGCCTCGGGCATTCCGCGTCGTCTCACCTCCACGGCAGCGCCAGCTGCTCGGTCCGTTCGGGTCCGGTTTCCGTGCTCGGGCCGAGGGACTCCGTGTCCTCCGGGCGCAGAAACGCCCGGCGCTTCGTCGAGTAGACGAGAACCTTCTTCGCTCTGGCCGAGAGATCGACGATGTTCCTTCTCGTGCCGCGGCTTTCCTCGTCCCAGATACACAGCCCTTCGTCCGCCAGCCGGGACATCTCCCGGTCCTTGGCCGCATAGAAGTCGAACGTGCCGGGACGGGCCGACGTCTCCACACGACGCGCGGGCCAGTGCCCGAGATTGTTTCGGGGGCGGCTGCCGACGAAGAAGACCCGCACGCCCTCATGGTGCCGCTCGGCGAGCCAGTGCTGGAACGTCTTGTCCGCACCGTTGGCGTCTCCGACGAGGAACTCGCATCCCTGCTCCACGAGTCGCTCCAGTTCGGCTCGGACAGCCGCGGCGAGCTGCGGACAGCGCCGGGAACCGAAGAGAAAGATCCGTGTCATCGCCTGCTCCGTGTGCGAGTTGCCACGAGCACCTGGAGGCGGTTCGGGCCGCAACTGCGCAACGCTTCGCACAGTACATGCACCGTCGCGCCGGAGGCGTACAGATCGTCGATCACGAGGAGGGAGCGCCCACGAAACACATCCGCGTCCACGCGAAAGCTGCCCGCGAGCTCGCAGCGCTTCTCGTCGAAACCACGCAATTCCTTGATCGGCGCACGGGCCGCGATCCTGTGCACGCCCGATTGACCGCTTTCCGCGCCCAAGGCCGTCGCGAGTTCGCATGCCAGCAGCTCGACGGGCTGCCAAGGGCGCGGTGTTGTCGGCGGTACCGGAACCACCAGATCGATTTTCCAGTCCCGCTCCCGAACGAAGGCAGCGAAGGTGCGGACGATCCCCGCGAGTGGCCTCCGGTCGGCACGATACTTGAGGACGAAGATCGCTTCGCCGAGAACGGAACGCTGCGTTTCGAAAACCTCCTTGCCTTCCCGGGTATAGCCGACGAGATCGCTCCACAGTGTGTGCTGATCCAGCGCATATCCTTCGTCCCAAGGTCCGCGGATGGGCAACGGATCCACGGGATAGCCGGGCGTCATTCCGTGATCCGGAACAGTTCGCGGCCGATGAGCATGCGCCGGATCTCGTTGGTGCCGGCGCCGATGTCGTAGAGCTTGGCGTCGCGCAGCAGACGGCCGGCGGGATACTCGTTGATGTAGCCGTTGCCGCCCAGGGCCTGGATGGTCTCGAGCGCCACCCGCACCGCGTTCTCGGAGGCGAACAGCAGGCAGGCGGCGGCGTCCTGCCGGGTGACGCGACCGCGGTCGGCGGCGCGGGCGCAGGTGTAGGCGTAGGCCCGCGAGGCGTTCATCGCCGTGTACATGTCCGCGATCTTGCCCTGCATGAGCTGGAAGGTGCCGATCGGGCGGCCGAACTGCTCGCGTTCGTGCACGTAGGGCAGCACGAGATCGAGGCCGGCGCGCATGATGCCGAGGGGACCGCCGGTGAGCACCAGCCGCTCGTAGTCGAGCCCGCCCATGAGCACGCGCACGCCGCCGTTCACCTCGCCCAGCACGTTCTCCGCCGGCACCTCGCAGTCGTCGAACAGGAGCTCGCAGGTATCGGAGCCGCGCATGCCGAGCTTGTCGAGCTTCTGCGCCGTCGAGAAGCCCGCAAAGCCCTTCTCGATCAGGAAGGCGGTGATGCCGCGGGATCCCGCCTCGGGATCGGTCTTGGCGTAGACCACCAGCACGTCCGCCTCGGGGCCGTTGGTGATCCACATCTTGCGGCCGTTGAGCACGAAGCGGTCGCCCCGACGCTCGGCCCGGGTGCGCATCGAGACCACGTCGGAGCCGGCCGCGGGCTCCGACATGGCGAGCGCGCCCACGTGCTCGCCCGAGATCAGCTTCGGCAGATAGCGGCGCTTCTGGGCGTCGGTGCCGTGGAGGCGGATCTGATTGACGCAGAGGTTCGAATGGGCGCCGTAGGAGAGGCCGACCGACGCCGAGGCACGGCTGATCTCCTCCATCGCCAGCACGTGCTCGAGATATCCGAGGCCGGCACCGCCGTACTCCTCCTCGACGGTGATGCCGAGCAGGCCGAGGGCGCCCAGCTCCGGCCACAGATCGCGCGGAAAGCGGTTGGTTCGGTCGATCTCGGCGGCGCGCGGTGCGATCCGGTCGGCGGCGAAGGCGGCCACCGTCTCGCGGATGGCTTCGGCGGTCTCGCCGAGATCGAAATCGAGGGCCGGAGTGTTGGCCAGGACCATCGAATCCGTTCCTCCCGTGTGACGCGGGCCACCGCGCAGGGGCCCACCGGTTTCACAGGAGGAAGTAGCCGGCCAGCCCGAGAAACGCAAAGAATCCGACCACGTCGGTGACCGTGGTGACGAACACGCCCGAGGCCACCGCCGGATCGAGCCCGAGGCGGTGGAAGACGAGCGGCACCACCACGCCGGCGAAGGCGGCGGTGGCGAGGTTGATCAGCATGGCGAGGCCGAACACCAGGGCCAGGGTGGGGTCGCCGAACCACACCAGGGCCACCACCATGCCGACGGCGAGGAAGACGAGGCCGTTGATGGTCCCCACCAGCAGTTCCTTGACGATCACCCGGGCGGCGTTGGCGGGGGTGAGCTCGCGTACGGCCAGCGAGCGCACCGCCACGGTCAGGGTCTGGGTGGCGGCGTTGCCCCCCATGGAGGCGACGATCGGCATCAGCACGGCGAGGGCGACCAGTTTCGCGATCGCCTCCTCGAACATGGCGATCACCAGCGAGGCGAGGATCGCCGTGACGAGGTTGACGGCGAGCCAGGGCGCGCGGCGCTTCACCGTCTCCAGCGGGCGGGCGAAGACGTCGGTCTCGGTGACGCCGCCGAGCTTGAGGATGTCGTCCTCGGCCTCCTCCTGGATGACGTCCACCACGTCGTCGACGGTGATGACGCCGATGAGACGGCCGTCGGCATCCACCACCGGCGCCGAGACGAGCCCGTACTGGCGGAACAGGAAGGCCACCTCCTCCTGGTCCATGGTCGCCGGAATGAGGCGCAGTTCCTTCAGCTTGAGCTCGCGGATGGGAACCGAGCGGCGGCTCCTGAGCACCCGGCTCACCGGTACCCCGCCCACCGGGCGCATGCGGGGATCGACGATGAAGATGTCGTAGAACTCGTCGGGAAGGCCGGGCGTGGTGCGCATGTAGTCGATGGTCTGGCCGACGAGCCAGTACTCGGGGACCGCCACGAAGTCCCGCTGCATGAGGCGGCCGGCCGAGTCCTCGGGATAGGCGAGCTGCTCCTCGACCGCGATGCGCTCGGGCATCGGCAGCCGTTCGAGGATCTCGCGCTGCTCCTCCTCGTCGAGCTCCTCGATGATGTCGACGGCGTCGTCGGTCTCGAGCTCGGCGACGATGGCGCCGGCGCGCTCCGGACCCAGCGCCTCCAAGAGCTCGTCGCGCACCGTCTCGTCGAGATAGCTGAAGGTGTCCGGATCCATGTCCGGACCGAGGGCGGCCACCAGTCGCAGCCGCTCCTCCGGTTCGAGGAGCTGGATGAGATCGGCGAGATCGGCCGCGTGCAGCGGGCGGGTGAGGGCCGCCGCGAGGTCGAGATTGCCCTCCTCGAGGGCCTGACGCACCTCGCTCACCAGCGCGTCCGTGACGACGAGCTGGCTCTGTTCCCGTTCCTCGAAGGCGGTCCCCGTCACCGCCTCACCCCGTGCCGTCGCGGCGCTGCACGATGGCGTCGACGCAGGCCACCGTGGTCATGTTGACGATGCCGCGGGTGGTGGTGGAGGGGGTGACGATGTGGGCCGGCCGGCAGGGGCCGATCAGGATCGGGCCGACCGACACCACCCCGGTCACCGCCTTGACGAGATTGTAGGCGATGTTGGCGGCGTCGAGGCCGGGCATGACGAGGAGATTGGCGGCACCGTGAAGGGTGGAGGACGGCATGATCCGCCGTCGCACCTCCTCGGCCAGCGCCGCATCGGCGTGCATCTCGCCGTCCACCTCGAGCTCGGGGGCGAGCGCGCGGATGCGGGCGAGGGCCTCGCGCATCTTGAGGGAGGAGGGGGTGTCGCGACTGCCGAAACTGCTGTGAGAGACCAGCGCCACCTTGGGGGTGATGCCGAAGCGGCGCACGATCTCGGCCGCCGCCAGGGTGGTCTCGGCGATGTCCTCGACGCAGGGATCGTAGCTCACGTAGGTGTCGGCCAGGAACAGCACCCCCTGGTCGAGCACGAGGGCGTGCAGGGTCGAGGCCTCGCGCATCCGCTCCCGCATCCCGAGCACCCCGGCGATGTGCCGGAGATGGCTCTCGAACACGCCCACCGGCCCGGCGATCAGCGCGTCCGCCTCGCCGCGGGCGACCATGATGGCGCCGATCACCGTGCGGCGGGTGCGCACGATCTCGCGCGCCATCTGCGGGGTGACGCCGCGGCGGCCCATGCGCTCGAAGTAGAAGGTGACATAGTCGTTGTAGCGGGGATCGCTGTCCGGGTTGCAGAGCTCGAAATCCACCTCCGGCCGCAGCGTCAGCCCGTAGCGCTCGATGCGCATGCGCACCACCTCGGGCCGACCGATCAGGATCGGGCGGGCGATTCCCTCCTCCACGACCACCTGCACCGCCCGCAGGATGCGCTCCTCCTCGCCGTCGGCGTAGACCACCCGCTGCGGTTCGCGCCGCGCCCGCTCGAACAGCGGCTTCATCAGGAAGCCCGACTTGAAGACCCGCTGGGTGAGGCGGTTGCGGTACTCGCCGAGATCGGCGATGGGCCGCGTCGCCACCCCCGATTCCATGGCCGCCCGCGCTACCGCCGGCGGGATCTCGGTGATGAGCCGCGGATCGAAGGGCTTGGGGATCAGATAGTCGGGGCCGAAGGACAGGCTCTCGAGCCCGTAGGCCGCCGCCACCGTATCGGGCGTGGTCTTGCGGGCGAGGCCGGCCAGGGCCTCGACGCAGGCCCGCTTCATGGCGTCGTTGATGGTAGTGGCGCCGCAGTCGAGGGCGCCGCGGAAGATGAAGGGAAAGCAGAGCACGTTGTTGACCTGGTTCGGATAGTCGGAGCGGCCGGTGGCGATGATGGCGTCGGGCCGCACCGCCCGCGCCTCCTCCGGCATGATCTCCGGCACCGGATTGGCCAGCGCCAGGATGATGGGCCGCTCGGCCATGCCGGCCACCATCTCGGGCTTCAGCACCCCGGGCGCCGACAGGCCGAGGAAGATGTCGGCGCCGCGGATGGCCTCGGCCAGGGTCCGCATCTCCGTCTTCCGGGCGTAACGCGCCTTCCAGGGATCCATCAGCTTCTCGCGGCCCTCGTAGACGACCCCTTCGATGTCGGTGGCGAGGATGTTCTCGCGGGGCAGACCGAGGGAGACCAGGAGATCGAGGCAGGCGAGGGCGGCCGCGCCGGCGCCGCTGGTCACCAGCCGCACCTTTTCGATCGTGCGGCCCGTGAGATGGAGGGCGTTGACGATGGCCGCGGCGACGATGATGGCGGTGCCGTGCTGGTCGTCGTGGAAGACGGGAATGCGCATCCGTTCGCGCAGCCGCTGCTCGACCTCGAAACACTCGGGCGCCTTGATGTCCTCGAGGTTGATGGCGCCGAAGGTGGGCTCGAGGGCGGCCACGATCTCGACGAAACGGTCGATGTCGGAGGCGTCGATCTCGAGATCGAAGGCGTCGATGCCGGCGAACTTCTTGAACAGGACGGCCTTGCCCTCCATCACCGGCTTGGCGGCGAGCGGGCCGATGGCGCCGAGGCCGAGCACCGCGGTGCCGTTGGTGACGATGGCCACCAGATTGCCGCGCACGGTGAGTTCGGCGACCCGTGCCGGCTCCTCGACGATGGCCTCGCAGGCGGCGGCCACCCCGGGGGAATAGGCGAGGGAGAGGTCGCGCTGGGTAGCCAGCGGCTTGGTGGCGACGACCGCGAGCTTGCCCGGGACGGGCCGGCGATGGAAATCGAGGGCGTCGTCACGGAGGCGGTCGGACATGGGTCGTCTCCCTGCTCGCAGAGATCCGGGGCACTCAACCCCCCGTTGCCGCCGACGGCAAGCCGGATGGCAACTTTTTTTCGTGAAAAACCGGTGGGTGGTGGAGAACGGAAGCCGCGAAGGCGGGAGTTGGTGCGGTCGAGAAGACTCGAACTTCCACGGGGTTGCCCCCACCAGCCCCTCAAGCTGGCGCGTCTACCAATTCCGCCACGACCGCACTAGTCATCACGGACGGCCTTGCAGGTAGCAAAAGGCAGGAGCGGTTTCAAGATGGCCCCCCCGCACAAAACCGATCCGGTATGCTGGCGCCGCAGCCGGGTGCCGGTGCCCTATCCCGAGGCCCTGGCGTTCATGGAACGCCGGGTGGCGGAGATCCGCGCCGGCACGGCGCCGGAGACGGTGTGGCTGCTCGAGCATCCGCCGGTCTACACCGCGGGCACCAGCGCGCGGCCCGAGGATCTCCTGGAGCCGCGCTTTCCCGTCTACGAGGTGGGGCGCGGCGGCCGGTTCACCTACCACGGGCCCGGCCAGCGGGTGGGCTATGTGATGCTCGATCTCGGCCGACGGGGACGGGACCTGCGCCGCTTCGTCTGGATGCTGGAGGAATGGCTCATTGGCACCCTCGCCGAGTTCGGCATCCGGGGCGAGCGACGTGAGGGGCGGATCGGCATCTGGGTGGCGCTGCCCCGGGGTGGCGAGGGCAAGATCGCGGCCCTCGGGGTGCGGGTGCGGCGCTGGGTGACCTATCACGGGATCTCCCTCAACGTCGATCCCGAGCTCTCCCACTTCTCGGGCATCGTGCCCTGCGGGCTCGGCCAGTTTCCGGTGACCTCGATGGCGGCGCTCGGCGTCGCCGCCACGGTGGAGGCGGTGGACGCCGCCCTCGCGCGCCGGTTCGCGGCGGTGTTCGGGAGCGAGATTCGCGAGGCGGCGCCGGCGGATCGGAGCTGAGGGGGGCCGTCTCCCTTGTGCCACGGTCCCGCCGCGCTAATCTGCTTTCTATGACCCGGATCCGCTCCGCTCCCCTCGCACCGCCGCGCCGGTGCCTCGCCGCCCTCGCCGGTCTGCTCCTGCCGCTGCTGCTGATCTCGGCTCCGCAGGCCCGGGCCGGCTGCGCCGATTTCGCCCAGCCGGGGGTGGAATGGCGCCGCTGCATGATGGACGGCGCCGATCTCACCGATGTCGATCTGACGGGGGCGGTGCTGCGCGATTCCTCGTTCAAGCGCGCCGATCTCAGCGGTTCGGTGCTGCGCGAGGTGGACGCCCGGCGGGCCAAGTTCGTGTCGGCGAAGCTGCTCGGCGTGATCCTGGACGGGGCCGATCTGGCGCGGGCCGATCTCACCAGCGCCGACCTCACCGGCGCCAGCCTGCGCAATGCCGATCTGCGCGGGGCCAAGCTCTACCAGACCATCCTCCGCGACGCCGACCTCACGGGTGCCCGTCTCGACGGCGCCGATCTCCTGCGGGCCGACCTTTCGGGTGCCCGCTGGGTCGACGGCGAGAGCATCTGCGCCGAGGGCTCGATCGGCCGCTGTCACATGCGCAAGCCGCCCCGGGCCGCCGCCACCGAGGGCTAGTCGAGGGACAGCCGGCGGCCCTCGCGGAGGAGCGCGAAGAGTTCGGCGGCCGGCAGCGGCCGGCTGAACAGGAAACCCTGGATCTCGTGGCAGCCGAAGCCGCGCAGCAGCATGAGCTGCTCGCGGGTCTCGACCCCTTCCGCCACCACCTTGAGCTGCATGCTGGTGCCCAGGGCGACGATCGCCTTGGCGAGCGCGGCACTCGTGCGGTCGTGGCCGATGTCGTGGACGAAGGAGCGGTCGATCTTGAGGGAGCGGATCGGAAACTTGCGCAGGTAGCCGAGGGAGGAATAGCCGGTGCCGAAATCGTCCACCGCGAGCTGGACGCCCAGGGCGGTGATGTCGCGCAGCTTGCGCGTGCTCTCGGCGGCGTCGCGCATCAGCACGCTCTCGGTGAGCTCGAGCTCCAGCCGGTCGGGCGGAAAGCCGAGCCGCTCGGTGAGGGCGGCGATCTTGTCCGGCAGGTCGCGCTGCTGGAACTGGCGGGCCGACAGATTGACCGCGAGGCGCAGCTCGCCGAAGCCGTGTTCGTGCCAGGTCTTCACCTGGGCGCAGGCGGTCTCCAGCACCCATTCGCCGATCGGCACGATGAGGCCGGTCTCCTCGGCGAGCGGAATGAACTCCGAGGGCGGCACCATGCCGTGATCGGGGTGGAACCAGCGCAGGAGGGCCTCGACGGCGACGATGCGGCCGGTCTCGAGGCTCACCTGGGGCTGGTAGTAGATGACGAATTCCTGCTGGCTCAGGGCCTTGCGCAGGCGGCCCTCCAGCATCAGCCGTTCGAAGGCGGCGGCGTTCATGTCGGTGGTGTAGAACTGATAGTGGTTGCGCCCCTGCTCCTTGGCCCGCGACAGCGCCGTGTCGGCGTTCTTGATCAGAGTGTCGGGATCGGTGCCGTCGTGGGGGAACATGGCGATGCCGATGCAGGCGCCGGTGCTCAGCTCGTGGTCGTTGACGGTGAAGGAGGGCTTGAGGCAGTCGAGCAGCTTCTGGGCCACCCGCGCCGCCGCCTCGGCGCTGTTGACGCCGTGCAGCAGCACCATGAACTCGTCGCCGCCGAGCCGCGCCACGGTGTCGCTCTTCCTGAGGGTGCGCACCAGCCGCTCGGCCACCGCCTTGAGCACCAGATCGCCGAGCTGGAGGCCGAGGGAATCGTTGATGAGCTTGAAGCGGTCGAGATCCACCAGCATCACCGCCAGCATCTGGCGCTGGCGGCGGGCGCGCTCGATGGCGTGGCCTAGGCGGTCGAGGAAGAGGAGCCGGTTGGGCAGCGCCGTCAGCGCGTCGTAGTAGGCGAGGGCGCGGATCGCCTCCTCGGTCTGGCGGCGGACGGTGATGTCCCGCACCGTGAGGACGTAGCCGCAGGGCGGCACCTCGATGTGGACGATGAAGATCTCGAGCGGGATCACCTCGCCGTCGTGACGCCGTCCCAGCACCTCGGCGTAGCCCTGGGGCTCGTCCCGCACCGCCTCCAGGAGGCGGCGGAAGTCGAGCGGCCGGTCGGTGCCCGAGCTCAGCAGCATGTCGAGGGGGCGGCCGACCACGTTGCCCTCGCTGAAGCCGAAGATCACCTGCGCCGCCCGGTTGACGCGGCGGATGGCCCCCTCCTCGTCGACCGCGATCACCCCGTCGGCGACCGCTTCGAGGACGGCATCCAGCCAGGCGTCGCCGCCCGGGCTCAGGATCACCGCCTCGGGCCGGTAGGCCGCCTGCGCCTCGGCCAGCGCCGGGGCCGGCAGTACCTCCCGCTCCACCGGCCGCAGCAGCAGCAGGGCGTGGCTGCCGTCCAGCGGGGTGACGGTGACCTGCACCGTACCGTCGAGCCCGCCGTCGCGAGGCAGGCCCGATTCCAGGGTCACCCGCTCGTGGGCGTTGATCGCCTGCTCCACCGCATCGAGCCAGGCATCGGCGATCTCCGGCGGCAGCACCCGCCCGAGATCCTCCCCCACCGCCGCCCGCAGGGCGTCGGCCAGCGGAGTCGCCGGTTCGGGACTGACCCAGGTGACGATGCCGCTCACCTCCAGCACCAGCACGAGGCTGTGCAGCACGCGGCTGATCAGCGCCGCCGGGAAGCTCAGCCCGCGCTCAGCTTCCCCCGCCGCCTCCGCGCGGCCCGGGAGGTCGATGGCGCCGAGGATCGCCACCACGAGCCCGCGGGCGTCGCGCCGCGGCCGTGCGCTGTCCACCACCTCGACCAGATCGCCGCCCGCGGTGCGCAGCCGGTAGCGGACCTCGATCTCCTCGCCGCGCAGCAGCGCCTGGTGCTTGTGGCGCAGCACCTCGAGCTCCTCGCCCGGCAGATGGTCGAGGAGATCGGCGAAGCGCTCCAGCCGCTCGCGGCCGAGCAGCCGCGCGAGGCGGGGATCGCACCAGGCGAGCCGCAGGCTGCAGTCGGGCGCCACCTCGAGCAGATAGAGGAAATCCCGGGTGAGCCCGCTCAGCTCCTCGAGGCCGGAGACGCCGCCCGCCGAGACCTCGGCGAGGGTGCGGCCGACGGGCTCGATCCACAGCACGTAGAGCCCGTCGTTGACCGCGAGCGGCAGGCCGCGCACCCGGCAGTCGACGGTGCGGCCGTCGGCCGTGCGCAGGAGGATGCGGTCGGCGAACGGGGTCGCGGTCTGGCAGGCGGCCTGCAGGGCGGCCAGGGCCTCGCGCGCCGTCCGGGGCGCCCGCAGGAGGCGAAGCGAACGGCCGGTCACCTGCCGCGGTTCGTAGCCGAAGAGGGTCTGGAAACAGCGGTTGACATGGGCGATTTCGAGGCCCCGGGTCGCGCCCTCGCGGTGCCGCACCACCACGGCGGCCCGGTCGGCGGTGTCCAGCACCGCCGCCAGCGCGCGCTCGTCAAGCACCGTCGCCCCGCCTCGTTGGCCTCGCATGCGCCATCTTCAGGCCCGTCGATCACCTGTTCGCGGGCGACCGGATCGCACCGCGGGCCGCCGTCGTCCCTTGTCGCTCCTGTTCGGCAGCCGGGTTCTCACTACACGAGGAAGTACAAAGTTCCAAAGGTTCAAAGCGCCGCGTCAATGACCCGGAGTACGATCGCCGGCCGTTTCCGCACCCTCCCCGCCGCCCGCCGCGAGCAGCGTCGCCAGCACCGCGGGCAGGGGCGCGAGCAGGTCCTCGGCGGTGAGCGGACCCCCGAGCCGGCGCGCCGCTTCGGCGTGGATCCAGGCGGCGGCGGCGGTGGCGGCGAAGGCCGGAAGGCCCTGGGCCAAGAGCCCGGTGACGAGGCCCGCGAGCACGTCGCCGCTGCCGGCGGTAGCGAGCTCGGGGGGCGCGTCGGCGAGGATCGCGGCCCCGCCGCCCGGTTCCGCCACCACCGTGTCGCCGCCCTTGAGCAGCACCACGGCGCCGCAGTCGCGGGCGGCCGCCCGCGACTGCGGCGCCGTGGTGCTGCTCAAGGGCGGCGACACGGTGGTGGCGGCGAAGGCCGGAAGGCCCTGGGCCAAGAGCCCGGTGACGAGGCCCGCGAGCACGTCGCCGCTGCCGGCGGTAGCGAGCTCGGGGGGCGCGTCGGCGAGGATCGCGGCCCCGCCGCCCGGTTCCGCCACCACCGTGTCGCCGCCCTTGAGCAGCACCACGGCGCCGCAGTCGCGGGCGGCCGCCCGCGCCCGCTCGAGGCGGCTGCCGCGATGGGGGAACAGACGGGCGTATTCGCCGTCGTGGGGGGTGAGCACGCAATGCGGCCCGAGCCGCCGGAACAGGGCCTCGGGATCGTCGCGGAAGACGGTCAGCGCATCGGCGTCGAGGACCGTGGGACAGCCGGTCTCGAGCAGCATCTCGGCACGCCGCCGGGTGGCGGCCTCGACCCCGGCGCCGGGGCCGTAGAGCCGCGCCGTGACCCGCGTGTCGGCGAGCAGCCGGGCGAGCGCCGCCTCGTCGGCGAAGGGCTTGGTCATCACCGCCGTCATGTGGGCGGCGTAGACGGGCAGGGCCGCGGGCTCGGAGAGGATGCTCACGAGCCCGGCCCCCACCCGCAGGGCGGCGACGGCCGCCATCCGGGTGGCGCCGGTGGTGGCGGCCGGCCCGCCCAGGACGTGGGCGTGGCCGAAACGGTACTTGTGGTCGGCGGGGCCGCGGCGGCGCAGCCGATGGCGCCACAGCGCCGGATCGTTGCGGCGCAGCCCCACCTCCTCGGCGGCGACGAAGCGGTCGGCGATGCCGATGTCGGCGACCAGCAGCTCGCCCCGGTACAGCCGGCCGGGAAGCAGGTGATGGCCGGGCTTTTCGCGCACGAAGGTGACCGTGAGCCGGGCGTGCGGGGCGATGCCGCGGATCTCGCCGGTGGCCCCGTCGACGCCCGACGGCACGTCCACCGCCACCACCGGCAGGGCCGCCGCCTCGACGGCCGCGATCACCTCGCGGGCGGGACCCTCGATGTCGCGGGCGAGGCCGGCGCCGAACAGGGCGTCGACGACGAGGCCCGCCCCTTCGAGGACGGCCGGAGAGAGCGGCTCCACCGGCCCCTGCCAGCGGGCGGCGGCACGGGCGGCGTCGCCGCGCAGGCGTTCGCGGGGCACCATGCAGGCGAGGCGCACCGGCCAGCCGGCGGCCCGCAGCCGCCTCGCCACCACGAACCCGTCGCCGCCGTTGTTGCCCGGCCCGCACAGCACGGCCACGGGCGCGGGTGCGAAACGGGCGGTGACGGCGCGGGTGACCGCGCGGCCGGCGTTCTCCATCAGCACCGTACCGGGGGTGCCGGCGGCGATGGCGGCGGCGTCGACGCGGGCCATCACGGCGGGCGGCAGGAGGACGGGATCGTCGACGGGCATCGGGGGCTCCGCGGCTGGACGCGGCGATGGAAGCGGCGAACGGGATCGAGGGCAAGGGGATCGCGCCTCGTTCGGCTGCGGCCACCGCAGCGGGGTCCCGGCGCTGGTGCCGCAGGAGGGACTCGAACCCCCGACCCGCGCATTACGAATGCGCTGCTCTACCGACTGAGCTACTGCGGCACGCGGCTGCTCTTAATACATGGCGCGGCCGCCGAGCAAGGACAATCAAGGACGATA
This sequence comes from Alphaproteobacteria bacterium, assembly GCA_027045875.1. Lineage (GTDB taxonomy): Bacteria > Pseudomonadota > Alphaproteobacteria > Geminicoccales > Geminicoccaceae > JALSRW01. The sequence continues at coordinate 77 of JALUAG010000057.1, read as the reverse complement.
GAGCGGAGCCGGAAGCCGGCCCCTCAGGCGGCGTCGGCGGGGGTCCTGGGCTTGCCGTCCCCGCTCTCCCCCTCGCC
>JALUAG010000056.1 GCA_027045875.1 Alphaproteobacteria bacterium | reverse complement strand
GCCGCTGGCGGAACCAAAACCGGAAGACCGCGCGGTGCGAGGCGCGAGGCCGGACCTCCGACTCGCCTCGCTGCCGGCGGACCAGGAGCCCGGACGTCACCTCCATGCCGGCGGATTTAGGGAAGGTATCGTCATCTTGACGCTGCGTTCCGCGAGCGTGCGTTCAGCGACTTGACCTGTTCGAGAAGGGATCGGGACGCGTCCCGTGAGCCGAACCGTCCGCACGCGGCCGCGAGCGTGGGACGCGCGTCGCCGTGTTCGGTCCGGCGCGTGGCCGCCACCGAACGACGCTGCCGGACCGGGCGGGGCGGCGGCTCCTGTGCCGGGGCGATCCTGTTGCCCGGGTGAATCTCGCCCGGCCGCCGGCCGCCTTTCCTCCCGGGGGTCGAGGGGAAGCGTTCGCGGCTGCCGTCGTGAGCACCGGTCGAACCGACCGCTTGACGCCCCTCCCCCTTGCCCGCCGCCGCGCGCGCAGTAGAGTGGCGACGCCGCGAAGCCGCGCCGGGCGCGGAGGAAACAGGGGAGGATGCAGCCATGGCCAAGTTCGGAATCGGGCAGCCGGTGCGCCGCGTCGAGGACCAGCGTCTGGTCACCGGCCACGGGCGTTACACCACCGACGTCTCGCGGCCCGGGCAGGCCTGGATGGTGGTGGTCCGCTCGCCCCACGCCCATGCCCGCATCCGCGCCATCGACACCGCCGAGGCGGCCGCCGCGCCGGGGGTGCTGGCGGTGGTCACCGCCGCCGAGTTCGACCCCGAGGGCCGGGCGCAGATCCCCTGCTTCATCCCCATGACCAACCGCGACGGCAGCAAGGCCCCGGCGCCGCCCCATCCCATGCTGGTCCGCGACAAGGTGCGGCACGTGGGCGACAATGTCGCCTTCGTCGTCGCCGAGACCCTCCAGCAGGCGCGGGACGCGGCGGAGCTCGTGAGCGTCGACTACGAGGAGCTGGAGCCGGTGGTGGACACCGCCACCGCCGCCGAGAGCCCGGTCCGCGTGCACGAGACGATCGACCGCAACATCGCCTTCGACTGGCAGTACGGCGAGGAAAAGGCGGTGGAGGAGGCCTTCGCCCGGGCCGCCCACGTCACCCGGCTCGAGTTCGTCAACAACCGGGTGGTGTGCAACGCCATGGAGCCCCGCGCCTGCGTCGCCGAATACGATGCGGCGGAGGACCGGATGACCGTCTGGGCCCCCACCCAGGGCGGCTGGATGCACCGCGACGTCATCGCCGAGGCGGTGCTCGGCATGCCCAAGGAGAAGGTGCGGGTGCTCACCCCCGACGTGGGCGGCGGCTTCGGCATGAAGAGCTTCGTCTATCCCGAATACGGCATGGCCGCCTGGGCCGCCCGCCGGCTGGGCCGGCCGGTCAAATGGGTGGCCGAACGGGGCGAGAGCTTCCTCTCCGACACCCAGGGGCGCGACCATGTGACGGTGGCCGAAATGGCCTTCGACGCCGATCACCGCATCCTCGGCATGCGGGTCCACGTCACCGCCAACATGGGCGCCTACTACTACTTCTTCGCCCCCTTCATCCCCACCGGCGCCGCCCTCAAGGTGCTGCCCGGGGTCTATGACGTGAAGGCGCTCTGCTACCGGGTGACCGGCGTGGTCACCAACACGGTGCCGGTCGATGCCTATCGCGGGGCGGGGCGGCCCGAGAGCATCTACTGCATCGAGCGGCTGATGGAGACGGCGGCGGCCGAGCTCGGCCTGCCGGGGCCGGAGCTCCGGCGCCGCAACTTCATCCCGCCGGAGGCCATGCCCTTCACCACCGCCGCCGGCGAGACCTACGATTCGGGCGAGTTCGCCCGCCTCATGGAGGCCTGCATGGCGAAGGCCGACTGGGCGGGCGCCGAGGCGCGCAAGGCCGAGGCGCGGGCGCGCGGGAAGCTGCGCGGCATCGGCATGTGCTACTATATCGAATCCACCATGGGGGACCCCGGCGAGGCGGCCAGGGTGGCGTTCCGCGAGGACGGCACGGTGGCGGTCTACGTGGGCACGCAATCGAACGGCCAGGGCCACGAGACCGCCTACGCCCAGGTGCTGTGCGAGCGCCTCGGCGTGCCCTTCGAGCGGATCCGCATCGTCCAGGGAGATACCGACGCCCTGCCCAAGGGCGGCGGCACCGGCGGTTCGCGCTCGCTCACCGCCGAAGGCACCGCCATCCTCGAGGCCTCGGAGAAGGTGATCGAGAAGGGCCGGGCCTTGGCCGCCCAGCATTTCGAGGCGGCGCTGGCGGACATCCGCTTCGCCGACGGGGTGTTCCGGGTGGCCGGCACCGACAAGGCGATCGGCATCATGGAGCTGGCGGCGATCGCCCGCGCGATGCCGGAGCCCCCGGAAGGGATGGAGAACGGGCTCGACGCCGAGGCGGAGATCCAGCTCCCCGCCTGGACCTTCCCCAACGGCTGCCACATCGCCGAGGTGGAGATCGACCCCGAAACCGCCACCGTGCGGGTGGTGGACTACCATGTGGTGGACGACTTCGGGGTGGTGCTGAACCCGCTCCTGGTCGAGGGACAGGTCCACGGCGGCGTCGTCCAGGGCATCGGCCAGGCGCTCCTGGAGCACACCGTCTACGATCCCGACAGCGGCCAGCTGGTGACCGGCTCCTTCGTCGATTACGCGCTGCCGCGGGCGGACGATCTGCCCTTCATCCACTTCTCCACCATCGAGGTGCCCTGCCGCAACAACCCGCTCGGGGTGAAGGGCTGCGGCGAGGCGGGCACGGTGGGCTCCTGCGGGGCGGTGATGAACGCGGTGGTGGACGCCCTGCGCCCCCTCGGCATCCGCCACGTGGACATGCCGGCCACCCCGGGGCGGCTGTGGCCGATCCTCCAGCGGGCGAAGCGGGCGGCCTGAGGCGGGAACGGGCGCGCGCCCGCAACCGGCAGTAGGAACGGCCGCGGCGCTGCGCTAGATTGGCGGCGCCCGGCCCCTTGGCGGAACCGGTAGACGCAGCGGACTTAAAATCCGCTGGCCCGATCGGGCCGTCCGGGTTCGACTCCCGGAGGGGCCACCAAAATCAACAGTTCACATATTGCGGACACACGGTGCGTTGGATCTGGGACTATGGGCGGGACTTTTTCGACCAATTTACTGTTCTCTGCACAAACACGAGAGATATCGAGGCGCCGCCGCCCGTCCTTCGTGGTCACAGCACCCTTACGCACCGCGTGCATGCGGTGGAAACGGAGGAAACAGTTACCGAAGATGACATTTTGCCACGCGACGTATCTACACTCGTGAACGACAGTCGGCGCGCCGGTCCTCGCAACTTGACAACGTTGCCCCTTCGGGCCACCGGAATACTAGAGATAGTTCCGCTCGACAATTCCTGGTCTGGATCTAAATGGAGCGATCGAACATCGCTCCAGAGGTACCCATGCCACACGTGATAGTGTCCCGCCTTCGCGTTGAAAGGCATCGCGCGAGCTTGCGCGTCATCAGAGTTCCCCCACTGTCCGACGTACCGAAAAATAGCTCGACCTCGCACATGGCCGAGGCCGGCCCACCTCCGCCCGTTTCCGATTCTCGCGCAAGTCCGGCTCGTGTCGAGCCCAGGTGGCCGATCGGTGTGCCCGCGGATCGAGCGGCCCTGAGCGTTGCCGAGACCTGCCGGCTGCTCGGGATCTCACGGGCGTGGCTCTATACGCTGATCAGGTGGGGAGAACTGGCGAGTGTCAGTATCGGCCGCCGACGGCTCATTCTCGTGGAGTCGATCGTCAAGTTGCTCGACGGAACCGAGAGGGCTCCGTCCGCGCCCTCGGCGGCTGTCGAGCGGCCACCAGACGAAGATGGCGATCGACGGCGCGTAGCGAGATACGTGACGGCGGCCGAGCGAGCCAGCGCCGGAAACCGTCGACGAGGAACGAAGGCCCGTCCGATAAGAGCGATACGCAATGACGGCTAGGATATGTCGGTTGCATAGCTCAGGTTCAGGGCGCGTTCCGCGCCAGATATTGGTAGTGGACGGCAGCCATGAATCATGAATGTAGACGCGCTTTATCCTGGAAGCCTGTCGGTGCCGTAAGTCCGGCTCGACGGCTCCCTCGGAGCCCGGTGCCGCGCGGATCCTCGGGCAAACATCCCGAACAGCCTCGTCGCGCTCTCAAGGACTGGGGAATCCTACCTCCGTCGCATGCTTTGCCGAAACCGTCAGGGCCCGGCCACGTGATGCGGACTTCGGTGTGTCCTCATGGACGATCTTCGGCGATGCGATGAAATCCGGCGCCAGCGCCGGAGCCTACCGCCATGAGAAATTGCGGACGTACCCGCAGCGGCTCACCTGAAAGCAACTCACGCGTGGACACTTCTCCTTACCCACGTTGTTGCGACTTCCGGGGAGGGGGACGAGGGGCTGCGAGATCTTAGGCTTTCAGTGCGGTGGGGAGACATGTGTTTCTGTCCGGCTTCCGTCTCTTCGCCCCCGTTTTGCGGGGCCTTCGAGGCGGAGTCCGCGGGATCCGGGCAGACTTCGCCTATGCGTGCGCATCTCCCAGAAGACGAGGCGGGTCAGGTTGCAGGCGAGATCGACGAGGGCGATGCGGGCCTCGGCCCGGGCCAGGTCGACGGAACGGACCCGGAAGCGGAAGCGCCCTTTGATGGCGGCGAAGACGTGCTCGACGAGGCAGCGCACGGCCCGGCGGGTACGGTTGCCACGTTCGATGTGCGCCGGCATCGGTCGGCCTCCGGGTGCCGGGTACTGGAAGGCGGGCCTCATGGCCTTGCGGGCGAGGAGCTCGAGATTGGCGCAGGTGCGATAGGCCGAATCCGCCCACACCACCGACGCTGTGTTCTCGAAGTCGAGGATCCGGCCGAGGCGACGGCCGTCGAAGGCCGCCGCGTGGGTGACGTCGAACCGCCGTTTGATCCCGTGCGTGCGGTCGATGTTGAGGTGGTTCTTGTAGCCGAAGACCGGCACCGCCAAGGTCTCGGGCTCCCGCTTCAGGCTGTCGTCGTCTCCCCGCTTGCGACCCCGCTTGAGCGTTCATCGGCCATCGCGATCGATTTGACGGGTGCGCGCTTCGCTCCAGTCGGCGGGCACCTCGCCGCGCTTCATGATCTCCTTCTCCCGCACCGTGAGCCGTGGCCTTCGCGCCTCGATGATGGCGGCATCGACAATCTGGCCGCCCTGGGCGATGTAGCCCCGCTCTTGCAGGTACCGGTCGAAGCGCTCGGACAGCCGCTCGAAGGTGCCGGATCGGGTGAGCCGCTCGCGCCATTGCCAGCTCAAGTGCGCATCCGGCACCGGATCGCCCGGGGTGAGGCCGAAAAACCTCTGGAAACTCGAACGATCCCGGATCTGGAATTCGAGCGCCTCGTCCGAAAGCCCGTAGAGCGCCTGCAGCACGAAGGCCTTGAACATGAGGACGGCATCCCATGACGGCCGCCCGCCCTTGGACCGATCCGAAAAGGCCAGCGCCCGCTCGAGCTCCGGCCGGAACAGCTCGAAGTCCACAACATCAGCCAGCTTCACGAGCGGGTCGCCGGCCCCCGAGAGCTCCTCGCACTGCCGATCGAGATCGAACAACCCGAACTGCCCGAGACGCATTCCTCACCTCCAAAACCGCCCGAGTCCTCCGAATCACGGCCCCAAGCCGTTGTCCAACGCCAACAATGGGGTTCTTAGAGGCGTCCATGTGATCGCGGTGACCGCCGTGACCGTCGGTTCCCGAGCGTGGCACCGACCGATGGAGATCCGGATCATCCGGGACATGGCGCAGTACCGCGCCATGTCCGCCGCGTCGCACTATATGTCGGACCCGCCTGGCCCTGGCTGGCGCACCGCTCCACCACGACAGCTCGCCCGGCGGCTTCGACGATTTGCCGGGCTTTCCGGTGCCGAACGCGGTCGGCGTGTTCGAGGAAGACGCCTCGCCGTTGGTGATCGGCGCCGGCCCGAGATCGCCGCGTGCCGGGCCGCGGATCTGCCGCGATGCCTGCATCATGAGCGGTCGCCCGGAACCGCCCACGCAAGGCCGCATGCGCGGAACCGCGGGAACCCGAAGGGAACCTCTGGCCGATTTCCGAAAACCGTTGTGACACCGCCGCTGGAACCGTGGAACCCCGAGAACCGGGGATTCGTCCCGCTCCACGAAACCGACCACGCGACCACGAACCGGGCCGGTTGCGGCGCCACGACAGCGGGGATAACCGCAACTTTCTGGCGCTGACGGGCGCTCCGCGCCGAAGCCGAGTGGGTCGACGTCCGCTCACCAACACTCCGAAGCGGATCCGCGGGCGGCTCGGGATCCTCGTCCGACATCCTCCCGCGGCCGTCGTATTCCGGCGGTGGACGACCTGCAGCCGCGGTGGAATGCCTTCCCCGCCGCCGCATGCTGGCTTTCGCGGTACCCTATCGCGTAACATGTTCGCATAAGGCCGCGCCGGTGCGCGGAAAGCATGGCTCGCGAGGAAGCTGTCGTATGCTCCAACCGGAAGACATTCGCGTCGGTGCCAGGGTCGCCGGCCTCGATCACGACGGGCCGGTAACCGTCCTGCATGTCGACCGTCTCGGTCGGGACACGTTCGAGGTGACCTTCCGAACCGGCGATGGCAGGCTCGGGCAACGTCTGCTCTTTGCCGGCGATCTCCTTGGCCTGTCGCTCGCCGAGGAAGGCCGGCGGTTCGCGCTCCGCGCACCGGCCTCGGAATTCCAGCTCGCCCTCGAAGCCCTCCGCATGCGTCTGGCCTGGCTGTTCGATCCCTATCTGGCGGTGACCACCTCGCCGATCGAGCCCCTGCCCCACCAGATCACCGCCGTCTATGGCGAGATGCTGCCCCGGCGACCGCTGCGGTTTCTGCTCGCCGACGATCCCGGCGCGGGTAAGACCATCATGGCCGGGCTCCTGATCAAGGAGCTGATGATCCGCGGCGATCTCCAGCGCTGTCTCGTGGTCGCCCCCGGCAATCTGGTGGAGCAGTGGCAGGACGAGCTCTACGAGAAGTTCGGCCTCGAATTCGACATTTTCTCCCGCGCCCAGATCGAGACCTCGCGCAGCGGCAACCCTTTCGCCGAACGCGACCTCTGGATTGCCCGCCTCGACCAGCTCGCCCGCAACGAGGAAACGGTGGTCAAGCTCGAGGCCGCCGCCGAATTCGATCTCGTGGTGGTCGATGAAGCCCACCGCATGTCGGCGAGCTATACCGGCGGCGAGGTGCGTTATACCAAACGCTACCAGCTCGGCCAGAAGCTCGCCCGCCGTTGCCGGCATTTCCTGCTGATGACCGCCACCCCGCACAACGGCAAGGAAGCGGATTTCCAGCTGTTCATGGGCCTTCTCGACGAGGATCGCTTCGCCGGTCGCTATCGTGAAGGCGTGCACACTGCCGATCCCTCCGATCTCATGCGGCGGATGATCAAGGAGGAACTGGTTACCTTTGCCGGCCGCAAGCTGTTCCCGGAGCGTCGGGCCTACACCGTCAAATACCAGCTGTCGCCGCAGGAGGCGTCGCTCTACGAGGCGGTCACCAGCTATGTCCGCGAGGAGATGAACCGTGCCGATCGCATCGCCGCCGAAGGTGACGATCGCCGACGGCTGAATGTCGGCTTCGCGCTGCAGATCCTCCAGCGTCGGCTGGCTTCCTCGCCGCGCGCCATTCTCCGCAGTCTCGAACGACGTCGCGAGCGGATCGAACGTCGCGTGGAGGAGGAACGGGTGAAGAGACGCGCGGCCGAGACCTTAGTTGCAGAAACTTTCCCGGCGGCTGTTCCGGATCCCGACGAAATCGAGGATCTGCCCGAAGCGGAGCTGGAAGAGCTCGAGGAGGAGGTCCTCGATCGGGCGACCGCCGCCCGCACCATCGCCGAGCTCGAAGCCGAACTGGCGACCCTGCGTCGATTGGAAGCACAAGCTCGCAAGCTCTCCCGCTCGGGCGTCGATACCAAATGGCGACGGCTCGTCGACATCCTCGACGAACCGCTGATGCGCGATCCCCACGGCGGCATGCGCAAGCTCGTGATCTTCGCCGAACCGCGCGATACTCTCGATTATCTGTCGGAGCGCATCCGCGGTGTCCTCGGACGGCCGGAGGCGGTGGCGGTCATCCACGGCGGGCTCACCCGCGAGCACCGCAAGGCGCTGATCGAGGGGTTCCGCAACGACCCCGACGTGCGGGTGCTGGTCGCCAACGATGCCTGCGGCGAAGGCGTCAATCTCCAGAACGCCCATCTGATGATCAACTACGACCTTCCCTGGAACCCCAACCGCATCGAGCAACGGTTCGGCCGCATCCATCGCATCGGGCAGACCGAGGTCTGTCATCTCTGGAACCTGGTCGCCGCCGACACCCGCGAGGGCATGGTCTACCGGCGCCTCCTGGAGAAGCTGGAAGCGGCGCGCGAGGCCCTGGGCGGCCGGGTATTCGATGTGCTGGGCCGGTTGTTCGAAGACCGACCGTTGCGCGAGCTTCTGGTCGAGGCCATTCGTTACGGTGACGATCCGGCCCGCAAGGAGGAACTCGAGCGGGTGATCGACGGTGCCGTCGACCGCAAACGGCTCGAGGATCTGCTGTCCGAGAGCGCGCTCGCCCATCAGCATCTGAGCGCGGCGGAGGTCGAGAGCATTCGCCTGGAGATGGAGCGCGCCTCCGCTCGCCGCCTTCAGCCACGCTTCGTCCAACGTTTCTTCATGGAGGCCTTCGCCCGTGTCGGCGGCCGCATCCGGCGACGCGAGCCGGGGCGCTTCGAGGTCTCGCGCGTGCCAGCGGCGGTACGTGCCCGCGATCGCCAGATCGGTGGCCGCCAGGTGGTGGTCGAGCGTTACGAACGCATCTGCTTCGAGCGCGAACGGGTGCCCGGGCCGCCGCGGGCCGAATTCGTCTGTCCCGGCCACCCCCTGCTCGAAGCCATCGCCGATCTGGTGCGCGAGCACACCCGGTCCAGCCTCGATCAGGGCACCATCCTGGTCGACCCTCAAGGCACGGATGATCGACCGGCGCTATTGCTCGCCTTTCGCCATGCCGTCCATGACGGCCGCACCGGTCCCCGCGGCGATCCGCTGGTGATCTCCGAGCGCCTGGAATTCGTCCGCCTGTACGAGGACGGCAGTGCCGAAGGCGCCGGCCCAGCACCGCATCTCGATCTCCGCCCGCCGACCGAGGAGGAACTCCCGCGCATCAAGGCGCTGTGCGAGGCCGACTGGCTGCGCGATGGTATCGAACGCCGTGCGCGGGCCTACGCCGCCCGCGAGCTGGTTCCCCGTCACCTGGACGAGGTGCGCAACCGGCGCCTGGCCGAGATCGACAAGGTCGAGCGCGAGGTCAGGAAACGGCTCCAGGCCGAGATCCAGCACTGGTACCACCGGGCCAATGAACTGCGGATGGATGAACTGGCCGGCAAGAAGACGCGGCTTTCCAGCCAGAATGCCCGGGCACGGGCCGAGGAGCTCGAAAGGCGGCTCGAACATCGTCTCTCGGAACTCGATCGCGAGCGCCGGATCGGCGCCGGCCTTCCGCGGCTCGTCGCCGCGGCCCTCGTGGTGCCGGCGGCGCTCGCGGCGGGCGACCCGGGCAGGACCACGGATGCGGCGGCGCGCAAGCAGGTCGAGCGGCTGGCGATGGAGGCGGTGATGGCCGCCGAGCGGGCCCTCGGCCGCACGCCCCGCGATGTCGGCCACCGCAACCAGGGCTGGGACGTCGAATCCTACGATCCACGAACGAAGACCTTGTGGTTGCTGGAGGTCAAGGGTCGGGTGGCCGGTGCCGATCGCGTCACCCTCACCTGCAACGAGGTGATCGCGGCACTGAACGCCCCCGAGCGCTGGATCCTGGCGATCGTGGAGATCGACAACGGCACCGCCGGCCCGCCGCAGTACGTTCGCGGTTATCCGTTCCGCGAACCTGGCCCCGGCGAAGCGGCGGTGACGATCAAGCTGTCGGAGCTGCTGGCACGGGCAAGAGAGCCGGGTGCGTCATGACAGAAAGCAATACCGTGCGAGGAGTATGTGTGACCAAGGAATTCCGGGTGCCGCAGATCGTTTCCCGGCCTATGGTCGTGCGTGCGGCTGCCACGTATCCCGTCGCTCGGGTACGTGGATGCCATGGCTGAGGCGTTCTGCGCAGGGGCCGGGAGGATGTGCACCGACGAAGAACTCATCGAACTTGCGCGATCCGCGCCCGAAGGCGTCGGGGTCGAGCGCAAACCGTCGTTCTCCGACCGAAGCGGGATCCGCCGGACGATCTGCGCCTTTTCGAACGATTTGGCGGAACGGGGCAAACCGGGTGTCATCTTCGTCGGCCTGAAGGACGACGGTTCCTGTGCGGGACTGAAGGTCACCGACAAGCTACTTCGGGATCTGGCCTCGATCCGCGACGAGGGCTCGATCCTGCCGCTTCCTTCGCTCCAGGTCCGCCGTCTCGAGCTCGACGGTTGCGAGCTCGCCGTGATCGTCGTGTTTCCGAACCCGAACCCGCCGGTACGTTATCAGGGACGCGTCTGGGTGCGTGTCGGCAGCACCAACCGGCAGGCGACACCGGAAGAGGAACGCCGACTGGCGGAGCGTCGAAGGGCAGGTGATCTCCCGTTCGACCTGCGCCCCATACCCGACGCGACGCTCGAGGACCTCGATCTGGTGTGGTTCGAAAGCGTCTATCTGCCGTCGGCCATCGCACGCGACATTCTGGAAGCCAACGAGCGGAGCATCGACGATCAGCTGCTCGCGCTTCGCTTTTCCACCGCCGGAAGGCCCAATTACGCGTCGGCGTTGATCATGGGGAAGGATCCCCAGCGCTGGGTGCCCGGAGCGTATGTGCAATTCCTGCGCATCGAAGGTACCGAACTCGGCGAGCCGGTGAAGGACGCGAAGACGCTCACCGGCACGCTGCCCGAAATCGCCTCGGAACTCGACGAACTGTTCAAGGTCCACATCCAGGTGGCCGTCGAGATCGCCTCGGGAAGCCACGAGCGACGCGTTCCGGACTATCCTCTGGACGCTCTCCGGCAGTTCGCCCGTAATGCCCTCATCCACCGCGACTACGAGATCAGTCGGGCGCCGGTTCGCATCAACTGGTTCACGGACCGGGTCGAGATCGCCAATCCGGGTGGCCTCTACGGGCAGGTGACGCCGGACAATTTCGGTCGGGTCACCGATTACCGCAATCCGCAGATCGCCGAGGCGATGAAGGTTCTCGGGTTCGTCCAGCGGTTCGGCTACGGTGTCCCCCTCGCGCGCAGGGCGTTGGAGGACAACGGCAACCCGCCGCCCGACTTCGCATTCGAGACGACACAGTTCCTGGTCACCGTGAGGAGGCGGTCGTGAAGACCATCACCTTCTTCAACAACAAGGGTGGCGTCGGCAAGACCTCCCTGGTTTACCATCTGTCCTGGATGTACGCGGAACTCGGACTGCGGGTACTGGCGGCGGACCTCGATCCACAATCCAATCTCAGCGCCATGTTCCTCGACGAGGATCGCCTCGAGGAGCTCTGGCCCGACGATGACCATCCCTGCACCCTGCTCGGTGTCGTCCAGCCCATCCTCGAAGGCACCGGGGACATCGCCTCCCCGCATGTCGAGGAACTGGTCGACGACGACCGCGGCACCAGCGTCCATCTTCTCGTCGGCGACATGGGCCTGTCGCGCTTCGAGGATCGGCTTTCCGAAGCCTGGCCGAAATGCGTCGATGGCGACATGGCGGCACTGCGGGCGACGACGGCTTTCTACCGTGCACTCCTTAAGGCGGCGGAGAAGACGGAGGCGGACCTGGTACTCGTCGATGTCGGCCCCAATCTCGGCGCCATCAACCGGGCGGCCCTGGTGGCCAGCCAGTTCGTAGTCGTCCCGCTGGCGCCGGATCTCTTCTCCCTCCAGGGTCTGCGAAACCTCGGCCCGACACTGCGTGAGTGGCGGAAACAGTGGGCAAAGCGACGGGAGGAGGCCATCGCGAAAGAAGAGACACTGCGTCGCATCCCGCTTCCGCGACCCGACATGAAACCGCTGGGCTACGTCGTCATGCAGCACGCCGTGCGGCTCGACCGGCCCGTCAAGGCGTACGAGCGTTGGGCGAGACGCATACCGGGGACCTACCGCGAATATGTCCTCGGCGAGCGGCTACGGGAAGAAGACACCGGATGGGACGACGACCGGCATTGCCTGGCCCTGCTGAAACACTACCGGAGCCTCATGCCCCTCGCCATGGAGGCACGAAAGCCGATGTTCTTTCTGCGCCCGGCCGACGGTGCCATCGGCTCCCACATGCAGGCGGCGCAGGCGTGCTACAGGGATTTCGACAGACTGGCCCGCGAGATCGCCCGGCGGTGTGGTGTCGATCTTCCGATCGCCGCTCCGGCCTGAACGCGGGAGATTCGTCGCAAGCCCGCACCGCGCGGGATATCGTCGTCTGATCAGCATACCGAAGGGCCTTCATCACCCATGACCTCCAGAAAGAAGCTCATCGAGGTGGCGTTGCCGCTAGATGCCATCAACAAGGCCAGCGTGCGCGAGAAATCGATCCGCCACGGCCATCCCAGCACCCTTCATCTGTGGTGGGCACGGCGGCCGCTGGCCGCCTGCCGGGCCGTCATCTTCTCCCAGCTCGTCGACGATCCTTCCGCCTGGCCCGAGCACTTCCCGACACCCCGCGACCAGCAGAAGGAACGCGAACGGCTCCATGCCCTGCTTTCCCGGTTGGTCACCTGGGAGGCGTCCACTGACGAGGCCATCCTGAACGCGGCCCGCTTCGAGATCGCCCGCTCGATCGCCCGCAACCGCGGCGAGGAACCGCCGCCGGTGGAGGATCCCGAGGCGGTACTCGCCTATCTCGCCGAACACGCGCCGCCGGTCTTCGACCCCTTCTGCGGCGGCGGATCGATCCCCCTCGAAGCCCAGCGCCTCGGCCTTCGCGCCATCGCCTCCGATCTCAACCCGGTGGCGGTGCTGATCACCAAGGCACTGGTCGAGTTCCCGCCCCGCTTCCGCGACCTGCCGCCGGTCAATCCCGATGCCCGGAACGAAGGCGAATTGGCGGGCCGACGCTGGCAGGGGGCACGAGGCCTCGCCGAGGATGTGCGCTTTTACGGCCGCTGGATGCGGGAGGAGGCGGAACGGCGGATCGGCCATCTCTATCCGAAGATCCAGATCACCCCGGAGATCACCGCCACGCGACCGGATCTGAAGCCCTACGAGGGCCGCGAGCTCACGGTGATCGCCTGGCTCTGGGCGCGCACCGTCCGAAGCCCCGATCCGGCGGCCCGAGGGGCCATGGTGCCGCTCGTCTCCTCCTTCATGCTGTCCACCAAGAAGGGGAAGGAGGCATGGGTGGAGATCGTCCGCGATCCCGAGGCTCAGGACGGCTGGCGCTTCGAGGTCCGGACCCGCGCCTCGCACGGGAAGCCGCCGGCGGATGCCAAGAAAGGCACGAAGTCGAGCCGTGGTGCAAATTTCGTCTGCTGTCTTACGGGCACTCCCATCGAGCCACGGCACATTTACACGGAGGCCGTTTCGGGGCGGATGAGTTCACGCTTGATGAGCATTGTGGCGGAGGGAGACCGACACCGTGTTTACTCGTTTCCCAATGCGCATCATGAAAGCATTGCTGAAAGTGCCCGGCCGGGCTGGAGCCCTAACGTGGCAATGCCGGAAAATCCCCGCTGGTTCTCACCGCCTCTGTATGGCCTCACGACCTTCGGCGACCTGTTCACTCCACGTCAGCTCGTGGCGCTGAACGCCTTCGCCGATCTGGTGGTGGAAGCGCGCGAGCGGGTGCTGGAGGACGCAAGGGCGGCCGGGCTTGCCGACGACGATGCTCCTCTCGCCGAAGGCGGCCGCGGCGCCACCGCCTACGCCGACGCCGTCGCGGTGTATCTGGCGTTTGCCGTCAGTCGAGCGACCGACGCATGGTCATCCCTCACCAGATGGCGAAACAGCGTTGAGGCAACGAGAGGAACATTCGCTCGACAAGCTCTCCCCATGGTTTGGGATTTCGCAGAAGCGAACCCATTTTCCGGCAGCTGTGGAAATTGGGAGGATGCATCGATTCAATGGATAGCGAAGGCGGTTAGCGATCTTCCATACTCGGGTATCGGCGATGTAGGCCATGCGGATGCGCGCGTCTTCGATCCGCGGGTCAGGGTGTGCATTTCAACCGACCCTCCGTATTACGACAATGTAGGCTACGCCGATCTCTCCGATTTCTTCTACGTCTGGCTGCGGCGGATGCTACGCGGCCGGCTTCCCGACCTTTTCGCCACGATGCAGGTACCGAAGAGGGAGGAACTGGTCGCCACGCCGTACCGACACGGCGGAAAGGAGCAGGCGGAGGAGTTCTTCCTCGAAGGCATGAACCGGGCACTCGCCAACATGGCACGCAGCTCGCGCGATGATATTCCCGCCGCCATCTTCTACGCCTTCAAGCAGAGGGAGCTGGAGCAGGAAGGCGTCACATCCACGGGCTGGGCGACCTTCCTCGAAGCGGTGCTGGCCGCCGGCTTCCAGGTGGACGGCACCTGGCCGATGCGGACCGAACGTCAGGGACGCATGATCGAGATCGGCTCGAACGCCCTCGCCTCTTCGATCGTACTGGTCTGCCGCAAGCGGCCGGCGGATGCACCGGTGGCCTCGCGAGGGGAGTTCCTGCGGGCGCTGGAACGGGAACTTCCCGAGGCGGTCCGCGAACTCCAGCGCAGCGCCATCGCCCCCGTGGATCTCCATCAGGCGCTGATCGGCCCGGGCATGGCCGTCTTCTCGCGCTTCGAGGCGGTGCGCGAGGCGAACGATAACGAGATGAAGGTAAAGACGGCGCTGGCGCTGATCAACGACCGGCTCGATGCGATCCTCGCCGAACAGGAAGGGGATTACGATTCCTGGACCCGCTTCGCGGTCTCCTGGTACGAGCAGTACGGTTTCGAACCCGGACCCTTCGGCCTCGCCGAGACCATGGCCAAGGCGCGGGACGTCTCGGTCGCGGGGGTGGCCGAGGCGGGGATCCTCGAGGCTCGGGGCGGCAAGGTGCGCCTTCTGAAGCCCACCGAACTGCCCGGAGACTGGGACCCGAAAAACGACGACCGGGTCGTTGCCTGGGAGGCGCTCTGGCATCTCGCGAGGCGGCTCGAGCAGGGTGAAGCGGCGGCGGCGGCATTGCTGGCCGATCTCGGAGAGCTCGCCGATCCCGTGCTGGAACTCGCCTACCGGGTCTACCGGATCGCCGAAGGGAAAAAGCGCGCGGAAGATGCGCTGATGGTCGACGGTCTCGCCCGGGTGTTCCCGGATCTGCGACGGCAGGCGAAAGCCCTGCATCGGGAGGCTGCCCCGGCACAGGGCGAACTGTTGTAGACGGCCCGCCAGCGGAGGTTTGCCGAGGAGAGATGTCGCATGACGACGCGACTGTTCCGTGATCAACGCGCGCTGGCCGATCTGTGCCGGCGGCATCACATCCGGCGTCTGGCATTGTTCGGCTCGGTGCTGAAGGGCGTGGCGGACGAGGCGAGCGACGTGGACCTGCTGGTGGAGTTCGAGGCCGGACAGGAGCCGGGACTGATCGGTCTCGCACAGATCGAGGCGGAGCTCTCGACGCTCTTGGGCGGGCGCAAGGTGGATCTCCGCACACCCCGCGATCTCAGCCGGCATTTCCGGGACGAGGTGTTGGACGGCGCCGAAGAACAGTATGCGATCCGAGTGTGACGTGTGCGCTTTCGAACAGGATCGCCCCGAAAGATTTCGTGGAAAATGAATACCGTGAAACTGCCGCCGCTGATCGCGGAGCTCCGAAC
The DNA here is from genome assembly GCA_027045875.1 of Alphaproteobacteria bacterium. Taxonomy (GTDB): domain Bacteria; phylum Pseudomonadota; class Alphaproteobacteria; order Geminicoccales; family Geminicoccaceae; genus JALSRW01. The sequence continues at coordinate 36,250 of JALUAG010000056.1, read as the reverse complement.
ATTGCTGGAATCGAGGGACGCCCATGGCACTGAGCAATCGTGAAAGGATCGATCGGGGGCTGCATGCGCTGAAGGCCGGGCTCGCGCCCTTCGTCGAGCGGGAAGTCCGGGCGGCGCTCGACGACGGTCGGCTGCAGCCCTCCTTCCTCCAGCGTTATGTCGAGGACCCCCTGCTGGCCGAGCGCAAGCTCGTCGAATGGGACATCGCCGCGCTCCTGAAATTCGTCTGGGAAAACTGGAACGACGTTTTCCGCAAGACCCTGGGGCACGCCGAGCGCAGTCTCGTGAGCGAGTTGCGCGATGTCCGCAACCGCTGGGCCCACCAGGAAGCCTTCAGCTACGAGGACACCCATCGCGCCCTCGATTCCATGGAACGCCTTCTGCGGGCGATTTCGGCCGACCGCGAGGCGCGCCGGATCGAAAGCATGCGCCAGGAAGTCATGCGCACCATGTTCGCCGAGCAGCGACGGGTGGAGGAGCGCAGAAAGGGTCAGCTCACCCTCGAAGGAATGCCGAAGGCGGGGCTCGCGCCTTGGCGGGATGTGGTCATGCCGCACGAGGACGTTGCCAAAGGGAAATATACGGTCGCCGAGTTCGCCGCCGATCTCGCGCAGGTGGCGCGCGGTTCGGCCGGACCCGAATACGGCGATCCGGTCGAGTTCTTCCGCCGCACCTACATGACCTTCGGTCTGACCCGGCTCCTGGAACGCGCCGTCTCGCGCCTGCTCGGCCGCGAAGGCGATCCGGTGGTCGAGCTGCAGACCACCTTCGGCGGCGGCAAGACCCACTCCATGCTCGCCCTGTATCATCTGGCCGGGCATCCCAACCCGGCCGATCTTCCCGGCGTGGAAGCGATCTTCGAGAAGCTCGGAGCCACGGAGTGGCTCCCGGTCAAGCGGGCGGTGTTCGTCGGTACCGATTTTTCGCCGGCGCAGCCGCATCGCCACCGCGAGGGGATCGAGGTGCGCACCATCTGGGGCCATCTCGCCGCGGAGCTTCTGGGCGCCGAGGGGTATGCGATGGTCGAGGCTTCCGACCGGGCGGGCACCGCGCCCGGCTCCGGCAAGCTCGCCGAGCTGCTGACACGCGCGAGTCCCTGCGTCCTGCTGATCGATGAATGGGTGGCCTTCCTGCGTCATCTCCGGGGCAAGAGCGACCTTCCCGCTGGCGGTTTCGAGACCAACCTCACCTTCGCCCAGGCGCTCTGCGAGGCGGTCAAGAGTGTCCAGGGGGCATTGCTGGTGGCCACGCTGCCCGAATCGGACATCGAGATCGGTGGCGAGGCGGGGCAGGAAGCGCTCCGAATCCTGCAGCACACCTTCGGGCGCATCGAGGCGAGCTGGCGACCGGCCACAGCCGAGGAAGGCTTCGAGATCGTCCGTCGCCGGCTGTTCGAGCCGATCACCGACAAAACCCACTTCGCCAGGCGGGACGCGGTGATCCGGGCGTATCTGAAGCTCTATCGCGAAAACGGTGCCCTGTTCCCGACCGAGGCCGGCGAGCAGCCCTACCGCGAGCGCATGGAACGCGCCTATCCGATCCATCCCGAGTTCTTCGAACGGCTCAACAACGACTGGGGCGGGCTGGAACGTTTCCAGCGCACCCGCGGGCTGCTGCGGATGATGGCGACGGTGGTGCACAGCCTCTGGGAAGGTGGTGACAGGAGTCTGCTGATCATGCCTGGCTTCCTGCCGCTCGACGACCAGACGGTGCGAAGCCGCCTCTCGGATTACCTGCCGCAACCCTGGGACGCGATCATCGATGCCGATATCGACGGCGGCTCCGCTCTGGCGGCTCGCATCGACCGTGACTACCCCAGTCTCGGCCGTCTCGCCGCCACCCGACGGGTGGCCCGGGCCATCTTTCTCGCCTCCGCGCCGCGGGCCGGCACTCCCAATCCGGGGATCGAGGACCGGACCATCCGTCTCGGCACGGTGCAGCCGGGAGAAAACCCGGGAGTGTTCGGCGACGCGCTCAGAAGACTCGCCGAGCAGTCGAGCTATCTCTATGTCGACGGCAGTCGCTACTGGTTCTCGACCCAGCCCAATGTCCGGCGCACGGCCGAAGCCCGGGCCAACGATCTCGACCGGGATTCCGTCCGCGAAGCCCTGCTGAAACGGCTCCGGGAGCTGGAGGGCAGGGCTTCTCGGGGGATCCGCGTGCAGATCGCCCCGCCCGATACGGCGGACGTTCCGGACGAGCCGGAATTGCGGCTCGTGCTGTTGCCTCCCGAAGCCGTGAGCCAGCCGAAGAACGGCGAGAAGGCGCGGGAAGCGGCCGAACTACTGCTGACCCGGCGTGGCGACCATCTTCGCCGGTATCGGAACATGCTCCTGTTCGTGGCGCCGGATGCGCGAAGGCTGCCCGAAGCGGAGAAGGCGGTTCGCCAGTGGCTGGCCTGGCGGTCGATCGTCGACGAGCGGGAGATTCTCAATCTCGATGCCTTCCAGGAGCGTCAGGCCCGGAACGAAGCCATCAACTGGGAAAAGGCAGTCGCCGAGCGGCTGCGTCGAACCTGGATCTGGGCCATGGCACCGTATCAGGGGGAGGGCGAGCCGCCGCCTTTGGACTGGCAGGTCCGGGAGTTGCGGGGTGACGGTTCGATCGTGGACCGTGCCGTCCGACGTTTCGAGAGCGACGAGGCGCTGGTCCGCACACTCGGCCCGGCGACCTTCGCGGATGCGGTCGACAGGTGGAATCTCTGGCGGGATCAGCCGCATGTCGCAATCGCCCGGCTCATCGAGGATTTCGCCAGCTATCTCTATCTGCCCCGTCTGGCCTCGCCCGATGTCCTGATCGAAGCCGTCAAGGCGGGCGTCTCCCGTTTCACCGCGGAGTTCGCCTACGCCGAAAGTGTCGGCGAGGACGGGCGCTACCATGGGCTCGTGTTCGGCAGCCAGGCCCTGGTGGCGCGATCGGGGCTGGTGGTGAAGCTGGAGGCCGCGAAGAAACAGCGCGAAGCCGAGGAAGAAGCGGCCGAAGCGGCCATGGCCGGCGGGCCGCCGCCGGGGGTCGAAGCGAGGACCGGACCCGCCACGCCGCCTCGGCAGCCCCGGGCCAAACGGGTTTTCATCGCCACCCTCGACGTGCCGGCGGATCAGTTCGTCAAGCGGGCGGGGCCGATCTGGGAGGAGGTGCTGGCCCATCTCGTCGCCGATCCGAAGGCCACGGCCAGGGTCGTCATCCAGATCGAGGCCAGCCATGCCGAGGGCTTCGACGAGAGAACCCGTCGCATCGTCCAGGAAAACGCCTCCGCCCTCAAATTCACGGAGGCGACCTTCGAGGAGGACTGAGACGATGCCCGCGCCGCCTGCATACTTCGAGGGTGTTCGTATAGAGGCGCGTCGGCGTTGGGAGCAGCTTGAACGGGATCCTGCCCTCGCGGGGCCGTGGTGGCAACTGTTTCGACAAGTCCAGAACCCGAGACATGTGCTCTCGGAACTTCTTCAGAACGCAGACGATGCGGGGGCCAACGCGGCGAGTGTGGACATCGACGGAGATATATTCATCTTTCGACACGATGGTAGAGATTTCACCGAAGGCGACTTCCGATCCCTTTGCCAGTTCGGATATTCCAACAAGAGAACACTACACACGATCGGTTTTCGAGGTATCGGCTTCAAGAGCGCCTTTAGTCTCGGAGACCGAGTCGAGCTCGCCACACCGAGCTTGTCGCTCTTCTTCGAGAAGCACCGCTTTACCGAGCCTGTCTGGACGAACGATCTGCGCCCGGAGGGTTCGGAGACGGTATTGCGTGTGCGGTTTCGCGACCCGCATGTCCGTGAAGAGCTCGCGAGGAACATGGATGAGTGGCTGCGAGAGCCCTTGTCCTTGCTGTTTTTTCACAATGTACGTGCTCTCCGTGTGGGAGACCGGGAAATTCTCTGGGAGCGGCTCGGTCCGGGGCCCTGTCCGTCCAGTGATCGGTATCGGCTTCGCGGGGAAGCCAACAGAGAGTGTCTTCTTGTCCGCTCCGAGCGGCAAGCGTTCCCACCCGAGGCGCTGGCCGAGATCCGCGAGGAACGGGGGGTCGACGACAATTTCGACCTGCCACCCTGCGGAGTCGAACTGGTCCTCGGTAGGGACGGGCGGTTTTTCACAGTTCTGCCGACGGAAGTCGCTACACGCCTGCCTTTCGCTTGCAACGCTCCGTTTCTTCAGGATCCGGCACGCGTGCAGATCAAGGATCCCGCGACCTCGGTCACGAACCGATGGTTGCTCGAGCGCCTTGGACGGCTGGCCGCAGAGGCGATGTTGGCTTGGCTGCAAGACGGGGCCTCGAGCGGCGAGGAGCGTGCTCGTGCCTATGGTCTGTTGCCGGATCCGGCATCGGAAACTGCATCTCTCGCCGGGAGCTGTGAGGAGGCGATACGGGCGGCGTTCTCGCAGGCGATCACCAACAGGCCGATCGTACTCACGGAGGCTGGAATACTGGTAGAGGCCGGACAGGCGATTGCGGCGCCTCAGATGCTCCAGCGGGCATGGAGCGAGCGGGAAATCGCGTCGCTGTTCGGGGTCAAGACGCCGCATGTCGTGAGCCGCCACGTCAGCGCCGCCGATCGTCGACGTCTCGCGGAATGGAAACTCGTCCGGCGGTTCGGAAAGAACGACCTCCTCGACGCACTGAAGCGATACAGACTGCCGAAGCCTTCCTCCTGGGGTGACCTGTTGGCCCTATGGAGCGAGATCGATTTCGGGAGCGGAAGATATACGTGGTTCCCCGCCCCGGACGACCTGGCTATCGTGCCCGTCCGCGGTTCGGAAAGATTGCACAGGGCCCGGGAATGCCTGCGGCTACCCCAAAAGGGCTTCGGGCTGCCGGATGAAGACGCGATACTGATCCGCAGGCATATCGCGGTGATCGACGAGGAGTGGATCGCCTACCTGGAGGATCTTCGAGAGAAAAGCCGCAGTCCGTCCGGTAAACCGAGCACAGCCGAACTCGCGTGGCAATTCTTGAACCGCGTCGGCCTTGCGACCGCGAGCAGGCCGAACCGGGTCATCTCGCTCCTCGTCTCGGGCTTCGACGCGCCAGGCGTCGCTGAAGCCGTTCGGATCGCGCACATCGCCGCACGACTCGATGCCGAGGTTCCGGACGACTTTCCATACTATGTCCGAACAGGCGATCGACGGTGTGCGACTGATGAAGTGCTGATCGATCCGAATGGCGTGCTGACCCGACTTCTTCCGGCAGAAATGTGCAACCAGGTCATCCTGCATGCGCGCTACACGGAAAATCTACCGGCCGAATTGCGCCAGAAGTGGTGGGAATGGAGTCTCAGCCACAAGTCGAAGCTCCGGCGTTTTCCTCATCCGCGGCAAGAGTCGAGACGAATCGAGGGTAGGGAACATCTTCGCTCCCAACTGGCCAAGAGAGGCTTTCGCGACAATGTCTTTTACCCCTATGTAACCGCAAGCTTCATCTGGAACGATTACAATTACCCTTCTCAGCTATGGGGATACTGGTCCGAGTCGGCTGAAGCGAACCCCGCGGTCTGGGCGGAAATCGGTGCCCTCCTTTGTGACGAGTACGTGGGACTTTCGGACAAGTGTCATGTGAGAATAGAACAGATCGCCACTACGGGGCGCCACCAACCCGTTCACACGTCCGACCGCGTGCCCGCCTCGTGGATCGTACGGCTGAGAGAAAAACCCTGCTTTCGAGATACGGAAGGAACCCCGAAAAAGCCCGACGAGCTCTATCGAAGAACCCGGGATACGGAGCCACTGCAAGGCGTAGAACCCTTCCTCGCATACAACATAGACAACCAGGAGCTCGCACCGTTCCTCGATCTGCTCGGTGTATTGTCCGAGCCGAGCGATCCCGGTCGATGGCTGCAACGGCTCGAACAGCTGTCGAGTACGGGAGAGTGCCGCATTGAAGAGGCAGAGCGGCTCTACCGGGCTCTCGCGTTCGCCGTCGGTACCGTCTCGACCGACGAACGCGAAGTGATCATCGAGACTTTCCGTGCGAAGCCGCTCGTTCTTGGAGAGGACGGAGAATGGCGACCGAGTCCCGGCGTATTTCGCGAAAATCCGGATGCGATCCCCGGGATCGCGCTCCTCCATCCACGGCTCGCCCATCTCGGGCTGTGGGACGTTCTCCGTGTTCCGCATCGACCGAATGTCGACACGATCCTTGCCTGGCTGCGCACATATGAGCGCGGCCGACGACTGCGGCCAGCGGAAGCCCAGCGGATACGCAGGGTGTTGGTCCGTTATCCGGCCGACGTCTGGAACCGGCTCGGTTCATGGCTCAGTCTCGGGCAGACCTGGACGTCGACGGAGGATTTCCGTTTCTCGTTCGTCGAACGGCCGGGCTTGGCGCCCGAGATGTTGTTCCCGGAATTCAGGGAGATTACGGCGGATCTGCGCGAAGTGCCGGAGCAGTTTCTGCGGGAACCGCCGTTCTGTCTTCTTTCGCGTCTGGACCAGCACATGCGCTTTCGGCCGACCGGCGACCCGCGGCCCGCTGAAGAGCGGGACCTCCCGGAATGGCTGCGCACTTGGGCCAACACTTTGAAGCGTGTAATACTGGCAACAGAACCCGAGACCCAGCGCGTTCGGGAAGCTGCGTGCCGACTGGCCCGTGCGCGATGGTGCGTCGTGAAAGAGCTGACCTTGATTCCGTACGTCGATGGCAGGCCAGCCGGGACACCAGTGCTTCGGAAGCTGGCTTGGTGCGATGAACAGATCTTCGTCCGGGACCTGAACAGCGCGGACCTCTCGACGGCTCTGGCCGACGAGCTTCATCGCGTCTTCATGCAAACTGAATTGCGTGACGCGCTTCTGTTCGCTTTCGAGCGATCGAACGCCAAGATCACCGCATACATGGAAGAAAAGTTTCGCTTGGAGACACCACAGGAAGGTCCTCCGACTTCCGGCGATGCGCGGCTGGAAGGAGAACCGGGAGCGCGTCCGGTGTGCCCCGGTTCCGAACAACCAAAAGAAGAAGCATCGGTGGACGGCGCTGGCGGCCCGCCGGAAACGCGGGCTGCAGAGGCCGACGTGGGGAATACACCGTCAGCTCGCATTGAAGCGACTGAAGTGGGTGACGACGACGAGGAACGTGCTCCCGTTCCATCTCGGCGTGGCCGTCCGCCCTTGCTCGACAGATTCGCATCTCGGCTGGGAATGACCAAGAAGGGGGAGCATCTGTTCGTTGGCCCTGCCGGAGAGCGTCTGCGGCAGTCCGAGGACCATCGTGCCTTGTGGGAGCTCCTTTCCGCCAGCGGAAAGTGTGTACAGCGGTATTGGGTCCGCGATCGTCGACCGGAACGAACTCCGCTCGAGATGCCCGCCGAGATCTGGCTGCGTGTCGAGAAATCTCCCGACAGCATCTCGCTCGTGCTGGCGGATCTCCAAGGAGAGCCTCGCGAATATCGCGGTCGCGAGCTTCTTGAGCTACGGCAACAAGGACGAATCGAAATCTATCCCGCCGCCTACCGTCTCCGCTTTCGCACTTCAGGAAACGATCCGGTCGGGTGAGGAGGGACGACGTCCTTTCCAGAGCGCCATGCCGGGCCCCAGCACGTTAATCGGGCCATCCGGAGATTTCGTACGAGCCTCGTTGTGATGCGGCGGAGCCGGACGATACGCAACGGTAGTTCACTCCCGGCCCTCGGCCGGCTCGCGCGACTTCGGGAGCCGGCACCGCGGACAGTCGGCGTACCAGGCGGGATCGGGCGGCAGGTCGCGGGCCCGACGGCCGCCCGGAAGCAGATCGACGGCGTCGATGGGGTAACCTCGGCCGTAGCGACCGAGAACCTCGCCTTCGGCGTCGAACTCCCAGAATTCGTCGCGGTTGCGGGCCCAGACGAAGCCGGGGCTGCGGACTTCCGGATGGCGTCTGCACCAGACGGCATAGAAGGCCCGTACCCGCTCGCAGCCCTCCTCCAGCGGAAGTTCCGACCAGTCCGGAGATACCCGCCGGGTGAGGAAGTGCCCCATGACCATCATGCTGGAGACGCTGCGCCGGGGCGGTGGCAAGGTCATGATCCGTACCGCCGGCCAGAAGGTCCGCTCCTTCTTCGGAAACGGTTCGCGCCCCTCGAGCCACAGATCGAGCGCCACCTCGAAACGCTCGCCCTCGCGGCCGAGGGCGGCGATCAGGCGCCGCGCCAGCGGCCCCTTGCCGATGGGATGGGCGACGAAGCGGTCGACGATTCGCACCGTCGTCTCGACGTCTCCGAACCCCATACGGCGCGCCAGCCCGGCCCTGTCGATCCCCAGCGCCGCCAGGCAGTCCTCGAAGATCCGCTCGAGCTCGACCCCGGCCATTTTCGCTCCTCCCCGGCACCCGGCGTGCGGACCCCGCCTTCTACGAAGCCTCCGATTTCCGGTCAATATCGCCGCCGAGCGCCCCACCGCCCGTCGCATGGCCGGGGTCACGTCTGTCCCGGCCGGCGCACACCGACGCCTCGCCCATTTCGCCAACGCCCCGCGTGTCGGGTCGCCACCACCGCGGACGGCGGAGGTTCCTCCGCGTCGGCACACTCAAGGGGCTCTCCCGTACGCCCGGCCCCGGTCATCGGCGGACGATCCGCACCCCACCAAAGGGGTTCCGGCCCCGCCATCGGGGACGGTTCCCCGGGAGTGAACCGGGGAATGGGGACGGGTGGGCGAGGTCGCGCTCACGGCGCGCCGGCCGGCGGGTCCCCGATCACCAGTTCGCCGCCGTTTCCTACCCGAACCGGAAGCGCAAGAGGTCCGCGCGCGCTGGTCGTTTTCAGTACCGGCGACATGGGGGTCGGGGAGATGCTCACGGGGTCGGGCGCCGGTGGAGCGGATGCTCCGGCATTCGGTGTCCCGACGTCTCGAGGCCGCCTTCCCATGGAGGTTGCGGAACGAACGCGGTCTGCCTTGGGGCCTCGGACCAGGGTCGTGACCTTCTCCGCCCATTCCGCGAGCGCCTGCCGCTTCTCGCGCTCGTAGCGGTAGCACCGATAGAGACCGATAATGCCGCCGAGCGCGCCGGAGACATGGCCCAGCACCCGGTGCCGGCTCTTCTCGCGGCCCGGCGGCAGACCGCTTCGGTCCCGATCCGTCGGTAGCTTCGGACGAACGGTGGTACCATTGATGAAACATGGTGCCAAAGAGGACACCAACCAATATACAGGTATTTCAAACAGTTGAGCCATTCAACTGGCGGAGGGAGCGGGATTCGAACCCGCGAGGAGTTGCCCCCTACACGCTCTCCAGGCGTGCGCCTTAGACCACTCGGCCATCCCTCCGCGGTGCCGGCCCTGCATATAGCGCCGTACACCCCGTGCGAACAAGCGGTTGCGACGCCCCCCCTTCTTCGTCATCCTGCCGGCCGAGATCGGCCCTCAGGGAACCCTTCCCGACCCATGCGCCAGTTCGGCCACAGCCTCGGCATCCTGCTCCTGATCCTGGCCGCCGCCGCCGGCGTCGCCCAGCTCCTCATGATCTGGGCCGCGGGGGCCTACCGTCCGGTGTCGCTGGGCTCCATCTGGTACAACATCCACGCCAACAGCCTCGTGGGCTTCCAGGCCCTGATCGAGAAATCGGTGGGCAGTCTCGTCTGGATGCCCATCCAGTTCCTCCTCGGCCTGCCCGCCTTCCTCGTGCTGGGGCTGCCCGGGATCGTCCTCCTCGTCTGGTGCCGGCCGCGTCACCGCGGCTTCGTCTGAGCCGACGCCGCCTACGGGCCCTCGGGCGCGATCCCCTCCTCGGCGCACCACTCGGCGTAGCTCCGCCGCCGCAGCGCGAAGCGCTCGCGCGTCCGGCAGTAGAGATCACCGCAGAGGCGCCCCACCGGCCGGTAGCGGTCGTAGTCGATCCGCAGCCGCTCGCGATCGAGGAGCCCGTCGCGCACATGGGCACCCACCACCTCGCCGATGACGAGCTCGCGGCGGGCGCCGATGCGCATCAGGGTGAAGAGGCGGCATTCGAGGGCCGCCGGGGCGCGGGCGATGCGGCCGGGACGGACGAAGCGGCTCGGAGCGAGCTCCAGCCCGGCGATCTCGGGCTCGCTGATGCCGGCCGGAAAGTCCACCGCACAGAGGTTCATCGCCTCGGCCAGATCCTCGTCCACCAGATTGACGACGAACTCGCCGGTGATGTCGATGTTGCGGCCGGTGTCCTTGGCGGTGGTGGCGTCCCGCCGCTCGATGCCCAGCACCACGAGCGGCGGTTCCTGGCCGAAGGTGTTGAAGAAGCTGTAGGGCGCCGCGTTCGCCACCCCCTCGGGTCCGAGGGTGGTCACCAGCGCGATCGGCCGCGGCACGACGAGCGCGGTGAGCAGCTTGTAGCGCTGCCCGGGATCCAGTTCGGCGAAGGCGAATTCCACCCCGTTCCTCCCCCTGCGGTCTGCGGAGCCGGCCTCCGCCGCGACACTGGAGAGAACCGCCGCGGCCGTCAACCGAGACCGCGGGTCACGCCGGCGTTCGAATCCTCAGGCGAACGCCTGACCGGGCTTGACACCGAGCTTCTTGAGGATGATCGCAAGCGGGCAGAAGCCGGTGATCGAGGCCTGGGCCATGTTGAGACCGACGAAGGCGGTCAGCAGCAGCCACCACGCGGAGTGCAGCACGGCGAGGGCGACACTCACCAGGATCACGATTCCGGCGAACAGCATCACGGCGCGGTCGATGGTCATGGCCGAATCCTCCGTTGCAAGCTCGGCTTTAATTTAGTAGCTTCTAATACACATGCAAGAGGCAAAGCCCATGCGATCGGTCCTTCTCGCCCTGGCGGCCCTGCTCGGCCTTCTCGGCGTCCCCGGCGCTGCCCGCGCCGCCGAGCCCTTCGTCGTGCGGCCGGTGGAGGTCACCGATCGCAAGGTGGTCTTCGCCACCGTCGAAAGCGTCGACCGCACGGTGGCCCGCGCCCGCATCGCCGGCACCCTCGAGGAACTCGCCATCGACGAGGGCGACACCGTCACCGAGGGTCAGGTGTTGGCCCGCATCGACGATCCCAAGCTGCGGCTCGAACAGGTCGCCATCGAGGCCCAGCTCAAGGCCCTCGAGGCCGACCGCGAACTGGCCCGGATCGAGCTCGAGCGCGCCCGCACCCTGCGGCAGCGCAACGCCGTACCCCAGGCGCGCCTCGACGAGGCGCTCGCCAATTTCCGGGTGATCGAGGCCAGGATCGCCGCCGAGGAGGCGCGGCGCGACGTCGTGCTGCAGCAGCTCGAGGAGGGCAAGGTGCGGGCGCCGGTGGACGGTCGCGTCCTCCGGGTGCGCGTCACCGAGGGGACGGTGATGCTGCCCGGCGAGGTGCTCGCCGACATCGCCACCGAGCAGTATATCCTGCGGGCGCGGCTGCCGGAGCGCCATGCCCGTTTCGTGGCCGAGGGCGACACCGTCTGGATCGGCCCCCGCGGCCTCGCCTCCGACGAGCCGGTGGGCAAGGGAAAGATCGTCAAGGTCTATCCCGAGCTCGAGGCGGGCCGGGTGGTGGTGGACATCGAGGCCTCCGGCATCGGCGGCTACTTCATCGGCGAACGCGCGCGGGTCGCCCTCGACACCGGCGAGCGCACCGTCTTCCTGGTGCCTCCCGAATACGTGGGCCAGCGTTTCGGCGTCGACTACGTGATCCTCGAGAGCGGCGAGGAGGTGGTGGTCCAGCGCGGCATGGCGCGCGACGGCCGGCTCGAGATCCTGGCCGGGCTCGAAGCCGGTGACCGGCTGCTGCCGGTGGAAAGCCACCCATGACGGAGGAGCGCCGCGTCCCGCTCGGCCTCGCGGGCCACATCACCCGCATCTTCATCGATTCCCCCCTCACCCCCCTGCTCCTGCTGGCGGCCTTCGCCGCCGGGGCGCTGGCCCTCTACCTGCTGCCGCGGGAGGAGGAGCCGCAGATCTCGGTGCCGATGGTCGACATCTACGTCGAGGCCAACGGCCTCAAGGCGGTCGATGCGGTGGAGCTCGTCACCAAGCCCCTCGAGGACATCGTCAAGAGCATCAAGGAGGTGGAGCACACCTATTCGCAGACCCGCGACGACCGGGTGATCGTCACCGCCCGCTTCTATGTCGGCACTTCCGAGGACGACGCCATCCTGCGCGTCCACGAGCGCATCCGCGCCAACTACGACAAGCTGCCGCTGGGCATCCCCGAGCCGCTCATCGTCAAGCGCGGCATCAACGACGTGCCGGTGCTCACCCTGACCCTGTCGCCGCGCCCGGACCTGCCGCCGGACGTGCTCGCGCGCTGGGACGACAACGCCCTCTACAATCTCGCCGAGGAGCTCCTCAACGAACTGGTCAAGACGGAGGACGTCGGCCTCACCTTCATCGCCGGCGGCCGCCCCGACCGCATCCGCATCGAGCCCGATCCCGAGGCCATGTCGCTCTACGGGGTGACCCTGGAACAGCTCGTCGAGAAGATCCGCAACGCCAACCGCCAGTTCCTCATGGGCCGCCTGCGCGAGCGCGACCGGAGCCTCGAGATCCTGGGCGGCCAGACCATGATCGGCCAGCCCGACATGGGGCTCCTGCTGATCACCACCCGCGACGGCCGCCCGGTCTACGTCAAGGACGTGGCGACCATCGTCGTGGGCGCCAGGGAGACCCTCGACCGGGTGTGGACCCTGCTGCCCGACGGCGAGGGCGATCTCCGGCGCCTGCCGGCGGTGACGGTGGCGCTCGCCAAGCGCGAGGGCGCCAACGCCGTGGTGGTGACCGCCGAGCTCCTCGAGCGGCTGGAGACCCTCTACGGCCGTCTGCTGCCCGACGACGTGCGGGTGGAGGTCACCCGCAACTACGGCAAGACGGCCTCCGACAAGGCCAATTCCCTGCTCTCCCACCTGCTCGGGGCCACCGTCACCATCGTCCTCATCATCGCCCTCTTCATCGGCTGGCGCGAGGGCGTGGTGGTGCTGGTGATCATCCCCGCCACCATCCTGCTCACCTTCTTCGCCTCCTGGCTGATGGGCTACACCATCAACCGGGTCAGCCTGTTCGCCCTCATCTTCTCCATCGGCATCCTCGTCGACGACGCCATCGTGGTGATCGAGAACATCGCCCGGCACTGGAAGATCGAGCCCGGGGGCGACCGCAAGGCGATCGCCATCCGCGCCGTCGCCGAGGTGGGCAACCCCACCATCGTCGCCACCCTCACCATCATCGCGGCGCTGCTGCCGATGATGTTCGTGTCGGGACTGATGGGTCCCTACATGGCGCCCATCCCCGCCAACGCCTCCTTCGCCATGCTGTTCAGCTTCTTCGTGGCGGTGATCATCGCCCCCTGGCTGCGCCTCCACCTCGGCGAGAGCCGCCGCGCCAGGGCGCAGGTCGAGGGCGAGGAGGGCATCGACTGGATGGGGCGCCTCTACATGCGGATCGCGCGGCCCGTCCTCCGCACCCGGTTCCGTTCCCTGCTGTTCCTGCTGCTGGTGGGCGGCGCCATGCTGGCGGTGCTGGTCCTGTTCTACACCAGGGACGTCAAGGTCAAGCTGCTGCCCTTCGACAACAAGTCGGAGCTGCAGGTGGTGGTCGATCTCCCCGAGGGCAGCACGCTCGAGGCCACCGAACGGGTGCTGTTCGCCCTCGCCGACGCCATCGCCGATCTGCCCGAGCTGACCTCGGTACAGGCCTACGCCGGCACCGCCGCCCCCTTCAACTTCAACGGCCTCGTGCGCCACTACTACATCCGCAAGAGCCCCGAGCTCGGCGATCTCCAGGTCAATCTCGTCCCGCGCGAGGCGCGCGCGCGGGAGAGCCACGAGATCGCCCTCGAGATCCGCGAGCGGCTGAAGGCGGTGCCGGTGCCGGAGGGCACGTCCATCAAGGTGGTGGAGGTGCCGCCCGGCCCGCCTGTGCTCTCCACCCTGCTGGCCGAGATCTACGGGCCGGACGCCGAGACCCGCCGCGAATACGCCCGCAAGGTGCGGGAGGTGTTCGAGAGCGTCGATTTCATCGTCGACGTCGACGACAGTTTCGGGGTGGCGCCGGAGCGCCTCCGGATCCGCATCGACCAGCCCAATCTCGACTACTACGGGGTCGAGCAGCAGGTCGTCTACGACACGATCCAGGCGCTGATGGGCGGGGTCGTGGTCGGCTACTCCCACCGCGGCGGCGGTGCCGATCCGGCGGAGATCGTGATCCGCATCCCCGAGAAGGGACGCCAGATCACCGAGCGCATCCTCTCGACCCCGATCGCGGCCCGCGGCCCGGCCGGCATCGAGACCCGCAACGTCGAGCTCGGCGACGTGGTGACCGTGGAGCGGGAACGGGCGAGCCTGCCGCTTTTCCGCAAGGACGCGGTGTTCACCGAAATGGTGATGGGCGAGCTCGCCGGGCGTTTCGAGGCGCCCATCTACGGCATGCTGGAGGTGGCCGACGGCATCGCCCGGCGCGACGACTGGGGGCCGCTGGGCCCGCCGCGCATCACCTTCTACGGCCAGCCCCTCGACGAATCCAGGCCGACCCTGCTGTGGGACGGCGAATGGGAGATCACCTACGTCACCTTCCGCGACCTCGGCGGCGCCTTCATGGTGGCGCTGCTGGCGATCTATCTGCTCATCGTCGGCCAGTTCCGGAGCTTCAAGCTGCCGCTCGTGATCATGACCCCGATTCCGCTGACCCTGGTCGGCATCCTGCCCGGCCACTGGCTGCTCGGGGCCCAGTTCACCGCCACCTCGATGATCGGTTTCATCAGTCTCGCCGGCATCATCGTCCGCAACTCGATCCTGCTGGTCGATTTCATCCGCATGGAGCGGGCCGCCGGCCGGCCCTTCAAGCGCGCCCTGCTGCTGGCCGGGGCGGTGCGCTTCAAGCCCATCTTCCTGACCGCGGTCACCGCCATCCTGGGCGCCGCCTTCATCCTCCTCGATCCCATCTTCGAGGGGCTCGCGGTGTCGCTGGTGTTCGGTCTCGCCGTCTCCACCGCCCTCACCCTGCTCGTCATCCCGGCCATCTACATGGTGCTGCGCGGGCCAGGACCGTTCTTCCGCAAGATGCCGGACGATGCCGTCTGACGCCGGCCGGGCGCGGCCGCCGAGCGCCGACGACATCGCCGCCCTCGCCGAGGCGATGCTGGCGGCGCTGCCCTCGCCCTTCGCCGAGCTGGTGGCCGAGATCCCGGTCCGGGTGCAGGACTGGCCGGACGATGCCACCCTCGAGGACATGGGCATCGAGGATCCCCTCGACCTCACCGGCCTCTACCGGGGCGTGCCGGTGGGCCAGCGGGAAAGCATGGCGGCGCCGCCCGCCGAACCCGAGATGATCTTCCTCTACCGCCTGCCCATCCTGTTCGAATGGTGCCAGCGGGGCTGCGCCCTCGAGGAGGTGGTGCTCGACGTGCTGACCCACGAGATCGGCCATCATTTCGGCATGGACGAGGAGGCGGCCCGGCGCCTCGAGGGCGGCTCCGGCGAGGGCTAGGCGGGCGCGTCCGCGGCCAGGATCCGGCCGGCCGGAACGCGCAGCAGCCGCAGGGTACCGGCCATGCCCACCGCCAAGACGAGGCCGAGCCCTCCGGCCAGCACCGCCGCCACCGGCAGGGTCGCGGGCACCATGCCGAGATCGAGGACGGCGCTCAGCACCACCCAGGCGCCGAGGCCGCCGAGGATCAGCCCGGCCAGGGCCGCGAGGCCGCCCAGGAGGGCGTATTCGGCAACGTAAAGGGCCAGCACCTCGCGACGCGTGGCCCCGAGCGTCTTGAGCAGCACCGCCTCGTAGCGGTGGCGGCGGCGACTGGCGGTCACCGCCGCCGCCAGCACCAGCACCCCGCTCACCAGCGCGAGCCCGGCCACGAGGCGGACCCCGAGGCCGATCCGGCCCAGGATGTCGGCCGCCCGCGCCACCACCTCGCGCATCGAGACGGGGGTCACGTTGGGCAGTTCGCGGGCCAGCGCGTCGAGGAAGGCGGCCTCGGCGGCGGGCGGCAGCGCCAGCGCCGCCACCCAGCTCTGCGGTGCCCGTTCGAGGACGCCGGGGGCGAACACGAAGACGAAGTCGATGCGTCCCCGGCTCCAGTCGATGCGCGGGCGGATGTTGGCGATCTCGGCCTCGATGCTGCGGCCGAGGACGTTGAAGCGCAGCCGGTCGCCGACCGTCACCCCGTAGCCCTCGGCGACCCGTTCCTCGACCGAGACGAGGGGCGGTCCGGCATAGTCCTCGGGCCACCAGGCGCCGGCCACGAGACCCGCCTCCGGCGGCGCCGCCCGCCAGGTGAGCGCGCGATCGGCCTGCACCGTCCAGCGGACCTCCTCGTCGATGGCCTCGATCTCGACCGGCCGTCCCTTGATGCCGGTGACCCGGGCGCGCACCACGGGCGCGCTCTGCAGCAGCACCGCCCCCTCCGTCGCCGCCACCAGACGGCGCAGGGTGGCGCGCTGGTCGGGCTGGATGTCGATCAGGAACATGTCGGCGGTGCGCGCCGGCAGGCGGTCCGCCACCTCGACCCGCAGCCGCGCCTCCGCGAGGACCACCATGGTGAGGAGGGCGAGCCCCGCCCCCAGGGCCACGATCACCCCCCGCGCGTCACCGCCCGGACGGCAGACGGCGGCCAGCGCGAGCCGCCAGTGGCCGCGCGCGAGGCCGGCCGTCCGGCGGGCCAGCCGCTGCAGGCCGGCGGCCAGCAGCAGCAGGAGCGCGAGGGCCGGCGGCACCGCGAGGGCGAAGCCCAGGCCGATGCGCAGCCGCGGCACCGAGAGGGTGGCGAGCACCGCCAGCAGCAGGGCCAGCAGCAGCGGCACCACCCAGCCGCCGGCGGCGGGGGCGGCGACCGTCCCCCGCAGCAGCACGGCCGGGGTCACCGCCGCCGCCCGTGCGAGCGGGCGCCAGACGCACAGCAGCACCGTCACCCCGCCGACGGCGGCGGCCAGTAGGAGGGGGCCGGCGGTGACCAGCGGCGTCACCCTCCAGGGCAGGAGCTCGCCGAGGAACCCCAGTCCCGCCACCGGCACCGCGGTACCGATCGCGAGCCCACCCGCGATGCCGAGCAGGGCCAAGAGCGCGAGCTGCAGCCCCAGGACCCGCAGGATGTCCGCCCGGCCGGCGCCCACCGCCTTGAGAATGGCGATGGTCCGCCGGCGGCCGTCGAGGTAGGCGGCGGCGGCGAGGGCGATGCCGAGGGCGCCGGTGAGCAGCACCGCGAGGCCCGCCACGGTGAGGTAGCTCGTGAGCGGATCCGCGAAATGGGCGACCCGCGGCAGCACCCGGCTCGCCCGCCGCAGCCGCCAGGGCGCGTCCCGGGCCCGGCGCTCGAGCGCCTCCGCCACCCGCTCGGCGTCGGTCCCCTCCGGCAGGGCCAGCAGATAGGTCCAGCTCGCCACCGCCCCGGGGCCCATGAGCCCGCTCGCGGCGAGCGTGGCCTCGCTCACCAAAAGGCGCGGGCCGATGTCCATGAAGCCGGCGAGGCGATCGGGCTCGCGGCGCAGCAGCGCCCGCAGCTCGAGCTCCACCGCGCCGAGACGCAGCCGGTCGCCGACGGCGATGCCGAGCCGGCTCGCGAGCAGCGGATCGGCCACCGCGCCGCGATCGGCGAGGGCGCGGCGCAGGTCGAGCGGGGGCTCGAGCTCCGCCCTGCCGTAGAGGGGCCAGGCGCCGTCCACCGCCCGCAGGGCGACCGCGAGGCTGCGGCCGCCGACGCCGACGAAGGCGTGGGTGCGCACGCCGCGCGAGACGCGGGTGGCGGGCGGCAGCAGGGCCGCGAGCTCCCCTTCGGCGAGGGGCCGGCCGGCCGAGGTGATCAGCAGATCGCCCCCGAGAAGGGCGCGGGAATCCCGCGCCACCGAGCCGAGCACGCTGCCGGCGGCGATGCCGATGGCGGCGATGGTCGCCACCCCGAGGGCGAGACAGGCGACGAAGACGAGAAAGCCGCGGCGGTCGCCGCGCAGATCCCGCCGCGCGAGGCGCAGCGCGAGGCGCCACGGTCCCGCCGCCCCCGGCTCGCGGCCCGCCGTCGCCCCCGTCATCGCAGGATGCGGCCGTCTTGCAGTTCGATCCGGCGCCCACAGCGCGCCGCCAGATCGGCCTCGTGGGTGACGAGCAGGAGGGTGGTGCCCCGCCGCTCGCGGATGGCGAACAGGAGGTCGATCACCTGCTCGCCGGTCTCCCGATCGAGGTTGCCGGTGGGCTCGTCGGCCAGCAGCAGGGCCGGCTCGCAGGCGAGGGCGCGGGCCAGCGCCACCCGCTGCTGCTCGCCGCCGGAAAGCTGGGCCGGATAGTGGTCGAGACGATGGGCGAGCCCCACCTCGGCGAGCCGCTGGGCGGCGCGCGCGAGGGCGTCCGGCCGGCGCGCGAGCTCGAGGGGCAGGGCCACGTTCTCGCGCGCCGTCATGGTGGGCACCAGATGGAAGAACTGGAACAGGATCCCGAGATGGTCGCGACGGAAGCGCGCGAGGGCGTCCTCGTCCAGCTCCGAGAGCTCCGTGCCGGCCACCCGCAGACTGCCGGCGCTGGCCCGCTCGATGCCGGTGATCACCGCCAGCAGGCTCGACTTGCCGGCCCCTGAGCGGCCGGTGATCGCCACCGCCTCGCCGCTCTCGACGTCGAGATCGATGCCCTTCAGGATGTGGACCGGACCGGCCGCACCCGGCAGAGTGAGCTCCACTCCCCGCAACCGGATCATCGGATACCGCACCCGCACATGGACACACTCCGCCACCTGCTTTCCCCACCCCGGCATCAACTGCGTCGCCGCCCCCCGTTCGGCAAGCTCTGGGCCGCGTTTCTGGCCCTTTTCCTGTTCCCGGCCGCGGCGCCGGCCGCAACCGACTGCCGCATCGCGGTGCTCGGCGATTCGCTGGTCGCCGGCTACGGGGTGGCGACGGCGGAGGCCTTTCCGGCCCGCCTCGCCGCCGCCCTCGAGGCCGCCGGCTACGGCCATTGCGAGGTGATCGACGCCGGCGTCTCGGGCGACACGAGCGCCGGCGGCCGGGCGCGCATCGACTGGGTGCTGGCCGACCGGCCCACCCATCTCCTCCTGGAGCTCGGCGCCAACGACGCGCTGCGGGCGCTGCCCGTCGACCAGCTGCGGGACAATCTCGCCTTCATCGTCGAGCGGGCGCGGGCCGCCGGCGTCGCGGTGATGCTGGCCGGCATGCTGGCACCGCCCAATCTCGGCGAGGCCTACGGGCGGGCCTTCGCCGGCGTCTACCGGGAGCTCGCCGCGCGCTACGACCTTCCCCTCTATCCCTTCTTCCTCGACGGGGTGGCGGCCGATCCGCGCTATCTCCAGGCGGACGGGCTGCATCCCAACGCCGCCGGTATCGAGCGGATCGTCGCCCGCATCCTGCCCGAGATCCTCGCCTGGCTGGAGGCCACCGGCCGGCGACCCCGGCGCGACGGCTAGAACATCCGCCGCCGTCGCCGCTTGGTCCGCGCCGCCCGCGTCCGCACCCGCAGATCCGGCGGCCTGCCGGCGAGCCAGCGGACGAACTTCCGGATCTCGGGATGCGCCCGCAGCGCGTCGATGCTCGCGTAGTGGCGGGCGATCTCGGCCTCGGTGAACAGGCTGTGGATCTTGCGGTGGCAGACGGCGTGCAGCAGCACCGTCTCGCGTCCCCCGCGCGAACGCGGTACCAGATGGTGCCGCTCGGCGCGGGAGGGATCGCCGAGCGGCCGCCGGCAGAGGGCGCAGAAGGGCCCGCCGTCGGCGCGGTGGCTCCCGTTCCCGGCCGCTTCGCCGTTCCGGCCGTCACCTGTCCTCTTGCGGCCCATGCGGATTTTAGTCAGTCTTTCTTTAAAACGATTCCAGCTCCGACCCCGGCGACTCGGCCGCCGAGGCCGCTTATATGACGGAGCGCAAGCAGCCCCGAACGACGGCCGCCATAGACCGCCGTCCGGGTTCGCATACCGTCCTCGTCGGGTGCTGGACAAGCGACAGAAGAGATGGCGACAGCGGAACTCGCACAGGACAGGCCCCGGCTCCTCGCCCGCGGCGGTCGCCATCACCTCCCGGCTTCGCGCATCCTCCGCCTGCTGCCGAGCCTCCTCCTGTCGCTGGTGGTGGCCGCCCCGGTGGTGGCGGTGTTCGGCTTCGTGCTCATGCCCAGCGACGGGCTGTGGGCGCATCTCGTCGATACCGTCCTCTTCGAATACGTCTGGAACAGCCTGTGGCTCGTGGTGGGCGTCGGGCTCGGCACCGGCATCCTCGGCGCCGGCACCGCCTGGCTCGTCACCATGTACCGCTTTCCGGGCCGGAAGATCTTCGCCTGGGCGCTGTTCCTGCCGCTCGCCATGCCGGCCTATGTGCTGGCCTACGCCTACACCGACTTCCTGCAGGTCACGGGCCCCGTGCAGACCGCGCTGCGCGGGCTCACGGGCTGGAGCGTGCGCGATTACTGGTTCCCCGAGATCCGTTCCCTGGGCGGGGCCGTGTTCGTGCTCACCACGGCCCTCTACCCCTACGTCTACGCCCTCGCCCGCTCCGCCTTCGTCGAACAGTCGCAGTGCGCCCTCGAGGTCAGCCGCACCCTGGGCTGCACCGGCTGGGGCGCCTTCCGGCGGGTCGGGCTGCCCCTCGCCCGTCCCGCGGTGGCCGCCGGCATCGCCTTCGTGCTGATGGAGACGCTGGCCGATTTCGGCGCCGTCTCCTTCTTCGGCGTGCGCACCTTCACCACCGGCATCTATCGTGCCTGGTACGGGCTCGGCAGCCCCGTCGCCGCGGCCCAGCTCTCCTCGGTGCTGCTGCTGTTCGTCTTCGCCGTGCTGGCCGGCGAGCGGCTGCTCCGCGGTCGCGCCCGCTTTGCCGCCCGCACCGCCCACATCTACCGCAAGCGGCTGCCGCGCCTGCGGGGTCCGCGGGCCTGGCTCGCCACCCTCGCCTGCGCCCTGCCGCTCGCCTTCGGCTTCCTGCTGCCGGCGGCGGGACTGCTGGCGATGGCGGTGACCAGCGACGCCACCCCCTCGGCGCCCCGCCTCGCCCAGCTCGTCGGGAACACCGTCCTCCTCGGCCTGTTGGCCGCCCTGCTGCTCACCGTCACGGCGGTGGTGGCGCTCTACACCGCGCGGCGGGACCGCGGCCCGCTGGCGGCGGCGCTCGTGCGCTTCGCCACCCTCGGCTATGCCGTGCCCGGGGCGGTGATCGGCGTCGGCATCCTGATCGTGGTGGGCACGCTGGACAATCTGCTCGCCGGCCTGTTCGAGTATCGCGGGCTCTTGATCGGCGGCACCCTGATCGCCCTCCTCTACGGCTATCTGGTGCGCTTCTTCGCCGTCGCCTACAGCCCGCTCGAGGCGGGGTTCGCCAAGATCGGCGAGAACCTCGAGGATGCCGCCCGCACCCTCGGCTATCGGCCGCTCGAGGTGTTCCGGCGCATCGACTTCCCGCTGCTGCGCCCGGCGCTGGTGAGCGCCCTGCTGCTGACCTTCGTGGACGTGATGAAGGAGCTGCCGGCGACCCTCATCCTCCGCCCCTTCAATTTCGACACCCTGGCGGTGGAGGCCTACCGCCTCGCCACCACCGAGCGCCTCGACGGCGCCGCCCTGCCCTCGCTGCTGATCGCCGCCGCCGGCCTCCTGCCGGTGATCATGCTCTGCCGCATGACGGAAAGGCGCCGCGGCCCCACCCTCTCCTGAACGTCCGTCCGGGAACGTGAAGGGGCCGCCCGCCGGGCGGCCCCTCCTCCGTTGAAGCGCCCCGCGGGCTCAGCGCCAGCCGCAGCGATCCATGATCCGGGTCGCCTCGTCCGCCCGCTCGGCGTAGGCGGCCGCGTTCAGGGTGTCCTGCTTGAACGGTCCCCAGGCCTGCAGCACCGGATGGGGCTTCACCTCGGGGTTGACCGGATATTCGAAGGCGATGTCGGCGAAATAGCGCTGCGCCTCGGGCGTGGCCAGGAACTCGAGCAGCGCCACCGCGTGCTCCGGATTGGGCGCGTTCTCGAGCACCGCGGCGCCACTGATGTTCACATGGGTGCCGCGATCCTGCTGGTTGGGGAAGAACACCCCGAGACCCTTTACCACCGCCCGGTCGGCCTCCCGCTCGGAGGCGGCGAGGCGGCCGAAATAGTAGGTGTTGACGATGGCCAGATCGCCGACCCCGGCGGCCACCGCCCTGATCTGGTCGGTGTCGCCGCCCTGCGGCGGGCGCGCCATGTTGGCGACGAGCCCCCGGCACCAGGCGAGGGTCTTCTCGGGTCCGTTGGCGGCCAGGATCGAGGCCACGAGGCTGATGTTGTAGATGTTGCTGCTGCTGCGCACGAGGATGCGGCCGCGCCACCTGGGGTCGGCCAGATCCTCGTAGGTCGACATCTCGGAGGGCCGGACCCGGTCCTTCGCATAGGCGAAGATGCGCGCCCGCATCGAGAGCCCCCACCAGAGCCCGTCGGGATGGCGGAGATGGGCCGGCACCGTCGCCTCCAGGGCCGGCGAGCGGACCGGTCGGAAGAGGCCCTTGGCGGCGGCGAAGGCGAGCCTGCCGGCATCGGTGGTGATGAACACGTCGGCCGGGCTGTTGGGGCCTTCGGCGATCAGCCGCTGGATGAGCTCGTCGTGCTTGCCCTCGATGACGTTGACCCGGATCCCCGTCCGGTCGGTGAACATCCGCCAGAGGATCTCGTCGGTGCCGTAGTGGCGGGCGTTGTAGACGTTGACCTCCTGCTGGGCGGCCACCGCCGGATGGGCGGCGAGGGCGAGACCCGCGCAGACCATCGCGAGGGTTTGCCGGCGGGATGCGAACATGGGCTGCTCCTTCCTCCTTCGGGCGGTTCTTCTCCGGCGGGTGCACCTCCGGTGGAGGTCCCGACGGTGGTGGCGCGCGCCTGCCGCGGCCTATCTGCCAAGCCGCGCGCCGGCTCCTCAAGTAGAAAGCGTCTAGAATGAAGAAACTCGAAAGAAGATCGCGCCCAGCCGCCCCCTCCGGTACCCACGAGACCGACGGCCGGCGGCGGGGCACCGCGGCCCGCGGCCTCCCCGGTCTTGCATGCGGGGGCGGGGCTCGCCAGAATGCCCGAGCGGTCCCGACGGTGGCGGATCGAACGGAAACGGAGGCTGTCGTGCGCCGGCATCACGACATGGGCGGGCTGCCCGCGGGCCCGGTGGAGCCCGTCGAGCACGCCCACGCGCCCTGGGAGAAGAAGGTGGACGCCATCCTGCGTCTCCTGGTGGGCAAGGGAGTGATGACCCTCGACGAGCTGCGCCGCGGCATCGAGGATCTGGGTCCCGGCGCCTACGACGAGCTCTCCTATTTCGAGCGCTGGATCTCCTCCATCTCCAACGTGCTGCTGGAGAAGGGGGTGCTCGAGGTGGCCGAGCTGGGCGCCGCCATCGAGGCGGCACGGGCGCGCCGCGAGGCGGCGGCGTGACCGCCGGACCGATCTTCCGGCCGGGGCAGCGGGTGCGCGTGCGCGCCTGGCATCCCCCCGGTCACGTGCGCACGCCCTTCTACCTGCGCGGCCATCGCGGCGAGATCCTGCAGGTCGTCGGCCCCATGCCCAACCCCGAGGATCTCGCCTACGGCCGCACCGACCGGCCGCCGGTCGCCGTCTACCGGGTGCGCTTCGCCCGCCGCGAGCTGTGGCCCGAGGACGGCGATCCGCACGAGGACACGGTGGTGGCCGATCTGTGCGAACACTGGCTCGAGCCCCTGGAGACGCGCGCGTGAGCAGCGGCCATTCGCATCCCCATCCGCCCAAGCAGCCCGACATCGAGGACGGGCCCTACAGCTGGCACATGGCGCTCACCGACGCGGTGGCCGATCTGCTGCTGGCCAAGGGTGTCATCACCGCCGACGAGCTGCGGCGCACCCTCGAGACCATCGACGCCGCCACCCCCGCCCAGGGCGCCCGGCTGGTGGCCCGGGCCTGGTGCGATCCCGCCTTCAGGGCGCGGGTCCTCGAGGATGTGAACGCGGCCGCCGCCGAGCTCGGCATCGACGCCGGCGCCATCCCCATCCGTGCGGTCGAGAACCGCCCCGATCTCCACAACGTCATCGTCTGCACCCTCTGTTCCTGTTACCCGCGCTATCTCCTCGGGGCGGCACCCGACTGGTACAAGTCGCGGGCCTACCGCTCGCGGGTGGTGCGCGAGCCGCGGGCGGTGCTGGCCGAGTTCGGCCTCCTGCTCCCGGACGAGGTGCGGATCGAGGTCCACGACAGCACCGCCGAGCTCCGCTACATGGTGCTGCCGCTGCGGCCCGCGGGCACCGAGGGGCTGGACGAGGAGGCGCTGGCCGCCCTCGTGACCCGCGACTGCATGATCGGCACCGCCGTGCCGCTGGCGCCCCCGCGCCCCTGATCTTACCTCACCTTTCTCCACCAAGCCATTGCGTTTGCGGCGTTTTCGCGCGCCCGGCCGCATTGTCGCCTTATGGTTTTGTGGTCACAGCGGCACCGCCTTCATGTTCTTCCGCCGATTCATTTGTCGTGAACAGTTTGCATCCGCCCTTATTTATGATAATGCGAAAGTGCAGTCGCAGATGCAACGGGAGTGACTCGATGACGTTGGACGAGCTGAACAAGGAGGTCGCGGAAGCCACGGGAATGACCAAGGCCAGCGCTTCCAAGGCTGTTCACGCAGTTCTCGGCAGCATTCAGAAGGCCCTGTCGAAGGGCCAGAAAGTCTCCATCGCCGGCTTCGGCGTGTTCGAGGTGGCACACCGCCCGGCGCGCAAAGGTCGCAACCCGAGAACCGGCGAAACCATTACGATTCCGGCCGCCAACGCGGTCCGCTTCAAGCCCGGCAAGGGGCTCCGGGAAGCGGTCAACAAGTAGTCATCCAGTAAAACCGGACGCGATTATTTCAGAGGGTCGGACGGTTCGTTCGGCCCTCGATCGCGTTCGGGTTGATCGATCCAGGCCAGCCACACCGCCGCCGTCCAGCTGAAACGGGTGCCGCCGAGACCGGTCCCGTCCAGGGGATCGAAATACTCCCGGAACCCCTCCCCCGCGATCAGCGCCGCCGTGTCCCGCCGCAGCCGATCGGCCAGATCCGTCAGTCCCCGTTCGGCGAAGCCGCGGGCGATGAGGAAATTGGCCACCGGCCACACCGGTCCGCGCCAGTAGCGCCGCCGGTCGAAGGCGGGGTCCGCCGCCGGCACGCTCGAAAGGGCGTAGCGCGTCTCCCCGGCCCAGGCGCGCGCGAGCCCGGCCAGACGGGCATCGCCGAGACCGGCGTAGAGCGCCAGGAACCCGGCGTGGGTGCGGGCCTCGACGGGCCGCCCGCACCGCAGGTCGAAGGCCCTCCAGAGGCCGCTTGCGGGCTCCGCCAGGAGGTCCGGCAACGCCGCCTCGGCGCGGGCGATCCAGCCCTCGATGCGGCGGCGGGCGTCCCGCTCCCCGAGCCTGTCGGCGAGGACGGCGAGGTCCCGGTCGGCGCGCAGCAGGATGGCGTTGGTGGCGGGATCGACCACCAGGAAGGGGGAGCGGGCGACCATCGCCGCCGGATCGTAGGCGAGCTCGCGGAACAGCTGCACGAGCGTCATGTAGCGGTCGTATTCCGCCCGCGTCGGCCGCTGGGCGGCGTCGACATGGGTCAGATCGCGGCGCTCGTAGGGGGCGAGGTCGGGCGGCGGCGTGACCGCCGCCAGGGGGGCGTCCCAGGCCGGGCTGTTGTCCATCCCCGTCTCCCAGGGGTGGACGGTGACCACCCAGCCGCGCCCTTCGGGATCGCGGGCGGAATGGAACCATGCGTGCCAGGCGAGGAGCTTCGGGAACAGCCGCCGCACCGCCGCCAGCGCCCGCTCCCGGTCGCGAGCGCCCTCCAGCATCCAGCGCACGCAGCTCGCCGCCACCGGCGGCTGGGTGATGCCCGAGCTCGCCGGCAGGCGCCCGGTGGCCCACACCGCCGGCCCCGGGAAGTAGGCGGGATCGTCGCGATGGAAGACGATGTGGGGCACCATGCCGTCCGGCCATTGGGCGGCGAACAGGGTCTCGATCTCCCGCCACGCCCGGGCCTCGTCGAACCGCGCCCAGCCGAGCGCCACGAGGCAGCTGTCCCAGTTCCACTGGAAGGGGTAGAGGCCGGCGCTCGGGACCGTGTAGCCCCCGCGGTCGTTGGCGCGCAGCACGGCCATCGCCTGCCCGCGCAGGCCCTCCCCGCCGCACCCGTTCATGACCGGACCGCGCGTTCGCTCTCGGGATCGAACCAGCGCAGCCGGTCGGCGCGTGGCCGCAGCCGCAGCGTCTCACCCGGGTGCAGCGGCAGATCGGCGTCGCCGGCGAAGCGCAGCAGCCGACCGTCGAGGCGCAGGGTGGCCAGGAGATGGGAGCCCAGGGGTTCCACCACCAGGACGCTGCCGGCGAGAGCGGCCCCGCCGTCGGCCACCGGCTCCAGATCCTCGGGGCGGATCCCGAGGAGGAGCTTCGGCCCGGCATCGCGTGGCCCCTCGAGCTCGAGACCGCCGACCCGGTAGCGGCCCGGCGCCACCCGCTCCGCCTCCAGGAAGTTCATCGGCGGGCTGCCGATGAAGCCGCCGCAGAACAGGGTGGCGGGGTTGCGGTAGATCTCGAGGGGGGTGTCGTACTGTTCGATCTCGCCGCCGTGCATGATGGCGATGCGGTCGGCGAGGCTCATCGCCTCCACCTGGTCGTGGGTGACGTAGATGGTGGTGGTGGCGCATTCCCGGAGGATGGTCTTGAGCTCGGCCCGCATCTCGAGGCGCAGCAGGGCGTCGAGATTGGACAGGGGCTCGTCCATCAGCAGCACCTGGGGGCGCACGGCGAGGGCCCGGGCCACCGCCACCCGCTGGCGCTGGCCGCCCGAGAGCTGGCCCGTGTATTTCTCGAGCTGGCTCTCGATGTGGACGAGCTCGGCCGCCCATTCGACGGTGCGGCGGATCTCCTCCTCGCTGCCGCGCTTCTGCATGCGGAGCCCGAAGGCGATGTTGTCGAACACCGTCATGTGGGGGAAGACGGCGTAGTTCTGGAACACCATGGCGATGTTGCGGGCGCGCGGCGGCAGACGGTCGATGCGCCGCTCGCCGATCCACACCTCGCCCCGGTCGGCGGTCTCGAGGCCGGCGATGATGCGCAGCAGCGTGGTCTTGCCGCAGCCCGAGGGGCCGAGGAGCACGGTGAACTCGCCGTCGGCCACCTCCATGGAGACCGATTTCAGCGCCACGAACTTGCCGAAGGTCTTCTTGATGTCCCGGACCAGGATGCGCGCCATCGGTCTCCCGTCGTCCCCTAGCGGTTGGCGATGCCCCACATGGAAAACAGGTAGCGGCGGACGGCGAAGATGAAGATGAGCGCCGGCACGATCAGGAAGAGGCCGCCCGCGAAGCGGAAATGGAGGGGCGATTCGTTGAGGCTGGTGAGCAGGAAGGCGGTCAGCGTGCGCTCGCGCAGGGTCAGCACCGAGGCCGCGAAGACCTCGTTCCAGGACACCACGAAGGCGAAGATCATGGTGGCGGCGATGCCCGGCCGGGCGAGCGGCCAGACCACCTTGCGGAAGGCCTGGAAGCGGGTGCAGCCCAGGGTCCAGGCCGCCTCCTCGAGCTCCTTGGGCACCCCCATGAAGAGGCTCGAGGAGACGAGGATGGCGAACGGCAGGGCGAGGGCCGTGTGGACGAGGGCCACCGCCAGCGGGGTGTCGTAGATGCCGATCTCGATGAAGCGGACGGTGAGCGGCAGCGCCAGGATGGCGATCGGAAAGGCGCGGGTCAGCAGCACCAGGAGCCGGTAGCCGTCCTTGCCGGGAAAGACGAAGCGGGCCAGCGCATAGCCCGCCGGCGCCCCCAAGAGGATCGACATGACCATCGTGAGGGCGGCCACCAGGATGCTGTTGAGGATGGCGTTCCACACCCCGCGCACGCCGAAGAAGAAGGCCAGGGTCTCGGTGGAGACGCGCTCCGGCAGCAGGCTCTTGGGCCAGGCGTTGATGGTCTCGGGACCGCCGAAGGCACTCACCGCCAGCAGGTAGATGGGCACCAGCACCCAGATGCTGGCGATCACCGCGAGGGTCGCGTAGAGGAGCCGCGTCCTCATGCGAGGCTCTCCTCGCGCACCCTGAGAAGGCGCAGGTAGAGCCAGGTGGCGGCCAGCGACACGGTCAGGATCAGCACCGCATAGGCCGAGGCCACGCCGGCGTTCTGATAGTCGTACTGCCAGGCGAAGGCCTCGCCGGCCAGCACCGGCAGGTCGCGCCCGCCCAGCACCACCACCACCGCGAACACCTCGAAGGCGAGGATGGTGCGCAGGATGAGGGCGGTCTGGATGCTGGGCTTGAGGAGCGGCAGCGTGATGCGCCGGAAGCGCTGGAAGGCGCTGGCGCCGAACACCTCCGCCGCCTCGTAGTACTCCTTGGGCACGAGCTGCATGCCGGCCACCAGGATCACCAGCACGATGGCGGTGGCCCGCCACACCTCGGCCACCACCACGGCGACGAACAGGGCCACCGGCGTCTCGTAGGACAGCCACAGCACCGGCCCGTCGACGAGCCCCAGCGCCTCGAGGAGCGAGTTCAGATAGCCGCGCTCGCTCAGCATCGCCAGCCACACGATGCCGGCCGCCAGATCGGAGATGCCGAGGGGAATGGTCCAGATGTAGAGGAAGGTGTCGCGGCCGCGGTCGATGCACCCCAGCAGCACCCCGAGGCCGAGCGCGAGGGCGAGCTGAAGCGGCACCACCACGACCACCAGCAAAAGGGTGTTGGTGAGCGCGTCGGCGAAGTTGAGATCGTCCGCCATCTCGCGGAAGTTGGCGAGCGACCAGCCGCCGCCGGGATCGCTGAAGGCGACCAGGAAGGCCTCCCCGAGCGGCCACAGGAACAGGAGCGCCAGGAACAGCAGGCTCGGCGCCAGCAGCAGATAGGGAAGCGCGCGCTCACTCGTCACGACCGGCTCCGCCGCGGGAAACGGCGGGAGACCGTCCGGGTCTCCCGCCCTTCCCGCGTCGAACGCGAAGGTTGCCGTTCACTCGACCGGACAGGCGCCTTCCGACGGCGCATCCGGCGCCCAGCAGGGCGCGCCCGTCTCCTGCATGATGCGGGCGAGCCGTTCGGCCTGCACGGCGAGGGCCTCGTCGATGGCCTCGCCGCGGATGACGATCCGCTGCAGGGTGTCGCGGTAGACCTTGTTGAACTCGCCGCCCTTGCCGCCGAGCCCCACCGGCAGCAGCGAGGGCAGCGCATCCGGCGCCCCGGCCTGGGCGCCGATGGCCGCCGCCGCGAGCCGGATGCCGGCCGGCAGGTCCTCGGGCAGGGTGGCGTCGACCGCGGGATAGAAGCCCACCTCGCGCAGCGTCACCACCTGGGTCTCCGGCCGGGTCAGATAGTCGATGAGCCGCGCCGAGGCCTCCCGGTCCGGGGTGCCCTTGGGCACCGCGAGCCCGGCCACCACCGGCATGAAGCCGCGCCCCTTGGGACCGGCGGGGGCGGCGAAGGCGACGAACTCCTCGGGCTTGTCGCGGAGCGCGTTCATGAGCCGCGCGGTATGGTCGAACGCGATCCACACCTCGCCCGCGAGCAGCGGCTCCTGCATGAAGTCGTAGGAGGTGGAGCGCGGGTTCACGTACTGCCAGAGATCGCGGAACGCGGCCCACATCTCCCTGGCTTCGGCGCTCTTGAAGGTGCGCACCACGCCGCCCGTGTAGGAGGGGTAGAGATAGCCCTGCAGGAAACGGTGCATGAGCCCCTTGGGACCGGCCGGGAAGCCCAGCTTGCGCTCGCCCGTGGCCTCGGTCACCGCCTTGGCCCAGGCCGCGAGCTGGTCGTAGGTGAGGCGGTTGAGATCGGCCCCTTCCGGCAGATACTCGAGGGCCTTGCGGTTGGCCGCCATGATGTAGGTCGCCTGCATCCAGGGCACGTAGACCTGGCGGTCGGTGCCGAGCTTGCCGAGCTCGGCGAAGGCAGGGATGAACTTGCGGTCGGCCGACAGCTTGGCCATCACGTCGTCGAGTCCGTCCAGATACTGGATCACCGGCGGCAGGTCGCCGTGCAGGGCGCCGATCACCCCCACCGTCACCTTGCCGGTCTCGCCCTCGGCCTTGATGCGGGTGAGGAAGGGTCCGGTGTCCTCGGGCACGAACTCCACCGCCTCGGGGAAGTCCTTGAGGATCACCTCCCGCATCTTCTGCGCCTCCTCGAGGGGACGCAGCTGGGTCGACATGAACAGGATGTCCGCGCCGGCGAGGGCCGGAGCGACCGACATCCCCACCACCGTGGCGGCGGCCAGGCAGGCGGTCCCCGCCCTCCGCAGGATCTGCGCGCTGATCATGGAACTCCTCCCTTCTCGTGCGGAACGCCTGCTGCGCGTCACCGCGTCGTTGCTCATCCAAAGCGCTTTGGATAGCACACCGACCATTCGCCCAAACGCCCCTCCCTGTCAAGCGGGCGCGCCTTCCGTCAGCGACGGCGGAGCTGCCGCGGCGCGAGACCGTAGCGGCGCCGGAAGCTGCGGGCGAAGGCGGCCGGGTTCTCGAAGCCGGCGCGCAGCGCCACCTCGGCCACCGGAAGCGGGCTCTCGAGCAGGAGCCCGCGGGCGTGCGCCAGCCGCAGCTCGCGGTAGTAGGCCCGGGGCGTGGTCTCGAGATGACGGCGGAACAGCCGCTCCAGCGACCGCTCGCCGAGGCCCAGCCGGCGGGCGATGGCGGCCACCGGCAGCGGCGCCTCGAGATGCCGCTGCATGAGCGCCGCCGCCCGCGCGAGGCGCGGATCGAGCCGCCCCAGGAGATGCGCCGGCATCGCCGCCTGCGGCTGATCCGCCGGCAGCTCCGCGGCATAGAGGAAGAGCGTCGCCACCTCGCTCGCCAGAAGCCGGCCGTGGACGCGGCGGATCTCCGCCAGCACCAGATCGAGGGCGGCGGTGGCGCCGCCCGCCGTCACCCGGTCGCGGTCGATCACGTAGCGGTCCTCCACCACCCGCACGCGCGGAAAGCGCTCGGCGAACACCGGCAGCTCCTCGCGATGGATGGTCGCCCGGTAGCCGTCCAGCAGCCCGGCCTCGGCCAGGAGCCAGGCGCCGGTATCGAGCCCGCCCAGCACCGTGCCGTGCCGGGCGTGGTGGCGCAGCACGGCGCGCAGCGAGGGACTGCCCGCCCGCCGGTAGTCGTAACTCGCGAGCACGATCAGCACGCCACCCGTCTCCACCTCGGCGAGCGGCCGGTTGACGGCGATGCGCACGCCGCTGCTGCTGGCGACATGGCCGCCGTCGAGCGAGGCGATGCGCCAGCGGTAGTGCCGCCGTCCGGCGCATTCGTTGGCCGCCCGCAGCGGCTCGATCACCGCCGCCAGACAGAGGTTCGAGAAGCGCGGCAGCAGCAGCACGGTGAGCCCGGCCTCGGGCCGTTCGAGCCGGTCGCGGAACATCGCTCTGGCGCCTCCGGCATGAAATCCGTCGGCTCGAGCATATCGCACCGGCGCCGATCGCCCTATCGCCGAAGGAGGCGAGGATCCTGGGAGGTGGAGATGAATTTCGAGGTCTTCGTCACCTGCGCGGTGACCGGCGCCGGCGACACGGTGGGGCGGCATCCGGCGATCCCGGTCACCCCGGAGGAGATCGCCGCCGCCGCCGTCGAGGCGGTCGATGCCGGTGCCGCCGTGGCCCACATCCACGTCCGCGATCCGGAGACCGGCAAGGGCGCCCGCGATCCCGCCCTCTACCGCGAGGTGGTGGAACGCATCCGCGCCTCCGGCCGCGACATGGTCCTCAACCTGACGGCCGGCATGGGCGGGGACCTCACCCTCGGTCGCGGCGAGACGCCCCTGCCCCCGGATCCCGAGGGCACCGACATGGCGGGGCCGCGCGAACGCCTGCGCCACGTCGAGGAGCTGCGCCCCGAGATCTGCACCCTCGACTGCGGCAGCATGAACTTCGGCGACGGCTCCTACGTGATGGTCAACACCCCGGACCAGCTCCGGGAAACCGCCCGCCTCATCCGCGAGCTCGGGGTGAAGCCCGAATGCGAGGTGTTCGACACCGGCCATCTCTGGTTCGTCGAGCGACTGATCGCCGAGGGGCTGATCGAGGATCCGCCGCTGATCCAGCTCTGCCACGGCATCCCCTACGGGGCACCCGCGGATCTCGGCACCTTCCTCGCGATGGTGCAGCGGCTGCCGGCCAACGCCGTCTGGTCGGCCTTCGCCATCTCGCGGATGCAGATGCCCTTCGTGGCCGCCTCCGTGCTCGCCGGCGGCAACGTCCGGGTGGGGCTCGAGGACAACCTCTATCTCGACCGGGGGGTGTTCGCGACCAACGGTCAGCTCGTCACCCGCGCCATCGAGATCCTGGAGCGCCTGGGCTGCCGCATCCTCGGCCCCGAGGAGGTGCGCAGCCGGCTCGGCCTCGAACGCCGCTGGTAGCCGTGACCGCGCTGCCGGCCAAGGCGGCCCTGATCGGCTGCGGCGTGATCGGCGCCGGCTGGGCCGCGCGCTTCCTCCTGAACGGCATCGACGTCGTCCTCCACGATCCCGACCCCGACGCGCCGGCGCGCCTCGAGCGGCTGCTGGAGCGGGCCGAGCGGGCCTGGCGCCGCCTCACCCTCGCGCCGGTGCGGTTCCACGGCGGCTGGCGCTTCGCGGACAGCATCGCCGAAGCGGTGGCGGAGGCCGAGTGGATCCAGGAGAGCGTGCCCGAGCGCGAGGAGGTCAAGCGCCGCGTCCTGGCCGCGGTCGAGGCCGCCGCCCCGCCCGATGCCCTCCTCGCCTCCTCCACCTCGGGCCTGCTGCCGAGCCGGCTCCAGCGGGACCTCGCACGGCCCGGCCGCTTTCTCGTCGCCCATCCCTTCAACCCGGTCTATCTGCTGCCCCTCGTCGAGCTCTGCGGCGGACGGCGGACGGAACCCGCCACCCTGGAACGGGCCGAAGCGCTCCTCTCCGCCCTCGGCATGCATCCTCTCCGCCTCCATCACGAGATCGACGGCTTCGTCGCCGACCGGCTGATGGAGGCGCTGTGGCGCGAGGCGCTGCATCTGGTGGCCGATGACGTCGCCACCGCGAACGAGATCGATCGCGCCATCGTCTACGGCCCGGGGCTGCGCTGGGCGATCAAGGGCACCTTCGAGGTGTTCCGTCTGGGCGGCGGCGAGGCGGGCATGCGCCATTTCATGGCCCAGTTCGGCCCCGCCCTGAAGCTGCCCTGGTCGAAGCTCGAGGCCCCCGAGCTCACGCCCGAGCTCCTCGAGAAGATCGTCGCCCAGAGCGACGCCCAGGCGGGGGATCGCAGCGTGCGGGAGCTCGAGGAGCTGCGCGACGACTGCCTGGTCTCGATCCTCCTCGCCCTCAAGCAGCATCGCCACGGCGCCGGCGCGGTGCTGGCCGCTTTCGAGGAACGGCTCTACGCCCTCTCCCACAGCCGGGTGATGACGGAGGAGGACGATCTCGGGCAGCCCCTTCGCCTGTTCGCCACCCGGGTGCAGCCGGAATGGGTCGACTACAACGGCCACATGACCGAATCCCGCTATCTGCAGGTGTTCGGCGACGCCACCGACGCGCTGCTGCGCTATCTGGGCATGGACCGCGCCTATCTGGATGCGGGCTTCAGCTACTACACGGTCGAGACCCACATCATGCATCTGCGCGAGGTGGCGGCGGGTGCGCCCCTCGACCTCGCGACCCGCATCCTCGCCGCCGACGACAAGCGCATCCACCTGTTCCACGAGATGTACGCGGGCGACGGCGGTCCCCTGCTCGCCACGGCGGAGCAGATGCTGCTCCACGTCGATACCCGCGCGGGCCGCGCCTGCCCGGCGGCGGAGCCGCTGCGTTCCCGCGTCGCCCGCATCGCCGAGGCCCACGCCTCCCTGCCGCGCCCCGAAGCCGTCGGCCGGCGGGTCGGCGAGCCCCGAAGCCGCAGGAGCGCCTGAGATGGATTTCGCCCTCACCGCCGAACAGGAGATGATCGTCGATACGGTCCGGCGTTTCGTCGAGACGGAGCTCTATCCGCTGGAGGAGGAGGTGGAGCGGACCGGCCGGGTGGCGCCCGAGACCGGCCGCGAGATCGTGCGCAAGGTGCGGGAGATGGGGTTCTATGCCGCCAACATCCCCGAGGAGTTCGGCGGCGGCGGCCTCGATACCCTGAGCTTCACCCTCCTCGAGCGGGAGCTCGGGCGCGCGAGCATGGGGCTCACCGTCTGGTTCGGCCGCCCCTCGGCCATCCTCTGCGCCTGCACCCCCGAGCAGCGACCGATCTGGCTCGACCCGGTGGTGCGCGGCGAGAGGTTCGACTGCCTCGCCATGACCGAGCCGGAAGCGGGCTCCGACGTGCGCGCGATGAAGACGCGGGCGCGCCGCGACGGCGGCGATTTCGTCATCGACGGCACCAAGCATTTCATCAGCCACGCCGACATCGCCGATTTCGTCATCCTGTTCGCCGCCACCGGCGAGGAGGAGACCCCGCGCGGCCGCCGCCAGACCCTGACCTGCTTCCTGATCGACAAGGGCACCCCGGGCTTCACGGTCCGCCCCGGCTATCGCTGCGTCTCCCATCGCGGCTACCACAACGCCATCCTCACCTTCGAGGACTGCCGGGTGCCGGCCTCGCAGGTGCTGGGCGAGGTGGACCGCGGGCTCGAGCTCATGAACGAATGGCTGTTCGCGACCCGCCTCACGGTGGCCGCCATGTGCGTGGGCCGCGCCCGCCGGGTCTTCGACCAGGCCCTCGAATGGGCCGCCACCCGCCGCCAGTTCGGCCAGCCCGTCGGCCGCTTCCAGGGCACTTCCTTCAAGCTCGCCGACATGAGCACCGAGATCGACGCCGCCGATCTCCTGACCCTGCACGCCGCCTGGCTCGTCGATCGTGGGCTCCCCTCCGACCGCGCGATCGCCCAGGCCAAGCTCTATGCCAGCGAGATGCTGGCGCGGGTGACCGACCATGCGGTGCAGATCTTCGGCGGCATGGGCCTCATGGAGGAGACCGGCATCGAACGCCACTGGCGGGATGCCCGGGTGGAGCGGATCTGGGAGGGCACGAGCGAGATCCAGCGCCACATCATTTCCCGCAGCCTGCTGCGCCCGCTCGGAGCCTGAACGCCCGTGTCCCTCGCCCGCCTGCTGCGCCCGCGCGAGATCGCCGTGGTCGGCGGCAGCGCGGCCGCCGAGGCGGTCCGCCAGTGCCGGCGCCTCGGCTTTCCGGGCCGCATCCGCGCCGTCCACCCCCGCCACCGGGAGCTCGCGGGCGTGCCCTGCGTGCCCCGGCTCGCCGATCTGCCGGCGGCGCCGGACGCCGCCTTCCTCGCCGTCAACGCCGTCCGCACGCTGGAGCTGGTCGCGGAACTGTCGGCCATGGGGGCCGGCGGGGCAGTGGCCTTCGCCTCCGGCTTCGCCGAGACGGGCGAGGAAGGGGCGCGACGCCAGGCGGCGCTCCGGCGCGCGGCCGCCAGGATGCCGCTCCTCGGCCCCAACTGCCACGGCTTCGTCCACGCCCTCGAGCGGGTGGCGCTGTGGCCCGATCAGCACGGCCTGCGCCCCCTCGAGCGGGGCGTGGCGCTCCTCTCCCAGAGCGGCAACATCGCCGTCACCGCCACCATGCAGCGCCGCGCCCTGCCGCTCGCCGCGGTGATCACCCTCGGCAACCAGGCGGTGCTCGGCCCCTCGCCCCTGATCGAGGAGCTGGCCGCCGATCCGCGGATCACCGCCCTCGGCCTCGTGATCGAGCGCATCGACGACCGCGACCGTTTCGCCGATGCCGTCGCCGCCGCCCGCGCCGCCGGCAAGCCGCTGGCCGTGCTGCGTCTCGCGCGCACGCCGGAAGCGCGGCAGACGGCCCTCGGTCACACCGCCTCGCTGGCCGGCGAGGATCTGGTGGCGAGCGCCTTTTTCGCCCGTCTCGGGGTGCCCGTCCTTTCCTCCCTGCCCGCCCTCCTCGAATGCCTGAAGCTCCTCCATCTCCACGGCCCGCTGCCGGGACGGCGGATCGTCTCGCTGAGCTGTTCGGGCGGCGAGGCCGCGCTGATGGCGGATGCCGCCGCCCGTCACGGGCTCCGGCTGCCGCCCTTCCCCGCACCCTGCCGGGCGGCGGTGGCGGAGGCCCTCGAGGGGCGGGTCGCGGTCCGCAATCCCCTCGACTACCACACCTTCGTCTGGAACCGGCCCGAGCGGCTGCGGGCGCTCTTCGCCGCCGCCACCGCCGCGCCGGTGGACCTCGCGCTCCTGCTGCTCGATTTCCCGCGCCCCGACCGCTGCCGCGACGAGGCCTGGTGGTGCGCCGTCGAGGCCTTCGCCGCAGGGCTGCACGCGAACGGCCGCCGCGGCGCGGTGCTGGCGACCCTGCCCGAGGGTCTGCCCGAGGCGCATGCGGAGGCCCTCGCCGGCATGGGGCTCGTGCCCCTCTGCGGCGTCGAGGAGGGGCTCGCCGCCATCGCCGCGGCCGCCCTGGCACCGCCCGCTCCGCGCTTTCGCTTCCTCGCCGCGCCCACCGCCCCGGGCACCCCCCGCCTCGGAAAGGAGGCGGGGGGTGCCCGGGGCGG
>JALUAG010000055.1 GCA_027045875.1 Alphaproteobacteria bacterium | reverse complement strand
GGCATGCCGTTTCCGGCATCCCGCAGCGGGGGGCGCGGCGGGGGCGCGGGGGTGCGGGCGTGATACCAGGTGGGAGCGGCGGGCATGGCTGCGGGATGCCGGAAACGGCATGCCGGAGCAAGGGGGTCAGGAGGATTCCGGAAACGGCTCCGAAGCCAGGGGTGCGAAGGCCATCACCCGGTCGCGACCGGCCCGCTTGGCCCGATAGAGGGCGCGATCGGCCGCCGCCAGCAGGGCGTCGAGGCCGCCCGGCGTGTCCTCGGGCGTGGCGAGGCCGATGCTCACGGTGATCCGGATCACCGTCCGGTCGCAGGGGATCTCGAGCGCCGACAGCGCCCGACGCAGGCGCTCGGCCACCCGTTTCGCCTGGGCGCGGTCGGTCTCGGGCAGCAGGACCGCGAACTCCTCGCCGCCGAGGCGGGCGACGAGATCGCCGGGGCGCAGGGTGCGGCGGCAGCAGAGGGCGACCGCCCGCAGCACGGCGTCACCGGCCTCGTGGCCGAAAGTGTCGTTGATGCTCTTGAAATGGTCGAGATCGAACAGCAGCAGGCCGGCCGGCTGGGCGTTCTGGCGGCAGCGCTCGAGCAGGCGGCGGCCCTGGGCGAAGAAGAAGCGGCGATTGTAGAGCTCGGTGAGCTCGTCGATGGTGGCGAGGCGGCGCAGCTCCTCCTCCACCCGCTTGAGATGGGTGACGTCGCTGCGCAGCAGCACCCGGCAGCCGTTGAGCATGCGCGAGCAGCGCATCACGTACCAGCGTTCGCCGGCCCGGATCTCGCGCGGGCTGCCGTCGGCGATCTCGTGGCTGCGCAGGATGGAGGCGAGGAGGGCGGCGCGCTGGTCCGGCTCGAGCTCGGGATGGTGCCGGGCGAGATAGGTGGTGGCGAACCAGGAGAAGCTGCGCCCTTCGAGGGTCTCGGGCGCGGTGCCGTAGAGTTCGGCGAAGCTGCCGTTGCACAGGATGAGGCGATCGTCGGGATCGAACAGGGCGAAGCCCTCGGAGAGCACGGCGGTGGCCTCGCGCAGGAGATCGTGGGCCTGCTCGGCCTCCACCTTGGCGCGGGCGAAGGCGCCGGCGATCTCCCGGAGCTCCATTTCGGTGGTCTTGAGGGGGGTGATGTCGGCACGGCAGAGCACCAGCGAACCGTCGGCGAGGCGGCGTTCGTGGAGCAGGAACCAGCGATCGCCCACCTTGACCTCGCGGGCGTGGGGCTCGCCGCGCCGGAAATGGGCGACGCGCTGTTCGAGCCAGACGGCGAAGGATTCCTCGTCGAGGCCGAGCTTGCGGCGGAAGGCGGGCAGGCGCTGCAGTTCCTCGAAGGTCAGGCCGACGAGGCGGGCGGGGCTGGTCTCGTACAGGGAGCTGAAGGCCTCGTTGCAGAGGACCAGGCGGTCGTCGGGATCGAACAGGGCGAAGCCGTCGAACAGCACGGCGGTGGCCGCGCGCAGGAGGTCGCGGGCGTCCTCGGCCTCCTTCTTGGCGGTGGTGAGATGCATGGTCAGACGCTCGAGCCGCCGCCGTTCGCGGGCCAGCGCCCGGTCCGCCGCCCGGGCCTCGGTGATGTCGCGGGCATGGCCCACGACGCCCACGATTTCGCCGAGCTCGTTCTGCAGCGGGACGAGGAGCACGGTGAGCCAGCCCTCCCGCCGGCCGTCGCGGACGAGGGGGCGTTCGGCGATGCGGTTGCGGCCGGTGCGGAGCACCACCCGTTCGTCCCGGGCGAAGCGGCGGGCGAGGGATTTCGGCAGGAAGTCGACGTCGGTACGTCCCAGCACTTCTTCGGCGCGGGCCCGACCCAGCGCCCGCACGGTGGCGGGGTTGACGAGCAGGTAGCGACCCGCCGGATCCTTGACCCACACCTGGTCGGGAAGGGTCTCGATGATGCGCCGGTAGAAGACGTTCTCGCGGATTTCGTTCTCCAGCCGGCGCTCGATCTCGATCTGGCCGGTGATGTCCTGGAGAATGCCGAAATAACCGACGACCCGCCCCTCCGAGTCCCGCTGGCAGATGCCCTTGGAGAGGGCGTGACGCGGGGTCCCGTCGGGCAGCAGGATACGGCAGCGGCGTTCGAAATCCGTTCCTTCGGCGATGGCCGCCTCCCAGGCGCGGCGGTGTTCCTCGCGGTCCTCGGGATGGAAGATCTCGAAACGGCTCTCGAGGGTGAGGGGGAAGGTCCCGGGATCGCGGCCGAGGATGCGCCAGAGCTCCGGCGACCAGAACACCTTGCCGGTGACGAAATCGTGCGACCAGTAGCCGACCCGGGCGATCTGGCCGGCGAGGGCGAGCTGCGAGCTCTGCTGGTGGGCGGGGTAGTGGCAGGCGGCCACCTGTACCGCGGTGCTCGTCGTGGCCATCGCGAGGACGCCGGCGGTCTCTCCGCCCACGCGGAAGGGATGGAGCTCGAGACGCAGCGGCCGGCAGCCTTCGCCGCCGGTCGGCCAGCAGAGATCGAAACTGCAGGCCGCGTCCTCGGCGAAGCAGTCGGCGAGGCGATCGCGGAGGGTGTCTCGGGCCGCCGCCCGCCCGTCGCTGCGGTCGCCGGCGAGGGAATCGGTGGGGAGGGCGAATTCCCGCGACCAGACGGGGGTGGCGAGACGGCAGCGATATTCGCGGTCGAACAGGGCGACGGCCATCGGGAGCTGGGCGATGACGGCCCTCAGCACCTCTTCCGTACAGTCGGCGAGTCCGGCGAGGACCCCCGGCGCTGCGCTGTCGCGGGAAGGGGCGGAGGAGGACAAGGCGGCGATCCCCGAAAAAGCGTATTGTGAAACCGAACATACATCCTGGGGTTTCGGCCTCAAACAAGATCTAGCACCGTTCCCTTAAAATCCGGTTAGTGCGGACCCTCCCGGGCGGGGCAGGGAGGGGCCCGGGACGACCAACCAGAAGTTGCAATAGGTACATAGACCTATTATAACCGTGCATAACTGATTTTTCTCCTAAGGAGAGCAGCCTTGCCCACCACCGCTCCCGACATCGTCATCACCCCCGCCGGGACCGCCGTGACCTTCGCGGTCCTGGCCAACGACAGCGGCCCGGGTCTCGCGATCGACGGCTACACCCTGCCCGCGAACGGCACCCTGGTCCTCGATCCCGACCAGAGCTTCACCTACACGCCGGCACCCGGCTTCGCCGGTATCGACGGTTTCACCTACACGGTCCGCGACGCCGACGGGGCGACGGCCGTCGGTCAGGTCACCATCACCGTGCTGGCGCCCAACGACCCGCCGCTTCCCGCCGACGACGAGGCCACCACCAGTGCCGCCGCCGTCACCATCGACGTGCTCGCCAACGACAGCGATCCCGACGGTGACCCGGTGGAGCTCGTGGCCGTCGGAACCCCCGCCTACGGCAGCGTCACCGTCAATCCCGACCGGAGCCTGACCTACTGGCCCCAGGAGGGATTCCAGGGAACGGACCGGTTTTCCTACACCGTCTCCGACCGGCGCGGCGCCTCGGCGGCGGCCACGGTGACGGTCCGCGTCGAGCGCAGCAACGCGCCGCCGGTGGGCGGGACCTTGTCCCTCGTGACCGCGGTCGACACCCCCGTCGTGTTCGATCCGCGGTCGGCGACCGAGGATCCCGACGGCGATTCCCTCGCGCTCGAGGGAATGGGGCTGCCCGCCGCCGGTCGCCTCGTGGTCAACGGCGACGGGACCCTGACCTACCTCCCCGATGCCGGCTTCGTCGGCGAGGACGGCTTCACCTGCACGCTCGGGGACGGTCGCGGCGGCACCGCGACGGTCATGGTGACGGTCCGCGTCGAGCGGCCCAACAGCGCGCCGGCGGCCGGCGACGATGTCGTCACCACCTCCTTCGAAACCCCGGTGACCCTGGATCCGCTCGCCAACGACGGCGATCCCGACGGCGATCCCCTCGCGCTCGAGAGCCTCGGCTTTCCCGCCCACGGCCGGCTCGCCATCAACGGCGACGGCACCCTGACCTACACCCCCGATGCCGGCTTCTCGGGGGAGGATGCCTTCACCTACACGGTCACCGACGGACGCGGCGAGCGGGCCAGTGCCGAGGTGCGGATCACCGTCGCACCGCCGCCACCGCAGACCTATGCCAACGGTTACGCGTACCGCCGTCGCCTCCTCGTGCCGGCGCAGGGGAGTGGGGAAACCGTCACCGGTTTCGTTCTGCTGGTGGACCAGCAGGGGGACTGGCTCCGGAGCGTGGCCAACGGCGGTCTCGTGGAGAGCGGGCAGGGCTTCGATCTGCGGTTCGAGCTCGAGGACGGGACCAAGCTCGCCCACGAGATCGATGCCTACGACCCGGTGGCCGGCCGACTCCTGGCCTGGGTCCGCATTCCGTCCTGGGATCAGACCCGGCCGCTGCACCTGTTCCTCTACTACGGCAGGACCGGGCTGACGGCGACCGAGGCCGACCCGACCGCCGTCTGGCAGGACTATCTCGCCGTCTGGGACACCGCATCGGGGCGGGACCGCACCGCCGGCGGCCGCGACTTGACGCTTTCCGGCGTTACTGGCAGTCAACTCGTCGGTGCGAGCGGTATGTTCGATGGCAATGCCGACGAACGACTTGGCGGTGGCATGTTCCTGAGTGGCCTCGAAGCGCTTTACGTCCAGGCAGTGGTTCAGGCAGACCCGGCGATTCTCGGCGCCCGCAATGCCCGGATCCTGCAGCAGGGCGATCCCGCGGCATCCGCGGGGGATCTCGGCCTCAGCCTCTTCTACCATACCAGCGGTTATTTCGGGGGCGCGCCGCGAACCGTGAAGTTCGCCCTCGGTACCAGCGAGGGAAGCGTGCAGATCGAGGGACCGAGCTGGGTTCAAACCAGCCAGCGCCAGGTGCTGGCGGCATCCTGGCAGAGCGGCGCTCTGCCCAGGCTCTATGTCGACGGTGCGGAGGTGACTGCAAGTTGGGCCGGGTTGGCCGGCCAGCAGGGGGCGGTGGCAGCCGGCGCCACCAGCATGGTGGCCGGCCAGCCGCTGTCTGTCGGCCTCGGTGCCCTGAACACCGCCAAGTCGTGGATCGGCCTCATCGACGAGGTGCGGATCTCGGCCGCGGTCCCGCCTGCGGGGCGCCTCGCGGCGGAGGCGCGCAACCTCCTCGATCCCGGCGCCTTCTACGGCATCGGCGACGACGAGCAATTCGCCGATGGCATCGAATCCCCGGTCGCCGCTCCGCTTTCGGTCGGTACGACACCCGGGCAGTGGGTAGAAATCGATCCGCTCGCGGTCTCCTATCTGCCGCCCGGCACTACGCTCGCTCTTGGACAGCAGCCGCAGAACGGCATCGTCAGTCTGGTCGGGGGCAAGATCCGCTACACGCCCTTCGCCGGTTTCACCGGTACCGACAGCTTCACCTACACGCTCGGCAACGGATCGAAAACCGCCGAGGCACGGATCGATGTCACTGTTGCTTCCGAGAGCCCGTCTTCCGATGAGTTTCCTGCGCCGCTGCGCACGATCGAAGTCTCGACTGGCACGGAGCTTGACGCGGCACTGGCGGCGGCGCAGCCGGGTGATCACATCGTATTGGCCGATGGAGTGTATTCGGGAGATTTTACGCTGTCAGCTAACGGTACGAGTACGAATCCCATAATCGTAAGGGCGGCAAATAAGCTGGCGGCGAAACTCACCGGTGCCTTCACCATCACCGGAGACTACGGAATCATTTACGGGCTGTGGTTCGATGGCCCCTCGAGTGGTGTGACGGTCAAGGGGCGCTTCGATCGCGTGACCCGATGCAAGTTCTCCGACAGTACACGCGGTTCCGTGATCCTGTTCACCGGACCCGGCAGCGATGGCCGCCTGGACCATTGTGACATAACCGTTCGTCCCTTCGACGGCACGGAGCCGCGAAAGACCGTTCGGCGCGCCGTGGTTGTCGACAATCGAGACGATCCAAATCGGCGACATCCACGCGTTCGCATTGATCGCAACTGGATCCATGACTTCGGTCCGAAGCCCGATCCCAGCGACTATTGGTCCGGCTTCAATACGGCTTTAGCCGTGACCGTATCCGGCCTCTGGGCAAATTACGTCACGGACGCGATCATCGAATATAATCTTTTCGAAAATCTCAACCACGGTTCGAATGGTGCGGGAGTCGCCACCAAGGGAAGCGGA
Organism: Alphaproteobacteria bacterium; assembly: GCA_027045875.1. Classification (GTDB taxonomy): domain Bacteria; phylum Pseudomonadota; class Alphaproteobacteria; order Geminicoccales; family Geminicoccaceae; genus JALSRW01. Next base: position 9,096 of record JALUAG010000055.1, on the reverse strand, counting down.
ACAACTTTTCGCTACAATACCTTCCTGAACGGCGACACCTTCCTCGAGTTCCGGGCCGGTTGGGGGTCGACGCTGGAAGGCAACTGGTTCGAACGCTTCGGCGGTGCGAGAATTAAAGATGCCGATCATCGCATCATCGGCAACAAGATGCTCCAGTCGACCGGTGGCCGCGGCCTGTGGCTCTTCGCAGGCAACCGCGAGCCCTACATTGACGATGACCAGCATGGCTATGTCTACCGGGCGTTCCTAGCGTACAACGATCTCGACAATCTCGTTGTCGGCAAGACTTGGGGCGGCTTGACCCTCCCCGCGAAAAACAACGTCATCGAAGCTCATACCGGCCCGATCACTTACGGCCTGCATACCGGCACCATTGTCAAACCCACTTCCAGCGAGCCGGTGGTCGTGCCTGTCAGGTTGACCCGCGCCGACGTCGGCCCGAATGCTCCCTGATACCGTTTCGGCTTTCTTTCGCACAGGAGATCGGCGGCGTGCTGATCTCCTGCGCTTTATCTCCCATCGTGCCGTAACGGGGCTTTCGAATTCCAACCATTGGCCGACGTTCGAACCGAAGCGGGACGCTTCCCGACCGGCCGAATGAAGCGTGGCCGAGCCCGACCCGGCGCCTCTGCACGTGCACGAGAGCCGGACTCACTCCCCGCAACTCGACCTGCGTGCCCGCTTCATCTCTTCAAGGAAGCGCACAACAAGTCCCATTGTCAACGCCCGCCCGAGGTGGGGCGAACGCAGATCACGAACATTCGCGCCCTCCCTGAAAATGCGTGCGCGCACTAACGCGGCCATGGCTTCCTCCATCCAGGACGATAGCCGAACCGCCTCCTCGAATCCCGGCGCCAGTCCGACATCGCTTGCGCCTCGCCCCAGTACTGATCGACCGAGGGATCGCTGAGCCAGTTTTCTAACTACACGCCGGCCAAAACTCAATAGGTATTGAAATGAATCCAAGTATATCGTATACGGGTCCGTCGACAGTCGCATTCCATCCACCGTCCTTATACTGGCAATTTCGGCACAATGTTTACTGATCATCGACCTGTGCCAACGATGGAAGGCCTTCTGCCATATGGGGCAGCTGATTGCTGATTCCACGTTTGTTCTCTCGAAGAATGGTGCGACGATATCCATGCCCATATTTATGTAGTTCCAGAACAGTTGTCCAAAAAAACCTGGTGCCTTAAATTGAAAAAACATCATATCGTACTTTTCCGATTTCGTGGATCCATTTATATCTCGCAATTGTGAAATAGAACGAGATGTAATATCGAAAATAATATCTGTATCGTACAATAATGATTTGTCGACATTTATAGGCGAAATGCGAAAATTATAGAATCGGGTAGCATTTGCTCGTCGGCCAACATATAGTGGAAAATCCTGCAACGAGTATGCGTCTCGAAAAAATTCACCGCCGGCACCGTGAAACGTTGCAGAAAGTGATTTTGATTTTTTTATTTTTATTAGTTGCCAGTTTCTATGGAAGCGCTTTATGTCTGTCATACCATCGCCGTCCATGAATATGTTTCCGATATCATCGTCCATGGAAGATATGTCGTGATCGGCGATAAAAATTTCATCACACATTTTACGGGCGATCGATTGCGCAATCCGTACATCAGGAGATGTCAGCGCGCCCGAAACGAAAATCCTGTGCGTCTTCACGTATTTTCGAACCAGGGCGTACAGCACTCTGCTGTCGCTCCCGCCCGTAAGATCGACCGCGTATGGGCGGGAAGAGAACATCGCGGCGTGTCGGGCAAAAAAGGTCTCGACGCAGAGGGGGTCGTATTGCGCTTGACGGGCAGGCCGCGAGGCAGCAAAGATGGTGACCCCTTGGTCGGTCAGCCTCAACTGCTCGTCGCGAGAGAGGAAGTGAACGCCGCGAACGGGTGTGCGTCCGGAGAAGATGCAGTCCTGCAGAATGAATTCGACAATGGCCGAGGGGTCGATGTCTTCTGGATCGTAGCCACCTTCCATCAGCAATGCTAGAAAGCTCGTCGAAACGAGATGATGATCATAGAATATGCGGGCAAGCCCGGAATTGTCCGCTATGACGGACCAGGATGAAGTATCCTTGTCATAGATGAAGAGGACGTAGATGCCTTCAAGCAGATATCTCGCCTCCGGGATTCCGTGGGCCTGCGCGAAGCCGCAGAAATTCTGGATGGCATCGGATGGCGAGGAAGCTTCGGGCCAGAGCGGTGTACCCTGCCAGAAGACAATGTGGCGCGAGGTCTCGGCTGCGTGAAGGCCCGAGCGATCCGCGAATGCAGAAGGGGAGGTGCCCGGCATAAGAACGGGAGCCGGCCGTTCCGCAATTACTTGCAATAGTTCACGCATCGAAACCATGAACGAACTCCTAGGCGGCTGCCGATGTTCGATGATCGGGGGGTATGGGAATCGCAGTGTGAGTGATCCGTTTTATCATTGTCGATCGGGCGTCGGAGAAGAGGCAAGGGGGCATGGCTAGGTGTGCGCATTTGAGAGGGAGCGAATGAGAAACAGTTGAGCGAGATAGACAACGCTACATCCGAGACTGTAGGTGGCGGTCGCGGCGAGAGGCCCGAAACCGAAGTACGGCGCCATCAGGAAGGAAAGCAACGTGATTGCCAATAGGGCGATCGAAGACATGAACCGGAAGTGTTGCGTGTTGGTGAAGACGAACATATTGGACACGGTGTCAACGATGAAACGCAGAAGATACATTGGAGAAAGGGTGAGCACGAAGACCCACGCGCCACCCCAGCGTTCACCGAACAGAAACTTCCATCCGCTGTCGCCGATGAGAACCATAGGCAGAATGATCGCTGTTCCCAAGAATGTAAACTGGCGTGCAATAGTTTTCACTCGTCGGGAAATTTCGCCACGCGAAGTTTCGGCTGCCTCGCCGAGAAGAACCTGTGCCGCGGATTGGCTCAGGAAGCGGACCGGCAGGCCGAGCACGCGCTGGGACAGCGCGAAGAAGCCGGCGGCCACAGGAGAAAAGGTCGCGGCCAGGAGCACAGCAGGAAGGAACTGGACTGCTTCGTAAAGCACCGATGCAGGCATCATGTAGAGCGGATAGCGCCAATGTTCTCGCACATAGGCGCGGATTTGCCACAGCCGGATCCGTATGACCTGCCGCACTTCCGGCCCGACATCGCGGAGCAGCAGGAGAAGCGCCGTGCCCGGCCCCAAGGCATAGCCGAGAGGTAGGCCGAGCTGGGTCATTCCGGCGAGACCGAAGGCGATCTGCCCGCTTCCTTGACTGACCAAGCGAGCCATACGGACCACGCCGTAGGTGCGAAAATCGCCACGCCGCACCCGGAGATAGGTAAGGGGCAGGGCGAGGGCGCCGAAGAGGGCGGCGATCGGGACGGTCCACAGGGCCGCCCGCATCTCCGCGCCGACGGTCGGTGGCAGGAGGGCGACCGTGACGGCGATGCCCAGCGTCAGGAGCGCCACGGTGCCCAGCGCCAGGAACAGGGTGGTGGCGAGACCGGTGACGAGGGTTTCCGGGCGGCAAACGGGAAGGCTGATTTCGAGACGCATGCTGGAGACGCTGTTGAACATCGCCAGAATGGCGATCACCACGGCGAAGACGCCGAAATCCTCGGGCGCGTACAGGCGAGTCAACAGGGGAGTGGAGAAGGCAAGAAACAGCTGACCGGCGGCGACTCCGCCGGAGAGCATGGCAAGGCGACGGAAAAACCGATCCCTTTGCAGAGCGGTAATGTGGGTTGAGACCCGCCTGGCGAGGATGGGCGGCCACATCAGAACATTATCCGACCGGTTGCTCTGTGGCCCGTTTCCGCCGAGGCCATATTTCGGACAAGCGGGACGTCACCTGCAGGGAGCGATGCCACACGCAAAATCCCTCGGTAGGGGAAAGCTTGCGATTTCTGATGGACAGTAGAGGAGTATCCCCTTCAGGGACGAGCGACATGATATACCGTAGGGCGCCACTGTCGAGGCCACGGACAGCTTTCGCGCCCTGTCGGCGTACCTCGGGATGACCTGCTTGCAGAAAAGCATTATCGTCTGCACATCGCTTCCCGCAAATTTGATGGGTCTGCATGTCGAGAAAACTTCACCGCAATACCCGGACGGCGACAGCCTCGTTCCAGCCGTGGAATCTCACCCTTCTCGTTGCGAACCGTAGGTTCGCTGCAGTCATGATCTTGCTGGCTGCGCTCCTGCTGTTTTCGCTCAATCTCGAGCGTCCGCCGCACCCGGACGAGCTCTATCACATCCTGGCGGCGCGCGGCCTCCTCGAGACCGGCGAGCCGCGGATCGCCGAGGGGCTCTATCTCCGCGCCTATCCCTACACCTGGATCGTGGCGCAGAGCTTCGCGTGGTTTGGGGAAAGCCTGACCAGCGCCCGGCTGCCTTCGGTGATCGCCACGGCGGTGCTGGTCGCCGTCCTGTTCCTGTGGCTGTGGCGCGAGGCCGGACCGGTCGCTGCTTGGATCGGAGCCGGATTGTACGCGACCTCTCCCTTCGCGGTGCAGATCGCACAGTTCAGCCGTTTCTACGCCATCCAATCGCTCTTCTTTCTGCTTGGCAGCCTGTTGGTCTACGAACTCCTGTTCCGCCCGGGATCGCGAGGCAGGGTGCTGTTCGTAGGTCTGGCCGCCGCGGCCAGCTTTGCTCTTGCTGCCGAACTGCAACCCACGACCCTGATGGGGGTGGCCGCGGTGGCAACATGGGCGGTCCCGCTGCTCGCCTGGCGGTGGCTGCGGGAGGGGAGCACTTCCCGTAAGGGGCGGTGGGCGGCAATCGCGACGGGTGTCGCGATCCTGCTCGCGGGCCTCGTCCTCGCCTGGGAGAGCGGGCTGCTGGCCAAGGCCTGGCACATGTACCGCAGCACGCCGCTCTTCAACGCCGCCACCCGCGACCAGTTCTGGTTCTACCATGCCCGCTACATCCTGTTCTATCCGACTCTGTGGGCGGCCACGGGACTGCTCGCGGTGGTGGCTCTGGCGTTCCTGCCCCGACCGGGTTGGTTCGCCATCGTCCTCTTCGCCGTCGCCTTCCTGCTCAATTCCTTCGCCGGTCCCAAGAGCATGCGTTACATCGCCTATGCGCAGCCCTTCATGTTCGTCGTCTGGGGGCTCGGGCTGGTGGCCGTCTGGCCCTGGCTGCGGGCCGGCATGGCGAGGCTCCGGGAACGGCTGGATACGCTGCTGGGAACGGGGTTCCCGAAGCCCCGCGCTCTCGCCCGGCTCCTCGTCGGATCGGCGCTCGCCTTTCTCATGCTGGCCAACCCCTTCTGGCTGCGTACGGCGACCATCATCGCCGATATTCCGGTGCCACCCGAAAAGCCTTCCACCGACTGGCGGAAGGCGGCCGTGACGCTCGCTCCCTGGCTCGAACGGGTCGAAGTGGTGGTCGATACTGAGGAGCTCGGCCCCCTCTACTTCCTCGGTCGCCACGACATCCTCTACAGCCCCTCCAAGTTCGGCGAGCTGCCGCCCGATCGCCGTCGCGAGTTCGGCCGCGATGTCCGCACCGGCCGCCCGGTGATCGGCAGTCTCGAGGCGCTGGAACGGGTGCTGCGCTGCTACCGGTCGGGGCTGTTCCTGGCACCGGAGGCCCATCGCGGAGTGGCACATCAGCTCAGCACGGAGGTGCAGGGCCTGCTGGCACGCTACGCCGAGCCCCTCGAACTGCCGGCGGTGGCGCATGTCGTCGCCTACGTCTGGCAGCGGGACCGTCCCGCCGCGGAGCGGGCCTGCACCGGCCTGCCGGAGACCGGGCGATGACGAGAATGCCCGACTTCTTCATCGTCGGCGCGCCGAAATGCGGGACGACCTCGTTGGCGAGCTGGCTGCGCCGGCATCCGGCGGTCTACATACCCCGCATGAAGGAGCCGAATTTCTACAACACGGACATCGAGATCTCGCGCGTCGGCGATGCCCGCGCCTACGGGAGGCTCTTCCGGAACGCGGGCGGGCATCATCTCGCCGTCGGCGAGGCGTCGGCGACCTATCTCCTCTCGCGCGTCGCCATTCCCGCGATCGAGCGGGAATACGACGACCCGAAATACATCGTGATGCTGCGCAATCCCGTCGACATGGCCTATTCGCTCTATCTGCAGAACGTCCGATCGGGACGCGAGAGGCTGCCGTCCTTCGGGGAGGCCTGGAACCGCTATGCCGGGCGGCCGGAGGGCGGACATCGCGACGCGGACTATTCCATCCTCCTCGACTACCGGAAGGCGTGCGCGCTCGGCGAGCATCTCCGGTTCATGACGGAGATCGTGCCCCGGGAGCGCGTCCTCATCCTGTCGTTCGACGATCTGCGCCGCGACCCGAGAAGGGTGTATCTGAGCGTTCTCGAGTTCCTCGGCGTGCCGGACGACGGGCGGACCGAGTTCCCGAAGGAGAACCGGGGCACGGTATATCCCTCGGCCACCGTCGCGAGGCTGTTCGCCGCCGTCCACGCCTTCCGCCGCCGACTGCCGATCCCTCCGCTCGGGACCAACGTTCTCGAGCGGGCCGCCCGGGCGGTGAGCCGGAAGGGCTATCCCGAACTGGACGAGGCGATGCGGGAGGAGCTGCGCGCCCATTTCCGGACCGAGGTGGAGAAGCTGGAAACGCTGCTCGGAAAGACGTTTCCGTGGTAGGAGCCGCCGCCATGTCCGCGCGTAGGGTCGTTGCCCATCTCACGCCGCATCGCTACGCCTTCGAACCGCGCACCTTCTTCGAATGCGAAAGTCTGGCCGCCGCCGGCTTCGAGGTGGTGCTGGTGGCCCCGCACGAGGGGGACGTGGTGCGCAACGGCGTGCGCGTGCTGGGGCTGCCGCGCTACCGCAACCGTCTGGACCGCGTCACGCGCCTCGCCTTCCTGTGCGTGTGGCGGGCGCTGCGCGAGAAGCCGGCGATCTTCCATCTGCACGAACCGGACCTGCTTCCCTGGGGGCTGCTCCTGCGCCTGCTGGGCAAGCAGGTGATCTACGATGTCCACGAGGACTATGCGACGGCGGCCCTGGTGCGCCCCTGGATTCCCGCCTGGGCCCGCCGGCCGCTTGCCCGGCTCGTCGATCTGATGACGGCGGTGGCGCGGTGGAGCTTCCATATCGTCATCGCCGAAAAGTACTATGCGCGGCTGTTCCCCGGGGGGCTCGAGGTTCTGAACTACGCCAAGCTCGAGGAGTTCGGCGATCTTCTCGACTGTCCCCGCGCGTTTCCCGAGGAGGGCGGCCCCCATCTGCTCTATACGGGAGGGATCACCGACAGCCGTGGCGGCCGGCATCACCTGCGGCTCCTCGAGGCCCTGCCGGAAGACGCCGCGATGCTGATCATCGGCCATTGCGGCATGGCCGATCTGGCGGCTGAATTGCGTCGCGCGGCGGCACGGGATCCGCGCCTCGAGCTGCGCATCGACGAATCCGACTGGATCCCGCACGAGGAGATCGTGGCCGCCTATCGCCGGCCATGGACCGCCGGCATCGCCCTTTTCCCCGACACCCCCCATTACCGGGAAAAGGAACTCACCAAGTTCTTCGAGTACATGGCGGCGGGGCTGCCCATCCTGTGCTCGGACTTTCCCGTCTGGCGCGAACTCGTCGAAGGCAACGGAGTCGGCATCTGCGTCGATCCCGAGGACCCGGAGGCCGCCGCCGAGGCGGCCCTGTGGCTGCACGCCCATCCGGCGGAAGCGCGGGCGATGGGGAAGCGGGGGCGACGTCTGGTGCGCGAGAGGTTCAACTGGGAATCCCAGGCGGAAGTTCTGGTCGACTTCTACCGGCGGATTCTCGATCGGGCCGGTGCCGTGGCGGAAAACGCCTGAAAGGGTCCGGACCTCCTCAATCCACGTAGTATTTGGCGGCTTTTCCGTAGTATTGTCCGAGGTCGCCGTATCCGTACTGGGCGTGTTTCTTGAGGTCGACCATGGTGAAGACGGTACCGGCGGGTTCGACGCCGATCTCGCGCAGGAGCTGGACGCTTTCCGCCGCCGCGCCGGCCTCGGTGGCGCCCCAGCGCAGCACGAACAGCACCTTGTCGGCCAGAAGGGCGGCGAGGCGGCTGTCGGCGACGCTGGCCAGGGGGGCGGAATCCAGCACCACGAGATCGAAGGCCTCGCGCGCCCAGGCCAAGAGTTCGGCCATGCGGGGATGTTCGAGGAGGTCGGTGGGGTTGGTGGTCTGGCCCTTGACCGGCAGGAAGTAGAGGCCGCTTTCGAGATCGTGCTGGACCACCTCCTCGCGGCCGCGCTCGCCGCTCACATATTCGACGAGGCCGCTCGAGATCTGCCAGCCGAGCTCGCGATGGACCGAGGGGTGGCGCAGGTCGAGGTCGATCAAGAGCGCCCGCTTCCGCGCCCGGGCGGCGAAGATGGCGAGGCTCACCGCGAGCGTCGTCTTGCCCTCCTCGGGCAGCGAGGAGGTGACCAGCACCACCCGGGGCGGACGGTCGCCGGCGCCGAGCTTGAGGGCGGTGTAGATCCCCCGGAGCGCCTCGGCGTAGGCCGAGAGCGGCTTGTCCATCAGATACTGGTGGGGCTTGCGGCCGCGTCCCAGCCGCTGCAGGAGCGGCACCCGGGCGAGGGTCGGCAGGCCCAACAGCGCCTCCACCTCGCGGGCGCTCCGGAGCCCCCGGTCCATCCGCTCCAAAAGCAGCGCCAAGACGCTGCCGAGCACGAAGAACACCCCGAAGCCGGCGGCCGCGAACAGCTTCGGACCCGGCGTGCTGGGACCCGCCGGCGGCGTCGCCTTGGCCACGATGCGCACGTCCGGCTCGACGATCTCCTGCTGCGCCCGGGTCTCCTTGTAGCGCTGCAGGAAGGTCTCGTAGAGCTGGCGGCTGGCCTGCGCCTGACGCTCCAGTTCGCGCAGCCGCACCTCCGCCTCGCGGTTGACCGCGGTCCGCTGCTTGACCCCCGAAAGCTGCTCCTCCAGCGCCGCCACCCGCGCCGCCACCCCCCGCACGTCATTCTCCAGCGTCCGTACGATGCGCGCGATCTCGGAACGGATCTTGGCCTGCAGATTGGCCTTCTCGCGCCGCAGCTGGACCATCCGCGGATGCTTCTCGCCATAGAGCGTCGACAGCTCCGCCTCCTGACGCAACAGCTCCGTCTCCTGGTTGCGCAGATTGG
>JALUAG010000054.1 GCA_027045875.1 Alphaproteobacteria bacterium | reverse complement strand
GCTCCCGGCGCATCCCCGACCCCCTCGGCGCTCTCCTACCCCCAACACCTCCGAATCACACCCAACCGGCCGAGACAAGGGGGTTGCGGGAAGGTCTCAGACTCGCCATTCGCTCTCGCCGGGCACGATCTCCAGCAGCCGTTCGGCCAGGGTCACCGCCTCGAGGCTGGTCGAGGAAAGGATCGAGGCGCCGGCCTGGGAGCGTAGTGCGGCATCGACCTTGCGGCGGATCGCCGGATGGCCGTAGCCGAGACTGGCCGCCCCCCAGGCCGCCGATAGATCGAGCAGCCGCCGTCCGCGATCGTCGATCAGCCGGCAGCCCTCGCCGCCGGTCAGGGCGAGCGGAAAGAAGCGCAGCTTCTGCAGCGCCGAAACGGACGCCACATCACGATCGTAAAGTGTGCGGCCGGGCATTGCGGCGCCTCCCCTCGCCTCCTGGATCCGCCGGGCGGCGGCATGCGTCTCTGTCTACACCTTCTCCAGCACGAACAGATAGACCCCCTCGGCCTCGCGCTGTTCGATCAGGAGATGGCCCGAGACCTCGCAGAATTCGGCGAAATCGCGGGGGGCGGCACTGTCGGTGGCCAGCACGCAGATGCGGGCGCCGGCATCGAGCACCATCAGCGCCTGGCGCGCCTTGACGAGCGGCAGCGGACAGGCGAGGCCGCGGGCGTCGATCAGCGCGTCGTAGCGGGTCTTCTCGGCGGGTGACGGTTCCGGCACGGGCTTCCCTCGTTGTCCGCCTCGCCCCCGCCCATTACCATCGCCGGCGAACACGGCAAAGGGAGGATGCGGCCGGTGGCCCCGACCCAGATCCGGATCGACGCCCCCGCCGACGGCGTGCGGCGGATCACGCTGAACCGTCCCGAGGCGCGGAACGCCCTCACCACCACCATGCTGGGCGAGATCGCGGCGGCCCTCGCGGCCTTCGCCGAGGAGGAGGAGGTGCGGGCGGTGGTGCTGACCGGCGGCGAGAAGGTGTTCGCGGCCGGTGCCGATCTCCGGGAGATGGCCGAAAAAACGGTGGTCGATGTGCTCGACGACCCGCGTGCCGGCCACTGGCGGGCGATCGCACGCTTTCCGAAGCCCCTGATCGCCGCCGTCAACGGCTATGCGCTGGGCGGCGGCTGCGAGCTCGCCATGCACGCCGACATCATCATCGCCGGCAGGGGCGCCCGTTTCGGTCAGCCGGAGGTGAACCTCGGCATCATCCCCGGCGCCGGCGGCACCCAGCGCCTCACCCAGCTCGTGGGCAAGAGCCTCGCCATGAAGCTCGTCTTGTCGGGCGAATTCCTCTCCGGCGAGGAGGCGCTGCGCGCCGGGCTCGCGGCGGAGCTCACCGAGGATGCGGAGACGATCCCGCGGGCAGTCGAGCTCGCCGCCAGGATCGCCGAGAAGCCGCCGCTCGCCGTCCGCCTCGCCAAGGAAGCGGTGCGGCAGGCGAGCGAGGCGCTTTTGGCCCAGGGTCTCGCCTTCGAGCGCAAGGCCTTCACCATCCTGTTCGCCACCGAGGACCGCAGGGAGGGCGTCGCCGCCTTCTTCGAGAAGCGAAAACCGGTCTTCCGGGGGCGCTGAGGGGCCGTTGCGCCGGGCCGACTGCGTCGCCTTTCTCCGGCACCTGCTGCCACGGCTGGGCCTCTGCTGGGCCGGCTACCGGCGGGTCCATCGCACCGTCTGCAAGCGCCTCGCGCGGCGGCTGCGCGAACTCGGGCTCGCGGATCCCGCGGGCTACGCGCGCCGCCTCGATGAGGATCCCGGGGAGCGCGAGCGGCTCGAGGCCATGCTGCGGATCCCGATCTCCCGTTTCTGGCGCGATGCCTCGGTCTGGGAGTGGCTGGGGGAGATCGGGCTGCCGGGGCTCGCGCAAGCGGCCCGGGCCTCGGGACGGAACCGGCTTTCCGCCTGGAGCTGCGGCTGCGCCGCCGGCGAGGAGCCCTACGGCCTCGCCCTTCTCTGGCATCGGCGCCTCGCCCCGCGGTTCCCCGGAACGGCCCTCGACATCCTCGCCACCGACGCCGATCCCGTTCTGCTGGCACGCGCCCGCGAGGCCCGTTACGCCCCCTCGAGCCTGCGCGCGCTGCCGGCGGACCTGCGGCGGGGGTTCCTCGAGGAGGAGGGGCGTCCGCGGCTCCCGCCCGCCATCCGCGCCGCCGTGCGCTTCCGACGCCAGGACGTGCGGGCGGCGATGCCCGAGGGTCCCTTCGACCTCCTTCTGTGCCGCAACCTCGTGTTCACCTATTTCGCGCAGGATCTGCGCTGCGAGATGGCGGCGCGCTTCCGCCGGCGCCTGCGGGTCGGCGGCCTCATGGTGCTGGGCGCGAAGGAGCGCCTGCCGGACCGGGTGGAGGGCTTCGTCCCGGTCACGGCAGGCCTTCCCGTCTATCGCCGGCGCTCCTGATCCCCACCCTCCCGCGGCTTCTTCCAGCGGTGCGGACGCGGCCCGATGCCGGTTTCGAGCTCGGTGCGGGCACGGCGGCGGCGGATGCGCTGGAGCTCCTCCCAGTCCACCGGCTCCCAGACCGGCCGCAGCACCTCCCGCATGACGTCGCCCGGACCGAGGCCGATGTCGCGCAGCTGCGCCTCGGAAAGGGCGGCGAGCAGGCGGCGGTGGCGCCAGTCGCGGAACAGGCGGGCGACTGCGCGGAGGCGCCGGCGCAGGACGGCGGTGAACCCGGATGGGCGGGCGACGCCCCGTTCGGGGATCGTGAGATGGCAGGACATGGCATCCTCTCCGGTTCGTTCGGACCATCGTGATGGCGGAACCGGATTGATCCATCAAACGAATAGTTCTAATGCTTCCCATCAACGTCGCTGAAGGATGGGAACGGTGCCGGCGCGACTCGATCTCGATCTGCTGCGGACCTTCGTCGCCATCGTCGATCTCGGCAGCTTCTCCGCCGCCGCCGCCGAGGTGGGGCGCACCCAGTCCGCGGTCAGCATGCAGATGCGACGGCTGGAGCGGATCCTGGAGCGGCGCCTGTTCGTCCGCGACGGCCGCAGCATGGTGCTCACCATCGACGGCGAGCGGCTGCTGGATCACGCGCGGCGGCTGCTGCGGGTGCACGCCGAGGCGCTGGCCGCCTTCGAGGAGACGGAGCTCGAGGGGGAGCTGCGGATCGGTGCCCCGGACGATTTCGTCTGCAGCTTCCTGCCCGGCACCCTCGCCGCCTTCGTCGAGTGCCACCCCAAGGTGCACATCGAGCTTCTGTGCGAGCCCAGCTCGCGGCTGCGGCCGCTGATGGCGGCGGGCGACCTCGACCTCGCGCTCCTGGCCGAGGACGCGGCGCCGCCCGGCGGACGCCTCCTCTACCGCGAACCCATGGTCTGGGTGACCTCCGCCCGCCACGACGCCCACCGCCGCGATCCGCTTCCCCTCGCCTGCTTCGAGGCCGCCTGCCCGTTCCGGCGGATCGCCACCGAACGGCTGGCCGGCATCGGTCGCAGCTACCGGGTGACGCTCACGAGCATGAGCATCACCGGCATCTACGCCGCCATCGACACCGGGCTCGCGGTGGCCGCCCTGCACCGCAGCAACGTCCGCCCCGACCACCGCATCCTCGGCGAGACGGACGGCTTTCCGCCGCTGCCGGAGGCGGGGGTCGTGCTCCTGCGCCGGCGCGAGGAGCCCAACCCGCTGCTGGACAGCCTCGAACGGCACATCGTCGAGACCGGCCGCCGCTTCGCGCCGCCGACCGCCGTCACCACCGTCCGGGCATCCGAGACGGCGGGCTGCTGAGCGCGGGAACGCGGCTCCCGGCGCGGCCCGTCAGCGGCGAGGATCGATCTGGCAGCGGGGGCAGAAGACGCTCGTGCGGCCGCCGATCCTGGCCGTTTCGAGCGGCGTTGCGCAGCGCGGGCAGGGAGCCCCCTTCTCCCGCCTTCTGGTGAGATAGCCGTCGGGCAGCCGCTCGACGTAGCGCTCGGCCGCGGCACCGCAGTCGACCGCGGTCCGGAGCACCTCCCGCATGGTCGCGAACAGCCGTTCGCGCCAGCCTTCGTCGAGGGCCGCCACCGGCACCTCGGGACGGAGCCCTGCCTGGAACAGGATCTCGTCGGCGTAGACGTTGCCGATCCCGGCCACCAGCCCCTGGTCCATGAGCGCCGCCTTGATGCTGCGTCGGCCGCGGCCCAGCGCCTCCGCGAACCATGCGGCGGTGAGCGCCGGATCGAGGGCGTCGGGGCCGATCCCCTCGGCCGCGAGCCAGGCCTCGATGTCCTCGACCAGCCCCACATGACCGAGCCGTCTGACGTTCACATAGGCGAGATGCGGCCCGCGCTCGAAACGGAACAGCAGCCGGGCATGGGCCGGCGGCTCCTCGCGGAAGGGCTCGAGGCTGCCGGTCATGCCGAAATGCATCCACAGATGGCCGCCGCGGCCGCGGGCCGCGAACAGGTTCTTGCCGTGGCGGCGGCTCCCGGTCAGGCGATCGCCGGCGAGCGCCCGGGCCAGCGCCACGGGCGTGCTGTTCACCACGAGCCCGGGATCGAGGACCTCGACCGCGGTCACCACGCGATGCAGCCCGTGCCGCTCCAGCACCCGCCGGAAGATCTCCACATCGGGAAGTTCGGGCATGACGACCTCCTTCCCGAGAGATTGCCATCACCGCCGCGGGCTTCAACCGCCGGCGAGCCCCCGTGCCCGGACGCCGGCCGACGGCGGGCGACGGCGACGTCCCGGGACGCCTCCGCCGGAAGACAGACGCACGGCCGCCCGTATTGTTCCTGCCCCGCGGTCCGGGAACCGGCGCACACCCCCCGACGCCGACGGCGGGTCCCGTTCGGAAAGGCGAACGCGCCGGAACGCATGTCCGGATCCCCGGACCTGCGGCATCCTTCCGCTTTCCCAAAGCCTGCGGGAACGGTAACCTGCCGGTTGGCACGGACCGTGCTTGGCGAAAGCCGTCCGGCGAACGAAGGGAGGATCCGACGTGAAACGCTGCAAACTGATGGTGGATCTGGGACGGCGGCAGTTCCTCCGTGGAAGCGCCGCCACCGCGGCAGGTGCGGCAGTCGCGACGGTGGCGGGGGGTGGCGCGAAACCCGCCGCGGCGCAGGGCGGCGCCCGGGTGGCCTACCCCTCCACCCGCCTCGCCAACATCAAGGACCTCGCGCTCAACGAGCCGTTCGAGGTGGCCTATCCCGATGCCGACGCCCCGGGGGTGCTGCTGAAGCTGGGGCGGCCGGTGGAGGGCGGGGTCGGCCCCGACCGCGACATCGTGGGCTTCACCACGATCTGCCCCCACAAGGGCTTTCCGCTCCACTACACGGCCGAGGAGCGGACGTTCGACTGCCCGGGGCACTATTCGCGCTTCGACGCCGAGAAGGGCGGCCAGCAGATCTGGGGCCAGGCGACCCAGAACCTGCCGCAATACGATCTCCGGGTGGACGAGAAGGGCGACATCTACGCCGAGGGCGTGGACGAGCTCCTTTACGGCCGCCTGTCCAACGTGCTCGGCTGAGGGAGGCGAACCATGGCCTACAAGCGCAATGTCGACCGGCTCCCGATCGTCCCCGCGGACGCCAGGGAGCACGTGGCCGTCTGCCATTTCTGCATCGTCGGCTGCGGCTACAAGGTCTACACCTGGGACGTCAATCGCGAGGGCGGCACGGCCCCCGGCCAGAACGCCTTCGGCGTCGATCTTTCCCGTCAGCAGGAAGCCCTCACGCCGGCCTGGTACTCCCCCTCGATGTACAACATCGTCACCCAGCAGGGTCGCGACGTGCACATGGTGTTCAAGCCGGATCCCGACTGCGTGGTGAACAAGGGCCTCGGCTCGGTGCGTGGCGCGCGGATCGGCGAGCTCAGCTATTCCCGGGTCACCGGCACCCAGCTCAACCGCCTCACCGATCCCCTGGTCTGGCGCTACGGCCAGATGCAGCCCACGAGCTGGGACGACGCCCTCGACCTGGTGGCCCGGGTGACGGCGCGGGTGCTCAAGGAATACGGCGAGGACGGGGTGTTCGTCTCCGCCTTCGACCACGGCGGCGCCGGCGGCGGCTACGAGAACACCTGGGGCACCGGCAAGCTCTACTTCGGGGCGATGAAGATCAGGAACATCCGCATCCACAACCGCCCCGCCTACAATTCCGAGGTCCATTCCAGCCGCGACATGGGCGTGGGCGAGCTCAACAACGCCTACGAGGACGCGGAACTGGCGGACACCATCGTCGCCGTCGGTACCAACCCGCTCGAGACCCAGACCAACTACTTCCTGGCCCACTGGGTGCCCAACCTGCGGGGCGAATCGCTCGAGAAGAAGAAGCGGATGCTGCCCGACGAGCCGCACGAGCCGGCACGGGTGATCATCGTCGATCCGCGGCGCACGGTGACCGTCAACGCCTGCGAGGTGGAGGCCGGCAGGGACCGGGTGCTGCACCTGGCCATCAATTCCGGCACCGACCTCGTGCTGTTCAACGCGCTCCTCACCTACATCGCCGATCAGGGGTGGATCGACCGCGAGTTCATCGACAAGCACACGGTGGGCTTCGAGGAGGGGCCGGCGGAGCCGCCGCTGTTTCCGGCCCGCGCCGATTCGGGCGTGCTGGCCGAGCGCTGGCCGGGCTTCAACGAGGTGCTGGCGGGGATCCGCACCACGCCCGAACAGGCGGCCGAGATCTGCGGCGTGCCGGCCGAGGACATCGTCAAGGCGGCGCGCTGGATCGCCGAGCCCAAGGCGGGCGGCAAGCGCCGGCGGACGATGATCGGCTACGAGAAGGGGGTGATCTGGGGCAACGACAACTACCGCACCATCGCCTCCCTCGTGAACCTCGCCCTGGCCACCGGCAACATCGGCCGCGAGGGCGGCGGTTGCGTGCGCCTCGGCGGCCATCAGGAGGGCTACGTCCGTCCCGACTATCCGGGCGGCCGGCCGGCGCCCTACGTCGACAAGCTGCTGATCGAGGGCAAGGGCGGCGTCCACCACATCTGGGGCTGCGACCATTTCAAGACGACCCTCAACGCCACCGAGTTCAAGCGCGTCTACAAGAAGCGCACCGACATGGTGAAGGACGCCATGAACAGCGTCGGCTGGGGTGACCGCAGGGCGCTGGTCGACGCCATCATGTGGGCCGTCCGCCAGGGCGGGCTGTTCGCCGTCGACGTGGACATCAAGCCCACCAAGATCGGCCAGCACTGCCACGTGATCCTGCCCGCCGCCACCCAGGGCGAGATGAACCTCACCTCGATGAACGGCGAGCGGCGGATGCGCATCACCCAGCGCTACATGGATCCGCCGGGGCAGGCGATGCCCGACTGCCTGATCGCCGCCCGCATCGCCAACCACATGGAACGGGTGTTCCGCGAGGACGGCGACATGGGGCGCGCGAAGCAGTTCCGGGGCTTCGACTGGAAGACCGAGGAGGACGCCTTCATGGACGGCTACCACCAGCACGCGGCCGGTGGCCAGCACGTCACCTACGAGCGTCTCATCGCCATGGGCACCAACGGCTTCCAGGAGCCGGCTGTGGGCTACGAGGACGGCAAGATCATCGGCTCGCCGCGCCTCTACACCGACGGTCGCTTCTCGACCCCGGACGGCAAGGCGCGCTTCATGGTCACCAAGTGGCGCGGCCTGCAGGCGCCGGGCAAGGAGGAGCAGAAGAAGCGCTACAAGTTCCTCGTCAACAACGGCCGCGCCAACCAGGTCTGGCAGTCCGCCTACTACGACGAGGACAGCGAGTTCGTGCAGGACCGCTGGCCCTATCCCTTCATCGAGATGAACCCCGAGGACATGGCGGAGCTCGGGGTCGAGGAAGGGGATCTGGTCGAGGTCTGGAACGACGCCGGCTGGACCCAGGCGATGGTCTACCCCAACGAGAAGGCCAGGCGGCGGGAGACCTTCATGCTCTTCGCCTACCCGACGGGCGTCCAGGGCAACGTGGTCAACGCCGGGGTCAACGAGCTCGTGATCCCCAACTACAAGCAGACCTGGGCCAACATCCGCAAGCTCGCGAAGGCGCCGCGGGCGGTGGCCCATGTGAGCTTCAAGTCGCGGGAGTACAAGCCGGCCTGACCCACCCCGGCGTTCGGGGCATGTCCGCGGGCGGGGCGCCGGAGCGCCCCGCCCCTTCCGTCCTCTCCGCGGAACCGCGCCCCGGCATCAGCTCCCGATCGGGCCACCGTCCTCCTTCGTGACGACGACGATGGAGGGACGCGGCGGCACACCGTCGCGGAAATCGGGCCAGCGGGTGGAGGGATCTTCGAAGGTCGAGGTGCGCCCGAATTCGGGCCATTCCTCGCCGTCGTCCCCCGGATGCTGGACCGCGAGGAACAAGGTCCGCCCGTCGGGGGTGAACTCCGGCCCGCACATTTCGGCACCCGCGGGACAGCGGAAGAAGTGGCGCGAGGTCCCCCGGAGCTCGCCTTCCGTCTCCACCGCCCAGAGGCCGTCCGCCCGTCCGGTGAAGCGGGCGTTGTTGCCGTCGGTGGCGATCCACAGGCGGCCTTCGGCGTCGAAGGCGCAGTTGTCCGGATTGGCGAACCAGCCGTCCTTGCTGGTCGCCGAGCTGAAGCGGGCGCCCACCTCGGCGATGGTGGGATCGCCGCAGAGCAGCAGGATCTCCCACCGGTACGTCGAGGCGGTGTGGTCGCCGTCCGGCGGAATCATCTCCACCACGTGGCCCCAGCGGTTCTCGGAGCGGGGATTGGCCGGGTTCTCGTCCCCCTTCTTGCGTTTCTTGTTCTTGGTGCACATGGCGTAGACGCGGCCGGTCTTCGGGTTGGGCTCCACGTCCTCGGGCCGATCCATCTTGGTCGCGCCCAGGAGATCGGCCGCCCGACGGGCCTCGATCACCACGTCGGCCTGGCTCTCGAAGCCGTTCTCCGGCGTCAGCGGTCCCCGGCCGAAGACGAGAGGCATCCATTCCATGGTGCCGTCGGCGTCGAAACGCGCGACGTAGAGGGTGCCCTCGTCCAGCAGGTCCCTCGCCGCCGCCGGATCGGCGGGATCGAAACGGCCCGCGGTCACGAATTTGTAAATGTAGTCGAACCGCTGGTCGTCGCCCATGTAGACGACCACGCGGCCGTCGGCGTTGACGATCGGAGTGGCGCATTCGTGCTTGAAACGGCCGAGGGCGGTCCGCTTCTTCGGCGTCGAGGCGGGATCGAAGGGATCGATCTCGACGATCCAGCCGAACCGGTTGGCCTCGTTGGGCTCCCTGTCGATGTGGAAGCGGTCGTGGAACTTGCCCCATGCGTACCAGTTGCCGGGCACGCCGTAACGCCGATAGTTGCGCGCTTCGGGATGGTCCTCGCCGAGCTCGCCCCGGAAGTAGCCGTGGAAGTTCTCCTCGGCCGACAGCCAGGTGCCCCAGGGCGTCTTGCCGCCAGCGCAGTTGTTGACCATGCCGAGCACCCTGCGACCCGTGGGATCGTAGCTGGTCACCAGGCGGGGATGTCCGGCCGCCGGCCCGCTCATCTCCATCGGCGTCTGCAGCGTCAGCCGCCGGGCGTAGGGGCTGTCCCGCACCACTCGCCAGCGGCCATTCTCCTTCCGGATCTCGATCACCGAGCCGCCGTGTGCGGCCATCTCGATGTCCACGAGAGCCTTCGTCATGCCGGCGAAATCGTCCTTCTTCTTCTGAACGCCGACGCCCGGGAACATGAGTTCCTCGTTCGTATACTCGTGATTGACGACCAGCAGCCCGTGTTCCGAGGAACCGTCGATCGGAAAATAGGCGACGAAATCGTTGTTGTAGCCGAATTGCCGGCTCTGCGCTTCCGCCGACTGGGCCGCCGGATCGAACTCCGGCGCCCCTGCCACCACCGGATCACCCCAGCGGATCAGAACCTCCGCCCGGTAGCCGGGTGCCACATGATGGGTGGCGTCCACCCCCGCTTCGAGTTCGGTGAAGCCGAAGCTGCCGGCGGCGGCCCGCGTGCCGCGTGCCGAGGCCAGCGCGAGCGGGCCGAGGGTGGCGCCGATCGCGGTGGCCGCCATGATTCCCTTCATCAGGTCGCGACGGCCGAATCGGGCGGCGATCACATCGCCCATCGTCGGGTTCGCGCTCGCGTTCGCCGGGACGTCGTCCGAGAACTCCATGGCATGCGCGCGTGTCACGGGATCGTCGGTCATCGTTTCAGCCTCCTTTCGCGTAAACCGGTCGTCCGGGGATCGGTTGTGCGGCCCGATCTTCGATCGGTCCCTTGAAGCACGACCTCGCGTCGCCCGCAAGTACGGGAAGTACAACCGGCGCGACAGGATCCGGACGCCGCGCCCCCTTCCGCCGGACGGTTCCGCCGGAAGCCGAGGAAGCTTTCCCGGAGGCGCGGAAATCGGAAGGCCGGACGGATCCGGCCTCAGCGAGGCCCCGGAGGCGCGAAGCCACCGCATCCGATCGTGCCGGCGACCGTCCCCTTCTCCCCCGCCGCGCGCCGCCGCCGAGCGGCGCGCCGGAGCGATCGCCCCGACCGCGCCGGGCCGCTACCGCGCGCAGCGGGCGGCCGGCAGTTCCGCGGCCAGGGTCTTGCCGGGCACGGCGAAGGCGAGGCCGCGGCCCGGCGGGTCGCCGTCGTCGCCGGTATCGAGGGCGAAGCTCGCGAGCATGCCCACGAGCTCGCCGTCGACGTCCACCACCGGACCGCCGGAGAAGCCGGGCCCGATGGTGAGCGCGAGCTCGAGGGGCGCCTCGAGGACGAAGCGGCCGTAGTGGATGGACCCCGAGAGACGGCCGCCGCGCACTCGCCCCGCGGCGGCCGCGATCCGCCCCTCGCGGGGGCTGCCGAAGGCCAGCACCGGCGCCCCCGGCAGGGGATCGGAGAGCCGCAGCCGGACACCCGGACGGCCGATCAGACCGGGCACGCAGAGGAAGGCCAGATCCTTCTCGGGCAGAAGCGCCAGCACCCGCCCCGCGAACCGGGCGCCGTCGACGGTGGTCACTTCCACCGGAAAGCCCTCGCCCACCACGACATGGGCGGCCGTCACCACGAGCCCCTCCGTACCGATCAGGGTGCCGCTGCCGCCGCCCAGGACGACGCGACGCGGCTCCGCCCGCCGCTCGCCCGGCGCATAGGCGAGCACGGAAACGAAACCCGCGCGCGCGACGAGCCGGCCCAGGGTGGATTCCGGCGGCGCCGCGACGGGCACGGTGGCGGCGGGCGGCTTCGGTGCCGCGCAGGCCGCGAGCAGCAGACCGAGAAGGAGCACGGCCGCGGGTGCGATCGGCCCGGCGCGCGCGCCGCGGGCGGGTGATCGGCGCCCCCTACTCCACCCGGCCGATCCAGGGCAGGTGACGGTAGCGCTCGGCATAGTCGATCCCGTAGCCCACCACGAAGACGTCGGGAATGACGAAGCCCACGAAATCGGGCTCGATGTCGATCTGCCGGCGCGAGGGCTTGTCGAGGAGCGTGCAGGTCCAGATGCGGGTGGCGCCGTGCTCGAGCAGCAGGTCGCGGGTGAAGGACAGGGTCCGGCCGGTGTCCTGGATGTCGTCCACCAGCAGCACCGGCCGCCCGCGCACCGATTCCGGCAGCTCGCCCAGCACCTGCACCGTGCCGCTGCTCTCCTTGCCGAGGCCGTAGCTCGAAACGTGCATGAATTCGACGCTCGGCCGGCAGCCCGCGGCATCGAGGGCGCGCACGAGATCGGCCACGAACATGAAGCTGCCCTTGAGCAGGCCGACGAGGGCGAACTCCGCCGGCAGTTCGGCGGCGATGGCCTTCGCCAGTTCCTCGACCCGGGCGGCGATCTGCGCCGCCTCGAAGAGCGGGGCGACCCGCTCCTCCCGTTCCGCCGTCGTCACCGCTTTCCCCTTCTCCTCCCGACTGCCGCGACCGCCCCTGCCTAACACGCGCCGCACGCCCCGCAAACGGCCCGCGGCCGCGCAGGACGGCGGGTGGCGGCCGTCAGAGGAAACGCTTCCTGGCGGCGGCGATCGCCTCCCGGACCCGCTCCGGGGCGGTGCCACCGAAGCTCCTGCGGCTGGCCACCGATTTCTCCACCGACAGCACCTCGAACACCCCCTGATCGAGGCGGGGATCGATCCCCCGCAGATCCTCAAGCGACAGCTCCTCGAGCCCGCAGCCGCGGCGCTCGGCCAGCGCCACCGCCCCGGCGGCGACGGCATGGGCGTCGCGGAACGGCACCCCCTTCTCGCGCACCAGCCAGTCGGCGAGATCGGTGGCGGTGGTGTAGCCGACGCCCGCCGCCTCCCGCATCCGCTCCGGAAAGACGGTCATGCCGCGGACCATCTCGGCCATCGCCGCGAGACAGAGCTCGAGGGTGTCGGCGGCGTCGAACACCCCCTCCTTGTCCTCCTGCATGTCCTTGCTGTAGGCGAGCGGCAGCCCCTTGAGGACCACGAGCAGCGCCTGGAGATGGCCGATCACCCGGCCGCTCTTCGCGCGCACCAGTTCGGCGGCGTCGGGATTGCGCTTCTGGGGCATGATGGAGCTGCCGGAGGTGAAGGCCTCCGCCATGCGCACGAAGCCGAACTGCGGCGTCGACCACAGCACCAGCTCCTCGGCGAAGCGCGAGAGATGGACGGCGCAGATGGCCGCCGCGGCCAGATAGTCGAGGGCGAAGTCCCGATCCGAGACGGCGTCGATGGAGTTGGCCGCCGGGCGGTCGAAGCCGAGTTCGCGGGCGGTCATCTCGCGGTCGATGGGAAAGCTCGTCCCCGCCAGCGCCGCCGCCCCCAGCGGGCATTCGTTCATGCGCCGCCGCGCATCGGCGAAGCGCGAGCGGTCGCGTCCGAACATCTCCACATAGGCCATGAGGTGATGGCCGAAGGTCACCGGCTGGGCCGCCTGGAGATGGGTGAAGCCGGGCATCACCGTGGCCGCATGCTCCTCGGCCCGGTCGAGCAGCACCGCCTGCAACCCCCGGAGGAGGGCGTCCGCCCGGTCCACCGCGTCCCGGACCCAGAGGCGGAAATCGGTCGCCACCTGGTCGTTGCGCGAACGGGCGGTATGGAGCCTGCGACCGGGCTCGCCGATCATCTCGGTGAGGCGGGCCTCGATGTTGAGATGGATGTCCTCGAGCGCCCGCGAGAAGGGGAACGCACCCTCCTCGATGCGTTCGCGGATGCGTTCGAGCCCCTCGAGGATGGCGTCGCGCTCGGCCTCGCCGATGATGCCGGTGGCGGCCAGCATCCGCGCATGCGCCACGGAGCCCGCGATATCGTGAGCGTAGAGCCGCTTGTCGAAATCGATGGAGGCGTTAATCTGCTCCATGAGAGGCGCCGGCCCGCTGGCGAAATGGCCACCCCAGAGATCCCTGGCCGCCTTGTTCCGTCCGTCCTTCATGCCCTTCACCGCGGTGCTGTCATGATCGCACGAGGTCTCCGTCCGCTGCTCCTCCTGGCCCTGCTGCTGCTCGCGCCGGCGGGTGCGGCGCGGGCCATCGAGGTGACCCCCGTCGAGATGCGGCCGCCGGTGCCCGATCTCGCCTTCGTGGACATGGCGGGCAACCCCGCGAAGCTCTCCGATTTCCGCGGCAAGATCGTGGTCCTCAACATCTGGGCCACCTGGTGCCAGCCCTGTCGCGAGGAGATGCCGACCCTCGACAATCTGCAGGCGATCTTCGCCGAGGAGCCGGTGATCGTGCTGGCCCTGTCGGTGGACCGCGGCGGGCCGGAGCGGGTGCGCGCCTTCCTCGAGGAGATCGGCGTCGCGCGGCTGCATGTCTACCGGGATCCGAAAATGGCGGCAACCCGGAGGCTGCGGGTGCCGGGTCTGCCCGCCACCCTGCTCATCGACCGTCAGGGCCGCGAGGCCGCCCGCCATCTGGGCATCGCCGAATGGGACAGCGACGAGGTCCAGGCGGCGATCCGCGGCCTGCTCACCGAGGGGGCGAACTGACGGCCGTCTCCGGCTGCGGCGCGGCCGGCCGGTCGGCGAGCAGGCGCAGGGTGGCGTCCGCCAGCACCCGGCCGGTGGCGACGATCTCCGGCACCACCATGGTCACCCCCAGTCGGCGGAAGGTCTCGCAGTCCTCCTCCTCCACCACCCGCACCAGCACCGGCAGCTCGGGGAAGAGATAGGCGAGCAGGGCCGCCGCCTGGCAGGCGCAGCGCCGGTCCTCGAGGGCCAGCACGAGCGCCCGGGCGCGCTCGACGTGCACATCCTCGAGGATGTCGGGACGGGTGACCTCGCCGAAGAAGAAGGGCAGGCCGCGGCGCCGTGCCCGCGCCACCCGCTCCACCGAATCGTCGAGACCCACCACCGGGATGCCGGCTTCCCCGAGGGCGAAGGCGACCCGCTGTCCGGCGGGGCCGGCGCCGGCGACCACGACATGGCCGGCCGGCGGCCCCTCGCCCTCCAGCAGCTCGCCGGTGGCGGGCACCGCTCCCGGCGGCAGGGCGGGCGGCGTCAGGGCGCCGGCGAGGTGGACCAGGAGTGGCGTCGCCGCCATGCTCAGGGCCACCGCGAGACCGAGCTCGCCGAGGATGGGGTGGTCGAGGGCGGGGAAGGTCCTGGCGGCGGCGAACAGCACGAAGGCGAACTCGCCGCCCTGGGCGAGCAGCAGTCCCACCCGCCAGGCGAGCGGCCAGCCGAAGCCGCCGGCCCGCGTCAGCGCCGCCACCACGGCCCCCTTGGCGAGCAGCAGGGCGAGGGCGATCGCCGCCACCTCCAGCCATTCGGCGGGCGGCCGCCGGATCTCGAGCCCGAGACCCACCGTCAGGAAGAAGAGCCCCACGAGCAGGCCGCGGAAGGGGCCGATGTCGGCCGCCACCTGATGGCGGAAGGAGGTGTCGGCGAGCAGCATGCCGGCGAGGAAACCGCCGAAGCCCAGCGACAGGCCGGCGGTCGATGTGGCGTAGGCGAAGCCGATCCCCACCAGCAGGCTGAGGGCCACGAGAAGCTCCGGCTGGGCGAAAGCGGCCACGCGGCGGTAGAGCCATTCGAGGAGCCGCCGCCCGCCCAGTACCAGCGGCACCACGAACAGGAGGCCGGCGACCAGGGTGGTGGCGAGGCCGGACAGCGGGTTCTCGCCCCTGCCGAGGGCGAAGACGGTGATCAGCAGCGGCCCCACCGCCACGTCCTGGACCATCAGGATGGCGAAGGCGGTGCGGCCGTAGCGGCTGCGCAGCCCGTCGCGTTCGCTCAGGAGACGCAGCACGACCGCGGTCGAGGACAGCGACAGCGCGAGACCGATCACGATGGCGAGGCGCGGCGGCGCCCCCATGAACCGGGCGACGGCGGTGATCAGGGCGGCGGTCACCGCGATCTGCAGGCCACCCAAGAGGAAGCTCGCGAAACCGATGGTGCGCAGGCGCGCGAGCGGCAGTTCGAGACCGATGGCGAACAGCAGGAACACCACCCCGAACTCGGCCAGGACCCGCACCAGCGCGCTGTCCTCGATCACCGCCAGCCCCTGGGGGCCGAGCAGCATGCCGGCCAAGAGATAGCCCACCACCACCCCGAGTCCCGCCCGCAGGGAGGCCGCCACCAGCACGAGGGCGGTGGCCAGCACGAGCACGAGCTGGAAGAGAAGGGACGCTTCGGGCATGGACGGTCCGATCGGGCGGCGGACGGGGGCTGACGCCAGTCTTAGCCGCCACCGCCGCCCGACGGAAGACGGCGCCCGGTATCTAGGGGGTGAGCGGCCCGTAGGCGAGGTCGGGAATGAAGGTGGAGAGCACCGGGATGTAGGTCACCAGCACCAGGAACATGAGCAGGATGGCGAGCCAGGGCAGCGCCGCCCGCACCACCCGCAGCACCGGCATGCCGGTGATGCCCGAGGTGACGAAGAGATTGAGCCCCACCGGCGGGGTGATCATGCCGATCTCCATGTTCACCACCATGATGATGCCGAGGTGGATCGGGTCGATGCCGAGCTGCACCGCGATGGGGAACAGGATCGGCGCCATGATCAGCAGGATCGCCGAGGGTTCCATGAAGTTGCCGGCGATCAGCAGCAGGATGTTGACGATGATCAGATAGGACCACCACTCGAAGCCGCTCTCGATGATCCACTGGGTGATGGTGTGGGGAATGCGCTCGGTGGTCAGCACATGGGCGAACAGCATCGCGTTGGCGATGATGAACAGCAGCATGATGGTTGTGCGGCCCGCCTCCAGCATCACGTGGCGGGTGTCGCGGTGGAGGAAGGCGGCGGGCAGATGGACGAGCAGCTCGCGGACCGAGCGCAGGAGCGCCGCGACCGGCCGCGCCACCCCGCGTTTGGGCGCCAGCACAACATAAAGGAGGGCGAGGAGCGCCAGGAGCGCGATCCCCGGTAGGCTGCCGACCGGGTCGAAGGTCCCGCTCGCGAGGCCGAACCCGAACACCAGCACTCCCACCACCAGCACGAGGGCCACCCCGTGGGTGGTGGGGGCGGGCTCGGTATCCTTGAGTGGCCCCATGTCGCGATAGACGAAGCAGGCGATCAGGAAGGCGTAGACGGAGGACACGGCGGCCGCCTCGGTGGGAGTGAAGATGCCGCCGTAGATGCCGCCCATGATGATGAAGATGAGCAGCAGCCCCCAGATCGATTCGCCGAGATGGCCGAGCCATTCGAGCCAGCCCGTCCTGGGCAGGCGGGGCAGATCGAGATGGCGCGCGCGCAGGTAGATGCCGCCCATCAGCAGCAGCCCCGCGAGCACGCCGGGGATGATGCCGGCCATGAACAGCCGTCCCACCGACTGGTCGGTGGCGGCGGCGTAGACCACCATCACGATGGAGGGCGGGATGAGGATGCCGAGGGTGCCGGCATTGGCGATCACCCCGGCGGCGAAGTCGAGGCTGTAGCCGGCCCGCACCATGCCGGCGATGGCGATCGAGCCGATGGCCACCACGGTGGCCGGCGAGGAGCCGGACACGGCGGCGAACAGCATGCAGGCGAGCACACCGGCCATGGCGAGGCCGCCGCGGAAATGGCCGACGCTGGAGATCGCGAAATCGATCAGCCGCCGCGCCACCCCGCCGGTGGTGAGGAAGGCCGAGGCCAGGATGAAGAAGGGGATGGCGAGCAGCGTGTAGTGCTCCATCGTCTCGAACAGCTTGAGGGCGATGGAGGCGAGGCTGTCGTCGGAGAAGAAGAGGATGGTGATCGCGCTCGACAGCCCGAGCGCGACGGCGATCGGCGTACCGATCAGCAGCAGGACGAAGAGGGTGACGAAGAGGCTGGCGATGGCCATGTCAGCGGTCCCTCTCCGGTCCCGTCGGCCCCTCTTCCCTGCCCAGGATCTCCCGGATGGTGTCGCGTGCCTCGTCGGCCAGCAGGTTGCGGCGCTCGCCGCGCAGGATCTGCCACCCGGCCTCGAGCAGCCGCAGGATCATCAGCACCATGCTGAGGACGAGGACGCTGTAGGGGATCCAGCGCGGGATCGGCAGGTCGACCGCGCCGATGCCGATCTTGTAGAGTTTGCCGACATATTCGAAGGCGCCGGTCAAGATGATGCCGGCGTAGAGAAGCCCGGCGCCCACCGTGACGAGCCCGAAGAAGCGCTGCACCGGATTCGGGAACAGGCGCACGAAGGCGTCCACCCCGATGTGGGCCGAGCGGCGGATGCCGTAGGAAACGCCGATCAGCACCAGCCAGGCGAAGGCGAAGGTGGTGAGCTCGAGGGCCCAGACCGCGCCCGCGTTGAACACGTAACGGGCCACCACCTGGGAGAAGGTGACCAGCACCATCACCGCGAAGATGAAGGCGATGATGCTTTCCTCGAGGGTCTCGACGAAACGCCGCAAGCCCGACTGCCCGGCCATGGCGCCGTTCCCCGTCTTCCTGCTCCGGGCGGGGGCCACCGGCGGCGGGTACCGCCGGCGGCCCGAGACGCGGTTACTTCCGGTTGGCGGCGAGCGCGGCCTGGATGACGTCCTCGCCGATGTCGTCCTTGAACTTGTCCCAGACCGGCTTCATGGCATCGATCCAGGCCTGCCGCTGCTCGGGCGTGAGCTCGCGCACCTCGACGCCGGATTCGATGATCTTCTGCTTCGATTCCTGATTGAGGCGCTCGGCGGTGGAATTGGCGAGCTCGGTGGCCTCGTCGAGGCAGGCGCGGACCTCCTTGCGGACGTCGTCGGGAAGCCCCTCCCAGAACTCCTTGCTGGTGACCACCAGGTAGGAGATGATGCCGTGGTTCGATTCGGTGATGCCGTCCTGCACCTCGTAGAACTTCTTGGTGTAGATGTTGGTCCAGGTGTTCTCCTGACCGTCCACCACCCCCTGCTGGAGGGCCCCGTAGACCTCGGCGAAGGCCATCTTCTGCGGCACCGCGCCCAGCGTCTCGAACTGCGCCTGCAGGACGTCGGACTGCTGGATGCGGAACTTGAGCCCCTTGGCGTCCTCGGGGGTCAGCAGCGGCCGGTTGGCGGACAGCTGCTTCATGCCGTTGATCCAGTAGTCGAGCCCGACGAGCCCCTTGTCCTCCATCGCCCGCAGGAGCTCGCGTCCCTGTTCGCTCTTCATGAAGCGGAGAACGGCGTCGAGATCCTCGAACAGGAACGGCAGATCGAACACCCGGTATTTCAGGGTGAAGCGCTCGAACTTGGAGAGCGAGGGCGCGGCCATCTGCACGTCGCCCAGGAGCAAGGCCTCGAGCACCTTGTTGTCGTTGTAGAGCTGCGAGTTGGGATAGACCTCGACCCGCGCCTTGCCCTTCAGGCTCTCCTTGCCGTTGACGCAGTCGGCGAAGGCTTGGGCGGCGAGCCCCTTCGGATGGTTCTTGGGGGAGACGACATGGCTGAACTTGATGACGATCTCGGCCCCGGCGTCCGCCATGCCGGCCATCATCGCACCGACGAAGGCCACGGAAAGGAACAGTCGACGGCTCAGCTTGCGCATGGTGGCTTCCTCCACTCCCTGTAGCAGTCGCGCGATCGGAGCATGCGCCCCCGGTGATCCGACCGTCGCTCTGTCGCCTTTCTAGAGGCTCGGGCACCGATTGGCAAAACCGTTTCGGGGGCGGCGGCACCGCACCCTCGACACGAACGCCCCGCCGGCCGAGGATGGGGCGGCGAAACGACGGGAACGGGGGTC
This sequence comes from Alphaproteobacteria bacterium, assembly GCA_027045875.1. Taxonomy (GTDB): domain Bacteria; phylum Pseudomonadota; class Alphaproteobacteria; order Geminicoccales; family Geminicoccaceae; genus JALSRW01. The sequence goes on along the minus strand of JALUAG010000054.1, from coordinate 33,444 downwards.
TTGGAAGCGCTGCGCCGTCTGGAGGGTGGGGAACGACCGGGGCGGGTCCTCCGCATCGGCTGCGGAGCCGGCTTCTCGAGCGACCGGCTCGGTCCGGCGGTCGATCTCTTGGCCGAGGGCCGCCTCGACTGGCTGGTGCTGGAATGCATCGGCGAGCGTACCATGGCCTTCGGTCATCGCGACCGCCGGCGCGATCCCAGTGCCGGCTACAATCCGCGTCTCGCGGCGCGGATGCGGGCGCTCCTGCCACTCTGCCGCCGCCACGGCACCCGCCTCCTCTCCGACATGGGAGTGGCCAACCCGGCGGCGGCCGCCGAACGCACGATCGCCATCGCCCGCGAGCTCGGGCTGGCGGGTCTCACCGTGGCCTGGCTCGAAGGGGACGAGGTCACAGACATCGTGGATCGCGACACTCCCCTCCTCGAAGGCGGCACGGTGGGCGAGGCGGAGGGCGCGCTCCTGGCCGCCAACGCCTATCTCGGCATCGAACACCTGCTGCCGGCGCTGCTCACCGGCGCCGACGTGGTGCTCACCGGCCGCGTCGCCGATCCCTCGCTGTTCCTGGCCCCGCTGGTGCTGCACTTCGGCTGGGAAGCCCACGACTGGGAGCGGCTGGCCGCCGGCACCCTGGTCGGGCACCTGCTCGAATGCGGGATGCAGGTCACGGGCGGCTATTTCGCCGATCCCGGTCGCAAGGAGGTGCCCGATCTCGCCCGCTGCGGCTATCCGCTGGCCGAGGTGGGGCCCGACGGCGAGGCCGTCGTCACCAAGCTCGCGAGCGCCGGCGGACGCGTCTCCGCAGCGACGGTGAAGGAGCAGCTTCTCTACGAGGTGCACGACCCGACCGCCTACGTCACCCCCGACGTCATCGCCGATTTCTCCCGGGTCACCGTCGAGGAGGTGGGTCGCGACCGGGTGCGCGTGGCGGGCGCGCGGGGAAGGCCGCGCCCCGAGCGGCTCAAGGTGACCCTCGCCTTCGACGGCGGCTGGCTCGGCGAGGCGGGGGTGTCCTATGCCGGCATCAACGCCGTGGCCCGGGCCGAGCTCGCCCGCGAGATCCTGCGCGAGCGTCTGCTGGGCATCCACGGGCTGCGCTGTCCCCTGCGCTTCGATCTGATCGGCGTCGATTCCCTGCACGGCACCGCCGGGGTGGGCCCGGTGCGCACCGAGGACGTGCGTCTCCGGGTCGCCTGCCGCACCCGCGAGCGGGAGGAAGCGGAACTCGTCCTCTGGGAGACCGAGGCCATCCTCACCTGCGGGCCGGCCGGCGGCGGCGGTTTTCGCGGCCGCATCGTCGAGAGCGTCACCACCGCCTCGAGCTTCGTCGCCCGCGACGCGGTGCACGCCCGCGTGGAGGTGCTCGAGGCATGAGCCGGAGGGTGCGTCTCTACGACATCGCCCACGCCCGCGCCGGCGACAAGGGCGACGTCTCGAACGTCTCGGTCTGGGTCGAGGATCCCGCCCATTACGCGGCCGTGCGGCGCGAGCTCACCCCGGAGCGCATCCGCGCGGCGTTCCCGCGCCTCGTGCGGGGTGCGGTCGAGATCCACGCGCTGCCGCATCTCCTGGGTCTCAACATCGTCATGCGGGAGGCCCTCGAGGGCGGCGTCAACCGCTCCCTCAATCTCGACGGTCACGGCAAGTCCTGGAGCTACCTGATCCTGCGCCTCAAGATCGAGCTCGATCCACCCTCGAAGACCCGCGTTCGGTGATGGTCGAGGAAGGCCGGCGGGGTGCCGCGAGCGTCGTCGTGTTTGCGGTGCAGCACGGGCTGCGCTAGGCAGCCTGCGGACCGGGCTTCGGGGGAGTCATGCGCAAGACACGGACCGGCCGCTTCTTCGAGGATTTCGCCCTCGGCGAGGAGCTCCGGCACGCGCCGCCGCGCACCGTCACCGAGGGCGATGCCGCCCTCTATCTGGCCCTCACCGGCTCGCGCTTCGCCCAGCACTCGAGCGCCCCCTTCGCCCGCGCGAACGGGCTGCCGGCGATGCCGGTCGAGGACCTGCTGACCTTCCATCTGGTGTTCGGCCGCTCGGTGCCCGACGTCTCCCTCAACGCCATCGCCAACCTCGGCTACGCGGAGGGACGCTTCCTCGATCTCGTCTACCCGGGCGACACCCTGACCGCGACCTCGGAGGTGATCGGCCTGCGGGAGACCTCGAACGGTCGGGCCGGGATCGTCTGGGTGCGCACCCGCGGCTTCAAGCAGGAGGGACGGCCGATACTGGAGTATGTGCGTTGGGTGCTGGTGCGCAAGCGCGATCCCGAACGGCGGAGCGAGGTGGCCTGCACGCCGTCCCTCGCCGCCGCGGTGCCCGCACAGGCACTGGCGCCGCCTCCCGGGCTCGGGCCGGTCGCCGTCGATCCCGCGGTCACCGGCGCGCCCTGGTTCTTCGAGGACTACGAGCCGGGGGAGCGGATCGACCATGTGAACGGCATGGGCGTCCGGGAAAGCGAGCACCGGCTCGCCACCCGCCTCTACCAGAACACCGCCCGGGTCCATTTCAACGACCATATCGAGCGCCAGGGGCGGCTCGGCGCCTGCATCGTCTACGGCGGGGTGGTGATCTCGATCGCCCGCGCCCTCTCCTTCAACGGCCTCGGCAACATGCTCCACATCCTGGCGATCAACGCCGGCACCCACGCCAACCCCTGCGTGGCCGGGGATACGATCTACGCCTGGTCGGAAGTGCTGGAGAAGGCGGAACTGCCGGGGCGCCCGGACCTCGGTGCCCTGCGCTTGCGTCTGGTGGCGGTGAAGAACCGTCCCGCCGCCGATTTTCCTCTGAGGGACGACGAGGGACGCTATCTCCCCGAGGTGCTGCTCGATTTCGACTACTGGGGGCTCATGCCGCGCCGCGGCAGCGGGGCGGCCCGGGAGGGGACCGGGTGAACGCGAACGAGATGCGGCGGGTCCTCCTGCTCCAGGGCGGCGGTGCGCTCGGCGCCTACCAGGCCGGCGCCTTCGAGGCCCTGGCCGAGGCGGAGGTGGTGCCCGACTGGATCGCCGGCATTTCCATCGGCGCCATCAACGGCGCGCTGATCGCAGGCAATCCGCCGGAGCGCCGGGTCGCGCGGCTGCGCGCCTTCTGGGAACGGATCTCGTCGAGCCTGCCCGGCAAGCCGCTCGTGCCCGGTGACGATGCGCGGGCGGTGTTCGGCGAGACCGGCGCCTTCATGGCCCTCGCCTTCGGCCTTCCGGGCTTCTTCACCCCCCATCTGCCGCCGCCCCCCTTCTGGCCGGCGGGCAGCGAGCAGGCCCTCGGCTGGTACGATCCCGCACCGCTGCGGCGCAGCCTCGAGGAGCTCGTGGATTTCGACCGCCTCGCCGCCGGCACCATCCGTCTCAGCCTGGGCACCGTCAACGTGCGGAGCGGCGCCCTCCACTATTTCGACAGCGCACGCGAGCGCCTCGGGCCGGAGCATGTGATGGCCAGCGCCGCCCTGCCGCCGGCCTTCCCGCCGGTGGAGATCGAGGGCGAGGCCTACTGGGACGGCGGCATCCTCTCCAACACGCCCGTCACCTACGTCTTCGAGGAGGCGGGCGACGAGGCGATGGAGCTCTTCCAGGTCGATCTCTGGCGCGCCGAGGGGCCGATGCCGCGGACCATCTTCGACGTCGACGAGCGGGCCAAGGACATCCGCTTCGCGAGCCGCAGCCAGCTCGCCGACCGTCTGGCCTGCGAGACGCGGGCGCTGCGGCACCGCATCGGCCGGCTCCTGGATCTGCTGCCGGCGGAGCTGCGCGCCCGCCCGGAGCTCGCGGCCTTCGCGGCGCTGCGCTGCGACCGGCCGGCGACCCTCCTGCGCGTCACCTACCGGCCCCGGGAATACCAGAGCGGTTCCAAGGACTTCGATTTTTCGCGCCTGTCCGTCGAGGAGCACTGGCGGGCCGGCTACGAGGACATGCGCCGGGGCCTGCGCGAACGCGGACGGCCACCGCGGCCACCCGAGGGGGTCGCGGTGGTGGATCTCAACTGACGGCGCCCCCGCCCCAAAGGCGCGGGAGCGGCCCGTCGCCGCCGAACAGCGGGTCGGTCGGCGGCAGCGGGACGCGGGCGATGCGGACACGGGCCGTCTCCCGTTCCTCCGGCCGACCGTACATGAGATCCCAGTCCTGGCCCGGCGGATAGGCGCCGATCACCAGGAGATCGGGACTCGATCCGAGGTTCTGGTGGCTGGTGCCGGCGGGCAGCACCAGCGCATCGCCGGCCCGGGCCTCGAGGCGGATGTCGCGCACGCCACCGAGGCGCAGCCGCACCCGGCCGCGGGCGACCCCCAGCGCCTCGTGGGCGGTGCCGTGATAGTGCGGAAAGGCGAAGATGCCGTTGCGCCAGATGCCGCCCCAGCCGTGGGCCGCGAACAGCGCCGCGAAGGCGGCGGCGGGCTCGCCGGCTGCGGGATCCAGTACCCCCCGGTAGACGAGGACCGGCAGCAGCGGATTGTCGGGCAGGCGTTCGTCGTATGCCAGCCGGACCACCTCCGGCTCCACCGGCCGCACCGCCGGCCGTTCGTGCGTCGCCATCGCCGGCCTCCCCAGCCCCGCGGGTGCGACGGCTCGCGCCCCGCGATTTGCGGAAAGATGACCGAAAGATGAAACCTTCTTCACGAAGATCCAGCATCTTCCTCCGAAAACCGGGAAAACGGCCGCGGATCGGCCCGCTGGTGGGGCATTCCGGCCGCGGCGGGAGAGCGCGCGACACGGCGTCGCTTGCCGCAGGCCGCGCCGGCGCCAAATAGAACCCCGTCCAAACGCGGGGATAATGGCATGCAGGCCTGGCAGATCGCGGCGTATTCGGCACTGGCACTGCTGACGACCATCCTTCTCGCCTGGCCCGTCTGGCGGCGGCGGCAGAGGCTCGGGCGGATCGAGGCCGAACTTGCCGTCTGTCGGGCCCAACTCGAGGAGCTGGAACGCGACCGCGAGCTGGGACTGGTCGACGACCGGGCGGCGAAGGCGGCGGAAACCGAGATCAAGCGGCGGATGCTCGCCATCGCCGGCGAGAGCGAAAAGGAGGAGGGACGGGAGGTGCGGCCGCTGCGCTCGGTGGCCATCGTCTCGGCGCTCCTCGTGCCCATCGCCAGCGTCGCCCTGTACCTCTATCTCGGCCGGCCCGATCTCCCCGACATGCCCCTCGCCTCGCGCGGCGATCTGCCCGGCCGCGAGGTGCGGATGGCCGGGGGCGAGGAGGACAGCCTGCCCAACGTCGAGGAAATGGTGGCGCGGCTGGAAAAGCGGCTCGCCGAACAGCCCGAGGACGTCGACGGCTGGCTGATGCTGGCGCGTTCCAACATCGTGCTCGGCCGCTACGCCGAGGCCGCCCGCGCCTATCAGCGGGCGGAGGCTCTCTCGCCCCAGCTGCCCGGTGTGGCGGGTGCGCTGGGCGAAGCCCTGACCCTGGCCGCCCAGGGCATGGTGACCCCCGCCGCCAAGGAGGCCTTCGAACGCGAGTTCGAGCGCAATCCCCGCGATCCCCGCGCACGCTTCTACATCGGCCTCTCCTACGAGCAGGCCGGCGAGTTCGACAAGGCGCTGTCGGCCTATCTCGAACTCGGCCGCGATTCGACGAGCGATGCGCCCTGGCTGCCCCAGCTCCGCAGCCGCATCCGGGCGGTGGCGGAGGAGCTCGATGTCGACGTGGAGCCGCTTCTCGCCGAGGTCGGAACCCTGTCCACCGCCGAGGAGGCGGCGCGTCTGGCCCGCGCTCTCGAGGAGAACCCCGGGGACTGGCAGGGCTGGATCGAGCTCGTGCGGCTGCGGATGGCGAGCGGCGAGGAGGAGGCGGCACGCGCCGATCTCGCCCGGGCGCGGGAGATCTTCGCCGAGGCACCGTTCGTGACCGAGCAGCTCGCCAGCCTGGCGATGGAGCTGGGTCTCGAGGAGCCGCCGGCGGGGGTCGGTTCCGGGCCGGGCCAGGAGGCGGTGGCGGCGGCGGCCCGGATGAGTCCCGAGGAGCAGCGGGCGATGATCGCGAGCATGGTCGATCGCCTGGCCGCCCGCCTCGAACGGCAGCCCGACGACATCGAGGGCTGGCGCATGCTGGCCCGCTCCTATCGGGTGCTGGGACGGCGCGAGGAGGCGGCCGAAGTCTACGGTACCCTCGCCCGCAAGCTGCCCGAGGACGTCGAGGCCCAGCTCGACTACGCGCTGGCGCTCCTCGAGACGGTGCCCGCCGAGGATCCGCTCCCCGAGCAGGTGGTCGCCGCCTTCGAGACGGTGCGGAACCTCGACACCGACCAGCCCGACGCGCTGTTCTATCTCGGCCTCGCCGCCGCCCAGCGCGGTGACGCCGCACGGGCGCGGGAGCTCTGGGAGCGGCTCCTTTCCATGCTGCCGGCCGAGACCCCCCAGTACGAGGAAGTCAAGAAGCAGCTCGACGCCCTCGATTCCTGAGTACCCGCGCCACCACCCGCCGACGACGGGGGCAAGTTTACCGAGCGTTAACTTCCGGTTGCCATGATCCCGCCGGACGGTCGTTCGAAGAGGGTGGCAGCTTCCGCAAGGACGTTTCGCGAACGGCGTGCATCCGGGTGGATGCTTTCGGCAATTTCGCAGCGCGGCCTCGCTCGGCAAGCATGTTCCTCTTCGGAGCGTGTAGAATAACGCGCGACATCCATCGCGTCCGAACCGGGGAACCCGCCATGGATCTCTTCTCGCACGCGGAGTTCGACGGCCACGAGGAAGTGCATTTCCTCCACCATCGGGAAAGCGGTCTGCGGGCCATCGTCGCCCTGCACGACACCACGCTCGGCCCGGCCATCGGTGGCTGTCGCATGTGGCCCTATGCGAGCGATGCCGAGGCGCTCGCCGACGTGCTCCGTCTCTCCCGCGGCATGACCTACAAGACGGCGATGGCCGGCCTCGCCTTCGGCGGCGGCAAGAGCGTCGTCATCGGCGATCCGCGCCGCGACAAGTCGCCCGCGCTGCTGCGCGCCTTCGGCCGGGCGGTGGAGAGCCTGGCCGGCCGCTACTACACCGGCGAGGACGTCGGCACCGCGCCCGCCGACATGGACATCGCCGGCGGCGTCACCCGCTACGTCCTCGGCCGCAGCGAGGGCGGCAGCGGCGATCCCTCGCCGATGACCGCCCGTGGCGTGCTCCTGGGCATCCGGGTGGCGGTGCGCCACCGGCTCGGCCGCGACCGGCTGCAAGGGATCACGGTGGCCGTCCAGGGGCTCGGTCACGTCGGCATGAGCCTCGCCGGCCTGCTGGCCGAGGAAGGGGCGCGGCTGGTGGTGGCCGATCTCGACCCCGCCCGCAGCGAGGAGGCGGCCCGGCGGTTCGGCGCCCGGGTGGTGGACGGGACCGAGATCCTCTCCGTGCCCTGCGAGGTGCTGGCCCCCTGCGCCCTCGGCGGGGTGATCGACGATCACAGCCTGCCGCGGCTGCGCTGTGCGGTGATCGCCGGCGCCGCCAACAACCAGCTCGCCGCGCCGCGCCACGGCGACGGGCTGCACGAGCGGCGGATCCTCTACGCTCCGGACTATGTGATCAATGCCGGCGGAGTGATCAACATCGCCGAGGAGCTGCATCCCGAAGGCTACCGGCGCGAGCGGGCCCTGGACCGGCTCGGGGTGATCGGCGAGCGGCTGGCCGAGGTCTTCACCCGGGCCGCACGGCGGGACGAGCCCACCCACCGCGTCGCCGACGCCATGGCGCGTGAGATCCTCGCTGCCGCCCGCCGCGCCCGCGCGGCCTGACCGTCATATCCCGGGGTGTGCCGGCGCGGCATTCGTGACACTGGCCCTTGGCGGGATCCGCGGTACAAAAGGCCGGTCGACTATGTTACCGAAACGGGGCCATGGCAGAGCCAGCGATCGGTATCGTCGGAAGCGGCAGTTGGGGAACGGCGCTCGCCCAGGTCCTGGCGCGCAGCGGCCATGAAGTCGTTCTCTGGGGGCGCGACGGCGCGGCGATGGCCCGTATCGCCCGCAGCCGCGTCAACGGCCGGTATCTGCCGGGCATCCTGCTCCACCCCTCGATCCGCTTCACCGCCGATCTGCTCGCGCTCGACGCCTGCCGCATCCTGCTGCTGGCGGTACCTGCCCAGAAGCTGCGCGAAACGGTGTGGGGGATCGAGCATCGCGGCCGCGTGCTCGTGGTCTGTGCCAAGGGTCTCGAGCGGACGAGCCACCGTCGCCTCAGCGAGGTGCTGGCCGAGGAATGTCCCGACTGCACGCCCGCGGTGCTTTCCGGTCCCTCCTTCGCGAGCGAGGTGGCGCGCGGGTTGCCGACCGCGCTGACGGTGGCGGCGCCGGCCATCGCGCTCGCCCGTGAGCTGGCGGAGGAGCTGGGCAGCTCGAGCTTCCGCCTCTATCCCTGCGACGATCTGGTCGGCGTCGAGATCGCCGGCGCCCTCAAGAACGTCGTCGCCATCGCCGCCGGTATCGTGATGGGTCGGGGATACGGTGAGAACGCGCGGGCGGCGCTGATCACCCGCGGTCTCGCCGAGATCACGCGCCTCGGGATGGCGCTCGGTGCCCGCCGCGAGACCCTGGCCGGCCTGTCCGGAATGGGCGATCTCGTGCTCACCGCCACCAGCCTCACCTCCCGCAACACCCGTTTCGGCTTCGAACTGGGCTGCGGTGCGCCCCTCGACAGCCTCACGGGAAGCGGCGCACCGCTGTGCGAAGGCGTGTGGACCGCCCGCGCCGCCTGCGAGATGGCGGCCGAGAAGGGAGTCGAGCTGCCGGTCAGCGAGGCGGTGGCACGCATCGTCGAAGGCGACTGGTCCGTGAGCGAGGCCGTCGCGGCCCTGCTCTCGCGGCCGCCGGCGGCGAGCGAATGAGCGATCCGCTCGCGGTCTGGCGGGACCGCTTCGAGCGGGCGGTGGCGGCCCGCGAGGACGGCGATCCCTCGCACGATCTCGGCCATTTCCGGCGCGTCTGGACGCTCGCCCGCGAGCTCGCCGCGGCCGAGGCGCCCGACGCCGACATGCTGGTGCTGCTGGCGGGATCCTATCTCCACGACCTCGTCAACACGCCCAAGGACTCGCCCGAGCGCGCCGAGGCCTCCCGCCGCTCCGCGGCCGAGGCGGTCACGCTGCTGCGCGGCATGGACTTTCCCGAGGATCGGCTGGAGGCGGTGCGCCACGTCATCGAGGCCCACAGCTATTCGGCGGGCATCCCCCCGCGCTCGCGCGAGGCCGAGATCCTGCAGGACGCGGACCGGCTCGAGAGCCTGGGCGCCATCGGCCTCGCGCGCCTGTTCGCGGTCAGCGGGCGGATGGGGCGGCGGCTGCTCCATCCCGACGATCCCTTCGCCGAGCGGCGCCCGCTCGACGACGTCGCCTTCGCCCTCGACCATGTGAGGACCAAGCTCGAGAAGCTTCCGGGCCTGATGCGCACCGCCACCGGCCGCCGCCTCGCCGAGGCACGGCTGGCCTTCGTCCATCGCTTTCTTGAGGAGCTCGCCCGCGAGCTCGGCGCTTAGCCGGCCTCGCCCCGCATCAGCGCCCGCGCCTGTTCCACCCAGTGCTCGCGGGCGATCCGGCCCTTGAAGGCGAGCTTTTCCTCGATGCGGGCGATCTCCTCCTCGCCGAGCTCGGCGATCTGGGCGATGCGGGTGATGCCCATGGCCTTCAGCTTCTTCTCGATGGCGGGGCCGATCCCCTTGATGCGCTTCAGATCCTCTCCGCCCTCGCCGGCCCCGCCGCCGCCCGACAGCAGCTTCTCGCGCGCGGCCAGGAGCGCCCGACGGGCGCTGGATCCGGCCGGAAGCTGGGCGAGCTTGGCGTCGATCTCCTTGAGACGGGCATCGCCGCGGCGGCGCGGCGCCGTCGCCCCGACCCCGGCGGGCGCCGCCGGTGGCGCCTTCGCGGCCCCTTCGAGCTCGGCGATGCGGGCCTCGAGGCGGGCCTTCTCCGCCTCCAGCTCGGCCACCCGGCTCTCCGCCGCCCGCAGCCGCTCCTTCGTTTCCTCGTGGGCGGCGTCGGCCCGCTTCACGTCCTCGACCGCGTGCCGGTACTTGGCCTCCCAGCTGCCCTGCACTTCGGCGACGCGCGTACCCTCGTTCCGCTCGCGCCAGTACCAGACGGCCGCGGCGCCGAGCACCGCGCCGAGAACGAGCCAGACGAACCACATGCTTGAACCTCCCGGCGGTGTTGTCGACCGGACGCGCGCCGCTGGGCGCCATCGGCCCGGACCATGATGGCCCGCTACCAGCGGTTTTTCAACGCCGCCACCGGGAATCGTCAGGCGCGCGCATCCTCGAGGATCATGTCGCTCGCCTTCTCGGCGATCATGATGGTGGGCGAGTTGGTGTTGCCGGAGGTGATAGTGGGCATCACCGAGGCATCGACGATGCGCAGGCCGTCCATGCCGTGGAGGCGCAGCCGCGGGTCCACCACCGCCGTCGGATCCTCGGCCGGACCCATCTTGCAGGTGGAGACCGGATGGAAGATGGTGGTGGCGATCTCGCCGGCGGCGGTGGCCAGCTCCTCGTCCTCGCGGAGCTGGGCGCCGGGGCGGTATTCCTCGGGCCGATGGGGCGCCATCACCCGCGCCGCCATGATGCGCCGGGTGAGACGCAGCGCGTCGGCCGCCACCTTGCGGTCCTCGGGGGTCGACAGATAGTTGGGCTTGATGCTCGGCGCCTCGCGCGGATCGGCGCTGCGGATGCGGACATGGCCGCGGCTGGTGGGCCGCAGGTTGCACACCGAAGGGGTGATCGCCGGGAAGGGGTGCAGCGGGTCGCCGAAGCGGTCCAGCGACAGCGGCTGCACATGGTATTGGAGGTTCGGGGTCTCGAAGGAGGGGTCGCTCTTCGCGAAGGCCCCCAGGGTCGAGGGGGCCATGCTCAGCGGTCCCTTCCGGAACAGGAGATACTCGAGCCCCATCAGCCCGCGCCAGAACCAGCTGTTGCCGCGCTGGTTGAGGGTGAGGGCGTTCTCGACCCGGAACACGGGGCGGATCTGCAGATGGTCCTGCAGGTTCTCGCCCACCCCCGGCAGCGCGTGGATCACCTCGATGCCGTGCTCGCGCAGGAGCGCCGCCGGGCCGATGCCCGAGACCTGGAGCAGCTGCGGCGAACCGATGGCGCCGGCGGCCAGGATCACCTCGATGTCGGCGGTCACCCGCCGCGGCTCGCCGTGGTGCCAGAACGCGACCCCGGTCACCCGCCGCCCCTCGACCAGCAGGCGCTTCGCCTGGGCGTGGGTCAGCACCTCGAGGTTGGGTCGGCCCATCGCCGGCCGCAGGAACGCCTTGGCGGTGCTCCAGCGCACGCCGTTCTTCTGGTTGACGTGGAAGTAGCTGCAGCCCTCGTTGTTGCCCCGGTTGAAATCCTCGATCCGGGGGATGCCCACCTCCGCCGCCGCCTCGCGGAAGGCGTCGAGGATCGGCCAGCGCACCCGTGGCTCCTCCACCCGCCATTCGCCGCCCGCGCCGTGCCATTCGTCGGCGCCGCGGAAGAAGTCCTCGGACTTCTTGAAGTAGGGCAGCACCTCCGACCAGGACCAGCCGGGATTGCCCATCTGCCGCCAGAGGTCGTAGTCCCGGGCCTGGCCGCGCATGTAGATCATGCCGTTGATGGAGGAGCAGCCGCCGAGTACCCGGCCGCGGGGATACTTGAGGGCGCGGCCACCGAGCCCCTCCTCGGGCTCGGTCTCGAAGCACCAGTCGGTGCGCGGGTTGTTCTGGGTGTAGAGATAGCCGATCGGGATGTGGATCCAGATGTAGTTGTCCCTGCCCCCGGCCTCCAGCAGCAGCACCCGCTTGCCCGGATCGGCGGACAGCCGGTTGGCCAACACGCAGCCCGCCGAACCCGCGCCGACGATCACGTAGTCGAACCGGCCGATGGTCTCGCTCATCCTCCTCCCCCGAACGTCAGGACGTGCCGGGCAGGCGCGGCAGGCGCAGTGCCGCCTCGCTCTCGAACGGCAGCGCCGTCGTGCCGCCGGCGATCCCGCGCGCGAGCAATATGTCGCCGGTCAGCCGGTAGGTGATCCCACGACCGGCCGCGAGCCCCAGGATCCGCTCCACCAGATCGGCGGTGGAGACGTAGATAGGTACGGCCACCACCGTCTCGCCCAGCGCCGGTACGGTGAACCCGCGGTCGCTCACACCCTGCCCGAGACGGCTACCCTCGGTCTCCAGGGTGACACGGATGCCGCGGGCCTCGAGGGGGACCGTATTGGGGTTGACGATCCGGAGCTTCGCCTCGAGCTCCTGTTCGAGGAGGCCCACGCGCGCCGGCAGGAGATCGACGAGGCGCACCTCGGGCGGTGCCAGCGTCTCCGGCGTGACCCCGGCACAGGCCGTCAGCACCAGCAGCAGCAGCAACGACCAAAAGGACCGCATCCGGTTTTCCTCCCCTGTTCCTTCCGGGTCCAGCCTAAACCCTTCGCCGCCGGCGCTCCACCGCTCCGGGCCCGCTTTGCGTCGTGCCGATTGCCGCACTATGTATCGGCCGGAGCGGCCGCACGGGCGGCCCCCGTGGACGTACGCTGCGAGGATGCGCCATGGACAGACCCCTCTGGCAGCCGGATCCGGAACGTGCCGCGGCGACCCAGATCATGCGGCTCGCGCGGGATCGCGGCTTCGACGGGCCGGACGCCGTGCGGCGGCTGTGGGAATGGTCGGTTACCGATCGCGCCGCCTTCTGGGCCGATCTCTGGGACCGTTTCGAGGTGCGGGCGCGCCGCCGCGCCCACACCGTGCTCGAGAACGGCGACGCCATGCCGGGCGCGCGCTGGTTCCTCGGCGCCGAGCTCAATTTCGCCGAGAACCTGCTGCGGCGCGAGGGAGAGGAGCCGGCGATCCTCTTCCACGGCGAGGACGGCCGCTCCGCCGAACTGAGCTGGAGCGCCCTGCGCCACAAGGTGGCGGCCCTCGCCGCCGCCATGAAGGCCGAGGGGATCGGCGTCGGCGACCGGGTGGCGGCCTTCATGCCGAACATCCCGGAAACGGTGATCGGCATGCTGGCCGCGAGCTCGCTGGGCGCCGTCTGGTCCTCCTGCAGTCCCGAATTCGGGGTCTCGGCGGTGCTCGACCGCTTCGGCCAGATCGAGCCCGTTTTGCTGCTGGCGGTGGACGGCTACCGCTACAACGGCAAGGCCATCGACGTGCGGGACAAGGTGGCGGCGATCGCCGAGGGGCTGCCCGGCCTGCGCCGCACCCTCGTGCACCGTTTCCTCGATCCCTTCGCCGATCTCGCCGGGATCCCGGGGGCGGTGCCCTTCGAGGACTTCCTCGTGAACGATCCGCCGCCGCTCGCCTTCACCCCCGTCCCCTTCGACCATCCCCTCTACATCCTCTATTCCTCGGGCACCACGGGAAAGCCCAAGGCCATCGTCCACGGTGCCGGCGGCACGCTCCTGCAGCACATGAAGGAGCACCGGCTGCACACCGACATCCGGCCGGGCCAGAAGCTCTTCTACTTCACCACCTGTGGCTGGATGATGTGGAACTGGCTGGTCTCGGCGCTGGCCAGCGAGGCCACCATCGTCCTCTACGACGGCTCGCCCTTCCATCCCTCGCCGGCGGTGCTGTGGGACATGGCCGAAAGGGAGAGGCTCGAATACTTCGGCACCGGCGCCAAATACATCGACGCCATCAAGAAGGCCGGGCTGAAGCCGCGGGAGACCCACGATCTGTCGGCGCTGCGCGCGGTGCTGTCCACCGGCTCGCCGCTGCTTCCCGAGAGTTTCGACTACGTCTACGCCGACATCAAGCGGGACCTCCATCTGGCCTCCATCTCGGGCGGCACCGACATCGTCTCCTGCTTCGTGCTCGGCAACCCCGCCGGTCCGGTGTGGCGCGGCGAGATCCAGATGCGCGGCCTCGGCATGGCGGTGGAGGTGTTCGACGAGGAGGGGCGACCGGTGCGCGGCCGGAAGGGCGAGCTCGTGTGCACCAAACCGTTTCCCTCGATGCCGGTGGGCTTCTGGAACGATCCCGACGGCAGCCGCTACCGCGCCGCCTATTTCGCGCGCTTTCCCGGGGTCTGGTGCCACGGCGACTGGGCGGAGATCACCGAGCACGACGGCATGGTGATCTACGGCCGCTCGGACGCCACCCTCAATCCCGGCGGGGTGCGCATCGGCACCGCCGAGATCTACCGCCAGGTGGAACAGATCCCGGAGGTGCTGGAGGCGGTCTGCGTGGGCCAGGAATGGGAGGGTGACCAGCGGGTGGTGCTGTTCGTGCGCCTGCGCGAGGGCGTGCAGCTCGACGCCGAGCTCGAGCGGACCATCCGCCAGCGCATCCGCGACAACTGTTCGCCCCGCCACGTGCCGGCCAAGATCCTGCAGATCGCCGACATCCCCCGCACCATGAGCGGCAAGATCAGCGAGATCGCGGTGCGCGAGGTGATCCACGGACGGCCGGTGCGCAACACCGAGGCGCTGGCCAATCCCGAGGCCCTCGATCTCTACCGCGATCTCGAGGAGCTGCGGAGCTGATCCGGGATCCCATCGAACCCGGGCGGACGCGGCCCTCGACCCTCGCCGGCATCCTGCCCTTCCTGCATCCGGCGCTCGCCGGGCTCGTCACACTGGCCCTGCTCGGCGTCTCCCTGCCGGGCTTCGTCGCCGGTCTCGCCACCGCCGGCGCCACCGCGCTGTGGGCGGCGCGACGACGGCGGCGGATGCTCGAGGAGCTGGGAGCCTGGATCGAGGGGGCGGCGGAGACGGGCCGGGGGGTACGACCCGCGGAGCTCGAGGAAAGCCTCCATCGCGAGGTCGCGGCGCCGGTGCAGCACCTCCTCGAACGGCTCGCGGAAGAGCGCCAGCGGAGTGCCGCCGCCCGGCGCTTTCTCGAGGATCTCGTCGACGCCTTTCCCGACCCCGTGCTGCTGGTGGACGGCGGACGCGAGGTGGTGCGCTGCAATGCCGCCGCCCGCGAGGCCCTCGCCGTCGCCGCCCTGCCGGTGCCGCTCGACGCGGTGCTGCGCGACCCCGGTCTTACGGCGGCGGTGGAGGCCGCGCTCCTCGAGGGCCGTACCACCCAGGTCGACATCACCCCGCCCATGGATCCCGCGCGCCGCTTCGCCGCCCGGGTGAGCGCGGCCGGCTTCGCCGGCGAGGACCGCGGCGCGGTCCTGGTGCTGCGCGAGATGTCCGAGCAGGTGATGATCGAACGCATGCGCTCGGATTTCGTGGCCAACGCCAGCCACGAGATCCGCACGCCCCTCACCTCTCTCGTCGGGCTGATCGAGACCCTGCGCGGCCCGGCCCGCGACGATCCCGCGGCGCGCGAGGAATTCCTCGCCCTGATGGCCGCCGAGGCCGCCCGCATGCAGCGGCTGATCGACGATCTCCTCTCCCTGTCGCGCATCGAGCTCGCCGCCGGTGCGCCGCCCGAGGAGACCCTCGATCCGGCCCCCCTGCTGCGCTCGGTGGTGGCGAAGTTCGCGCCCCGGGCCGAGGAGGCCGGGGTGGCGCTCGAGCTGCGGATCGCCGAACCGCTGCCGGCGGTCGTGGCCGATGCCGACCAGATCCACCAGCTCGTCGCCAACCTCCTCGACAACGCCCTCAAATACGGGGCCGGCGGCGGTCGCGTCGAGGTCACTCTCGACCATCTGCCGCGCGCCCCCGCCGAAGCGGGGCCGGTGGCCGGCCGGCCGGCGATCCGCCTCTGCGTGCGCGACTTCGGTCCCGGCATCCCCGCCGAGCATCTGCCGCGGCTGACCGAACGTTTCTACCGGGTGGACCGGGCCCGTTCGCGGGAGATCGGCGGCACCGGCCTCGGCCTCGCCATCGTCAAGCACGTGCTGCGGCGCCATCAGGGCCATCTCTCCATCGAAAGCCGTCTCGGCGAGGGCAGCCGCTTCTGCGCCTGGCTGCCGTCGCCGGCGGCGGGGCCGTAACTGTCACGAACCTGTCACGGAACGCTCGCAGAATAGACATCGAAGTGGATCGGGGATGCGGAGGCAACGGCCTTCGGAGTGCATGCCCATGGATCGCAGCTTCGGTTCCCTTCTCCTCCTCGCCCCCCTGCTGCTGCCGGGGACGGCTTCCGGCGCCGGGGACACGGTGCGCATCGACGGCTCCTCCACCGTCTATCCGATCACCGAGGCCGTGGCCGAGGAGTTCCAGATCGAGCACCGCGGCACCTTCCGGGTCACCGTCGGCATCTCGGGAACCGGCGGTGGTCTCAGGAAGTTCTGCCGCGGCGACATCGACATCGCCGACGCCTCGCGGCCGATCAAGGCGAGCGAGCGCGAGGCCTGCGCCGAACGCGGCGTCACCTACATCGAGCTGCCGGTGGCCCTCGACGCCCTCGCCGTGGTGGTCAACCCGGCCAACGACTGGGTCTCTTGCATGACCGTCGAGGAGCTGCGGCGGATCTGGGAGCCGGCGGCGCAGGAGACGGTCCGGCGCTGGAACCGGGCCGAACCCGACTGGCCCGACCGGCCGCTGCGCCTGTTCGGCCCCGGCACCGATTCCGGCACCTACGACTATTTCACCGCCGCGGTGATCGGCGAGGAGGGCGCGAGCCGGGGCGACTTCACCGCCAGCGAGGACGACAACGTGCTGGTCCAGGGCGTGGCCAACGACAGGGGCGCCCTCGGCTTCTTCGGCTTCGCCTACTACGTCGAGAACCGGGACAGGCTCAAGGCGGTGGCGATCCGCAATTCCGAGACCGGCGAATGCGTGGAGCCGAGCGTGGAGAACGCCCGCAGCGGCCGCTACGAGCCCCTCTCCCGTCCGCTCTTCCTCTACGTCAACCCGACCGCCCTCGACCGGCCGGCGGTGGCCGCCTTCGTGGAGATGTTCCTCGATCCCGGACTGATCACGGAGCTGGTCACCGAGGTCGGCTACGTGCCGCTGCCCGAAAGGGCCTACGTTCTCGCGCGCGAGAAGCTCGAGGCCCGGCGCACCGGCACGGCGTTCGCCGGCGGTGCCCAGGTGGGCATCTCGATCGAGGATCTGATCGCCGCCGAGACGGTGGACTGAGGGCGGAGGCACTCCGATGGCCGGATCGTTGCCGCCCGCGGACGGCGTCCTCGCATCCGGGATCCGGCCCTCGCCGGAGTTTCTCGCCCGGCGACGGCTCAAGGATCGGATCATGCGCGGCCTCCTGTTCGCCGCCGCCTCCCTCTCGGTCCTCGTCACCCTCGCCATCGTCTACGTGCTGGCGAGCGAGAGCCTCGCCTTCTTCCGCCATGTGGGGCTCGTCGCGTTCCTCACCGACACCCAGTGGACGCCGCTGTTCGCCGAGCCCCACTACGGCATCCTGCCGCTCCTGGCCGGCACCGTGACCATCTCGGCGATCGCCCTTTCGGTGGCCATCCCGGCGGGCACGGTGCTGGCCCTCTATCTCAGCGAGTACGCCGACAGCCGCCTGCGCGAGGTGGTGAAGCCGCTGCTCGAGATGCTGGCCGGCGTGCCGACGGTGGTGTTCGGCTATTTCGCGCTCCTGTTCGTGACGCCGCTCCTGCGCCGGCTGTTTCCCGATCTGCCCGGCTTCAACATGCTCTCGCCGGGTCTCGTCATGGGGGTCATGATCCTGCCCTACATCGTGTCGCTGAGCGAGGATGCCATGCGTGCGGTGCCGGATGCGCTGCGCGAGGGGGCCTACGCGCTCGGCTACACGCGCCTGCAGACGGCGGTGCGGGTGGTGCTGCCGGCCGCCCTCTCGGGCGTCACCGCCGCCTATCTCCTGGGCATGGCCCGGGCGGTGGGGGAGACCATGGTGGTGGCCATCGCCGCCGGCCAGAACCCCAACTTCACCTTCAACCCGCTCGAGGGAGCCGCCACCATCACCACGTACATCGTCCAGGTGAGCCTCGGCGACGTGGCCTACGGCACCATCGCCTACCAGTCCATCTTCGCCGCCGCCCTCACCCTGTTCCTGCTCACCCTGGCCTTCAATGTCCTCGGCTTCTTCCTCCGCCGCCGCTTCCGCGAGGTCTACTGAGCCGTGTCCGAAACCGGGCTACCGACCACCGACGGCCGCCGGCTGATCGCCGCCGCGCGGCGTCGCGATCTGCTGTTCGCCGGCATCGGCCTCGCGGTGCTGTTCGTGGCCACCGCGGTGCTGCTGGCCCTCGTTCTCGATCTGGTACTCACCGGTGCGCCCCACATCGATCTCGATTTCCTAACCAGCTATCCCTCGCGGCGCGCCTCGCGGGCCGGCATCCTGCCGGCCTGGGTAGGGAGCGCCCTCGTCATGCTGGTGACGGCGGCGCTGGCCATCCCCTTCGGCATCGCCGCCGGTCTCTATCTCGAGGAATACGCCCCCAGGAACCGGGTCACCGACGTGATCGAGATCAACATCACCAATCTCGCCGGCGTGCCCTCGATCATCTACGGTCTGCTGGCCCTGGGCGTGTTCGTCTACGGCTTCCGCCTCGGGGAGACCATCCTGGTGGCCGGCATGGTGCTGGCGCTGCTCGTGCTGCCGGTGATCGTCGTCGCCACCCGCGAGGCGCTGCGCAGCATTCCCCGGGAGGTGCGGGAGGCGGCCTTCGCCCTCGGCGCCGACAAGTGGCAGACGGTCTCCATGTACCTGCTGCCGGCGGCGCGGCCGGGCATCCTCACCGGCATCATCGTCGCCCTCGCCCGGGCGATCGGCGAAACGGCCCCGCTCGTCACCATCGGCGCCCTCACCTTCATCGCCTTCCTGCCGCCCCCGCCGATCACCGCCCAACCGCCCTTCGTGAGCTTCGAATGGCTGGGATCTCCCTTCACCGTGCTGCCGATCCAGATGTTCAACTGGATCTCCCGCCCGCAGGCCGCCTTCCACGAGCTGGCGGCGGCCGCCGGCGTGGTGCTGCTGGTGATGACCCTGGCGATGAACGGGCTCGCGATCTACATCCGCTACCGCGCACGGAGACTGCTCGGATGACCCTGGCCGCCCCACTGCCCGCGGAGCCGGCGCCGCCCTCCGCCCGCCCCGACGAGGCTCGACCGGCGGAGATCCGCGCCAAGGCCGCGGTCGAGGATCTCTCCTTCTGGTACGGGCCGAAGCAGGTCCTCTTCTCCATCTCGATGCCGGTGGCGGAGGGCTGCGTTACCGCCCTGATCGGCCCCTCGGGCTGTGGCAAGAGCACCTTCCTGCGCTGCTTCAACCGCATGCACGACCTCTATCCCGGCAACCGCTACGCCGGCCGCATCCTGCTCGAGCCCGAAGGCATCGACATCATCGGCCCGAAGACCGATCCCATGGTGCCGCGCATGCGGATCGGGATGGTGTTCCAGAAGCCCAACCCCTTCCCCAAGTCGATCTACGAGAACGTGGCGGCGGGGTTGCGGATCCGCGGCGTGCGCAGCCGCACCGTCCTCGATGCGCAGGTGGAGAAGTCCCTGCGCCGCGCCGCCCTCTGGGAGGAGGTGAAGGACCGCCTGCACGCCAGTGCCCACACCCTCTCGGGAGGCCAGCAGCAGCGGCTGTGCATCGCCCGGGCGCTGGCGCCGGAACCCGAGCTGCTGCTGCTCGACGAGCCCACCTCGGCCCTCGATCCCATCGCCACCGCCCATATCGAGGAGCTGATCGACGAGCTGAGCCGCCGCTACACCATCGTCGTCGTCACCCACAACATGCAGCAGGCGGCCCGCATCTCGCGCTTCACCGCCTTCTTCCACCTCGGTCGGCTGATCGAGTTCGGTCCCACCGAGGAGGTGTTCACGCGGCCGCGCGAGACCATGACCCAGGACTACATCACCGGCCGCTTCGGCTGAGGAGGAGACGGCGGAGATGCCCGAGCGCGGCCTCGTCAAGAAACACACGGTGCGGGCCTTCGATCAGGAGCTCGCCCGCCTCGCCCGCCACGTCACGGAGATGGGGGCGCTCGTCGAACGGCAGGTGGCGCTCGCCGTCCGCGCCCTCGTGGAGCGGGACGAGGAGGCGGCGGCCACGGTGATCGGCCGCGACGACGCCGTGGACGAGCTCGAGGAGGCGATCGACCAGGAGGCGATCCACATCCTCGCCACCCGCCAGCCGGTGGCCATCGATCTGCGCATGGTGGCGATGGCCCTCAAGATCTCCAACGATCTCGAACGCACGAGCGACTATGCGGTCAACATCGCCAAGCGCGCCCGCCGCCTCGCCGAACAGCCGCAGCTCAAGCCCTTCGTCACCATCCCGCGGATGGCCGAGATCTGCCAGCGGATGGTCAAGGAGGTGCTGGACGCCTATGTGGAACGCGATCCCGACAAGGCGATGGCCGCCTGGCACCGGGACGACGAGGTGGACCAGCTCTACACGAGCCTGTTCCGCGAGCTCCTCACATACATCCTCGAGGATCCGAGAACCACCGGCACCTGCATCGATCTCATGTTCATCGCCAAGAACCTGGAGCGGATCGGCGACCACGCCACCAACATCGCCGAGAAGGTGCACTACATCGTCCACGGCGATCTCATCAACCGCATGCGGAAGACCAAGGCATGACCGTGCGGGTGCTGATCGTCGAGGACGAGCCGGCGGTGCGCCGGCTGCTCGCCTACAATCTCGAGGCGGCGGGCTTCGAGGTGGCGGAGGCCCGGGACGGCGAGGAGGCGCTGCGGCAGATCGAGGAGCTGCCGCCCGATCTCCTGATCCTCGACTGGATGCTGCCCGGGCTGTCGGGGATCGAGCTCTGCCGCCGCCTGCGACGGCGGCCGGCGACCGCCGCGCTGCCGGTAGTGATGCTCACCGCCCGGGTGGAGGAGAGGGACCGCCTGCGCGGCCTCGATACCGGCGCCGACGACTATGTGACCAAGCCCTTCTCCCCGGCCGAGCTGGTGGCCCGGGTGCGGGCGGTGCTGCGGCGGGCGCGGCCGGCGATGGCCGGCGAGGTGCTGACCTTCGCCGACCTCAGGATGGATCTCGCGAGCCGCCGCGTCTTCCGCGGCAACCGCGAGATCCCGCTCTCGCGCACCGAGTTCCGCCTCCTGCGCCATCTGCTCGAGAACCCGCACCGGGTGTTCGAGCGCGCCCAGCTCCTCGACCGGGTGTGGGGGCTCGACGCCGATGTCGAACTCCGCACGGTGGACGCCACCATCCGCCGGCTGCGCCGCGCCCTCAACGCCGGCGGCGAGCCCGACCTCGTGCGCACGGTGCGCGGCACGGGCTACGCCCTCGACCTTCCCGAGCCGGCCCCGGAGCCGCTCAGCGCACCGTGATCGGCGGCGCACTCGCGAGCCCCGGCGGCCCGGCCACCGCCCGCAGCTCGCGGGCGAGCCGCAGCAGGCCGCCGAACTCGCGACGCAGCGCCAGCAGCCATTCGAGCGGCCCGCCCGGCGGCGGGAAGGGTCGGAGATCGAGCGCGGCCTCCGCCTCGAGACCGAGCAGGGACCGGAGTTCGGCGAGCGCCTCGTGCAGGCCGCCGAGGCGATCGACGAGCCTCCGCTCCAGGGCCTGGCGGCCGGTCCAGACCCGGCCCTTGGCCACCGCCTCCACCTCCTCGGGCGAGAGCGCCCGGCCCTCCGCCACGGTGGCCTTGAAGCGGGCGTAGAGATCGTCGAGCACCCGCTCCATCCGCTGCCGGGCGGCGGCGTCGTAGGGCTCGTTGAGCGACCAGATGCCGGCGTTGCGGCCGCGCCGCAGGCTCGCCCAGCCGATCTCCAGCTTGCGCCACAGCCCGGCCAGCACCGGCTTGCCGGAGATGACGCCGATGGAGCCCGTGAGGGTGGCCGGCGAGGCGAGGATGCGGTCGGCCCGGGAGGCGATCCAGTAGCCGCCGGAAGCGGCGGTGTTGACCATCGACACGACCACCGGCTTGCCGGCCGCCCGCAGCCGGTCGATCGCGCGGGCGATGGAGATGGAAGCCACCGCCGAGCCGCCCGGGCTGTCGAGACGCAGCAGCACCGCCGTCACCTGCTCGTCCTCGAGGGCGGCGTCGAGCGCCTCGCGCAGGGTCTCCGAGCCGATCCCCTCGGCGGCCGGGATCGCGCCCGGCAGAATGGTGCCGCTCGCATGGACGAAGGCCACCACCGGCGCCTCCTCGCCGTTCGCGAGCGCCGCCGCGTAGTCGCCGAGGGCGACCTCTTCGGCCTCGGGGACGGCCGTGCGGGCGGCCTCCAGCATCTCGTCGTAGTAGCCGATGCGATCGAGCAGATCCGCGGCCAGCGCCTCCTCGCCGGTGAAGGGGGCCTCGTCCACGAGCCGCGCCACGGTCGCAGGATCGAGGCCGCGGCCTTCCCCGATGCCCTCCCGGAACCGGGCGAAGAGATCGTCGAGGATGGCCTCCATCATCTCGCGGTTGGCGGCGGTCGGCGCCCGCTCGGTGAAGCTCTCGAAGGCGGTCTTGTAGACCTCGCGGCGCAGCACCTCGGGCGCCACCCCGATCCGGTCCAGGAGACCGCGCAGGAACGGCATCTCGACGGACAGCCCGGTGATCGCGACGAGCCCGCCGGGCTGCATCCAGATCTCCTCGAAGGCGGTCGCGACGAAATAGCCCTCGTTGCCCGGCCCGCCCTCGCCGAAACTCTCGGCATGGACGAGGGCGCGCTTGCCGGCCTTCCGCAGCCGCGCGATCGCGGCCCGCAGCTCTTCGGCGGCGGCGAAGCCGTGGGCGGTGGCGTCGATGCGGGCGACGATGCCCGCCACCCGCGGATCGACCGCGGCCGCATCGAGGGCGAGCAGGACCTCGTCCAGGCCCGGACGCGCCTCGCCCGTCAGGAGGCCGACCGGGTCGGGACCGCCCGCGTTGTCGAGGGTGCCGCGCAGATCGAGGGTGAGGAGAATGCGCTCGGGAAGCTCCGGCCTGGGCACCACCAGACTCTGCCAGACAGCGTAGCCCGCGACCCCGACGGTCACCACCAGCATCACGGCGATCACGCCGATCACGGCGAAGAAGCCCACGATGAAGCGTTTCATGGCGAGGGTTCCGGCTGGCGGGCGGGGGGATCGTCAGGCGGCACGGCGGCGACGGCTCGCGGTCCGCAGCTGGCCGCAGGCGGCGAGGATGTCGCGTCCCCGCGGCTGGCGGACGGGGGCGGCGATGCCGGCCTCCTCGACGATCGCCGCGAAGGCGCGCATGCGGTTGTTGGAGCTGCAGGCGAAGGGGGCGCCGGGCCAGGCGTTGAAGGGAATGAGGTTGACCTTGGCGGGAATGCCCCGCAGCAGGCGCACCAGCTCGCGGGCGTCGGCGTCGCTGTCGTTGACGCCCGCCAGCATGACGTATTCGAAGGTGATGCGGCGCCGCACGGGATAGCGCCGGCAGGCATCGAGCAGGCTGGCGATGTTCCATCGGCGATTGATGGGTACCAGCCGATCCCGCAGCTCGTCGCGCACCGCGTGCAGAGAGACGGCGAGGCCGGTGCCGAGTTCGCGGCCGCACTGGTCGATGCGCGGCACCACGCCGGAGGTGGAGACGGTGATCCTGCGGCGCGACAGGTCGAGGCCAGCGGGATCCATGGCGATCCCGAGCGCCGTCGCCAGATTGTCGTAGTTGAGGAGCGGCTCGCCCATGCCCATGACGACGATGTTGGTGAAGCGCCGGCCGGGGCGGCCCGTCGGCCATTCGTCGAGCAGGTCGCGGGCCACCAGCATCTGCGCCAGGATCTCGCCCGCCGACAGGTTGCGCACGAGCGGCATCGTGCCGGTGCGGCAGAAGCTGCAGGAGAGGGTGCAGCCGACCTGGGTGGAGACGCAGAGCGCACCCCGGTCCTCCTCGGGGATGAACACGCTCTCCACCTCCTGGCCGTCGGCGAAGCGCAGCAGCCATTTGCGGGTGCCGTCGGCGGACCGCTCCTCGGCGATGAGCTCGGGCCGGGCGATGGTGCAGCGCTCGGCGAGCCCGTCCCGCAGCGCGGCGGGAAGATCGGTCATCTGCTCGAAATCGCCGGCGCCGCGGGCGTAGATCCAGCGGAAGAGCTGCCGCGCCCGCATCCGCCGCTGCGCCTCGGGCACCCCGAGGGCGGCCACCACCTCGGCCAGTCCCGCGAGGTCGCGCCCCACGAGCGGCAGGGGCCCGGCATCGTCATTTCTTGCAGGCATCGAGCATCGCCCGGTAGGCCTTGGTGAACCCGAGCAGCGAATAGGTGTCGAGGGAATAGGTGCCCTTGCGGGAGGTGCCCCGCACGGTCATCTTGCGGCCCTTCTTCATGGCCTCGATGATGCGCTTGTCCTCCTTGGCGGTGCGGGCGAAGGCGTTTTCGCCGTCGGTGAACAGCGAATAGCTCTTCTTGTCGATCTTCATCGTGACCGTGCTGTTCCTTTTGTAGGGGTAGCCCGCCTGCACGCTCACCTGGACGTTGGGGGGCTTGATGGGGAACTTGGCCACCAGCACCGCCGCCGGCCCGCGCTTGGAATAGTCCCCCTCCATCTTCTGCGGCTCGCTGGCGATGTAGCAGACGCGACCACTCTCGTCCTTGTAGACGAAGAGATTCCAGTCGCGGTAGGTGCCCTTGAGCTCGGGCGACTGGGCGCCGGCGGGAGCGGCCGGCGCGAGCCAGGTGGCGAGGAGTAGCAGGACGACCGGCATCCATCGTTGGCGCATGCGGGGTTCCATCCTTTCGCGCGAATGGGGGGTGGCGTCTCCGGACAACAGAAACGATAGCGAACTTCCGATAGGGATCAACTTCGCCGTGGGTCGGCCATCGGCCGCAGTACCGGATTGCCGTGGACGTGGGGTGGCCGCGGCTGGCGCGGGCCACCGGCACCCACCGGACGTTCGGCGAAGCGGCCGAGGCTCAGCATGCGATCGTACATCACGATCGCGCCGGCGACCCCGAGGTTGATGCAAAAACGGGTCGGGATGCGCACCACGAAATCGCAGCGCGCCAGCATCGCCGGCGACAGGCTCCCCCGCTCGGGCCCGAACACGTAGGCCGCCTGCAGAGGATGGCGGAAGCTGGGCAGCGGAATCGCCTCGTCGACGAGCTCGACGCCGACGAGCCGGCAGCCCCGCGGCAGCGTCAAGGCCTCGACCGAGGGGAAGTCGTAGACCGGCAGATGCCCCTCCGCCCGGGAGGTGTCGGAGCGGGCGGAACGGGCCGTGTACCAGGCATCGACCAGGAACACGAAACTCGCCCCGAAGGCATGGGCCGAGCGCACCAGATTGCCGAGGTTCATGGCCTTGCTTATACCTTCGGCACCGATGCCGAAGTAGCCGCGTGTCTTCGTCGTGCCGCCGTCGTGCAATCGCCGTCCTCCGTCATGGCGCGGCCCGGGGAGACCGCCCCCCGCCATATGGTGAGCCCGGATCGTGCGCGCCATCCTGTGCCGTGAGCTCGAAGGTCCCGACGCCCTCGCCGTCGCGGAGCGCGAGCTGCCCCGTCCCGGGGCCTGCCAGGTCCGTATCCGCGTCCGGGCGGCCGGCGTCAATTTCGCCGATGTGCTGATGACCCGGGGGCGCTATCAGGAGCGGCCGGCCCTGCCCTTCGTGCCCGGCATGGAACTGGCGGGTACGGTGGATGCCTGCGGGGCCGCCGTCGACGGGCTCGCGCGCGGGAGGCCGGTGATGGCGGTGGTCGATCACGGCGCCTTCGCCGAATACGCGATCGCCCGTGTCGACGACGTGGTCGCCCTGCCCGAAGGGGTCGATCCGTATCTGGCCGCCGGCTTTCCCATCACCTTCGGCACCGCCTACGGGGCGCTCGTGTGGCGGGCCGGCCTGTCGGCGGGGGAGACGCTGCTCGTCCACGGCGCCTCGGGCGGCACGGGTCTCGCCGCCGTCGCCTGTGGACGCGCGCTGGGCGCGCGGGTCATAGCCACCGCCCGCGGCGATGCCGCCCGCGCCCGCATCCTGGAGCAGGGCGCCTCCGAGGTGCTGGACAGCGAGGATCCCGAGCTCGTGGCGCGCATCCGCGCCCTCACCGGCGGCCAGGGGGTGGACGTGGCCTTCGATCCCGTGGGCGGGGCGATGTTCGAGGTCTGCCGGCGCACGGTGGCCTGGGAGGGACGCATCCTGCTCGTCGGCTTCGCCTCCGGCGAGATCCCGCGTATTCCGGCCAACCATCTGCTGGTCAAGAACGCGGCCGCCATCGGCGTCTACTGGGGCAGCTACCGGAAACGCGATCCGGAACGGCTGCGGGCCGGGTTCCGGGTGCTGCTCGACTGGCTCGGCAAGGGAATCATCCGTCCGCCGATGCCGGAAGTGCTGCCGTTCGAGCGGGCCGCCGAGGCCCTCGCCCGGCTCGCGCAGCGCCGCGCGGGCGGCAAGCTCGTGCTCGCCGTCGATCCCGGGCCGGGGTCGGTCGGCCCGTGAGGTGACGCGCCTCGGGCCTCAGCGCTCGCGCAGGGCGTTGTAGCGGGCCTTGAGCACCGGCTTCAGCAGATAGTCGAGGACCGTCTTGCGCCCGGTGAGGATGTCCACCTCGGCCGTCATGCCGGGAATGATGGCGAGGGGTTTCTCCTCGCTTCCCAGATAGTTGCGGTCGGTCCGCACCCGGATGAGGTAGAAGCTCTCGCCCTTGTCGTTGGTGATGGTGTCGGCCGAGATGTGCTCCACCCGCCCCTCGAGACCGCCGTAGATCGAGAAATCGTAGGCGGTGATCTTGACCGTCGCCTGCTGTCCGGGCCGGATGAAGGCGATGTCGGTGGGGCGGATGTTGGCCTCGATCAGCAGCGTGTCCTCGAGCGGCACCACCTCGATCAGGCGTTCGCCCGGCGCCACCACCCCGCCCCGGGTGTTGACGTAGATCTTCTTGACGATGCCGCGCACCGGCGAACGCAGTTCGGTGCGCCGCACCCGGTCCTCGCCGGCCAGCACGATCTGCTCGAGACCGGCGAGCTCGCTCTGCAGCGCGCTGAGCTCGCGCAGCGCGTCCGAACGGAACTTGGAAAAGGCGTTTTCGATGCGTTGGTAGGCCTCGCGGACGCTGCTCCGCACGCGCTCGACGGCGAGGCGCGTCTGTTCGATCTCGCCCTTGAGGTCGTTGGCCTGGCGTTCGAGGCGGAGGAGCTCGGTCTTGGAAACCAGCCGCTGCTTGGCGAGGCGCCGGGTGAGCTCGAGTTCCTCCCGGACCAGACGGTAGGACTCCCGGGCCTGGGCGAGCCGGCTCTCGAGTTCGGCCAGCTCCCGCTCCCGCTGCTCGGCCTGCCGGCGCAGGATCTCGAGATCGGTCTGCAGCTTCTCCTGGCGCGAGTTGAAGAGCGCGATCTCGCTTTCCGCCACCTCCCGCGCCTCCGCCAGCACCTCGGGCGGGAACTCGATCGCGGTCTCCTCGATCTCCGCCTCGAGGCGGGCGATCGCCGCCAGTACGCCGAGATAGCGTGCCCGCTTCTCGCGATAGTCGCTGGCGGCGCGGACATTGTCGATGCGCATCAGCACCTGGCCTTCCTCGACGGTATCGCCTTCGGCGACCAGGATCTCGGAGACGATGCCACCTTCGAGATGCTGCACCACCTGCACCTGGCGCGAGGGAATGACGCGGCCGGTGCCGCGCGTCACCTCCTCGAGACTGGCCCAGGAGGCCCAGGCGAGGAACACCACGAAGAAGACGGCGATGGTGAAGAGCAGCACATGAGCGAGCCCGCGCGGCCGCAGGTCCTCGGGGTCCACGAGCGCACCCGCCGGCCATCCGGGCGCCGAACCGGGTCGAACCGCCCGCCACCGCATCTCAGGAGGCCCTCCGGATACGGCCCTTGGCCAGCGCCTCCAGCACCTCGTCCCGCGGCCCGTCGGCCACCACCCGGCCGGCGTCCATCACGATCAGCCGCTCGACGAGGCTCAGGAGCGACCCGCGGTGTGTCACCAGCAGCAGGGTCTTGCCGCGCAGCACATGTGCGAGGCGTTTCTTGATCTCCTCCTCGGCCAGGGTGTCCATGGCACTCGTGGGTTCGTCCAGGAGGAGAAGGGGCGGGTCGAGGAGAAGCGCCCGGGCGAGGGCCACCGCCTGCCGCTGGCCACCCGAAAGGGCCTCGCCGCGTTCGCCGATCGGCATGTCGTAGCCCAGCGGATGGCGATTGGCGAATCCGTCCACTCCGGCTAAGCGGGCGGCGCGGATGACCGCCGCATCGTCGACGAAGCTGGCACCGAGGGTGACGTTGTCGCGGAGCGTGCCGCGGAACAGGCAGACGTCCTGCAGCACCGCGCCGATGTTGCGGCGCAGGTCGGCGGGATCGATCTGGCGGATGTCGATGCCGTCGATCAGCACCGACCCCTGCTGCGGCTCGTAGAGCCCGAGGATCAGCTTCTCGACGGTGGTCTTGCCGGAGCCCACCCGGCCGATCAGCCCCACCTTTTCGCCCGGTGCGATGCGGAAGGAGACCCCGTCCAGGGCCGGCAGCTTCTGCCCCGGGTAGGTGAAGGACACCTGCTTGAACTCGATCGCCCCGTCCAGTACCGGCCGGTGCACGAACCGTTTCCCGGGCGGTCGCTCCGTCGGCAGCCGCATGACCCGGCTCAGCGTCTCGTAGGCGGTGCGCGCCTGGTGGAAACGCGCCAGCACCCCGGCCACCTGGCCGAGCGGCGCCATCGCCCGGCCGGCGATGATGGTACAGGCGACGAGGGCGCCGACCGTGAGTCGTCCCTCGGCGATCAGATAGACGCCCACCACCATCACCCCGGCGGTGGTCATGTTGGCGGCCAGCGCCGCCGAATTCACGGTGATCGCCGACAGCAGCCGGGCGCGCGCACCCGAGGTGGCGGCGGCGGCGACGTAGCGTTCCCAGTCCCGCTGCACCCGCCCCTCGGCGCCGGTCGCCTTGACCGTCTCGAGGCCGTTGATGGCCTCCACGAGGATGCCGTGCTTTTGCGCCGCCTCGGCGAAGGTCCGGCGCACCACCCGGTTGAGCGGCAGCTGGACCAGGAGGCCGATCGCCAGCACGAGCGGCACCGCCACCGCCGGCACGATCGCCACCGGCCCGCCGATCAGCCAGATGATGGCGATGAAGAAGAAGATGAAGGGGAGGTCGATGAGCGCCGTGATCGAGGCCGAGGCGAAGAAGTCGCGCAGCGATTCGAACTCGCGCAGGTAATTCGCGAAGACGCCGGAGGAGCCGGGCCGGCTGGCCATGCGGATGCCCAGCACGTGCTCGAAGATGCGCGAGGCGAGGCGGATGTCCGCCACCTTGCCGGCGGCGTCGACGAAATAGCCGCGCAGGGTGCGCAGCAGGAAGTCGAATCCGAACACCGTCACCACGCCGATCGCCAGCACCCACAGGGTCTCGATCGCCTGGTTGGGCACCACCCGGTCGTAGACGTTCATGATGAAGAGCGGGCTCGCCAGGGCGAACAGATTGATCAGCAGCGCCGCCAGTGCCACCTCGCCGTAGACCGGCCATTGCCGCAGCAGCACCGACCAGAACCAGTGGCCGCCGGTATCCTCGATCGGCTCGGGATCGTGCGGATCGGCGCCGACCCGGGGTCGGGCGACCAGCGCATGGCCGAGATAGCGGGCCTCCAGCCGTCCGGCCTCGATCGGGCTCTCGCCGCCACCGGCGTCGGGCAGCGCCACCCGGAACCGCCCGTCTGCGGTACGTCCCAGCAGGACACAGGCTTCGCCGCCCGCCAGCAGAATCACGCAGGGCACCAGCATCTCGCAGAGTTCGACGAGCGAGCGGCGCACCAGCCGCGCCGCCAGCCCCGCCCGTGCCGCGGCGCGGACCGCGAGCGCCGGGGTCAGCCGCCCTTCGACCAGCGGCAGGCCCGCGGTCAGGGCGATGGGCGACACCGGCCGTTCCAGGAGACCCGCGAGGAGGGCGAGGCTTTCCGCCAGCGGATCGCGTGGCGGTTCCGGCGGCGCGATCGGAGCGGGCCCGCCGTCCGCCGCCCGGGCCTCCGCGGTCGGGGCCCCGCGGGCCGTTCCCCCGGCCGCCGGTGTGGGTTCCGCCCGTTCCCTCGTCAGCGCGTCTCTCGCCCTCGCGTCGTCCAACTCACCGCTCCAGCCAGCCGTTCCCGCGCGACGGTTCACTCGCCACGCGACGGTCGCTTCTTATGGCCGATAATCGTTAATAATCTTGCATTGAGGAAGCGGCGAGGACAAGCGCCGCCCCCGCCGCAGCAAAAAAACAACACAGTCCGGTATCCGGCGGGCCCCTCCGGGTGAGCGCCGTTGACGCTGTCAGACGCAGGAGATATCAGCGATCCTGCTTTTCCGAGGGTCTCCCGAGCGTATTCCGGCCTCCTCTCGCAACTGACGGACGGGAAGATGGGCAAGAAATCCGGTTTGGCGGTACCGCTTCGGTGGCTGGTTCCCCCGCTGCTGGCGTCGGCGGCGATTCTCGCCACCTACGCGACGGCCGAGGCAGGCTCGATCGTGGACACGGTGCGGGCGGCGATCGCGACCAATCCCGAACTCGAGGAGGTCCGGGCCGACCGGCGGGCGGTGGACCAGGAGCTGCGCCAGGCGCGGGCGCGTTGGCTGCCCTCGGTGGACCTCCGCGCGGCCGCCGGTCCGGAGCGTTCCCACAACGCCAACACCAAGGACCCGCTGAGCGGCGACGACAGCGAACTGCTGTTCCGTTCCGAAGCGGAACTGCGGATCTCGCAGCTGCTGTTCGACGGTTTCGAGACCCAGGGTGAGATCGAGCGCCAGCGGGCACGAGTGGACAGCGCCGCACGGCGGGTCGAGGAGACGGCCGAGTTCGTCGCCCTCGACGCCGTCGAAGCCCATCTCGAGGTGCTGCGCCGGACCCGGATCGTCGAGCTCAACGAGGAAAACGTGGCCCAGCACGAGCGCATCCTCGGCCAGGTGCGGCGGCTCGAGCGGGAAGGCCGTGGCGACATCGCCGATGTGCGCCAGACCGAGGCGCGGCTGGCCGATGCCAGGGCCAATCTCGCCACCGCCCGCGGCCGGCTCGCGGAGGCGGAGGCGGCCTACGAGCGGGTGGCCGGCATCAAGGCCGAGAACCTCGTCCTCGGCAAGGCGCCGACCGCCGCTCTGCCGAAGACCACCGAAGAGGCGGCCGGGCGGGCGTCGGTGTCCAACCCTTCGGTGCTGATCGCCGCGGTGGACGTGGACGTGGCCGCCGCCGAGCTCAAGAAGGCCCGGGCCGGTTACTATCCCCGTCTCGACGCCGAGCTCAGCGCCCGGGTGGCCGACCATGCCAACGGGGTCGCCATGACCACCGACCAGCAGTCGGCGCTCCTCGTACTGCGCTACAACCTGTTCCGGGGCGGCGCCGACATCGCCCGCGAGCGGGAGGCCTTCCACCGCCTCAACGAGGCGCGGGCGAGGCTCGCCAAGAAGCGGCGCGAGGCCGAGGAGCAGGCCCGGGTGTCCTTCAGTGCCCTCGAGACCGCGCGGGCGCGTACCGTGGCCCTGCGCAGCAAGGCCGAGGCGCAGCGGCGCACCCGCGACGCCTACGCCTCCCAGTTCGAGATCGGCCAGCGCAGCCTGCTCGACCTGCTGGATGCCGAGAACGAACTGTTCCTCGCCCGCGTCGCGCTGACCACGGCGGAGTACACCGAGCGCTTCGCCGCCTACCGGCTGCTGGCGGTGACCGGCGATCTGCTCGCCAGTCTGGACGTGGCCCCACCGCGCGAGACCCTCGACATCGAACGCCGGCCGGCCGACGAACCGACCCCCGAACGGATCAAGGAGAAGTCGCAGCCGCTCGTCGATCCGGCGATGAGCCCGCAGCCGCTCGTCGACCCGCTCGAAGGGGCGCCGCCCGCGGAGGATGCCGACATCACGCCGCACGTCGGCCGGCCGCCCGAGGAGCCGGTCCGGCCCGGGCAGGACAGCGCCGCGGCCGGCGGCGACGCGGTGCCCCGGTACTCGAGCTTCGCCGCCTTCTGGCAATCGGTGGCCGGGGGCGGGACCGCCGGTGCGGCGGCGGTGGAACCGGCGGCGGGGCCGCAAACATCGACTGCCGGCGCCCCGGCGCCGGCCGTCGAGCCGGCGGCTCGCGGGCAGACCGTGGACTCGCCGCCCAGCTACGAAAGCTTCGACGCCTTCCTGCGATCGCTGTTCGGCAGCCGCGACTGAACCGATAGCGCCCCCTTCCTTCCGGGGGGCGGCATGTGTCGATGCCGGCCCCTTCGCTCCGTGACCTCGGAAGCCGGCCCTTGGCCTCGCGCCGGGGTACGCTCCGACGGCCGGGGGCCGGCCGACGTTCAGCATTCGTTAACCTAACGCTGTTACTCCCTGACCCGTGGCGCAACCTCGCGGAGACGTCACGGGCCTTGGTCCCGGGGGCGTCGGGGAGTGGATGATGTCGGCTGTGGTACGCCTCGTTGATCACCTGGGATCGGCCGCGCGCAGGGGCGGGGACCCGTCGGCGCCGCGGGGCGCCGACCGGCTGCTCGAAACCCTGGCCCGCAAGATCGCTTCGGAACTGCCGTCCGAGGAGACGACGGGCGCCCTCGAAGGCGTGGTCCTCCTTCGTCTCGAAGAGCTGGCGGCCGACGATGCCGGGGAGATCGTGCTGCGTACCGGTGGCAGCGAACGTTCGGTGGTGCTGGTGACCGCCCAAGGGGTGGTCGAGACCGGGCGCGCCGTTCCCCACATCACCGCCGGCGGCGAGAACGTCTCCGGCTGCCGCTACGTCCGCTTCGCCGGGGGCGTGGTGCTCTATTATCCGCCGGACCTGCGGCTGGAGATCGTGCACACGACCGCCGACGATGCGTGAGCGGCTCGCGACGCTCGCCCGGTTCCGACGATCGCCTCCACCATCCGGACATCCGCCCCGGCTACGGCCGCCGGCTGCGGTCGCCGCCGCGCCCATGCCCGCGGAGCGCCGCGGATGCGGGTCCGTCTGAAATCACATCCGCCGCCGGCCGCCGGTGTCCGCCGCGGATCACGCACGGGCCCGGGCCTTCCGCCCCTGGTCCTCCTTCCGCTGTTGCTGTGGATGCTGTGGTCGGGAGCGGCCGCCGGCCGCCCCTACGCCGGTGCGGAGCCCGCCGAGCCGCCCGGCGACGTCGGTGCCCTCGCCCGCATCCTCGAGGTGCGCGCCGCCCAGGTCACGGCGAGCCTCGCACGGCTCGATGGCCGCCGCCTCGCGCTGGAGCGGGAGCGGGAGGGGCTCGACCGGCGGGTCCGGCGGCTCGACCGCCGCCTCGAAGGGCTCCGTCGCGATCTCGCCACCCTGGCGCAGCGTTCCGCCCGGCTCGCGGCCGAGCTGGCGGCGGGTCGCGAGCGGGACCAGCGGATGCGTCTGGAGCGGGAGCGGGCGGCCCGCGCGCTGCTCGCCCGTCTGCGGCACGAGAGCGGATCCGGCACCCCGCCGCCGGCACGGCTGCGGCTGCTCCTGCGCGGCCTCCTGCGGGCGGACGACGGCGCGACCCCGGACCTCGCCCGCCTCGAGGAGCGTCGGCGCGAGCTCGCGCGAGCCCGGGCCTCCCTGTCGATGACCCGCAGCCGCCTCGAAGATTCCCGCCTCGCCCTCCTCGGAAAGCGGGTGATGCTCGATCACCGGCTCGCCCGCCTGGTGCCGCGACGGACCGAGCTCGTCCGCAGGCTGGACGCCGCGCGCGGAGCGCGCGACGGGCAGCGTCGGATCGTGCGGCTCGCCCGCGACCTCGCCCGTTTCGCACCCTCGGCCGGCGGCCCCAGCTTCGCGACGCCGGTCGCCGCCCGCACCGGTCCCTTCGGCATCGCCCCGAACCGCGGCCTCGAGGCCCCGGCCGGCTTCGCTCCCCTCGCCCTCGCCCGCCTCCGGCCGCGCTCCGTGCCCCCCGCC
>JALUAG010000053.1 GCA_027045875.1 Alphaproteobacteria bacterium | reverse complement strand
GGGGCGGGCAGGAGGAGGCGGGGCGCGTCGAGTGGGCCGTGGCCTGGCCACGCGACGAGGAGGCCTATGCCGGATACTACTGCAACACGGTGCCCACACCGCTCGGCGGCACCCACGAGACCGGCTTCCGGGCGGCGCTGGTCAAGGGGCTGCGGGCCCACGGCGAGCGGCTCGGCATGCGCAGGGCCCAGAACCTCGCCGCCGACGACGTGCTCGGCGGGGCCTGCGTGCTGCTGTCGGTGTTCGTGCGCCAGCCGCAGTTCCAGGGCCAGACCAAGGAACGGCTGGTGTCGCCCGAGGTGGCGCGGCTCGTGGAGGCGGCCGTCCGCGACCGCTTCGAGCTCTGGCTGGGCGAGCATCCGGCCGCCGGACAGGCACTCCTCGAACACGTGCTGGCCCGTGCCGAGGAACGGCTCGCCCGCCGGCAGAAGCGCGACATCGCCCGCAAGGCCGCGACCCGGCGGCTGCGGCTGCCGGGCAAGCTCGCCGACTGCAGCCGGGCCGACCGCCGCGGCACCGAGCTCTTCATCGTCGAGGGCGATTCGGCCGGCGGCTCGGCCAAACAGGCCCGCGACCGCGAGACCCAGGCGGTGCTGCCCCTGCGGGGCAAGATCCTGAACGTGGTCGCCGCCAGCGCCGAGAAGCTGCGCGGCAACCGCGAGCTGCACGATCTGGTGACGGCCCTCGGCTGCGGCACCGGGCGTCATTTCCGCCTCGAGGATCTGCGCTACGAGAAGATCGTCATCATGACCGATGCCGATGTCGACGGCGCCCATATCGCGGCATTGCTCATGACCTTCTTCTTCGCCGAGATGCGACCGCTCATCGAGAACGGCCATCTCTACCTCGCGCAGCCGCCCCTCTACCGGCTGTCGGCCGGCGGCCGCATCGCCTACGCCCGCGACGAGGCGGAGCGGGACGAGCTGCTGGCCGGCCTGTTCGCCGGCCGCAAGCAGGTCGAGGTGAGCCGCTTCAAGGGGCTCGGCGAGATGAACCCGCGCCAGCTCCGGGAGACCACGATGGATCCGGCGGGTCGCCAGCTCTT
This sequence comes from Alphaproteobacteria bacterium, assembly GCA_027045875.1. Taxonomy (GTDB): domain Bacteria; phylum Pseudomonadota; class Alphaproteobacteria; order Geminicoccales; family Geminicoccaceae; genus JALSRW01. The sequence continues at coordinate 51,662 of JALUAG010000053.1, read as the reverse complement.
GCGGGTGGAGATCGACGATGTCGAGGGGCGCTCGACGGCCGAGCTCGTGGAACGGCTGATGGGACGGAAACCCGAGCTGCGCCTCGCCTTCATCCAGGACAACGCGGCCTTCGCGCGCGAGCTCCTCGACGTGTGAGCGGCGGCGTCCGCCCGCTCAGGTGACCCAGGCGAGGCGCAGGAGGTTGGTGGCGCCGGGCGTGCCGAAGGGCATGCCGGCGGTGATCACGATGGCCGAGCCGGGCGGCGCCATGCCCACCTCGCGGGCGCATTTCCGCGCCTTCTCCACCATGTCGTCGATGTCCACCGCATCGCCCGCCACCACCGGATGGACCCCCCAGGCGATGGTCAGCTTGCGGCCGGTGGTGCGCCGGGTCATGAGCCCCAGGATGGGCCGCGTCGGACGCTCGCGGGAAGCCCGGAGCGCGGTGGCGCCCGATGTCGTGTAGGTGACGATGGCGGCGGCGTTCATGGTCTCCGCCACCTGCCAGGCGGCGAGCGTGATGGCGTCCGCCGCCGTGGCCTCCACCTCGGCCCGGTAGGCCTCGAGGTAGGAGCGGTAGAGCTCGTCGCTCTCCACCCGGCGGATGATGCGGGCCATCATGCCCACCGCCTCCACCGGATAGGCGCCCACCGCGCTCTCCGCCGACAGCATCACCGCATCGGCCCCGTCGTAGACCGCGGTGGCGACGTCCGAGGCCTCGGCCCGCGTCGGTGCCGGCGATTCGACCATGCTCTCCAGCATCTGGGTGGCCACCACCACGGGCTTGCCGGCGGCGCGGCAGCGGCGGATGATCCGCTTCTGCAGTCCGGGCACGTCCTCGGGCGGCATCTCCACCCCGAGATCGCCGCGGGCGATCATGATGCCGTCGGCGAGATCGACGATCTCGTCGAGATGCTCGATCGCCGCCGGCTTCTCGATCTTGGCCATCACCGCCGCCCGCCCCGAGATGAGCTTGCGCGCCTCGGCCACGTCGTCGGGCCGCTGCACGAAGGAGAGGGCCACCCAGTCCGTCCCGAGATCGAGCGCGAGCGCGAGATCGCGCGTGTCCTTCTCGGTCAGCGCCGGGATGGGCAGGGTGACGCCCGGCACGTTGACCCCCTTGTTGTTGGAGAGGATGCCGCCGATCTCCACCACCGTCAGGGCGAAATCCGCGCCGCTCTCCTGGATGCGCAACCGCAGCCGGCCGTCGTCCAGCAGCAGCTCGTGGCCGGGGCCGACGGCGGCGAAGATCTCGGGATGGGGCAGCGAGACCCGACGTTCGTCCCCGGGTTCGGGATCGAGGTCGAGCCGGAAGGTCTGCCCGGGCTCGAGCCGCACCTTGCCCTCCCGGAAGCTGCCGATCCGCAGCTTCGGCCCCTGGAGATCCATGAGGATGCCGAGCGGCCGCCCGAGCTTCTCCTCGATCGCCCGGACCGCGCGATAGCGTTCGCGCTGCTCCTCGTGACCGCCGTGACTGAAGTTGAGCCGGAACACGTCCGCCCCGCCCTCGGCCATGGCCGCGATCACCTCCTCGCGGGAGCTGGCCGGACCGAGAGTCGCCACGATCTTGGTGCTCTTGTGAAACGGCATGTCCCTTCCGCCCGTGCTGCGTCTCCACCGCCGAAGGGCTTACGCCGCCGTTCCCCGTTTGTCATCGTCGTTGCACGGGCACCGCCCGCCGGTGGCGGCCGCCGCGGCGGGCCGCTATGGTACCCGGGTATCGGGACCGCCGGCCGGAGGATGTGACATGCGGCGATGGCTGTTGCTGGCTTCGTTCCTTCTCCTCGCCCTGCCCGCACAGGACGGCGCCCGCGCCGCCGCAGACGGGCGCACGCTCACGATCGGCATCACCCAGTATCCGGCGACCCTCCATCCCAACATCGATTCGATGGCCGCCAAGAGCTACGTGCTGGCCATGGTGCGCCGGCCGCTCACGGAATACGACGCCGACTGGCGACCGCGCTGCTTCCTGTGCACCGAGCTTCCCACCTTCGAGAACGGGCTCGCGCGCGAGGTGACGAACCCCGAGGGCGGGCGCGGCGTCGCCCTCACCTACACCATCCGCCCCGATGCCACCTGGGGTGACGGCACCCCGGTGAGCACCGAGGACGTGCTGTTCACCTGGGAAGTGGGACGCCATCCGCAGAGCGGGGTCGGCAATGCCGAGATGTACCGGCGCATCTACAGGATCGAGGTGATCGACGAGAAGACCTTCACGATCTACGACGAGAAGCTCACCTTCCAGTACAACACCATCAACGACTTCCGCCTCCTCCCCGCCCATCTCGAACGGCCGGTGTTCGAGGCCGACCCGGCAACCTATCGCAACCGCACCCTCTACGACACCGACCCCACCAACCCGGGCCTCTACTTCGGTCCCTACCGGATCACCGAGCTCGTCTCCGGAAGCCACATCCTGCTCGAGCGCAACCCCACCTGGTACGGCGCCGAGCCCTGGTTCGACCGCATCGTCGTCCGGGCGATCGAGAACACCGCCGCGCTCGAGGCCAACCTGCTTTCCGGCGAGATCGACATGATCGACGGCGGCCTCGGCATGAGCCTCGACCAGGCGCTGGCCTTCGAGCGCCGCAACGGCGACCGCTTCACCGTCCACTACCAGCCCGGCCTCGTCTACGAGCACATCGAACTCATGCTCGACAATCCGCTGCTCGCCGACCGGCGGGTGCGGCAGGCCCTCCTCTACGCCATCGACCGCCAGACCCTGGTCGACCAGCTCTTCGCCGGCCGTCAGCCGGTGGCCGATACCAACGTCCACCCCCTGGACTGGGTGCACGATCCCGAGGTCCCCCGCTATCCCTACGACCCCGAGCGGGCGGCGCAACTGTTCGCCGAGGCCGGATTCCGCCCCGGCCCGGACGGCATCCTCGTCGATCGCGAGGGACGGCGGATGAGCCTCGAGCTCATGACCACCGCCGGCAACCGCACCCGCGAACTCGTCGAGCAGGTGCTGCAGGGCATGTGGCGCCGGGCGGGCGTCGAGATCACCATCCGCAACGAACCGGCGCGGGTCTTCTTCGGCGAGACGGTGGCCAAGCGCCGGTTCACCGGCATGGCCATGTTCGCCTGGATCAGCTCGCCCGAGAACCCGCCCCGCTCGACCCTCCATTCGGAGGAGATCCCGACGGCGGAGAACGGCTGGTCGGGGCAGAACTACACCGGTTACCGGAACCCCGAGATGGACGCGCTGATCGACGCCATCGAGGTCGAACTCGACCGCGAGAAGCGCCGCCGGCTGTGGTCGGCGCTCCAGCGTCTCTACGCCACCGATCTGCCGGTGCTGCCCCTCTATTTCCGGGCCAATCCCCACATCTGGCCGAAATGGCTCGAAGGGGTGACGCCGACCGGCCACCAGGCACCGACCACGCTCTGGATCGAGAACTGGCGCCGCCGGGGTTAGCGCCCCCGGCCCTTCAGGCCTTCACCCGCCGGTTGTCGGGATCGTAGAACGGGCGGAGCTGCAGGGTGGCGGGCACCGGCTCGCCCGCGACCTCGACCGAAAAGCGACCGTTCGCGAGCCATTCGGCGGAGACGCCCTCGGGATGGTGGACGTAGCCCATGCCGAGGCTGGCGCCGATCCGGAAACCGAAGGCGCCCGAGGTGACCGAACCCACGATGCGTCCGTCCTCCAGGATGGGCTCCTCGTGGAACAGCAGCCGCTCCGGGTCCTCGAGCCGGATCTGCACGAGGCGCCTCTTGGGCGGCCGCTCGGAGTGTCGTTCGAGGAGCGCCTCGCGACCCAAAAAACCGCCCGGCTTGTCCCAGGCGAGGGTGAAGCCGAGACCCGCCTCGAGGGGCGTGTCCTCGGGACCGATGTCGTGGCCCCAGTGCCGGTAGCCCTTCTCCGTGCGGCAGGAGTTCATGGCGTGCATGCCGGCGAAGCCGAGACCGAAGGCCTCCCCCGCCTCCAGGATCCGCTCGAAGACGTGCAGGGCGAACTCGGCCGGGACGTAGAGCTCGTAGCCGAGCTCGCCCACATAGGTGAGACGGCTCGCCCGTACCTCGGCATAGCCGATCTCCAGGATCCGCGAGGTGGCGAAGGGAAAGCGCGCGTTCGAGAGATCCTCGCCCGACAGCGCCTCGAGGAGCGCGCGGGCGTTCGGCCCCATGAGCCCGAGCATGGGCAGCCCCGAGGTGACGTCGGTCACCGCCACCCGCGCATCCTCCGGAATGTGACGTTCGAGCCAGCTCCGGTCGCGGGTCTGCGAGGCGCCCGAGGTCACCACCAGGAACCGGTCCCCATCGAGGCGGGTGACGGTGAGATCGGCCTCGATGCCGCCCGCGTCGTTGAGCCAGGGCGTGTAGACGACACGCCCGGGGGCGACGTCCACCTCGTTGGCGCAGATGCGGTTCAGCACCCGGCAGGCATCCCGCCCCTGCACCAAGAACTTGGCGAAGCTGCTCTGGTCGAACAGCGCCACCCGATCGCGCACCGTTTCGCATTCGGCGGCGCAGGCCGCGAACCAGTCCGGCCTCCCCCAGGTGTAGCGGTAGACCGGCTCCATGCCGGGCAGCGCGAACCAGTTGGGACGTTCCCAGCCGGCCATTTCCCCCATCACCGCGCCCGCCGCCAGGAGGCGGTCGTGGAAGGGGGAGCGCCGCGCACCGCGGGCGGTCGCGTACTGCCGGTGCGGCCAGTGCATGGCGTACAAGAGGCCCAGGGTCTCGCGCGTGCGGTCGAACAGATAGCGCCGGGTCGACTGGAAGGGCTGCATGCGCAGCACGTCGACATCCACCAGATCGACCGGCGCCCGGCGGTCGCGGATCCATTCGGCGAGCACCTTGCCGACCCCGCCCGAGGACTGGATACCGATCGAGTTCATCCCGCAGGCCACGAACAGGTCGCGCACCTCGGCCACTTCCCCGAGCAGATAGCGATCGTCGGGGGTGAAGCTCTCCGGCCCGTTGAAGAAGGTGTGGATGCCGGTGCGCTCGAGAACCGGCAGCCGGGCCACCGCCTTCTCCAGCAGCGGGGCGATCTGGTCGAGATCCTCGGGCAGGGTCTCGAAGGCGTGGTCGGGATCGATCCCCCGCATGCCCCAGGGCTTGGCCTCGGGCTCGAAGAAGCCGATCAGGAGCTTGCCGGCATCTTCCTTGCAGTAGGCGCATTCGTCCGGCACCCGGAGCACCGGGAGCTCGCGCGGCAGCCCCTCGATCGCCTCGGTGACGACGTAGAAATGTTCGGCGGCGTGGAGGGGGAGATGGACGCCGATGTCGCGGGCGAGCCACCAGGACCACATGCCGGCGGCGAGAACGACGGTGCCGGCCCGCAGCTCGCCGACCGGCGTCCGCACGCCCACGGCCCGCCCGCCCTCGACGAGGATGCGCTCGACCGGCAGCTCCTCCAGGATCCGCACCCCCCGCATGCGGGCGCCCCTGGCCAGCGCCAGGGTGGTGTCGATGGGATTGGTCTGGCCGTCCTTGGGCAGGAAGATGCCGCCCACCACCCCCTCGAGGTTCACGAGGGGGTGCCGCTCGTGGATCTCGGCGGGACCGATCACCTCCACCTCGAGGCCGAAGTTGCGGGCCATCGAGGCGCCCCGTTTCAGCTCCTCGAAACGCTCGGAATGGAGCGCCACCGCGATCGACCCGTTCTGGCGGAAGCCGGTGGCCTGCCCGGTTTCCGCCTCCAGCCCGGCGAACAGCTCCGAGGTGTATTTGGCGAGCTCGGTCATGTTGCGGGTGGCGCGGAGCTGCCCCACCAGTCCGGCCGCGTGCCATGTGGTGCCGCAGGTGAGCTTCTTGCGCTCCAGCAGCACCACGTCGGTGATGCCGATCCGGGCCAGATGGTATGCTATCGCGCAGCCGACGATGCCGCCGCCGATGATCACCACCTCTGTTTGCCCGGGCAGATCCTGCGCCATGGTCTCCTCCCCCGAGGTGCCCCGCGTTTCCCTTCCACGGGGCCTGTGCTAGCCTTTTTGCATGGAACGGCGAAAGGGCGATTCGCGAAGCCCGCCTGCGCGCCTGCGCCTTCTGGCGCTGCCCGCGCTGATCCTCGGGCTCGCCGGCTGCGGCCGGCGCGGACCGTTGCGCCTGCCGGAGACGCAGGAACCGGAGAGGACGCCGGAAGAGGGCAAAAGGAACGGCGCGAAGGACGGCGGGTGAACGGCTTTTCCTACCGGCGCGGCGAACTGTTCGCCGAGGAGGTGCCGGTGGCGGAGATCGCCGCCGTCGCCGGCACGCCCGTCTACGTCTACAGCGCCGGTGCGGTGCGGGAGCGCTTCCGCGCCTACGCCGGCGCCTTCGCCGATCTCCCCGTCCTCTTCTGCTACGCCGTCAAGGCCAATCCCCATCTCGCCATCCTCCGCCTGCTTTCGGCCGAGGGCGCCGGGGCGGACACGGTCTCGGGCGGCGAGATCGCGCGGGCCCTGGCGGCCGGCGTGCCCCCTTCGCGCATCGTCTTCGCCGGCGTCGCCAAGACCGACGGGGAGATGCGGCTCGGCCTCCACCACCGCATCCTCCAGTTCAACGTCGAATCGCTGGAGGAGCTCGAGCGGCTCGACGCCGTCGCCCGGGAGGCGGACACCCGGGCACCGGTGGCGATCCGCATCAATCCGGACGTGGCGGCGGGCAGCCACGACAAGATCAGCACCGGGCGGCGCGGCGACAAGTTCGGCGTGCCCATCGAGGAGGCGGTCGAGGCCTACGAGCGGGCGGCGGCGCTGCCCGGTATCGAGCCCGTGGGCCTGCATCTCCACATCGGCTCGCAGATCGCGGAACTCGCCCCCTTCGCCCGCGCCTACCGGCGGGCGGTGGAGCTGTGGCGCGATCTGCGGACCCGCGGCATCGCCCTCGAACGGATCGATTTCGGCGGCGGCTTCGGCATCCGCTATCGCGAGGAGGCGCCGCCGGATCCGGGCGCCCTCGCGGCCATGGTCCGCGAACTGACGGCCGGGACCGGCTGCCGGCTGATCTTCGAGCCCGGGCGGGCGCTGGTCGGCGAGGCTGGCATCCTCGTGAGCCGTGTCATCTACCGCAAGGAGACGCGGGCGGGCCGCTACCTCGTGGTCGACGCCGGCATGCACACGCTGATGCGGCCGGCCCTCTACGATGCCTGGCACGACATCTTCTCGGTACGCGAGCCGCCGCCGGGTACGCCGCTCCTCACCATGGACGTCGTCGGTCCCATCTGCGAGAGCAGCGACATCCTCGGCCGCGACCGCCGGCTGCCGGCCCTCGGGCGGGGCGATCTGATCGCCGTCGGCGCCACCGGGGCCTATGGCGCGGCCATGGTTTCGAACTATAATTCGAGGCCTCGGCCGGCGGAGGTGCTGGTCGAGGGCGGACGCTGGGCGGTGATCAAGCCGCGCGTGGAACCTTCCGCCCAGTTCGCCGACGAGATCGTGCCCCCCTGGCTTGCCGCACCGGAAGGGTCGGACCGGGCGGGCGGGAGCCACAGCGATGCCGGCGACTGAGGAGATGTTCCGCGATCGGCGGCTGCGGGCCAAGCTGCAGGCCGCGCGGTTCGCCCTGTTCTGGGAACGGCTGTGGCTTTCCTGCTGGCCGGCGGTGGCGGTCCTCGGCCTGTTCCTCGTCGTCTCCCTGTTCGACCCCTGGATCCTGCTGCCGCGCTGGCTGCATCTCTCGGGGCTCGTCCTCTTCCTCCTCGCCTTCCTGTTCGTCCTCCACCGGGGCCGCAGCGGCTGGCGCCTGCCCTCGCGGGAGGAGGCGATGGCCCGCCTCGAGCGCGACAGCGGCATCCCCCATCAGCCGCTGCGGGCGGCCCTCGACAGGCTCGCCGTGGGGACCGGGGATCCCTGGTCCCGGCGGCTGTGGCGACTGCACCGTGCGCGTCTGGAGGCGCTCCTGTCGCGGCTGCGGCCGCGACCGCCCCGCTCGCCCCTGCCGCGCCGCGATCCCTGGGGGCTGCGGGCGGCGCTGCTGCTGCTGCTCGTGGTGGCGCTGGTGGAAGCCCGCGGCAGCATCGGCGAGCGGCTGCTGCGGGCCGTGGTGCCGGAGGCACGCGGCGGCGGCCAGATCGGCGCCCCCACCCTCGAAGTCTGGTTCACGCCGCCCGCCTATACCAAGCGCGCCCCCTTCCGTCTCGAGCCCGCCGCCTGGGAGGCGCCGGTCGAGGTGCCGGCCGGCAGCGTCATGCAGCTCCAGCTGTACGGCCTCGGCGAGGATGCCGAGGAGCCGCCGCTGCTGCTCGCGGAAGAGGCACCGCGACCCTTCACCATGCTGGGTGCCGGCAGCGCCGAAGCGCGCTTCGCGGTGTCCGCGGATGCGGTGCTCGAGGTCCGTCTCGACGACCGGCCCCTCGCCCGCTTCACCCTGCGCGCGATCCCCGACCGGCCGCCCGAGATCCGCTTCGTGGATGCACCCCGGACCACCCTGCGGGCGGCGCTCGACCTCCGTTTCGAGGCACGCGACGACTACGGGCTGCGGGAGATCGCCCTCGTCATCGAGCCGCCGGTGGTCAACGACGAGCCCGGAGGCAGCGTCGAGCGCCACGTGCTCGTGCGTCCGGCGAAGCAGCCGGCCGAGCTCGCGAGCCGGAGCTTTCTCGACCTCACCCCGCATCCACGGGCCGGGCTGCCGGTGGTCCTGCGGCTCGAGGCGGTGGACGCGTCGGGGCAGAAGGCGGTGAGCGGACCGCTCGAGATCACCCTGCCGGAACGGCTGTTCGATCATCCGCTGGCGCGGGCGGTGATCGAGCAGCGGCGGCGCCTGGTCGAGCGGCCGGCCCGCTGGGCGCTGGTGGCCCGCCGCCTGCGCTCCCTCGCCGCCACCGGCGAGGCCCTGGCACTGGGCTTCTCGGTTCCCCTTTCCCTCGACGTCGCGGCGGCGCGGCTCGAGCGCCAGCGCAACGGCGAGGGGCGGCGTTCGGTGGTGGATCTCCTGTGGGAGATCGCCCTCTTCATCGAGGAGGGGGCGCTGTCGATCGCCGAACGCCAGATGCGGGATCTTCAGGAACAGCTCCAGCGGGCACTGCTCGAAGGGGCCGAGGACCAGGAGCTCGAGCGGCTGATGCGGGAACTGCAGCAGGCCCTCGAACGCTATCTCGACGAAATGGCCCGTCGGGCGATGGAGCAGATGCTGGAGCGGGAGCCCACACGCCAGAGCGAGCTCGTGCCGCTCGATCCCGAACGGCTGCTGCGCCGCGACGATCTCATGGAGATGCTGCGCCGGGCGGAGGAGCTCATGAAAAGCGGCATGCGGGAGGCCGCCCGCGAGCTCCTGAACGAGCTCCAGAACATGCTCGAGAACATGCAGGCGGCGATGCCCCGCATGCAGCCCACCCCCGGCGAGCAGGCGCTCGGCGATCTGCAACGGATGATGGAGCTGCAGCGCGAACTGCTCGATCGCAGCTTCGAGATGGAGCGGCAGTTCCGCGCCGGCCGCCAGGATCCGCGCGAGGGCGAGCGTGGACGCGAGGGCGAGGGGCGGATGCGCCCCCAGGCCTCGGGACAGGCGGCGATGGAGCAGGAGGCGCTGCGCCGCGCCCTCGGCGAGCTGATGCGCCGCCTGGGCGAAGCCGGCATGCGGATCCCGCGCGCGCTCGGCGAGGCCGAGCTCGAGATGCGGCAGGCGCGCCGCGCCCTCGAGCGCGGGGCCCCGGGTCAGGCCACCCAGCCCCAGACCCGGGCGCTCGAGTACATGCAGCAGGGCGGCCAGGCGATGCTGGAGCAGCTCCGCGAACAGATGGCGCGCCAGCCCGGTGCCGGCCGGCCCGGCCTGCTCGGCCGCCGCGGCCGCGATCCGCTGGGCCGGGCGATGCGCAACGAGGGCGGCTTCCAGAGCGACGGGGTGGAGCTGCCCAGCGACTATGACCTGGGGCGGGCGCGGGGCGTCCTCGAGGAGCTCTACCGGCGCTCCGGCGAGCGCCGTCGTCCGAGCTACGAGCTCGACTACTACGAGCGCCTGCTGGACCGCTTCTGAACCCCTTGCGCATCGCCGATCATCCCTCGCCCAACCACGGCCCCCGGCCCGCCGGCGGGCGGATCGTGCTCGTCCTCCTCCATTACACCGGCATGCCCGATGCAACCGCCGCGCTCGCCCGGCTGTGCGATCCCGAAAGCGCCGTCTCCTGCCACTATTTCGTCGACGAGCGTGGCCGCATCCTGCGGCTCGTGCCGGAGGAGCGCCGCGCCTGGCACGCCGGCCGCGGCGGCTGGCGGGGCCATCAGGACGTCAACGACGTCTCGATCGGCATCGAGCTCGTCAACCCCGGCCACGAATGGGGCTACCGGCCGTTTCCGGAGGCGCAGATCGACGCCCTGTGCGGACTGCTCGCGCCCCTCCTTGCCCGCCACCGGCTGCCGCCGGCGGCGGTCGTCGGCCACAGCGACACCGCACCCGCCCGCAAGACCGACCCCGGCGAGCTCTTCCCCTGGCCCGTTCTGGCGGCCCGCGGGCTCGCCCTGTGGCCGGGAGAGGCGCCGCCGCGCCCCGTCGATCCGCTGCGCGCGGCCCGTCTGCTACGGCGGATCGGCTACATGGGGGGGGCGAACGGTGCCGGCCTCCCGGTGCTGGTGCGGGCCTTCCAGCGCCGCTTCCGGCCGCGACGGGTGGACGGCATTCTCGATCCGGAAACCATGGGGCTCCTGGAGGCCGTGGCCGCCTTGTCGCCCTAGCCCTCGCGCCCTAGATTCATTGCGGGTTTCGGACGGCCGGACGGCCGCTCCCGCCTGTGCGGGGGAGGAAAGTCCGGGCTCCACGGAAACACGGTGCCGGGTAACACCCGGCGGGGGCGACCCCAGGGAAAGTGCCACAGAGAGCAGACCGCCCGCCGGGGCCTTCGGGCCTGCGGGCAAGGGTGAAAGGGTGCGGTAAGAGCGCACCGCGCCCCCGGCGACGGGGGCGGCACGGCAAACCCCACCGGGAGCAAGACCGAATAGGGGTGGCACGCATCCTCGGATGCAGGTCGGTTTCCGGACCCGCCACCCGGGTTGGTCGCGCGAGGCGTGCGGCAACGCATGTCCCAGAGGAATGGTCGTCGCCTGCCACGTGCAGGTACAGAACCCGGCTTACAGGCCGCCCGGAACCCCCATGCTCTCCTATCTCTTTCCACCGGAAGCGCAAGGTTTATCCACAGAAATGTTCCAGGGAATGGTTTTTCGCAATTTATCAGCAGGTTATTGAACGGCTTTTGACGAGATTTCTCAATTGTCCTCTCTTGACCGGCCCGAATGCCATCCGTAGAGTGTAACCGACGCGCAACGCTGGCAACCAAATTCCGGCGGTTTTCGCGAGAGAAGTGGCCTGTTGCACGGCGGACGCGTCAAGTTGCGGTAATGAGATCGGACCTGCGGCGTGACTACGTCCGTGATCGGCGCTGTCACTTTTTCCTTCATTACTTGCTTGTGCTGAGAACGCTTGCGTTTCGGCCAGGGGATCCATGCGCATTCGTCGAGGCGAGTTCGGATCTGTGTTCTTTCGATACTTTCGCTCACTGTCGGGCGACACCCGTCGTTCTCACCTCGTCGTTCCGCGTCCGCCGGCCGGCCGGCGCCCGCCTTTCGCCCTCCCCGGCCTGTGGATAACTCGGAGGGCCCGCGCATGAGCCATGTCCCGGTGATGCTGGCGGAGGCCGTCGCCGCCCTCGATCCCCGGCCGCACGGCCTGTTCGTCGATGCGACCTTCGGCGGCGGCGGCTACAGTCGCGCCCTCCTCGCCGCCGGCTGCCGGGTGGTGGGGATCGACCGCGATCCGGAGGCCGTGCGACGGGGCCGCGAACTCGCCGCCGCCGAGCCCCGCTTCACCATGCTGGCGGGCAGCTTCGGCGGGCTCGACCGCCTGCTCGCCGAAGCCGGCATCGCTGCCGTCGACGGCGTGGTGTTCGACCTCGGCCTCTCCTCCTTCCAGCTCGAGGACGCGACGCGCGGCTTCGCCTTCGCCAAGGACGGCCCGCTCGACATGCGCATGGGCGGCGAAGGCCCCACCGCCGCCGATCTGCTGGCCCGGCTCGACGAGCGGCAGATCGCGGACATCCTCCGCCGCTACGGCGAGGAACCGGCGGCCCGGCGCATCGCCCGGGCGATCGTCGCCCGCCGCCGCACACGCCCCCTGACCCGCACCTCCGAGCTGGCCGAGCTGGTCGCCCGGACGGTGGGCGGTCGGGGGCGGCGCATCCATCCCGCCACCCGCACCTTCCAGGCCCTGCGCATCGCCGTCAACGACGAGCTCGGCGAGCTCGAACGCGGCCTCGAGGCGGCGCTCAGGGTCCTGGTGTCGGGCGGCCGGCTGGCGGTGGTGTCCTTCCACTCCCTCGAGGACCGGATCGTCAAACGCTTCCTCGACCGCCACGCCGGCCGGATCCCGGGCGGTTCGCGCCATCGTCCCGAGCTCCCCGGACCGCGGGCGCGACTCGTCGCCTGTGGCCGGCGGGTGCTGCGTCCGAGCGCCGAGGAAGTGGCCCGCAATCCGCGCGCCCGTTCGGCCCGGCTGCGGGTCGCCCGCAAGCGCGAGCGCGAGGAGGGCGAAACGGAGCCGGCGGCCCGGAGGCGGGCGGCATGATCTCGCGGCCGGCCATCGTGCTCCTGGCGCTGCTGCTGCTGGCGGTGGGGGCCGTCTACCAGCTCAAATACGCGGTCCGCAATCTGGAGCTGCAGCGGGCCGCCATCGACCGTGCCATCGTCGAGACCCGCTGGCGGCTGCGGAGCCTGCGCGCGAGCTGGGCCTACCTCACCCGACCGGAGCGGCTCGCCCGCCTCGCCGCCGAGCTCGGCCTGGAGCCGGCGAGCGCCACCCGCATCGTCGAGCTCGACAGTATCGGCACCCGCGACCAGCTCGAATTCGCGGCCCGGCCGGTGCCGGTGCCGCTGCCCTCGGGTCGCGAGGTGCTGCTGCGCGCCAAGCCCGTCGTCACCTTCGCCTTCGACAGCGGGCGGGAGCGGCGATGAGCGGCGGGCGGACGACGGCCGGCGGAGGGCTGCCGATGGTGGAGCGCGGAAGGCTGCGGGTGCGCCTGCTCGCCGCCGTCTTCGCCCTCGCCTTCCTCAGTGTCGGCATCCGCCTCGTCGACATGGCCTCGGGCGGCTCGCGCGAGCGGATGGCGGCCGGCAGCGGCGGTCCGACGGCGGCCATGCGCACGCCCGATCGTGCGGAGATCCGCGACCGCAACGGCGTCCTCCTCGCCACCAACGTGCAGGTGCTCTCCCTCACCGCCGACCCCAGCCGGCTGCCCGATCCGGACCGGGCCGCCGAGCTCCTGGCGGCGCGGCTTTCCGGGGTCGAGGCGGCGGAGCTCAAGCGGCGCTTCGCCGTCGGTCGCCGCTTCGCCTGGGTCAAGCGGGAACTCACCCCGGCCGAACAGCGGGCGGTCCTCGAGCTCGGCCTGCCCGGCCTCGATTTCCGCTCCTCCCAGCGGCGCCTCTATCCCCAGCGCCGGCTCGCGAGCCACGTGCTCGGCTTCACCGGCGTCGACAACCAGGGGCTTGCGGGAATCGAGCTCGCGATGGACGAGCGGCTGCAGGACGGCGGTGAACCGCTCGTCCTGTCCCTCGACGTCCGGGTGCAGGAGGTGGTGCGCGACAGCCTGCTCGCGGCCTATCGCCGCTTCCGCGCCATCGGCGCCTGCGCCATCGTCCTCGACGTGCGCAGCGGCGAACTCCTCGCCCTCGTGAGCCTGCCCGATTTCGATCCCAACGCCTACGAGCGGGCGCGCCCGGCGGAACGCGAGAACCGCTGCACCGGCGGCGTCTACGAGCTGGGTTCGCTGTTCAAGGTCATCACCGCGGCGATGGCCCTCGAATCCGGCAGGGTGGGCCTCTACGACCGCTTCGACGCCCGCGAGCCGATCCGCATCGGCCGCAACCGCATCGGCGACGACCACGCCAAGAAACGCTGGCTCACCGTGCCCGAGGTCTTCGCCTTCTCCTCCAACGTCGGCACCGTGCAGATGGCCTTCGCCGCCGGCGGAGCGACGGCGCAGCAGGCCTTTCTCGAGCGCCTCGGCATGACCCGGCCGCTGGAGATCGAACTGGTCCAGCGCGGGCGGCCGCTGGTGCCCCGCCGCTGGATCGACATCGTCTCCGCCACCGTCTCCTTCGGCCACGGCATCGCCGTGACCCCCCTCCATTTCGCCGCCGCCGTGGCCGGCCTCGCCGGCGACGGAACGCGGGTCGCCCCCACCCTCCTGCGCCGCGACGGGCCGCCCGAGACGGCGCGCCCGCGCCTCGTCTCCGACCGCACGGTGCGGGATCTGCGCTGGCTCATGTGGCTCGTGGTGGAGAAGGGAACCGGAACCAAGGCGCGACTGCCCGCCTACATGCTGGGCGGCAAGACGGGGACCGCCGACAAGCCGGGCCGGAACCGGCGCGGCTACGACGGCGAGGCGGTGATCGCCTCCTTCGTCGGCCTCTTCCCGATCGAGGATCCGCGCTATCTGGTCCTCGTCACCCTCGACGATCCCAAGGGCGACAAGGGCACCTTCGGCTTCCGCTACGGAGGCTGGACGGCGGCCCCCGTGGTGGCGACAATCGTCGATCGGATCGGCCCGATCCTCGGCGTCCCGCCCTCGCGCCCGGCGGACCGGCAGCGCTTCGCGGCGCGGCTCAAGATCGTGCCGACCATGAACGGGCGGACCGGCGAGATGGAGGAAGGTCTTGCGGCTCTCGACGCTGGCTGGTGAGGGGGTCCGCATCCTGGGAGCCCCGGATTGCGAGGTCGGAGGCCTGACCGCGGACAGCCGTGCCGTCCGTCCCGGCGACCTGTTCGCCGCCCTGCCCGGCAGCCGCGCCGACGGCCGCCGGTTCGTCGCCGACGCGGTGGCCCGCGGTGCCGTCGCGGTGCTCGGCGATACCGCCATCGAGGGCTGGGCGGGGCGCGTCAACCTGGTGATCGACGACAACCCGCGGCGGCGCCTCGCGCAGATGGCGGCCCGCTTCTACGACCGCCAGCCGGAGCAGGTGATGGCCGTCACCGGCACCAACGGCAAGACCTCGGTGGCGAGCTTCCTGCGCCGGATCTGGGAGATCGCGGGGCTGCCCGCGGCCAGTCTCGGCACCCTCGGGGTGGAGCCCGCCCGCCTCGGCATCGCAGCCCGTCTCACCACGCCCGATCCGGTGAGCCTGCACGAGACCTGCGCCGCCCTCGCCGACGCCGGCATCACCCGCCTCGTGGTGGAGGCCTCGAGCCACGGTCTCGCCCAGCACCGGCTCGACGGGCTCACCATCACCGCCGCCGCCTTCACCAACCTGAGCCGCGACCATTTCGACTATCACGGCGACCGCGACGCCTACTTCTACGCCAAGGCGCGGCTGTTCTCCGAGCTGCTGCGGAGCGGCGGCCGGGCGGTGCTCAACGCCGACGTGCCGGAATTCGATCAGCTCGCCCGTCTCTGCCGACAGCGCGACATCGAGGTGATCGACTACGGACGCACCGCCCAGGACCTGGTGCTGCTGGAGCTGGTGCCCGGCCCCGAGGGCATCGCCCTCACCTTCGCCTGGCGAGGCGATGCGCAGTCCGCGACCCTGCCCCTGTTCGGTCCCTTCCAGGCGCACAACCTGCTGGCCGCGCTCGGGCTCGCCATCGCCGGCGGGGTTCCCGCCGGGCAGGCCACCGACGCCCTCACCGGGCTCCACGGCGTGCCCGGACGCATGCAGCGGATCGCCCGGCGCGAGGACGGGGCGATGGCCTTCGTCGACTACGCCCATACCCCGGATGCCCTCGAAAAGGCCCTGACCGCCCTTCGCGCCCACATCGACGGCCGGCTGATCGTGGCGTTCGGCTGCGGCGGCGACCGCGACCGCGGCAAGCGCCCGGAGATGGGGCGGATCGCCGAGCGGCTGGCCGATGTGGTCATCGTCACCGACGACAATCCCCGCTCGGAGGATCCGGCGGCCATCCGCGCCGAGATCCTGGCGGGCATGCGCGGCGAGGCGCTGGAGATCGGCGATCGCGCCGAGGCCATCGCCCGCGGCTGGTCGATGCTCGCCCCCGGCGACGGGCTGCTGGTCGCCGGCAAGGGACACGAGACCGGTCAGATCGTCGGCGATGCGGTGCTTCCCTTCGACGACGCCGAGGTGTTGCGGAACCTGGCCGCGGAGGCGGGCGCATGACGGCGCTGTGGGAGGCCTCCGAGGTGCTCGCCGCCACCTGCGGCCGCGGTCCCGGCGGATGGCGCGCGAGCGGCGTGTCCATCGACAGCCGCAGCCTCGCCGCCGGCGACCTCTTCATCGCCCTCAGGGGGCCGCGCCACGACGGCCACGCCTTCCTCGCCGACGCCTTCGCCCGCGGCGCTGCGGCGGCGCTGGTGGCCGGCGAGCGGGAGGCACCGGGGCCGCTGGTGGCGGTGGACGACACCCAGCGCGGCCTCGAGGCGCTCGCCCGCGCCGCCCGGGTGCGCAGCCGGGCGCGGATCCTGGCCCTCACCGGCAGCGTCGGCAAGACGGGCACCAAGGAGGCCCTGCGCCGGGTGCTGGGCATCCAGGCGCCGACGCATGCGAGCGCCGCCAGCCACAACAACCACTGGGGCGTGCCGCTGAGCCTCGCCCGCCTGCCGCGGGAGGCCGCCTTCGGGGTGTTCGAGATCGGCATGAACCACGCCGGCGAGATCCGCGAACTGGTGCCCCTCGTGCGCCCCCATGTGGTGCTGGTGACCTGGGTGGCGGGTGCGCATCTCGCCTATTTCGCGGACGAGCGGGCGATCGCCGAGGCCAAGGCGGAGATCTTCGAGGCCGGCGAACCGCCGGAATGCGCGGTGCTGCCGGCCGACAATCCGCATTTCCCCCTGCTGGCGGAGCGGGCGACCGCCGCCGGCATCTCCCGCATCGTCACCTTCGGCACCCGCGCGGAAGCGGACTGGCGGCTCCTCGAAGCCGACTGCGGGCCGCAGGGAAGCCGCGTCCTCGCGACCGCGAACGGCAGGAGGGTCGCGTTCGAGATCGGGCTTCCCGGCCGTCACTGGGTGAGCAACGCCCTGGCCGTGCTGGCGGCGGTGGAGGCGCTGGGCGCCGATCCCGAACGGGCGGCCCACGCTCTCGCCGATCTCGACGCCCTGCCCGGCCGCGGACGGCGGGCGCGACTGCCGGTCGCCGGCGGCTCCTTCCTGCTGCTGGACGAGAGCTACAACGCCAATCCGGCCTCGATGCGGGCCGCCATCGCGCTCCTCGGGCTGATGCCGGGACGGCGTCTCGCGGCGCTCGGCGACATGGCCGAACTCGGGGAGGACGCCCCGCGGCTGCATGCCGAGCTCGCGGCGCCGCTGGCCGAGGCCGGGGTCTCTTCGGTATTCACCTGCGGTCCGCTGATGGCTCGACTGCGGGACGCGCTGCCCCCGGAACGGCGCGGCGGGCACGCCGAGGAAGCCGCCGGGCTCGGCCGCCTGCTCCGTGCGCGACTGCGCCCCGGCGACGTGCTGCTGGTCAAGGGATCGCTGACGAGCGGTATGGGGTCGATCGTGAAGGAACTCGAAGCCGCGGCAGCGGAAGGGAGCCTCTGAAGCGATGCTCTATCATCTCCTCTTTCCGCTGTCGGAGTACGTCGGCGCCTTCAACGTCTTCCGCTATCTCACCTTCCGCACCGGCGGCGCGGTGATGACGGCGCTGTTCGTGAGCTTTCTCCTGGGTCCGATGATCATCCGCTGGCTCAGGAGCCAGCAGCCCGACGGCCAGCCCATCCGCGAGGACGGACCCGAGGACCATCTGCTCCGCAAGAAGGGCACGCCCACCATGGGCGGGGTGCTGATCCTCCTCGCCCTCACCGTCGCCACCCTGCTGTGGGTCGATCTCACCAATCCCTTCGTCTGGGTGGTGCTGGCGGTGACCCTCGGCTTCGGGATGATCGGCTTCTTCGACGACTACAGCAAGCTCAGGAAACGCTCCTCGAACGGCATCTCCGGTCGGGTCAAGCTGCTCGCCCAGTCGGTGATCGCCCTCGCCGCCGCCTGGGTGATCGCGAAGCTCACCCCCGAACCGCTGGGCTCCAGCATCGCCGTGCCCTTCTTCAAGGAGCTCTACATTCCTCTCGGCGCCTTCTTCCCGCTGGCCGGCGCCTTCGTCATGGTGGGCGCCTCCAACGCCGTCAATCTGACGGACGGGCTCGACGGGCTGGCCATCGTGCCGGTGATGATCGCCGCCGGCTGCTTCGCCCTCATCGCCTATCTCTCCGGCAACGCCATCTTCGCCGCCTATCTGGGCATTCCCTACGTCGCCGGCACCGGCGAGCTCGCCGTCTTCGCCGGCGCCATGGTCGGCGCCTCGCTGGGCTTTCTCTGGTTCAACGCGCCGCCCGCCATGGTGTTCATGGGCGACACCGGATCGCTCAGCACCGGCGGGGCCCTCGGCGCGGTGGCGGTGGCCGCCAAGCACGAGCTCGTGCTCGCCATCATCGGCGGCCTGTTCGTTCTCGAGGCGGTGTCGGTGATGGTCCAGGTGGCCTCGTTCAAGCTCACCGGCCGCCGTGTCTTCCGCATGGCGCCGCTGCACCATCATTTCGAGAAGAAGGGCTGGGAGGAACCGACCATCGTCATCCGCTTCTGGATCATCGCCTCGATCCTGGCGCTGATCGGCCTCTCCACCCTGAAGCTGCGCTAGGCCGATGCCGGGGCTCGGGGCGTATACGGGAAGACCGGTGGGGGTGCTGGGCCTCGGCCGCAGCGGCCGCGCCCTCGCCCGCGCCCTCCTCGCCCGCGGCGCCGAGCCGGTGCTGTTCGACGACGACCCCGCGACCCTGCGCCGTGCCGTCGCCGAGACCGGCGGCCGCCCCGGTGTACCGGAAGAGGTGGCGCGGCTCGCCCTTCTCGTGCCCAGCCCGGGCGTGCCCCTCACCCATCCGGCGCCCCACCCCCTGATCGCCGCCGCGCGCGCCGCCGGCGTGCCGATCCTCGGCGACATCGAGCTCTTCGCCGCCACCCATCCCGAAGCCCGGCTCGTCGGTGTCACCGGCACCAACGGCAAGAGCACGACCACCGCCCTCATCGCCCACATCCTGACGGCGGCCGGTCTGCCCGCCACGGCCGCCGGCAACATCGGGCGGCCGGTCTTCGATCTCGCGCCGGCGAGCGGCGACATCCTGGTTCTCGAGCTGTCCTCCTTCCAGCTCGATCTCTGCCGCTCCCTGCGCTGCCGGATCGCCGTCTGGCTCAACCTCGAGCCCGACCATCTCGACCGCCACGGCGGCCTCGAGGCGTACATCGCCGCCAAGCGTCGGATCTTCGCCGGCCAGCGGGCCGAGGATGCGGCGGTGATCGCCGTCGACGATCCCGTTTCCCGCGCCCTCGCCGCGGAGCTCGAAGCCACCGGGCGGCGCGTGATCCGGGTGAGCGGCGGCGACGAGCCGGCCGCCGTCCGGGTGCCGGAAGGCCGGCTGCGCGAGGAGGACGCGGAGGGGATCCGGGAGGTGCTCGACCTCTCGACGGTGCCTTCGCTGCGCGGCGTCCACAACCGGCAGAACGCCGCCGCCGCCTACGCCGCGGCCCGCCTCCTCGGCGTGGCGCCGGCCACCGCGGCCCGTGCCCTCGCGAGCTTCCCCGGCCTGCCGCACCGCATGCGGGAGGTGGGCCGTCTCGGGCGCATCCGCTTCGTCGACGACAGCAAGGCCACCAATCCGGCCGCCGCCGGCCGCAGCCTCGCGAGCTTCCCCGCCGTCTACTGGATCGCCGGCGGGCGGCCGAAGCCCGGCGGCTTCGACGCCCTCGCACCCCATCTCGGCAACGTGCGCCGGGCCTTCCTGATCGGCGAGGCGGCGGATGAGCTGGCCCGGTTCCTCGACGGTCGGGTGCCGGCCGAGGATGTGGGGGATCTGGCCCGCGCCGTGGCCGCCGCCGCCCGCGCGGCCCGCGAGGAGGAGGAAGCGGAGCCGGTCGTACTGCTCGCTCCGGCCTGCGCCTCCTTCGATCAGTTCGCGGATTTCGAGGCCCGCGGGCGCGCCTTCGCCGAGCTCGTGGCCGGTCTCGCCGCGCCCGCCGGGGGAGGTGCCCCGTGAGCCCCTTCGCGCGCACCGACCGCGGCCTCTTGGCCAACTGGTGGTGGACCCTCGACCGGGCGCTGCTGAGCGGGCTCCTGGTGATCGCGCTGGTGGGCGTGGTCATGGTCTTCGCCTCGAGCCCGCCCATCGCCCGGCGCCTCGGCTACGAAGAGACCCGGTTCATCGTCAAGCACATCACCTTCCTGCTGCCCGCCATCCTCCTGCTGCTCGGCACCTCGCTGCTGGCACCGCGGGGCATCCTGCGGGTGGCGCTGCTGCTGCTCGCGGGCTTCGGCCTGCTGCTGCTGCTGACCCCCTTCGTCGCCGCCGAGATCAAGGGGGCGCGGCGCTGGGTGTCGGTGGGCGGCCTGCTGCTGCAGCCGAGCGAATTCGTGAAGCCCGCACTGGTGGTGGTCACCGGCTGGCTGCTGGCGCGGCGACCGGGCCTGCGCGGCGCGCCCGAGGCGGCGGCGCTCTGCGGCCTCGTCCTCCTGCTGCTGGTGATCCAGCCGGACCTCGGCATGACCGCCCTGGTGGCGGCGGTGTTCGGCATCCAGCTCTTCGTGGCCGGTCTGCCCTGGCTGCTCATCGGCGGCCTCGCCGGGCTGGCGGGAGCCGGCCTCTACGGCGCCTATCTCGTCTTTCCCCACGTGCAGACGCGGATCGACGACTTCCTCGACCCGAGCAGGGAGAGCTATCAGGTGGAAGCCTCCCTGTCGGCGGTGAGCTCGGGCGGCCTGTTCGGCCGCGGTCCCGGCGAGGGTGTCGTCAAGTTCTACCTTCCCGAGGCCCATTCGGACTTCGTGTTCGCGACCCTGGCCGAGGAGTTCGGCGCCATCGCCGCCCTCCTCGTGCTCATGCTGTTCGGCTTCGTCGTGCTGCGCGGCCTGTGGCGCGCCTACGAGGCCCGGGACCGCTTCGTGCAGCTCGCCGCGGTCGGTCTGCTCGCCCAGTTCGGCCTCCAGGCCCTCGTCAACATCGCCGTCAACCTCAACCTGCTGCCCACCAAGGGCATGACCCTGCCCTTCGTGAGCTACGGCGGCTCCTCCCTCTTGGCGCTCGCCATCGGCATGGGCATGCTGCTGGCCCTGACGCGGGTCGGGGCGCGGCTGGAAGGTGCGCCGTGAGCGGCCCCGTGCTGATCGCCACCGGCGGCACCGGCGGCCACGTGTTTCCCGCCCTCGCCACCGCCCGCGCGTTGCGGGCGCGCGGCCAGCGCGTGGCCTTCGTCACCGACCGACGCGGGGCCCGCTATCTCGGCGGCGAGAACGAGGTCTACGAGATCCGCGCCGCCAGCCCGGCGGGCGGCCTGCGCCGCGGCCTCGGCGCCCTCCTCGCCATCGCCCGCGGCACCCTGCAGAGCCGGCGGCTGATCGGTCGGCTGCGCCCCTCGGCCACCGCCGCCTTCGGCGGCTACGCCTCGGTGCCGGCGGTGCTCGCCGCCGCCCTCGCCCGCCTGCCGGTGCTGCTCCACGAACAGAACGCCGTCCTCGGCCGCGCCAACCGCCTGGCCGCGCGTTTCGCCCGTACCCTCGCCCTCACCTTCGCCGACACTGAAGGGCTGCCGCCGGCGCTGGCGGGCCGGGGCGTCGTCACCGGCAATCCCGTGCGACCCGGTTTCGCCGCGATCACCCCGCGGCGGCCCGGAACGGGAGAGGCGTTCCGCCTCCTCGTCCTGGGCGGGAGCCAGGGCGCGCGGGTGTTCGGCGAGGTGGTGCCCGAGGCGGTGGCCCGCCTGCCGGCCGCGCTGCGGCGCCGCCTGCGCCTCGCCATGCAGTGCCGACCCGAACGGCTGGCGGTGGTCGACGAACGCTGCGCCCGCCTCGGCGTCGAGGCCGAGCTCGCCCCCTTCTTCGAGGACGTCGCGGAACGGCTGGCGGCGAGCGATCTCGTGGTCAGCCGCGCGGGCGCCTCCACCGTGGCCGAGCTCCTCCACCTCGCGCGCCCGGCGCTCCTGGTTCCCTACCCTCACGCCGCCGACGACCATCAGCGGGCCAATGCCGAGCGCCTCGTGCGTGCCGGCGCGGCGCGGATGCTGCCGGAGGACGCGTTCACCGCCGAGCGCCTCGCCGCGATGCTCGAGGAACTGGCCGGCGATCCCGCGGCCCTCGAGCGCATGAGCGAGGCCGCCGCGGCCATGGCGGTGACCGACGCCGCCGAGCGCCTGGCCGGCGCGGTGCTGGCGATGCTGGACCGGGAGGGGGCACGATGAAGCTCCTCCCCTTCGCGGTCGAACCCATCCATTTCGTCGGCATCGGCGGCATCGGCATGAGCGGCATCGCCGAGATCCTGCACAATCTCGGCTACCGGGTGCAGGGCTCGGACATCGGCGAGGGACGCAACGTCCAGCGGCTGCGGCAACTGGGCATCCCCATCGCCATCGGGCACCGTCCCGAGAACCTGGGCGAGGCGCGCCTCCTCGTCGTCTCCTCCGCGGTCCGTGCCGACAATCCCGAGCTCGTGGAGGGGCGGGCGCGCCGCCTGCCGATCGTCCCGCGGGCCGAGATGCTGGGCGAGCTCATGCGCTTCAAATGGTCGGTGGCGGTGGCCGGTACCCACGGCAAGACCACCACCACCTCGATGGTGGCGGCCATTCTCGATGCCGGCGGCCTCGACCCGACGGTGATCAACGGCGGCATCATCAACGCCTACAAGACCAACGCCCGCCTCGGCGCCGGCGACTGGATGGTGGTGGAGGCGGACGAGAGCGACGGCAGCTTCCTGCGCCTGCCGGCGACCATCGCCGTCGTCACCAACATCGACCCCGAGCACATGGAACATTACGGCTCCTTCGACGCCGTCCGCAGCGCCTACCTCGCCTTCGTGGAACAGCTCCCCTTCTACGGCGTGGCGGTGCTGTGCCTCGACCATCCCGAGGTGCAGGCCATGCTGCCGCGCATCACCGACCGGCGGGTGGTGACCTACGGCTTCAACCCGCAGGCGGACGTCCGCGCCCTCGATCCCCGTCTCGATGCCACCGGCGAGCATTTCACGGTGGTGATGCGGGACCCCGCCGGCGAGGAGCGGGTGCTCGAGGACGTGCATCTGGCCATGCCCGGGCTGCACAATGTCACCAACGCCCTGGCCGCGCTGGCGGTGGGCCGCGAGCTCGGCATCGCGCCCGAGGCGATGCGCCGCGCCCTGGCCGGTCTCGAGGGCGTGCAGCGGCGCTTCACCCGCACCGGCCGGGTTGCGGGGATCACCGTGATCGACGACTACGGCCATCATCCGGTGGAGATCCGCAACGTGCTGCGCACCGCCCGGGCCGCCAACCCCGAGGGCCGGGTGATCGCCGTCGTCCAGCCCCATCGCTACACGCGGCTGCGGGATCTGTTCGAGGACTTCTGCACCTGCTTCGTCAATGCCGACATCGTGCTGGTGGCCCCCGTGCACGCTGCCGGCGAGACGCCCATCGAAGGGGTCCATCGCGACGCCCTGGTCGAGGGGTTGCGCGCCCACGGCCAGCGCGAGGTGCACGCCATCGCGGGCGAGGAGGATCTGGCACCCTTCCTCGCCGAACGGGCGCGGGCCGGCGATCTCGTGGTCTGTCTCGGCGCCGGCACCATCACCCAGTGGGCGCACGCTCTGCCCGACCGGCTGGGCGCCCTGCTCGGGGCGGAGGTGGCACGATGAGCGGCGCCGAACTCCGTCTGCCGCCGGTGCGCGGCCGGCTGCGGCGGATGGTGCCGCTGGCGCCGATCGCCTGGTTCCGGGTCGGCGGGCCCGCGAGCGTCCTGTTCCAGCCGGCCGATGCCGAGGATCTGGCGTCCTTCGTCGCCGCCCGTCCCGAGGATCTGCCGCTTTTGCCCATGGGCGTGGCCTCCAACCTGCTCGTCCGCGACGGCGGCATCGCGGGCGTGGTGGTGCGCTTCGGCGGCCCCCTCGCCCGGATCGCCATCGACGGGCGGACGCTGATCGCCGGCGCCGGCGCCCTCGACCAGCGGGTGGCGGCCACCGCCGCCCGTGCCGGGCTGTCCGGCCTCGAGTTCATGATCGGCATCCCGGGGACGGTCGGCGGCGCCGTGCGCATGAACGCGGGGGCCTTCGGCGGCGAGACGGCGGACCGTCTGATCTGGGCGGAGGCGCTGGACAACGAGGGCCGCCTGCACCGCCTCGCCCGCGACGAGCTCGGCCTCTCCTACCGGGCGAGCCGCCTGCCGGAAGGCTGGATCGTGCTGCGCGCCGCCTTCGCGCTGGCGGCCGGCGATCCGCAGGAGATCACCCGCCGCATGGCCGCCATCCGCGAGGAGCGCGAACGCAGCCAGCCGCTGCGGGTGGCCACCGGCGGCAGCACTTTCAAGAACCCGCCGGGCGGGAAGGCCTGGCGGCTGATCGACGCCGCCGGCTGTCGCGGCCTCCGCCACGGCCGGGCGATGGTGTCGGAGAAGCACTGCAACTTCCTCGTCAACACGGGCGGCGCCACCGCCGCCGAGATCGAGGAGCTGGGCGAGATGGTGCGGGCGCGCGTCAAGGCCCATTCCGGCATCAGCCTGTCCTGGGAGATCCATCGCGTCGGACGCGCGGCGGCGCGCAAGGAGGCGGCATGACCCATGTCGCGGTGCTGATGGGCGGCATGTCCGCCGAGCGCGAGGTGTCGCTGACGAGCGGCGCCGCCTGCGCCGCCGCCCTCGAGGAGCGCGGCTACCGGGTGAGCCGGATCGACGCCGGCCGCGATCTGCCCGAGGTGCTCGCGGCGCTGCGTCCGGACGTCGTCTTCAACGCCCTCCACGGGCGCTTCGGCGAGGACGGACGGGTGCAGGGGCTGCTCGATCTGCTCGGCATCCCCTATACCCATTCGGGGGTGCTGGCCTCGGCGCTGGCGATGGACAAGCCGATGGCCCGCCGCATCTTCGCCGACGCCGGTCTGCGGATCCCCGAGGGGCGGGAGATCCGTTTCGCCGAGCTGATCGAGAGGCCGCCCTTTCCGCCGCCCTTCGTCGCCAAGCCGGCGGCCGAGGGGTCGAGCGTCGGGGTGGTGATCGTCCGCGACCCGGAGCTCTCCGAGCTGCGCGGCCGCAACGATGTCGATCCCGACGCCCGCATGCTGGCCGAACGCTACGTGCCGGGGCGCGAGCTGACCTGCTCGGTGCTCGGCGGCGAGCCGCTGGCGGTGACCGAGATCACGGCCGAGGAGGGGTTCTACGACTATCGCGCCAAATACACCCCCAACGTCGCCCGCCATCTGCTGCCGGCGCCCCTGCCGGAGGCCGTCTACGACCGGGTCATGGAGGCCGCCGCCACCGCCCATGCCGCCCTCGGCTGCCGGGGCCTGAGCCGGGCGGATTTCCGCTACGACCCCGAGGAGGGGGAGGACGGGCTCTACATCCTCGAGGTCAACACCCAGCCCGGCATGACGCCCCTGTCGCTGGCCCCCGAGCAGGCCGCCCACTGCGGCATGTCCTTCGCCGATCTCGTGGTGCGGCTGGTGGAGGACGCGCGATGCGACAGGTGAACCGCCTCCTGCGCCGCAGCCGAGCGAACCTGCGCCGCCCACCGCGGCCGCGCTGGATCGCCCCCCTGCGCCGGTTCGCGATTCTGGCGTTGGCGCTCGCCGCACTCTCTGGTACGACATACCTCATGGTTGAGGCAGGGCTGACCGCCGCCGCCTACGACACCTTGCGCGGAAAGCTCCGGTCGGCGGAGGACCGCTTGGGACTTAGGGTTCGCGATATCCTTACGCAGGGGCGCGAGCGGACGCCCCGCCGGGAGCTGCAGCGGACCCTTGCCTCCTACGAAGGGCAATATATACTTACGGTTGATTTGCAGGCCGTGCGTGAGCGGCTGGAACGTCTGCCCTGGGTCCGTCGTGCGACTGTCAAGCGTCTGCTCCCCTCCACCCTCCTCGTCCGCCTCGAAGAACATCGTCCGACCGCCCTCTGGCGGGGCCCGGAGGGCCTGCGCTTGATCGGCAGGGACGGCGAGACGATTCCGGTCGAGGATCTCCGCCCCTTCCGTGATCTGCCCCTCCTCTACGGTGCCGAGGCACCGGCACGTGTTCCCGATCTCCGGCGTCTCCTCGCGGGCGAGCCCGAACTCGCCCGCCGGGTGACCGGTGCCGCGCTCGTGGGGGCGCGGCGCTGGGACGTCTTCATCGACGGCCGCACCACCGTCCGCCTGCCCGAGACGGCGGCCGAACGGGCCTGGCGCCTGCTGGCTCGCGAACAGCGACGGAACCGCATCCTGGACCGGGCGATCGATGCCATCGATCTGCGCAGCCCGGGCTGGATCGTGCTGCGGCCGAACAGGCAGATCCTGCGCCAACCAGGGAGGAAAGCAGCATGAGCACGCGGACCCTGGACCGCGCCGGCAGGGGCGTGAGACCCGCCCTCGAAGGCATACGCACCACGCCGGTCACGGTCCTCGACATCGGCACCACCAAGATCTCCTGCTTCATCGCCCGGCCGCGCTCCTCCCACGGCTTCACCCTGCTGGGACGCGGCTACCAGGCGGCGGAAGGCTTCAAGGGCGGCGAGGTGGTGGACGTGGACGCCGCCGAGACCTCCCTCGCCGCCGCCCTGCACGAGGCCGAGGAGCAGGCCGGCGATCCGGTGCGCGAGGTAGTGATCGTAACCAACGCAGGCAAGCCGGCCTCTAGGCAGGTCCGGGTGACCCACGATCTGGGCGGCGCCACGGTGCGCGACGAACAGCTCCGGGCGCTGCTCGTGGACGCCCGGGCGGCGGCCGCCGACGAGGCGCACGAGGTGCTGCACACGGTTCCCGTGGCGGTCGCCATCGACGGCGGTCGGCCCTTGAGGGATCCGCGGGGGGCCCGGGGCGAGCGGCTGGAGATGCTGGCCACCGTGGTGCGCGCGCGCAGGCGGCCGCTGCGCGATCTCCTCGCCTGTCTCGAGCGCTGCCACGTGCGGGTGACCGAGATCGTCGCCGCACCCTATGCCGCCGGCATCGCCTGCCTGACCGAGGACGAGATGGAGCGCGGTTGTCTGGTGCTCGACCTCGGAGGCGGCGTCACCGGCTTCGCCCATTTCGCGGACGGCCGGCTGCTCTGTCTCGATCAGGTGCCCTACGGCGGCATCCACGTCACCAACGATCTCGCCTACGGCCTGTCCACCGGCCGCAGCTACGCCGAACGGCTGAAGGCCCTCCACGGCGGCGTCGTGCGGCGGGCCTGCGATGCCGATGCCCGCATCACCTTCCCGCTCGTCGGCGAGCGCCCGGAAAGCGCCACCGGAGAAGTGGACCGGGCACGGATCACCCACATCGTGCGGGCGCGGGTGGAGGAGATCCTCGACTTCGTCCAGGACAAGATCCGCGCCAACTGGGAGCTGTTCGAGCGCCGGCCGCCCCGTTCGGTGGTGCTGACCGGCGGCGCCAGTCAGCTCGACGGTCTCGAGGAGCTGGCCGAGGAGATCTTCGGCATTCCGGCCCGCCGCGGCCGTCCCGATCTCGTGCACGGCCGTCACGGCACGGAGACCGAGCCCTGCTGCGCGGCCACCTGTGGTGCGTTGTCACTCGCCAGCGGTGACGACGACGGACTGAGCTGGGGAGACGGAAGGGAGATGCCGGTGCTGGCCGGCTGGCTCGCGCGCCTCGCGCGCTGGGTCGAACAGAATTTCTGAACGGAGGGGCCCGGCGCCCCGCCTGTGACCACCTGCCGGTCGACTGCCCGCGGCCGGTCTCGAGGAGGACGATCCGACCAACGGATCGCGACCATGGAGGAGAATATGACGATCAGTCTGAGCATGCCCGTGACCCACGAGCTAAAGCCCAAGATCACCGTCGTCGGGGTCGGCGGTGCCGGCGGCAACGCCGTCAGCAACATGATCACCTCGCATCTCGAGGGGGTCGAGTTCCTCGCCTGCAACACCGACGCCCAAGCCCTCGCCAACTGCCTGAGCGACCGCAAGGTGCAGATCGGCACCACCATCACCCACGGTCTCGGTGCCGGCGCCCGTCCCGAGATCGGCCGCGCCGCCGCCGAGGAGGCCCTCGACGAGATCCTCGACCATCTCCAGGGCAGCCACATGGTGTTCATCACCGCCGGCAT
Source organism: Alphaproteobacteria bacterium (assembly GCA_027045875.1). GTDB lineage: Bacteria > Pseudomonadota > Alphaproteobacteria > Geminicoccales > Geminicoccaceae > JALSRW01. The sequence goes on along the minus strand of JALUAG010000053.1, from coordinate 23,805 downwards.
GGGTGGCGGCACCGGCACCGGCGCCGCCCCGGTGATCGCGCGGGCGGTGCGTGAGCAGGGCATCCTCACCGTCGGCGTCGTCACCAAGCCGTTCCATTTCGAGGGCGCGCACCGCATGCGCCTCGCCGACGCCGGCATCGAGGAGCTGCAGGAATACGTCGACACGCTGATCGTCATCCCCAACCAGAACCTCTTCCGCCTCGCCAACGAGCGCACCACCTTCGCCGAGGCCTTCCGGATGGCCGACGAGGTGCTGCACATGGGCGTGCGCGGGGTGACCGACCTCATCGTCATGCCGGGGCTCATCAACCTCGATTTCTCCGACATCCGCACGGTGATGAGCGAGATGGGCAAGGCGATGATGGGCACCGGCGAGGCCGAGGGCGAAAGCCGGGCCATCGACGCCGCCGAGGCGGCCATCTCCAACCCGCTGCTCGACGAGGTGTCGATGAAGGGTGCCCGCGGCGTGCTGATCAGCATCACCGGCGGCGCCGATCTCACCCTGTTCGAGGTGGACGCCGCCGCCAACCGCATCCGCGAGGAGGTGGATGCGGACGCCAACATCATCTTCGGCTCCACCTTCGACGAGTCGATGCAGGGCCGGCTCCGCGTCTCGGTGGTCGCCACCGGCATCGACGCCCCGGGTGCCCGGCGCGAGGAGGCGGCGGCCCAGGAAGGCCAGCAGGCCCCCGGCGCCACCACCTTCCGCTTCCAGCCCCAGCTCCACGGCGCGCGTCCCTACCCGCCGGTGGGCCCCAACACGCCGCCGGCCCGCGAACCCAGCCCCGCCGCCCGGCTGCGCCAGCCGAGCGCCGGCGCCGGCGCCGAGGGGCGCAGCGAGGGACGCAGTTTCAACCTGCCGTCGCTGGAGACCGGACAGCGCGTCGGCCCCGCGGGCGGCCCGCGCATGCGGCCGGCGGCGCGGAGCGAGGAACGCGGCCGGAACCTGTTCGAGCGCATGCGCGACCTGGCCTGGGCCCGCATGCCCGGGGGCGAGCGGGCGGCCGACGAGCAGCCGCGCGCCGAAGCCGAGACGGCGGCGACCGGCGGCCCGCAGCGCGGCGACGGGGCCGATCACGACGAGATCGGCGAGATCCCGACCTACTTGCGGCGCGAGAAGGTGGACGGCTGACGCCTCCTCCGCCGAGCGCAGGAGAAAGGCGGCGGGTTTCCCGCCGCCTTTTTCCGTTGTCGGCCCGTCAGCGGCTCAGTGGGCCATCAGCGCCGGTACCGTCATGTGCTCGAGGATGTGCTGGGTGACGCCGCCCAGCACCAGCTCGCGCAGCCGGGAATGGCCGTAGCCCCCCATCACGATCATGTCGGCACCTTCGTCGGCCGCCGTGGACAGGAGCACGTCCGCGGGATCGAGGCCGCCGCTCTCGATGTCCCGCACCTCCACCTCGACGCCGTGATGGGCGAGATGGGCGGCCATGTCGGCGCCGGCGATCGGGCCCACCCGCCCGCCGAGCTTCTCCGGATCCACCACCACCACGAGCACGCGCTTCGCCGTCCGGAGCAGCGGCAGGGCGTCGTTGATCGCCCGCACCGCCTCGCGCGAACCGTCCCAGGCGCAGATCACGGTCTCGGGCGGCATCGCCCGATGGCCGATGTAGGGGATGATCAGCGCCGGTCGGCCGGAATGCATGAAGGCGGCCTCGACCAGAAGCGCCATGTCGGCGCCGTCCGTCTCCGGGTCGGGCTGGCCGACGATGCTGATGTCGGCATGGCGGGCGTGACGGGTGAACACTGCCGGCAGGCGATCGATCGGCGCGATCTCGAACCGCGGCTCGATGGGACGACTGAACCGGCCCGCCCGCTCGTCGGCCCTGGCCAGCAGGGCGCGGGCGGTCTCCTCCGCCTGGCGACGCTGCTCGCGCAGGATCTCCTCCGGGATGGTCACCCCCACGGCGGCCGGCACATAGGGCTCGGCGACCAGACAGAGCGCGGCGAGATGGGCGTCGTACCGGTCCGCGAGCGCGAGCGCGGCGTCGAGCCGGGCGTCGCTGCCCTTGGTATCGTCGATCTGTACGAGGATATCCTTGAAAGCCATCCGAACCTCCCGCCGGCTGCGGTCCACGATTGTTAGATAGGGATGCCGGTGGCCGCCACAAAGACACGGGCGGGCGGCTTCCGGCGCTCCCCTCGCCCGCCGCTGCCCTTAACACAGAAAATCCAACGGGAGCGGGGCAAATCGGCAACAGGCGACGGATCAGGGGGCCGGGGGAGATCGTGCTCGGACTCGCCCCGGCGCTCCGCCGTGGCGGAACGCTGCCCGTGCATCCGCCGGTGCGACGGCGGATGGCCGGCCGCCCCCGCGGACGACGGCAGGGAACGCGCCATTCGGGCCTCCCCGAGCTGCTGCCGTGGACGCGGGGCGCGGCGTTCCGGATCCGGCGCAGCGAAGCGCGTTTCGACCAGGCCCGGAAGCTCGCCGGGGCGCGTGGCGCCGCCGGCGCCGGAAACCGGCCGGCGAGGACGGCGATCCTCCCGAACGGCGGGACAGGGAATCCGCGAAACTGCGGGAGCCGTCGCGTTTCTGGTGAGCGCCGTCGCTCAGCCGGCGCCGCCTCGGCGACGGCGATCCGCGGGCGCCTGCCGCTCCACCACCGCCTTGACCAGGGCGGCCAGCGCCGCCTTGACGCCGCTGTCCTCCACCTCGCTGAATTGACGGGCGAATTCTATCAGGCTGCGATCGCGGGCACCGTGTCCGGGAGCCGTTCCCTCACCCGCCTCCCGCTCTTCGTACCCGGCCAGGAAATAGTCGAGGGAGACGTCGAGGCGGCGGGCGATGAGATGGAGACTGCCGGCCGGGATGCGGTTGGCCCCGGTCTCGTATTTCTGGATCTGCTGATAGGAAACGCCGATCGTACGTGCGAGCTGTTCCTGGGTGAGGCCGAGCTGGGTACGGCGACGACGGATGCGATCCCCTATATACTGTTCGAGCGTCGGTTTGCGCGTGCTCACTCGGTCGTTCCCCTTCGGGCGGGTGGGCACCCGCGCCGCGCTGGTTTAAGCTGTGTCCGTCGGCGGCGGCGAGTGTAAACCGCTGATGGACGTTCTACAATTCCGGTGCGGGCCTGCGCGGGAGGCGGAGGTTCCGGTCGGGATCGAACTGTCGAGGCGGACGTGACGGTGCAATCCAGGTTCTTCGAGGAAGGTCTCTGCGGCATCCGGTCGCTGGCGATGCTGGCGTTCCTCCTCCTGCTCGCGGGCTGCGCCACCGGTGGCGATCCGGAGGAGTACGTCGAGCGGCCGGTGGAGGAGCTCTACAACGAGGCCTACGAGCTCGTGCGGGCCGGGGAATACGCCGATGCCGCCAAGGCCTTCGAGGAGGTCGAACGCCAGCATCCCTATTCGCAGTGGGCCACCCGCGCCCAGGTGATGGCCGCCTACGCATATTACGAGGCCGGGGAGTACGACGCCGCCATCGCCGCCGCCGAGCGCTTCATCGAACTCCACCCCGGCAACAAGGACGTGCCCTACGCTCAGTATCTGATCGGCATCTCCTACTACGAGCGCATTTCCGACGTCGGACGCGACCAGGGGATGACCGAGGAGGCGTTGCGCGCCTTCACCGAGCTCGTGCGGCGCTTTCCCGACAGCCCCTATGCGCGCGACGCCCAGCTCAAGATCGATCTCGTGCGCGACCATCTGGCCGGCAAGGAGATGGAGATCGGCCGCTTCTACCAGAAACGGGGCCAGTATCTGGCGGCAATCAACCGGTTCCGCAACGTGGTCGAGAACTACCAGACCACCACCCATGTGGCCGAGGCCCTGCACCGGCTGGTCGAATCCTACCTCGCCCTCGGGGTCGAGGACGAGGCCCGGGCGGCCGCCGCGGTGCTGGGATACAACTATCCCGACAGCAAGTGGTACGAGCGCTCCTACGCCCTTCTCACGGGCCGCGGCCTGAGCCCCGAAGAGGACGGGGAATCCTGGTTCTCCCGCCTGTTCTGAGGGAAGCGGCGCCCCAACCGGATGCTTACCGGCCTCGCCATCAGAGACATCCTGCTGATCGACCGGCTCGATCTGGTCTTCCGGCCGCGCCTCACCGTGCTCACGGGGGAAACGGGTGCCGGCAAGTCCATCCTCCTCGGCGCGCTGGGCTTCGCTTGCGGCGGACGCTCGGACCGCGGCCTCGTGCGCGCCGGCACCCGGCAGGGCATGGTGACCGCCACCTTCGCACCGCCCGCCGACCATCCCCTGCGCGCCGAGCTCGCGGCCCACGGCATCGCCGTCGGCGAGGAGATCGTGCTGCGGCGCCAGGTGGCCGCCGACGGGCGCAGCCGCGCCTGGATCGACGACGTGCCGGTGAGCGGCAACCTGCTGCGGCGCTGCGGCGACCGTCTGCTGGCGGTACACGGCCAGCAGGCGAGCCGCGGGCTGCTCGACCCCGCGACCCACAGAGCGCTGCTCGACGCCTACGGCCGGCACGGGCCGTTGCTGGCCGAGCTGGACACCGCCTTCGCCCGCTGGCGGGAGGCGCGGGCGCGGCTGGACGCGCTCGAGGCGCGCCTGGCGGCGGCGCGGCGGGAGGAGGAGGATCTGCGCTCCTGGGTCGGCGAGCTGGCGGATCTGGCCCCCGAACCGGGCGAGGAGGAGGTGCTGGCGGAGCGGCGGCGGCGCCTGATGCACCGTGAAAAGCTGGCCGCGCTGCTGGAGGAGGGAATGGCCGCGGCGGCCGATGCCGTCGAGCGGCTGGCGGGGACGAGGCGTATCCTCGCCCGCGCCGAGAGCCTCGGCGGCGAGCGCGTGCGCCGGGCGCTCGAGGCCGTCGATCGGGCGTTGATCGAGGCCGGCGAGGCGGAGAGCGGGCTCGCCGAGGCGGCGCGCGATCTCGAGCTCGACAGCGACAGTCTGGAGCGGGTGGAGGAACGGCTGTTCGCGCTGCGCGATGCCGCGCGCAAGTTCCGCTGCGCGGTCGGCGATCTGCCCGACCGGCTCGAGGAATGGCGCCGCCGGCTCGACGAACTGGAGGGCGGTGCCGAAGAGGTGGAGCGGGCGCGGTCCGAGGCGGAAACGGCCGGCGCCGCCTTCGCCGACCTCGCCGAGCGGCTGACCCGCGCCCGGCGGGCCGCGGCCGGCCGGCTGGCGACCGCCGTCGAGGCCGAGCTGCCGCCGCTGCGGATGGAACGCGCACGCTTCCGGGTGGCCTTCGACGCCCTCGATCCCGGCCAGTGGGACGCGAGCGGTGCCGAGCGGGTGCGGTTCGAGGTGGCGACCAATCCCGGCCAGCCGTTCGGTCCCCTCGCGCGGATCGCCTCCGGCGGCGAGCTGTCGCGCTTCATGCTGGCGCTCGAGGTGGTTATCGCCGGGCTCGATCCCGTGCCCAGCATGATCTTCGACGAGGTGGACGCGGGCGTCGGCGGGGCGGTGGCGGCGGCGGTGGGCGAGCGGCTGCGCCGGCTGTCGGCCGAACGGCAGGTGATCGTGGTCACCCATGCGCCGCAGATCGCCGCGCTGGCCGACCATCATCTGCGGGTCGCCAAGACCGTCGACGAGGAGGGTACCCGGATCACCGTCGAGACGCTCGACGAGGAGGCGCGCCGGGAGGAGATCGCCCGCATGCTGGCCGGGGTCGAGGTCACCGAGGCGGCCCGCGCCGCCGCCGACAGTCTCCTTTCCCCTGCCGGCGGAGCGGCGCGATGACCCCAAAGCAGGACACCTCCGTTCCGCCGCGCAGCCTCCGCAAGCTCGGACCCCCGCCGAGCTTCTTCGAGCCGGTGGCGAAGCTGAGCGAGGAGGAGGCGCGGGAGGAACTCGCCTGGCTCGCCCGCGAGATCGAACGCCACGATCGGCTCTACTACGTGTTCGATCGGCCCGAGATCTCGGATGCCGAATACGACGCCCTCAAGACCCGCAACCGTCTGATCGAGGCGCGTTTCCCGCATCTCGTGCGCCCCGACAGCCCGAGCCTGCGCGTGGGTGCGCCACCGGCCGAGGAATTCGGCAAGATCCGTCACGCGGTGCCCATGTTCACCCTCGACAACGCGATGGACGAGGGGGATCTGCGGGAGTGGGCGGCGCGCATCCGGCGCTTTCTCGGCCTCCCGCCGGACGCCCCGCTGCGCTACGTGGCGGAGCCCAAGATGGACGGGCTTTCCTGTTCGCTGCGCTACGAGAACGGGGTGCTCGTGAGCGCCGCCACCCGGGGCGACGGCTACACCGGAGAGGACGTGACCGCCAACGTCCGCACCATCCGGGAAATCCCCCAGCATCTCGTGACCGACCGGCCGCCGCCGGTACTCGAGGTGCGGGGCGAGGTCTACATGAACCGCGGGGATTTCGAGCGTCTGAATGCCGAACGGGCGGCCCGGGGCGAACCGGTCTTCGCCAATCCGCGGAACGCCGCCGCGGGCTCGCTCAGACAGCTCGACAGCCGGGTCACCGCCCAGCGGCCGCTGCGCTTCTTCGTCTGGGGCTGGGGCGAGGCGGATCCCCCGATCACCGGAACCTACAGCGGCTTTCTGGACCGCATCCGCGAGCTGGGCTTTCCGGTCAACCCCCTCACCCGCCGCTGCGACAGCGAGAAGGAGCTGATCGCCTACCACGACGATCTCGAGCAGCGGCGTTTCGAGCTACCCTACGACATCGACGGGGTGGTGGACAAGGTGGACGACATCGCCCTCCAGGAGCGCCTCGGCTTCGTGCAGCGGGCGCCGCGCTGGGCCATCGCCCACAAGTTCAGTCCCCAGAAGGCCTTCACCCGCATCCGCGACATCACGATCCAGGTCGGTCGCACGGGCGCCCTCACGCCGGTGGCCGAACTCGAACCCGTCACGGTCGGTGGCGTGGTCGTCAAGCGGGCCACGCTGCACAACGAGGACTACATCGCCGCCAAGGACATCCGGGTCGGCGACACGGTGGTCGTGCAACGGGCGGGCGACGTCATCCCGCAGGTGGTCGAGGTGGTGCGGGAAAAACGCCCGCCGGACAGCCGGCCGTTCGTCTTCCCCGACCGCTGCCCGGTCTGCGGCAGTCTCGCCATCCGGCCGCCGGGCGAGGCCATCCGCCGCTGCACCGGCGGGCTCTTCTGCCCGGCGCAGCGGGTCGAGCGCCTCAAGCATTTCGTCGGCCGCCGTGCCTTCGACATCGAGGGGCTCGGACGAAAGCAGATCCCCCAGCTCATGGAAGCGGGCATCGTGGAGAGCCCGGTCGATCTCTTCCGCCTGCCCCGCCGCCCCGACCGGCTGGCCAGGCTCGAAGCGCTCGAAGGCTGGGGCGAAAAGAAGATCCGGAACCTCCTGGCGATGATCGAGGCGCGGCGCCGCATCCCGCTGGACCGCTTCATCTTCGCCCTCGGCATCCGCTATGTGGGGGAGGTCAACGCCCGCATCCTCGCCCGCCATTACGGAAGCTTCGCGGCCTGGCGGCGGGCGATGGAGGCGCTGGCGGAGGGCGATGCGGAGGTGCGGGCGGAGCTCGAGGCCATCGAAGGCATCGGCCCCACCATCGCCGAGGCCCTCGCCGAGTTCTTCCGCGAGCCCCGCAACCGGCAGCTCGTCGACGAGCTGGCCCGCGAGGTCGAGATCGAACCGGTCGAGGCGCCGGCGACCGCCGCCTCGCCGCTCGCCGGGAAGACCGTCGTCTTCACCGGCGAACTGTCCCGCATGACCCGCAGCGAGGCCAAGCAGCGCGCGGAGGCGCTCGGCGCCAGGGTCTCGGGCTCGGTGTCGCGGCGTACCGATTTCGTGGTCGCGGGTGCCAATCCGGGCAGCAAGCTGGCCCGGGCGCGGGAGCTCGGCGTCCGCATCCTGAGTGAAGAGGAATGGTACGACATCGCGGGATTGACATGACGCGGATACTGACCCTCGCCCTGGGCTACGCCTTCCTGCTGCTCGGCGTGGTGGGGCTCTTCCTGCCCATTCTCCAGGGCGTGCTGTTCATCGTCGTGGGACTCCTGCTGCTGTCGCGCCACAGCACCTGGGCCCGACGCCTGCTCGAACGTTTCAAGGCCCGCTATCCGCGCGCCGGGACCATCGTCGCCGGGGCGGAGGCCTGGCTCCACCGTTTCATGTTCCGGATCAACCTGTTCGGCCGCCGCCTCGCGCGGCGCATCCGCGCGGTCTTCTAGTCCGCGGCATCGGAGCCGCCCGGCAGCCGGTTCAGAGCGGCGCGCAGGCTTTGGCGAGCCAGACCCGACTTTCGGCGTCGAGGAGGGGCGACAGGCCGTCCCGGACCCGCGCGTGATAGGCGTCGATCCAGGCCCGCTCGCGTCGGTCGAGGAGCTCGGGCAGGATCAGACGGTGGTCGATGGGTGCGAGCGTCAGGGTCTCGAACTCGAGGAGCGGCCGGTCACCGCCTTCCGGGCCCTGCTCGCGGCGCCGGACCAGCACCAGGTTCTCGATCCGGATGCCGTAGGCACCGGAACGGTAGCAGCCGGGCTCGTTCGAGAGGATCATCCCCGGCTCCAGGGCCACCGCCGAGCCCGTCTTGGCGATGCGCTGCGGGCCCTCGTGGACGCAGAGATAGCTGCCCACCCCGTGGCCGGTGCCGTGGTCGTAGTCGAGGCCCGCCTGCCAGAGGGCGAGGCGGGCGAGACTGTCGAGCTGGGCACCGCTCGTGCCCTCGGGAAAGCACACCGTGGCCAGCGCGATGTGCCCCTTGAGCACGCGGGTGAAATGCTCGCGCATGGCCGGGGCCGGCCGGCCGAGGGCCACGGTGCGGGTGATGTCGGTGGTGCCGTCCAGATAGTGTCCGCCGGAATCCACCAGCAGCAGCGTATCGGCGGTCAGGGGGCGGGCGTTCTCTTCGGTCACCCGGTAGTGGACGATGGCACCGTCGGGGCCGTGTCCGGCGATGGTTTCGAAGCTGGGGCCGCGATAGAGGGGATCGCGCGCACGCTCCTCCTCGAGCCGGCGTACCACGTCCATCTCGGTGACGCTGCCGTCGAGCGGGATCCCGTCGAGCCACTTGAGGAAGCGCACCATCGCCGCCCCGTCCCGGCGATGGGCGCGACGGGCGCCTTCCACCTCGATCGGGTTCTTGCGGGCCTTGGCCAAGACCACCGGGTCGTCCTCCTCGAGCGGCGGTCGGCCGCCGGCCGTCAGCCTGTCGAGGAACCCCGCGCGCACGAGCTTCGGATCCGCGACCACCGTCTCTCCGTCCCGGGCCAGGGCGTCCAGGGCGGCGGGGAAGGCCTCGTAGGGCTCGACCGAGACCTCGCCATCGAGCTCGAGGTCGGGGGGCAGCTTGCGGGAATCGACGAACCAGCGGCAGCGACCGCTGCGGTGCAGGAGGGCGAAGCTCAGGATCACCGGATTGAAGGGGATGTCGGCACCGCGCAGGTTGAGCAGCCAGCAGATGGCGTCGGTGGCGGTCAGCACCAGCCAGTCGGCGTCGAGCTCGGCGATCGCCCGCCCGGCGTCCTGCCGCTTCTCGTGGCCGGGACGACCCGCATAGGCGAGGTCGTGGACCGTCACCCGGCCCAGCGGCGGCGGCGGCCGGTCCTCCCAGATCCGGTCCACCGGGTTGGCCTCGACCGCCACCAGATCGGCCCCGCGCCGACGGCACACCCGCTCGATGCGCTCGCGCTCGGCCTTGGTCACCAGATAGGGATCGTAGCCCAGGCGCTGGCCCGGCTCGAGGTGGCGGGCCAGCCAGCTCGCCGGCGGATCGCGGCCGATGTGGCAGGTCTCGAAGAGCCGCTCGTCCACCTCGGTGCGCACCTGGAGGGTGTAGCGGCCGTCGGTGAACACGGCGGCGCGGTCGGCGAGGACGACGACGACGGCCGCGGAGCCGGTGAAACCGCTGAGCCAGGCCACCCGCTCCTCGTGGGGCGGCAGGTACTCGCTGCCGTGGGGATCGGTACGCGGCAGCCACAGCCCGTCGAGACCGCTCTCGCGAAGCAGCCGGCGCAGCCGTGTCAGCCGTTCGGCATGAATGGGATCGCCCGCGGTCCCCATCGCCGGTTCACGCCCGCGGCCGGAAGCCGGAAGCGTTCTCCCGGCCTTTCCTCGCGCGAGGGCGGGTTCCGGGCAACGGCCGTTCCCGCCCTATTTCGCGGGGGCCATGACCATGACCATCTGGCGTCCCTCGAGCCGGGGCATCTGCTCGATCTTGGCCAGCCCCTCGACATCCTTCTTGACCCGCTCGAAGATCTCGAGCGCCAGATGCTGGTGGGCCATCTCGCGGCCGCGGAAACGGAGGGTGATCTTGACCTTGTCGCCTTCCTGGAGGAAATCCCTGACCTTGCGCATCTTGATCTGGTAATCGTTCTCGTCGATATTGGGACGCATCTTGATTTCTTTGACTTCGATGATCTTCTGCTTCTTACGGGCGGCGCTCGCCTTCTTCTGTGCCTCGTATTTGAAACGGCCGTAATCCAGTATCTTGCAGACGGGCGGTGTGGCGTTGGCCGCCACTTCCACGAGGTCGAGCCCGACCCGCTCCGCGCGTGCCAGCGCTTCCGCGAGCGGCACCACTCCCACCATGTTGCCCTGTTCGTCGACCAGACGGACCTCCCGCGCCTCGATGCGTTCGTTGACGCGGTATTCATCGCGTAAAGTGGGACTCATAAAGGTCGATCAACCTCCTGTTGTCGGCTCGGGTGCGCGCGCAGACGGCCGGCTCGCGAGGCGAGCCCGCAGTTGCCAAACTATACGTCCCGGGGACACCGTTCAAGCATCGGGCGCGCGGGATTCCTGCCGCAGGCGGGACACCGCCTCCTCGAGCGGCAGTATTTCCTGGGCGCGCCCGCCGAGGCGACGCAGGGCGACCGTCCGTTCCTCCCGCTCGCGCCTGCCGACGGCGAGGATGATCGGTACCTTGGCGTGCGAATGGAGCCGCACCTTGTACGAGATCTTGTCCGAACCGGCGTCGAGCTCGACCCGCAGGCCGGCCCTTCGGAGCGCCTCGGTGACCTCCTGCGCATAGCCGTCCGCCTCGTTGGTGATGGTGGCCACCACCACCTGCACGGGCGCGAGCCAGAGCGGCAGCCGGCCGGCGTAATGCTCGATCAGGATGCCGATGAAGCGCTCGAAGGACCCCAGGATCGCCCGGTGCAGCATCACCGGCCGGTGCTTGGCTCCGTCGGCTCCCACGTAACTCGCGTCCAGCCGCTCGGGCAGCACGAAGTCCACCTGGAGGGTGCCGCACTGCCAGTCGCGGCCGATGGCATCCTTGAGCACGAATTCGAGCTTGGGACCGTAGAAGGCGCCCTCGCCCGGATTGAGCGTGACCTCGAGGCCGGTGCCGCGCACCGCCTCCCAGAGCGCGTTCTCGGCCTGGTCCCAGACGGCGTCGTCGCCGGCCCGCACCGACGGCCGGTCGGCGAACTTGATGTGCACTTCATCGAAACCGAAGTCGCGGTACACGCGCATCAGCAGATCGCAGAAGGCCTCGGTCTCGGAGGTGATCTGCTCCGGCGTACAGAAGATGTGGGCATCGTCCTGGGTGAAGGCCCGCACCCGCATGAGCCCGTGCAGCGCCCCCGAGGGCTCGCGCCGGTGGCAGGAGCCGAACTCCGCCATCCTGAGCGGCAGGTCCCGGTAGGAATGGAGCCGGGTGTTGAAGATCTGCACGTGCCCCGGGCAGTTCATGGGCTTGATGGCGAGCGCCTTGTTCTCGAATTCGAGCGTGAACATGTGCTCGCGGAACTTCTCCCAGTGCCCCGAGCGTTCCCACAGCGACCGGTCGATGAGCTGCGGCGTCTTCACCTCGACGTAGCCCGCGGCCTCGAGCCGCCGCCGCATGTAGGCCTCGATCTGGAGCCACAGGATGCGGCCCTTCGGGTGCCAGAAGGCGGAACCCGCCGCCTCCTCCTGGAAATGGAACAGGTCCATTTCCCTGCCGAGACGGCGATGGTCGCGCTTCTCCGCCTCCTCGAGGCGCTTCAGATGGGCCTCGAGCTGCTTTCTGTCCGGAAAGGCGGTGCCGTAGATGCGCTGGAGCATCGGCCGCGAGGGATCGCCCCGCCAGTAGGCGCCGGCCACCTTAAGGAGCTTGAAGGCGCCGATCCGGCCGGTGGAGGGGCCGTGCGGTCCCCGGCAGAGGTCGAACCAGTCGCCCTGATGGTAGAGGGTGACGGGCTCGTCCTCGGGAATCTCGTCCAGGATCTCGAGCTTGTAGGTCTCGCCCATCTCGGCGAAGCGCCGGCGCGCCTCCTCGCGGCTCACCTCCTCGCGACGGAACGGCCGGTTCTCGCGCACGATCTCGGCCATGCGCCGCTCGATCTTCTCGAGATCCTCGGGCGTGAAGGGCCGGTCGCGGGCGAAGTCGTAGTAGAAACCGCTCTCGATGGCCGGGCCGATGGTGACCTGGGTGCCGGGGAACAGCTCCTGCACCGCCTCCGCCATCACATGGGCGGCATCGTGGCGCAGCAGGGGCAGGGCTTCCGGATCCTCGGCGCGGATGATCCGCACCTTGGCGTCCTGCGTGATGGGCCGGTCGAGATCCCGCAGCTCGCCGTCCACCTCGATCGCCACCGCCGCCTTGGCGAGCCCCTTGCCAATGGAGCGGGCGATCTCCGCACCGGTCGGAGGATAGTCGAAGGTCCGGCGGCTACCGTCGGGCAGGGTGATGGTCACCGGCCGCGGCCTTTCGCTCGGCGCGGCCGCACTCTCGGTTTCTACGGCGTCACGGTTCATCGTCGACTTTCACGAATGGAGCGGCTCCCCCGGTGGCGGCGGAACGAAGGTTTCGCCGGAGCCTGCGCGTCGGGCAAGCTGTGCCCGCGCCCCGGGGATGTCAAGCGTCGCCGGCGACGCGCCGGCGCGGCGCCGCCGGCTCGTCCGCGGGCCGGCCCACCGTCGCGGCGCCCAGCAGCTCGCGATAGATGTCGAGGGTCGTCTCCACCGCCTCCCGGAGATCGAAGCGGGCGGCCACGAAGCGCCGCGCCTGCTCCCCCGCGCGCCGCCGCTCCGCCTCGGGCGTGTCGAGCACGAGATCGACGGCCCGCGCGAGCTCCGCCGGCTCGCCGCTCTCCAGCACCATCCCGGTTTCCATCGGCAGCAGCATCTCCGGCAGACAGCCGCTGCCGGCCACGACCACCGGCCGCGCCATCGCCTGCGCCTCGAGCAGCGGCGGGCAGGCGAGCAGGGCGCGGTCGGCGGGGAACACGACGAGATCGGCGAGCCGGTAGGCGGCCGGCATGTCCTCGCAGTCGGCGGCGAAGCGCACCCGCTCGCCGAGGCCGGTCTCCCGCAGCAATGCCTCGAGACGGCGCGCGAACCGCTCGTTCCCGGCATCGGGGCCGACGAACAGCAGGTCGAAATCGCGGCGCCGCAGGGCGGCCGCCGCCCGCAGCAGCCGTTCGTGCCCGTAGCCCTCGGCCAACGGCGCCGGCAGCATCACCACCCGCCGGTCCGGCGGGAGGTGCCAGCGTTCGGCCAGCGCCAGGATGCGATGGCCGGTGACGCGCGACGGGTCGAACAGCTCGAGGTCGATGCCGGGCGGCGCGCGGCGCAGCCGCTCCGCCGGCAGCGCCCACACCCGTTCCGCCTCGCGCCGGGCGTAGGCCGAGGGGGCGAGCAGCCGATCCGCACGCCCGATGCGGCGGAGCAGATGGCGGCGCAGCATGCCGCCCCCCTCTTGCGGCAGCTCGGTGAGGGTCACGAGCGCCGCACGCCGACAACGGCGCGCCGCCAGCACGGCGCTCGACGCCACGAGCGGCCCGATGGCGTGCAGCAGCGCCACCCGCTGGCGGCGGAGCACGCGCGCGAGCCGCCGGGCGTTCATCCACACCGCGGCCAGCGAGCGGGTCTCGAAGGGAAGGCGGAAGTCGACCGCGCCGGCGACGGCGAGCTCGCGTTCGAGATCGCCGCCGCCCGAAACGACGGCGAAGCCCAGACCGCGCGCCCGGGCCGCGCGCGCGAGGGCGAGTGCGTAGCGACCGTGCCACTCGCGGTCGATGTCGGGAAGCGCGAACAGGACGGGGGTCGGCGGGGCGGCTTCGACGGCGCACATCGGGACGGGCGGTCTCCGGCGGGCGGAAAAGGTCGGGGCCTGCTGTCGGCCGGACGTGCCCCGTGCTAGCATGAAGGCGAACGCCCGGCCACACGCTTCTATCGGAACGTTCACCCATGCCCGAACTCTCACGCGACGGCGGAATTCGCATCGCCTACGAGCGGCGTCCCGGAACGCCGCCCACGGTGGTCTTCCTGCCCGGCTTCCGCTCCGACATGGAAGGAACCAAGGCGCTCCATCTCGACGCCCACTGCGGAAGGTGCGGCCGGGCCTATCTGCGGTTCGACTACCGCGGACACGGCCGCTCCTCGGGGCGCTTCGAGACCTTCACCATCGGCGGCGCGAAGGAGGACACCCTCGCCGTGCTCGACGAGCTGGTGGAGGGACCGGCGGTGCTGGTGGGCTCCTCGATGGGCGGCTGGGTGGCGCTCCTGGCCGCGATCGCCCGGCCGGAGCGCGTGCGCGGTCTGGTGCTGGTGGCGCCGGCCCCGGATTTCACCGAACGGCTGATGTGGCGGGCCTGGGACGCCGCGAAACGGGCGCGGCTCGAACGCGAGGGGGTGGTGTTCGAGCCCTCCGACTACGAGGAACCGGTGCCGATCACGCGCGCCCTGATCGAGGACGGCCGACGGCATCTGCTGCTGGAGGCGGCAACCGTGCCGATCCGCTGTCCGGTCCACATCCTCCACGGCCAGCGCGACGAGGCGGTGCCCTGGGAGCTCTCCCTCGAGCTCGCGGCCAAGCTCGAGACCCCGCATGTGACGGTGGAACTGGTCAAGGAGGGCGACCACCGGATGTCCGAACCGGCGCAGCTCGCGCGGCTTGCCCACGCCCTCGACCGCATCCTGGAGGTGGCCTCGTGAAACAGCGTTCCCAGCGCTTCGCCGAGCTGACGGCCCGCGAGCTGCGCGAGCTCGCCCGACGCGACGCCATCGTCGTCGTGCCGGTGGGTGCGATGGAGCAGCACGGGCCGCATCTGCCCGTGGGCACCGACATGTTCCTCGGCCGCGAGGTGGCGCGTCTCGCCGCCCAGCGCGTCGTCGAGCACCATCCCGTACTGGTGACGGAACCGGTATGGACCGGGCTTTCCGAACACCACATGGCCTTCGGCGGTACGGTGACCCTCGATTTCCGGGCCTTCGAGGCGCTGCTTCGGGGCATCGTCGGCTCCCTGCACCGCCACGGTTTCCGTCACCTCTGCCTGCTCAACAGCCACGGCGGCAACATCGCGGCGCTGCAGGTGGTGACCGAGCGGCTGAGCCTCGATTTCGGCATTCCGCTGGTCACCGCCACCTACTGGCATCTCGCCGCCGATCTCCTCGATCCGCTGCTGGAGCGCCAGCGCAGCATCCACCACGGCTGCGAGGCGGAGACCTCGATGATGCTGGCGACGCGGGCCGATCTCGTGGATCTCGGCCGGCTCGAGGAAGCGGCCTGTCCCGATCCCAGGGACGATCCCGCCTGGCGTCCCGAAGGGGCGTACCGGTTCCGGAGCTTCGCCGACCGCACGCCCTCGGGCGCCCTCGGTGATCCCACCGCCGCTTCGGCGGAAAAGGGCGAGCGGCTCCTGGAACGGGCCGCCGAGCGGCTGGCCGAACGGCTCCTCGCCGACGATTTCTGGGGCGAGCCCCTGCGACGGGAGTGAAGCCGGATCACGCCCCCCGGTGGCGGGCCAGGGCCTCGCTCTTGCCGTAGCTGCGCACCGCCTCGGCGACGGTGATCCGGAAGTCGGCGAAGAAATCGCCCTCCATGGCCTCCGCCTGCGCCCGGCGATGTTCGAGATGGCGCCGCCAGCGCTCGACCGCCTCGAGGTCGCGCCAGAAGGAGACGGAGACGAAGCGCCGCTCGTCGGTGAGACTGCGGAAGCGCTCCACCGAGAGGAACCCGTCGATCCGTTCCACCTCCTCGCGCAGGGCGCGGGCGAGTGCGAAATAGCGTTCGCCCCCTCCCTCGCCGAGCTCGAACTCGAACACCACCACGACCATCGCCGATCTCCCACCCGATCTCCGGCCGCAGCCTAGCGCGAGCGGTCCCCCGGGTCAGCGGATTTCGCCACCCGGTTCAGGCGAGGTCGGGAAACGCGAAGGCCGCCATGCCGACGCTGCCGAACTCGAAGCTGCCGTGCAGCCGCCGCCCGCGGCCGCCACCCGCCGTGAAGGCCACCGCCCGGTCGGGGGCCGGATCGCCGGTCGCCGTGGCGCCGGCCCGGAGCCGCCCGAGCGCGTCGGCCAGATCGTGGATGACCGCCCCGCTGCCGAGGACCGGCACCCCCTCCTCGCGCAGCGGCGCGAGCGCCCGCCCCAGCGCCAGCTGGTGGTCCGTTCCGGCGGTCGGCCGGACCGAGAGCTGGAGCACCGGGACATCGGCCTCCGGGAGGATCAGGAGGAGCGGGGCCCGGGCGGCCGTGGTCGAGGCCGCGGACGGGATCGATCCGGGCGTCGATGCCGGCGGCGGCGAGCCGCGCCACCACCGTCTCCGCGAGGGCCGGATCGCCCGGGGCCGGATAGCGCAGCGCGTAGAGGGCTTAGGGAAAGCCCGCGAAATCGTGGATCGTCTCCGGGCGCGCGGCGGCGGTGACGGCGCGCCGCGCCGTCTCCCAGTGGGCGGAGACGCGGAGGATCGCCCGCGGCCGCGGGAGGCGCGTTCCGAGCGAGCGCGGAAAGCGATGGGCCGGCGTGGGATCCACGGCCACCGTGGGCGAACCGTGGCTCACGGAGAGGGTCGGCAGGGGTGACATGACGGTCCTTCGCTGTCGGGGCTGTGCGGGGCCAGATGGCGGCCGTCGGCACCGCCATCAAGCCGCCGGCCGGCAACGGACCGTCAACGCGGCCGCAACAGCGACAGCATGGCATCCTGCAACCGGCCGTTGGTGGCGAGGATGCTGGGGCGGAAGGGATCGAAGGCCCCGCCGTCGATGGCCGAGACGGTACCGCCCGCCTCCACCACGAGCAGCGCCCCCGCCGCCATGTCCCAGGGTTCGAGCCCGTACTCCCAGAAACCGTCCAGGCGACCGCAGGCCACATAGGCGAGATCGAGCGCCGAGGACCCGGTGGCGCGCACCGCCTCCGCCGTCTTGACGGCGGCCCGCCATTCGCGGGTGTTGTCCCGTTCGCTGGTCCAGGCGTCGTAGGGAAAGCCGGAGGCGAGGAGCGCCCGGGACGGCTCCGCCGTATTGGAGACGGCGACGGGCCGGCCGTCGAGAAAGGCGCCGCCACCGCGCCGGGCGGTGAAGAGCTCTTGCCGCAGGGGATCGAAGATCACGCCGAGCAGCACCTCGCCCGCCCGTGCGAGGGCGATGGCGGTGCAGAAGCGGGGAAAGCCGTGGGCGTAGTTGGTGGTCCCGTCCAGGGGATCGACGATCCAGCGCACCTCGGCCGCGCGGTCGCCCTCCCCCTCCTCGCCGAGAAAGCCGTAATCCGGGAAGGCGGCCCGGAGCCGCTCCCGCAGCAGGCGCTCCGCCCGCCGGTCCATCTCGGTCACCGGATCGGCGGCCCGCTTGTAGGTGACCCGGCGGGCGCCGCCGAAACCGGCGGCGAGCAACGCTCCCGCCTCGCGCGCCGCCGCCACCGCCACCTCGAGCTCGCGCCTCATGCCCGGCGCTCGCGCAGATATCCGCCGAGCCAGGTCATGCCCAGGAAGCAGACGAGGGACACGTAGACCAGGAAGGCCGAGATCGCGCTCGCGATACGCATGTCGTTGCGGATCTGCTGGAAGAGCTGAAGGGGCAGGGTCTGGGCCTCGAAGCCGGCCACCATGCTCGTGACCTCGAACTCGCCGATGGAGATCGCGAACACCAAAAGCGCCCCCGCCAGCACGCCCGGCAGCACGTTGGGCACGATGACGTAGCGAAGGCGCTGCCAGAGATTGGCGCCGAGGCTCGCCGCCGCCTCGGAGAGGGTGTCCACGTCGATGGTGTCGAAGCTCGCGAGCGTGTTGCGGATCATGAAGGGAAAGCCGAGCAGCGTGTGCGCCACGATCACCATCCAGATGGTCCCCGAGAAGGCGAAGGGGGGTTTCGAGAAGGCCAGCAGCAGGGCGGTGCCGACGATCACCGGCGGCAGTACCAGCGGCAGCACCCGCGCGACGGTGGTCATGAACCGCCGGAAGCGGCCGTGCAGGCGCGAGATGGCGTAGCCGGCCGGCACCGCGATCAGCAGGTTCAGCAGCACGGCGCTGGTGGCGACGATCAGCGACACGCCGAGGGAGCGGGAGGTGGCCGGCTTGGCCAGGATCTTCTGGTACCAGCGCAGGGTGAAGCCCTCGGGCAGGATGTCCTGCCAGAAGAGGCTGAAGGAGAAGATCACCGGCATCGCGATCGGCACCACCACGAAGGCGACGAGCAGGATCAGGAGCAGGACCTGGAAGGCGCTCAGGCGATGCACGGGCTCAGCCTCCGCCGCTGCGTCGCGCCCACCGTTCGAGCCGGTTGAGCAGCACCAGCACGCCGGCGATGATGGCGATCAGGGTGATCGACAGCGCCGCCGCCTGGGGCAGGTCGTAGGTGGATTCCGAGGTGTGGTAGTAGATCTGGATGGCGAGCAGGTTCTTGGCGCCGCCGACCAGCGCCAGCACGGTGCCGAAGGCCCCGAGCAGCCCCGCGAACTGGATCGACAGCCCGGCGAGAAAGCCGGGCGCCAGCACCGGGACGACCACGTAGCGCCACACCTGCCAGGGGCGCGCGCCCAGATTGCGCGCCGCCTCGATCAGCGAGCGGTCGAGGTTCTCGAACACCGCCGCCATGGTCAGGGTCATGAGGGGGATCTGGAAGAAGGCGTAGACGAGAACGATGCCGTACCAGGAATAGATGTCGAAGTAGACGTCCCGCGGCAGGCCGAAGACCTGCTGGACGATCAGATTGAGCACCCCGTTGCGGCCGAGGAGGACGATGAAGGCGAAGGCCACCACGAGGCCGGAGAGGGTGAGCGGCAGCGAATAGAGGGACAGCAGGAAGCGATGGATGCGGGGCGGCAGGCGGGGCGCCAGATATCCCACGAAGGTGCCGCCGACGGCCCCCACCATGGCGCCGGCGGTGGCGAACAGGAGCGAGTTGCGGACCGCCGTTCGGTAGACCGGATCCTCGAGGATGCGCAGATAGTTGGCGAGCGTGACGTCGCCGGCCCGGTCGAAGAAGGAACGCCAGGCCATGACGAGGATCGGGTAGATCTCGAAGGCGAGGACGAACAGCAGCAGCGGCGCCAGCAGGAAGAGCTCCGGCCGCATGGGCCCGAACCGGCGGCGGGCGGCGGCAGGAAGGGGGGCGGCGTCGGCGCCGCCCCCGGAACGGCCGTCGCTCACTGGGCGCCGACCGCCTGCGCCCAGGCCGCCTTGAGGGCGTCCGAGATCTCCGCGTCCTTGGCGTAATCGACGAAGCGGACGTTCTTGTAGGCCTCCTTGGGCGGGAACTTGGCCGCCACCTCGGCCGGCAGCTCGACCGTCGGGTTCATCGGCGAGACGAACCCCTGGGCGTAGAGCTGCTGTCCCTCACCGCAGAGCAGATACTCGAGGAACAGCTTGACGGTCTCCGGATGGGGCGCGTTGCGGGCACCCACCACGCCGCCGCCGGAGGCGATGGTGCCGTCCTCGGGGATCACGACCTCCGCCGGAATCCCGAGGTCCTCCTTCCACTTCAGCAGATTGTAGTCGAAGTTGATGAGGATCGCGACCTCGCCCCGCTGGAACTTGGAGACGTCGACCTTGGGATCGACCGAGGCGATGACGCCCATCTCGTGCAGCTTCCCGAGGAAGGCGGCACCCGCCTCGACGTCGTAAGCGTCTCCCGACATGGCGTAGGCGACCGCCTTGACGGTGGCCTCGCCGGTACCCGTGGCCCGCGGGTCGAGATAGCTCACCATGCCCTTGAGGGCGGGATCGGCGAGATCCTTCCAGCTGCGCGGCACCTTCTCCACCATGCGGGTGTTGACGATCCACCCCAGCGTCCCCTTGTAGGCGGCGTACCAGGCGGACCCGTCCTTGCCGACGCCCTTCTGGCCTTCGGGCAGATCGGCCCAGCAGCTCACCTCGTAGGGAAAGGTGAGGCCTTCGCTCGCCAGGATCGAGGCGAAGGCGGGCTTGAGATCGGCGACGTCGTTCTTGGAGGCGTTCTCCTCCCGCATGCGGGCCAGCACCACCGAGGAACCCATGTCGATGTCCTGCTGGCGGATGCCGTACTTCTCCTCGAAGCGGGCGTAGATGCCGCCGTAGTTGGCCCAGGTCTCCGGCATGCCGTAGGTGTTGATGACCCCGCCCTCGGCCCGCGCCTTCTCGGCGAGCGCCTCGAGGTCCACCTCGCCGGCGGTGGCCGGAGCCGCGCCCGCGAGCGCCACCACGGCGATCGTCGCGATCCAGGTTGTCCGACCGTTCATGACGCTTCCCTCCTTGCTTCTTCGGTCGTTCCGCGACCCGATGTCGCCTCCCCCGAATGCGCCGGCGCGAGCCGCGCGACCGCGCCTCCGCCGGCATCCTCCCGCCCGGCCGGCAGCAGCAGCCCGGCCTCGGCGGAAAAGCCGATGGTGACCGCCTCGCCCATCGGAAACCGCCCCACCTCGGTGGCCGGCATGTCGATGTCGACCGGCCGATCGCCGGCGAGAAGCACGCGCAGCCGGGCGACGGAGCCGAGGAAGGTGGTGGGACCCGCCACTCCTTCGAGGCGGTTCGCGAGATCGAGATCCTCGCCCGCCGGCGCCGCCCGCATCTCCTCCGGGCGCAGGCACAGCACCGCCGCGTCGCCGTCGCGGAAGGCCGCCGCGCCGTGGTGGACGAGGGGGTGTTCCCGCCAGCGGAAGCGTCCCTCGAGGACCAGCCCCTCGAAGAAGTTCATGGTGCCCACGAAACCGGCCACGAACAGGGTCGCGGGCCGGCGGTAGATCTCGATCGGGGAGCCGACCTGTTCGATCCGGCCCGCGTTCATGACCACCACCCGGTCGGAGATGGCGAGCGCCTCCTCCTGGTCGTGGGTCACGTAGAGGGCGGTGATGCCGAGCTCCTTCTGGATGTGGCGGATCTCCACCCGCAGCTCCTCGCGGATCTTGGCGTCGAGGGCGGAGAGGGGCTCGTCGAGCAGCAGCAGGCGGGGCTCCTTGGCGAGCGCCCGCGCGAGCGCCACCCGCTGCCGCTGGCCGCCGGAGAGTTCCGAGATGCGGCGCTCGCCGTAGCCCGGGAGCTGGACCACCTCGAGCAGCGCCTCGACCCGCCGCGCGCGCTCGGCCGGCGGCATCCCCCGCAGCATCATGGGAAAGGCGATGTTGCCGGCCACCGTCATGTTCGGAAACAGCGCGTAGGACTGGAACACCATGCCGATGTCGCGCCGCTCCGGCGGCAGCCGGTCCACCACCGCACCCGCGAGCCGCACGTGCCCGCGGTCGGGTTGCTCGAAACCGGCGATGCAGCGGAGGATGGTGGTCTTGCCACAGCCCGACGGGCCGAGCAGGGAGACGAACTCCCCCTCCGCCACCGCGAGATCGACGCCGGCCACGGCCAGCACCGCGCCGAAGCGCTTTTCCAACCCCTCGATGGCGAGGACGGGGGCCGCCGTCATGCGCCTTCCTCCCCGGCGAGGGCGTGCATGAGATCGGCGTTGCGCTCATAGAGCGTGCGGTAGATGCGGAAACGCTCGCGATAGCGCTCGTGGGCGCGCGCATCGGGCATCACCGGCTCGCCGAAGGCGAGGAAGCGGTCGATCTCGCTCCAGTCGGCGAAGGCGCCTATCCCCATGCCGGCGACGAAGGCGGCGCCGAGGCAGGAGCCCGGATGGGCGGCCAGAGGCTCGAGGGTGAGGCCCAGCACGTCGGCGGTGATGCGCTTCCACAGATCCGAGCGGGCGCCGCCGTTGGTCACCCGCACCCGCCGCACGGCGAGCCCCTTCTCCTCGAGCACCGCCAGATGATGGAGAAAGCCGAAGCCGATCCCCTCGAGCAGGGCACGGTACAGATGGCCGCGGCGGTGGCTCAGGGTGAGACCGAAGAACAGCCCTCGCGCCTGCGGGTCGTTGACCGGTGTCTTCTCGCCGAGGAAGTAGGGCAGCAGCACGAGCCCCTCGGCGCCAGGCGGCACCGCCGCCGCCTCGCGGTCGAGCTCGGCATAGCCGGCGCCGCAGCCGAACTCGCGCACGAACCATTTGATGAGGCTGCCGCTCGCCGCCATGCAGCCGTTCGGGAGCCAGCGCCCCTCCACGAGATGGTAGTCGAGGAAGAGCCGCCGATCGACGACCGGTCGATCGGTGCAGAAGAGAATGTCGCCGGCACCGCCCAGCTTGACCAGCAGGTCGCCCTCCTCCACCACCCCGGCGGAGAAGGTGGAGGCGACGTGATCGGCGCTGCCGGCCACCACCGGCGTGCCCGCCCGCAGTCCGGTCTCGCGGGCGGCCCGCGATGTCACCTCGCCCACCACCTCGCGCGGCCAGCGCACCGTCCCGAGACGGTCCTCGTCGATACCGGCGAAGTCGAGGATCTCGGGGATCCAGCGCTCGTGACGGAAATCGAACAGCCCGCTTTCGAGGGCCCAGTTGCGCTCGGCCGAAAAGACGCCCGTCAGCCGGTGGACGACAAAGTCGTAGGAGCCCATCACCCGCCGGGCGCGGGCCATCACCTCGGGTTCGTGGCGGCGCAGCCAGAGGAGCTTGGGGCCGATGCTCTGCTGGGTGACGGCACTGCCGGTGCGGGCCAGCACCTCCTCCTCGGGAAAGCGGCGCCGGAACTCCTCGATCTCGGCCACCGCCCGGGCGTCGTTCTGTTGGATCGAGGGCCGCAGCACCTCGCCCCGCTCGTCGAGCAGGATCAGGGTCGGCACCATGCCGGCCACGCCGACGGCGGCCACCTCGGCGCCGGTGACACCGGCCCGGCGCAGGAGCTCCGGCAGCAGATGACGGAGATTGTCCCACCACTGGCGGGGATCCTCCTCCGCCCATCCCGGTCTCGGGCTCGAAAGCTCGGCCGGTCGGTCGGCGGTGGCGAGGGTGCGCCCGGTCTCGGAATCGACCAGGATGCCGACCGTCGAGGTGGTGCCGATGTCGATGCCGAGGAGAAGCGCCATGGCTCAGCGCAGCCTTTCGACCACCTCCATGAACCGGGCCACCCGCTCGCCGTCGACCGGGTTCCAGGTGTCGCCGTCGACCTTGAAATGGGTGCCGACGATGCAGCCGTCGGCGATCGCCAGGACCTCCCGCACGTTGTCGATGTCGACGCCGGTATTGGCGAACAGCGGCACCTCGGGCAGCGCCTCCCGCACCGCCGCGAGTTCCGAGGTCTCGGCCGGCTGCCCCGTCAGAGGTCCGGAGACCAGCACGGCATCGGCCAGGGAGGAGAAGACGGCGCTGCGGGCGCGCAGGGCGATGGGGCGGGTATCGAGGGAGGCCGCGAACTCGGCGTTGACGTTGAACAGCAGCTTGAGATCGGGCCGGCCGAGGCGGCGGCGCAGCCGCAGGGCGGCGGCGGCATCGGGCTGCCACAGCCCCATGTCGGAGGCGTAGACGCCGGTGAACACTTCGCGGGCGAAACGGGCGCCCGTGGCGCAGGCGATGGCGACGCTGGCCTCGGGATCCCACAGATAGTCGACGCCGAAGGGGACGCGCAGATGGGGCTTCGCGGCGGTCACGATGGCGGTCATCGCGGCGAGCGCCTCGGGCGGCGCCTCGAGGGTGTAGGGGCGGTCGTTCTCGTTGCCGAACATCACCGCATCGACGCCGCCCTGCTGCAGCCGCTCGAGATCCGTGAGCACGCCTTCGAGGAGCCGATCCATGCCACCCTCGGCGTCGTAGAGGGGCGAACCCGGCAGGGCACCGATGTGGACCATGCCGATCACCACCTTGGACTTGCCGCCGAAGAAGTCGAACAGCATCAGGCCCTCTCCTCGATCTCGCAGGGTTCCGCCACCACCAGCTCGACACCCGCGGCGCGCAGGGCGCCG